>NZ_BSXL01000004.1:0-461633 GCF_030270445.1 Pantoea sp. QMID4 | reverse complement strand
TTTTCGGCCACGGCGTTTCCGGCGGCGTGCGGTACGTCACCGACGACGGCAGCACCGTGAAGTGGATGTTGTGGCGGCTCTCGCCGGTGTCGCCGCTGGCGTAGGAGTTCTCGGCGAAGTCATAGGTGGCCGAGGTCACCAGGTACTCGCCGTTGTCGCTGAAGTGCGGCGCGTTGATGATGGAGAAGGTAAAGCCCGGTGCGATGCCGGTGGCCGTGCCCGACCCGCTGACGCTGTGGTGCTCGGCCTGCCACACCTCCTGACGGATGCGCGCATAGGCCTCGCCGTGGCTGTGGTCAACAAAGTGCCCCGGCCAGTCGTAGACGTCCACCGAGCCCGGCACCGGCGACGCCGGATTCTGCCGCGCCTGCAGCATCCACGCGTTCGGCTTGCGGAAGTCGTAGTCGTCGGTGCTGTAGATTCCCGGCGTCACGCTCTCCGCCAGCGACCACTGGCTGATGCCCTCTTCCGTGACCACGCCGCCCGACGGGGTGACGTGATAGGCGATGGTCTCATAGCCCGGAAACGCCTGATGCTGGTCCGGCGCGTCGCACAGCACCAGCGTATGTTTGTCCGCCTCGTGGCGGAAGAAGTAGTAAATCCCCTCCAGCTCCATCAGGCGGCTGATAAAGTCCAGGCTGCTCTCCTGATACTGCACGCAGTACTCCCACACCCGGTAGTTACCCGCCAGGCGCGTCTCAACGCTGACCGCGTACTCCTTCAGCAGCGTCTGCACAATCTGCGGCACCGTCTGGCTCTGGAAGATGCGCAGGTTGCGGTCGCGCCGCATCGGCCACAGGTCCGGCTCCACCGTCAGCTGGTAGACCGCGTAGCGCGTGCCGCTCAGCTCCTGGCTGCGCAACGCTACCCGGGTGATTTTGCCGTTAAGGTAGCGCGGACTCAGCGCGCTCATCAGGCCATCGGTCGGCAGCGAAAAGGTTACCGGCTTGCCCAGCAGGGCGTGACGGTCGATGCGCGCGTCGGTGGCCAGCAGTTCGGCGGTGAGCACAAACGGACGGGACAGCGTCTCGCTGCCCGTGAGCGTGTGGAACAGCAGGCCGTCCGCCGGCAGCTGTGCAGTAATGCGTGAGAACATAAGTAATCCCTGACTATTAACTGTGTGGATCGAGCAACCAGACGCCTTCTTCGCTGATGTTCAGCGTCTGCTGACGGGTGCCGCTCTGGCCGCTGATGGCAAAGGTGTAGTTACCCGGTGCCAGCTGCAGCGTGGCAAAGCCGTTCACCGCCGGGACCAGCGCCTGAGGCTGACCGTTCACCTGAACGCGTTCACCCTGTTGCAGACGGATATAGACCTGAGCGACCGGCGCGGGCGGCGGTGCCGGTTGAGGATCGGGTTCACGTGCGGCGGTCTGCGCAGGCTCAGCAGTCTGAGCCGGCGCGCTGGTAACGGTATCCGGCGGGGTCTCTGGCTGCGTCGGTGGCGCAGCCACCGGCTGATTAACCGGTGCGACGCTGGCGGCAGGCGCACTGTTTTGCGCGGTCTCAGCCGGCGCCGTCTGGTCATCACCACGGGACATCAGCAGACCGGTGCACAGGCCGACCAGCACACCCGCGGCCACCAGGCCCGGCAGCGCAAAGCGATGTCCCAGCAGCGTTTTCAGCGGCGAGGCGGGCGGGATGACCGCCTCTTCTTCGATCGGCACCAGCATGGTGCCCGGCCCGCTCATTTTTGCACTGAGCAGCGGTTCCGGTTCGCGCTCCGGCAGCGCCATCAGCACAGCAAAATCATCAATGCTCTGCGGACGATCTTCCGGTTTCAGCGCCAGCGCGCGATCCACGGCGCTGAGCAGCGCGGTGGAGTAGCCCGCCAGACGACGCTGCACCAGCGGCTGATAGTTATCTTCGATGCTGCGCACCACGCTCACCGGCGGTGGCGCACCGGTAATCAGCGTATGCAGCACCGCGCCCAGCGCGTAAATATCGGTCCACGCGCCCTGCTCGCTCTCATCGTTGTCGCTGTACTGCTCAATCGGCGCATAGCCGGGACGCAGCATGGTCTCGCTCTCATCCGACAGGTTGCCGATGGTTTTACGCGCCGACCCGAAGTCCAGCAGGATCGGCTCGCCGCTGCTCTGGATCTGGATGTTATCCAGCGAAATATCGCGGTGCAGATATCCCGCTTCATGGATAGTTTTAATCGCGCCCAGCAGAGGCGGCAGCATGCGGCGAATCCAGGCCTCATTCACCGACTGCGGATGACGTTCGCTGAAGTTCGAGAGCGTAGTGCCGCTGTAGAACACCGTGCCCATATAGGCGGTGTCGTTCTGCACCCAGAAACGCAGCACGTGCAGCAGGTTCGGATGATTAAAGCGCGCCAGCAGCCGCGCCTCCTGAATAAAGCTGTTCAGTCCGGCGTGAAACGTTTTGCTGAACCGCTCGCTGCGCAGCACCAGATTCAGGTCATCGCTGCGCACCGCCAGCGAGGCGGGCATAAATTCTTTAATGGCGATATCGCGCTCAAGCTGGTGATCCCAGGCGCGATAGACGATGCCAAAGCCGCCACCGCCGATGACCTCTTTGATTTCAAACTCATTGAAGCGGTAACCCAGCGGCAGGGCGTTGGGGACATTCAGGGGTTGATCATGTTCCGACATATTCGAAAACTCTCTGATGACTAGGCTTTAAACAGCGAACTGGCAGACAAATTCGCCCTGCTCACAACGCACCTCAACGCGGCGATAGCGTTCATCGCGGGCGTGGGCGCTCAGCAGTATCTGGCTCATCTGCGGCAGCAGTGTGTTGGTGAGGATGGCATCGACCATGCGACCGCCCGACTCTACTTCAGTGCAGCGCTGCACGATCTGGCTGACCACCGACTCGTCGATCTGCGCTTCAATGCCATGGTTCTCGGCCAGACGACGCACAATACGCGCCAGCTGCAGCCGCACAATCTCCGCCAGCATGTCATCGCTGAGCGGGTAATAAGGCACCACCAGCAGACGACCCAGCAGCGCAGGCGGGAAAACCTCCAGCAGCGGCTTACGCAGCGCGGTACTCAGGGCATCGGAATCGGGCATCAGTTCAGGATCGGCGCACATGGCGCTGATCAACTGCGTGCCGACGTTCGAGGTCAGAATGATGATGGTGTTGCGGAAATCGATGTGGCGACCTTCGCCATCCTCCATCCAGCCTTTGTCGAACACCTGGAAGAACAGCTCATGCACATCCGGATGCGCTTTCTCAATCTCATCCAGCAGCACCACGCTATAGGGACGACGGCGAACGGCTTCGGTCAGCACGCCGCCCTCGCCATAACCGACGTAACCCGGCGGGGCACCTTTCAGCGTTGAGACGGTGTGCGCCTCCTGAAACTCGCTCATGTTAATGGTGATAATGTTCTGCTCGCCGCCATACAGCGACTCGGCCAGCGCCAGCGCCGTCTCGGTTTTACCGACACCGGATGGGCCGCACAGCATAAAGACGCCTGCGGGCTTGTTGGGGTTGTCGAGGCGCGCGCGCGTGGTGCGAACCCGCTTCGCGATCAGCTCCAGACCGTGACGCTGGCCGATGACGCGCTGGTTCAGGGTATCAGCCAGATTCAGGACGGCGTCGATCTCATTCTTCACCATCCGGCCCAGCGGAATGCCGGTCCAGTCCGACACCACGGCAGCCACTACACCCGCATCGACGGCGGCAAACAGCAACGGCGTGTCGCCCTGCAGCGCAGTGAGTTGCTGCTGTGTTGCATCACGCTGTTCACGCAGCTCCGCATCCTCTTCGGTCACACAGCGGGCGCGCAGCGCAATCAGGGTCTCGACCCGTTCGCGCTCCTGCAGCCAGCGCTGTTGCAGCGCATCGCGTTCGGCTTCCATCGCTGCACGCTCGCCGGCAATCGCCTGCTGGCGGGTGACGTCACCGAGGCCGACCTTAATTTCACGTTCAATGATCTCTGCTTCAATCTCCAGCGAGGCCAGACGGTGCAGGCAATCTTCCAGCGCCGCAGGCTGCGCGCCCTGACTGACCGCCACGCGGGCGCAGGCGGTATCCAGCAGCGCCACGGCTTTATCCGGCAACTGGCGCGCCGGAATGTAACGATGGGACAGTTTCACCGCTGCACTGACCGCATCATCCAGCAGCAGCACCCGATGGTGTTTTTCCAGCGCGCTGACGGTGCTGCGCAGCATCAGAATCGCTTTAGCTTCATCCGGCTCCTGCACCTGCACGGTCTGGAAGCGACGGGTCAGCGCCGGATCTTTCTCGATGTACTTTTTGTATTCGGCCCAGGTGGTCGCGCCGATGGTGCGCAGCTGGCCGCGCGCCAGCGCCGGTTTCAGCAGGTTGGCGGCATCGCCGGTTCCCTGCTGACCGCCCGCGCCGACCAGGGTGTGGATCTCATCCACAAACAGCACAATCGGCGTCGGACTGGACTGTACCTCATTGATCAGCGCCTGCAGTCGCGCTTCAAATTCCCCTTTCATCCCGGCACCGGCCTGCAGCAGGCCGATATCCAGCAGCCAGAGCTGCACATCGCGCAGCGGCGCAGGCACATCGCCCGCCGCGATACGCAGGGCGAGGCCTTCGACCACCGCGGTTTTGCCGACACCCGCTTCACCGGTCAGCAGCGGGTTGTTCTGACGACGACGCATCAGGATATCGACCATCTGGCGGATCTCATCGTCACGGCCGGTCACCGGATCGATGCGGCCTTCACAGGCACGTGCAGTGAGATCCTGCCCGTACTGTTCCAGCGTGCTGCCGCTGGCCGCTGGCAATGCGCCAGCGGCATCCGCCGGTGCGCTCAGCGCCTGCTGCGCTTCTTTGCTGCTGCTCAGCAGCGTGTCGAACTGCTCCAGCAGCGCATCGGCGTTGACGCGGCTGAACTGGCCGGAGATGCCTTTCAGCACGCTGGCCAGGTTGAAGGTTTTCAGCATGCCAATCAGCAGATGGCCGCCGCGAATGCGGGTCGCGCCATATTTCAGCGAGGCGTAAACCCACGCCCGCTCGACGGCGCTGTCGATATGCTCGGAGAGGTCGGAGACCGCACTGGCACCGCGCGGCAGACGATCCAGCGCAGCAACGATGTCCTGAGTCAGGGCCTTTTCATCCAGTGAAAAATGTGTGATGACCTGCTGTAAGTCGCCATCCTGCTGCTGCATCAGCTGATGCAGCCAGTGCACCAGTTCAACATAGGGATTGCCGCGCAGTTTGCAAAAGGCGGTGGCGCTTTCCAGCGAGGTAAATAACAGCGTATCCAGTTTGCCGAATAGCACGGCACGGCTGATTTCTGACATAGGGGGCTCTCTTCAATGAAAGACGCAGGCTGTGTAACAGGGAAAGCGGCTGGGCTAGCGCGAAGCTGCCTCAACCTCAAACATAAAATCTTCTCGATCCTGCAGCTGTGGCATCTGCCCCAGCCAGCTGGTGTAACCAAGCCGGGCAGCGCCACCCAGCGCCACACCCTGCACCGCGTCTGCGGCCAGGATCAGACTGAGATCCCACTGCATTTCGATGCCAAGGTAGTGACGTACCCAGTCGCGCACTTCCTGCGCGCCGGGGGCATCCGGCAGAAAACGGGCATACTGCGCGGCGCTGAGCGGGCCCAGGTGCAGGCGAAAACGGTGCTGCACGTCGCGCACCGCCACGCCGAGAAAAGCAGAGGCACCCAGCCGGGGCATGTGGCGTCCTGCGCCAAGCCGCGCCTGATCGCGGCTGTCCAGCGTCAGCCAGTGCGGCAGGTTATGCGTCAGCCGGACCGGCACGCCAAAGTAGTGGCGGAGAATGCGCACCAGCCCTTCGGCATCGTGACCGTGACGGCTGAGATGGCCCACCAGCATCAGCCGCGCATGAAGGCTCAGTGAGCTGGCCTGCTGCTGCGCCGGTAAACCGATGCCCGCCAGGCAGGCGAGATAGTTCAGGAAGCGGCTGTCGTCGGGGCGATCCAGCGACACGGTCGGCTGCGCATCCGCCCAGGCGCGATAAAACAGCAGCGTGGCGCGATGATGGAACAGGTCAGCAAACGCCGACAGGCTGTGATCCTGATGATGCACAATGCGTTCGTGCACATATTCGGTCAGATGGGTCGGCAGCGGCCCGTTGGGGCCAAACAAACCAAAGCTGTAAATCGACAGCTCATGGCGTCCCACCTCTTCACGTGGTGTGGCGCTGGCGACTGTGGCAGGCGCAAACGCCAGTGACGGCGTCTGACCGATGCGCACCGATTCGAACTTCGGCAGCGGCGCACGGCCCAGCGGATAACGCTGACCGCCCTGCGCATCCAGCCGCCGCAGCAGCTGGAACAGATCGTAGCGCCACGGCGCGGCCATCACTTTTTGCCAGAAATCATCCGGCAGTCGCGTCAGCCGCGGCAGCGTAATGACTTTTTCGCCACTCATATCAGCGCTTTCCGGCCCATGCGCGGTGGCCAGTAGCCCACTTCACCGCGCTGCTGGCTGTTCAGGGTGAACTCCGTGAAGCTGTTCAGTGCCACGAGGCGGCCACAGACCCGCTCCAGCACGCTGCCAAACAGCCACGGGCTGGCACCCGAAAACGCCTGCTCATCCACTTCCAGCGTGATGCTGACGCCGCGCGCAAACACCACCGGACCCGGCTCCGGCACGCGGCGGTTAACCGCGCTGAGCGTACAGTGACGGATGCCGTCAATCTGGCGGGAAACCGGCGCTTCCGCCAGGTTAGCGTAGAGGCTCAGCAGCTGGCGCAGCGCCGCCGCGCCTTCTCCGTCGCTGCTGTCCATCAGGCTGAGGTAGTTCATCTGCAGATGGCTGATCAGCCGCCATGCAGAAAGGCCTTCGGCCAGCGCCGGACGCGGCGGGGTCGGCCCTTTGCACAGTTTCAGCTCCGACACCGGAATCGAGTCCGGCATCACGAAGTTGCCCTGGTCCTGCTGCAGCATCAGCGGCAGATCGCGGCTGGTACACATCACCTCGGCGGAGAGATAACGCACGTCATCGCGCCACGGCGCGTGATGCTCATCCACCAGCGACAGAAAGACTTCAGAACCGATGTAACCGGTGCGCGTGCCATAGCGCTGCGCCTGCTCTGACAGGGTGCGCTGTTCGCGTCGCAGCGAGAAGTAAGCACCGTAATTACCCTGGTCACCGCTGAAGGTGCTCCAGAACGGGCGGAAAACCTGCTCTTCCCGCTGACCTTCCACGGTAGCGAACAGCCGCTGTACCGAATGCACTTCGTAATCCAGCGGCCGGATGTTATCCACCACCAGATGATATTCATGCTGGCTGTCGCTGACCTTCAGGCGCTCGGCGGTTTTCGGGAACAGATTGATAACCGGCGTGCAGTGCATCGCCAGATGGCTGTGATCGACCACGCTTTCCAGCGCGCTGTCCGCTTTGTCGAGCAGGATGATGATGTCGAACGCCGTGGCGTTGTCGCAGCGGCGCAGGAACGGGCCGAGCTGACTCAGGCTGATAAACTGGAAACGCGCCGGAAACGCAAAATACTCCTGCAACAGGCGATAACCGTCGAAGTTGCGCAGATCGTCCGGCAGCAGCGCCTGCTCTGGCGCAAATCCCTCCTGCTGCAGGGCTTCATCCGTCAGCACCTGACGCTGCGGCCGCTGCTCTGCGGACTGCAGCACGATGCCGACCCGGTGCTGCATCAGCAGCTCCAGCAGCTTCAGCGCCTGGATATCGGGGCCGCTCAGGAACAGCATCAGGTCATCCATACTGAGCTGACTCAATGAGGAGATCCCTTCGCAGCTGATGCGGATGCGCAGCGCACTGGCCGCGCCAAGGCCACCCAGTTTCAGCTCACCAGAGGGCAGATCGCCCGGCACGCCGCCGAGAGTGACTTCGCTGATCCGCAGGGGATGCAACACCACATCGTGTGCGGTGGTGTAGCTGCAGGTCACCCCGGTTTTTTTCAGGTTCTGGCTCTCCATCATGGTGCCGCGCGGCACGCGAAAGCCCTGGGTGATGTCACCCTTACGGCTGTCCGGCGTGAGCTGCGCGATTGCCATTGACGGCGTTGGCGAGAGATAGGAGGGCGCAATCATCTCCAGCAGGCGCTGCGAGAAGCGCGGAAACTCCGCATCCATCTTCAGCTGCACACGCGATGTCAGGAAGGCGAATCCCTCCATCAGCCGCTCGACATAAGGGTCCGCCACGTCGATGCCATGCATGCCAAGACGACCTGCCACTTTCGGGTAACGCGTCGCGAACTCCGCCCCCATCTCGCGCAGGTAAGCCAGTTCACGGTTGTAATAGTCGAGCAGATTGCTGTCCATGATTACCCTGCATCCTGAAGTTCGAAATGGCCGCTCTCCAGATCAACCTGAGTGCGGAACAGAAACGCCAGCGGATAAGGCACGCACCAGAGCCGCCCTTTGATCTCAATCGACAGTACGTTGTGCAGACTAAGCGAGCCGAGATCGCTGACGCAGCGCACCTGCAAACCCTGCGGCAGAATGCGCGGCTCGAAGTGCAGAATGGCGTTGGTCATTTTGCGCTGCATATCCTGCCATTCGATATCGGAGACGTTCTGCCCGGCCAGCGGCGCTACGCCGAAGTTCCAGACAGAGCGCTGCACCTGATCAAAACCGCCCAGATCCTGCTGCGCTTCGTTGTTGATGGTGTTAAACAGCCACTGCAGATCGCGCAGCACGTGGCGGCGCAGCGTACTGTGGCTGATCAGCATGCTGTTCTCCGCCTCCTGCTGCCTGTCCGGCGCGTTGTCGGTCAGGCGGTCCAGCAGGGAGGATTGCAGCTTGTCGCGGGCGGTTAGCACATCGCGCTTTTTGCGCGCACCAAAGCCGCCATGCAACTGGGCATAGCCGTCGTTATGCGCGTCTGAATCATGGCTCATTGGCGGACTCAACGTTGTCGAACGAGACCTGCTGCAGGGTCAGCAGCGAGAATTCCACGCTGTCGCTGAGCCACATTTTTTGTCCCTGGCCGATAAACTGGTCCGGATCGTTGCCCAGCGGCTGCCAGTCGGTGACGCTGGCGCGCAGAAAACGCTCTTCCGCACCCGCCAGCAGCGAATAGCGCGCCGGGATCTGACACACCTGCTCACTGCCATCTACCAGCTGCACCCGGGTATGACGCCACACCAGATCGGTGACGCTGGCGGGTGCCTGGAACTGCATCTCACGAATGGCGGCAAACGGGATCCAGTAATAACGGCCCTGATTGATCACTTCACACACCGGCCCGAAACGACTGTCGCCATCCATCAGCCAGCTGAAGGCAATGGGCTGCTCCTGCCCGGACGCGGTGCCGGGATTGGCCGCCGCGAGGTCGAGTGCTTCAGCACGCAGTGCGCTGCCGTGTGCGACATCACCCGCGGTTTCGGCCTGTAACGCGGCCAGCAGCGTGTCGCACCAGTGCCAGGCGCTGCCCGGCAGTACCGGCTGTGCCTCGCCACGCAGCACGGCGTCACGCTGCAGCTCACCGGCGATCGCCTGCTGCAACAGATTAACCGTTGGTTGCGCCTGCGGGCTTAACGCCAGCCAGGATTGCAGCTGCGTCTGCGCGCGCGTCCAGTTGCCCGCCAGACAGAGTAACTGTACAAAGGCGGCGCGCAGATCGGCGTTCGCCGGATTCGCCTGAATCTGGCGGGTAACGTCAGCCAGCGTCTCGCTGAGCGTGGCGTTCGCAAGATGATGTTGTAAGGATTCCATGCAAACTCCTTTTGCGTCAGTTAAGGGTGCGGTAGACCGCAGCGGCGGGATCTTTCAGTTCGGGGTGCAGTTTTTCCACCAGCTGTACGCTCAGCGTGGTATTGCCGCTGACCCACGGTGACCAGACTTTGCGGACTTCCTGCAGACGTGCCTGCAAAGCACTCTCATCAGCGGCTTCACTGGCGGGCATTATCACCACCACCTGACGGGCCGCCTGCCAGCCGTTAAAACGGTTGCTGAAGGGCAGAACCAGCCAGCTATCCGGGGATTTTTCGTTACTCAGCACCATGCGCTCGCTGTTAACCGTGGTGATGTGCAGTTCGGCGGTAGACGACTGACTGTTCAGCCCCATCACCGGGAAGCCCTGCAGGAAGGTCACACCGACGGCTGCCGGTGCGCCGTTACCCTGCTGCGTCAGGCGGCTGTGTCCGCTGAGCCAGCCATCGGAACCGCAGACCAGCCCCTGCTTAGCCGGCACAAAAAGCGCGCCGCCCTGCGCCGGATGCTGCCACCAGGTGCGGAAATGGCAGCCGTCGAGCAGGCTGAACTGCAGCCATGGCGAGGTGTCCGCCTGGGCGGCATTGACCAATGGGTCCGCAGGCACGGCAGCCGTGGCTGGCTGTTGTTGTGCAGGCGGTGCGGGCGGCGTCACCACAGTTTTCCACTGCTGCGCCCGGGCGGCACTGCCGGTGGCGATTTCACTGCCCTCTGTATCGGTCAGCTGCCAGTGCAGCTGCTGCAGCGGTTTACACTGCGACGCCATCAGGCCGGCCACCCGCGGCAGAAACGCTTTCAGCACCGACGCGTTTTTCTCACCCAGGGTGACGATGCGCAGGTTAATGGTGCTGTTGCACCAGCTCGACAGCTGATTGTTTTTGACGTCATCAATCCAGACATCCAGTTTCTGTGCCGGGGACTGAACGATGCGATAGTTTTCAGCATAAGCGTGCGTGCTGAGCAGCAGCGCAGCCAGACCCAGTAATCCATATTTCATGTTGGCGTTCTCAATCTCGCAGAGGGAAGAACTGCGCCGCTTCAGAGAGCGAGTGCAGCAAGGTGGTGTCCTGGGGCGATCCGATCCAGACGGCCAGTGCGCTAAAATTATCCTGCTGCCCCTGATCTGACTGATCGTTTTTGATGATTTGCTGCATCAGCGTCAGCCACTCTTCCGGCGTATTCACCATGTGCAGTGACTGCTGCATCTGCTCCAGCGTCACGCCGTGCCAGAAACCATCGGTGCAGAGCAGAAAGGCATCGCCATCCTCAATCCCGACCACGTCGCTGTAGCTGGCGTCGCGCTGCTCATCACCCATCCCCAGCGCAAAATAGAGCAGATTGCTGTTGATGCCTTCGGTGCGATGTCCGGCATCTTTCATCTGCTGCACCAGACTGTGGTCGGTGGTGACCAGATAGAGATAGCCGCGGCGAAACAGATAAAGGCGGCTGTCACCGGCATGCGCCCAGCAGGCAAGGTGGTAGTCGCGATCGATGAACAGGCTGACCAGCGTGGTGCCCATCCGGCTGTGCTCGCTGCTGGCTTTCTGCTGCTGCCGTATGGCGTGATTCGCGTGATTAACGTAGTTGCGAATCGACTGCGCATTGAGGTGCGCATCGCCATCGAACGCTTCCAGCAGGCTGCTGCGGGCGATGGCAGCCGCTCTGTCACCGCCGGGAAACCCTGCCACACCGTCGCACACCACAAAACAGGCGGAACGCTTACCGATGACATCACCGATCTGATCCTGATTACTGGCGCGATCGCCCTGGTTCGACGTCGAGGCAATAGTGATATTCATGCGTCATCCGTGTGGGTTTGTGAGTCTTTGTACTGATTAACTTCCAGGTCATAGGCGTGCAGAAACGCTTCGCCAAACAGGGTGTGGAAATCGTCTTCGATCTCGCCCGCTGTCTCGCCGTAGCGCTCAACAAAATGTTCCCACAGCGCCGCTTTACGGCTGCCCGGCAGGCCGATACGTGAAACCGACCCCGCCTGACGCGCCTCCTCTTCCAGCTGCTCAGGGTTAAAGGATTGCAGCATTGAGGCGATGATGGCGCGGATACCGGCGATCATGCCCAGCTGGTGCGCCTGCAAATCAATCAGCGCATCCCGCACCGCCTGACGCGGTGGCATAAAGCCCGGCATCCGGCTGCCGAACATCTGCATCAGGACGGTTTTGCCGGATGGCAGCAGCTTGAACGGGTTGTTGGCGTCGTCGAGGATCACCGTCATGTCGGCCTTGACGCCGCGCTTGAGGATCGAGCGCGATGACAGCAGCGCGACCGTGCCCTGCGAGAACATGCTGAGCATCTGACCAAACTGCAGCATCTGCTCGCGGTCAAACTGCGGCGTCGGCTGCAGATCGCGCAGGCCCATGCCTTCCAGCAGCGCGTCCAGCAGTTCGCCTTTCAGGGCATCACCGCTGCTCTGGCTGGATGTGGAGGGTTGCACGGCGGCGGCATGCCGGTGACCCGAGGCAACCGGATCAATGCGCAGCCGCCCTTTCGGCGTCGGTGAGGGAGCACGCTGCACCGCCTGCGGCGTCGGCAGCGTAATGCCGCCGTAGTCGTTTTGCGGATTAACGGCGTCTGTCTGACCGGATTCCGCCTCATCCGCCAGCAGCGTCTGGCGCGGGACTTCACTATGAGGCTGGTCATCAACGGGTAAGTCGACGCCGCTGAACAGCGGAGAGTGATCCATTTCGTCCAGGCTGACGGAAGCCTGCTCAGGTGAGCGTGCGGCAACCGGCTCAGGCTTTGTCTCTTGCTGAGGCGGCACCTGCAGCGTCGCCGGTTTCGCTGGCTCCGGCTGCGCCAGCGGCACCGCGTTCCCCATCATCAGTCCTAATGGATCATCATGGTTGCGCACATCCGCACTGCTCACGCCGTCGAACAGGCTCAGTGGATCCAGTTCAGCAGTGGGCGTTTCAGCCTGCTTCGGCGCACTGTTCTGCTGAGCCGCCAGCGTGCTCGGCGTGCGGTCGTCAAAAATGCTCTGCTGCGCGAACAGCGCATCACCGTCATCAAACAGGCTGCTGTTTTTAGGCTGCTGACCATAATCCAGCGGCGCATCGTTGATCAGCTGTGCCAGTGGATCTTCCGGATTCCGGTCTGGCATGGCAGGCGCGGTCAGCGGATGGGCATCCGGCATCTCCGGCGCGGCTTTGCGTTTAGAGAGATCGTCGGAGATCGAAAACTCTTTCGCCAGGCTGTCCCAGATTTCGCTGGGGATGGCAGCGGTAGTGCTCGCTTTTTCGGCTGCCGTTTCACGAGGAGCCGCTGCGGGCTGGACCGGCTCCGGACGCGGAACCGCCCTTTCAGCCTGCGGCTGCTGTGCACTGTTGAGATCGCTGACCAGCAGCTGATAATCATCGATGCCCAGAATGTCCCCATCCTGCAGCTCAACCTGACGACCGCGTTCCAGCGGAATATCGTTGAGCAACACGCGCGTCACATTGCCACGATTAGTCAGGCGACATTCGCCGTTAGCCGTGATGTGCACAATGGCCTGCAGCCGGGAGAGCGTTCGGTCGTCATCCGGCAGCACCAGATTGTTATCCACGCCGCGACCAATGGTGCCGCCGGGCGGGAAGAAATCACAATGAGTTTGCGGCGGCTGTTGGCCGGGTTTAGTCGTTATTATCGTAAAGCGCATAACGGATTCCTGCGGTTAGCGGTTCGGCATCTATACCGCGCACCTCTCGGGGAAAGGCGCGGGGTATAGGGAGCGGGAAAGTTTAATTTTGGGGTTGGGGTTTATTATTTTTTGCTGAGTTTATTTATCTATTTAAATAGAAGTGCTGCCTTATTTCCTTTAATGACGACACTTCGTCAAAACATTAATTCGCCATGAACCGAAGATGCAAATGATTCAAACAGACCCGAGGTTGATTATTATAAAAATCAATTGTGAATAACCAGCTTAGATTTAATCGACACGGAATTACTTACTGAAAATGAATTAATTTGATAACAACGTAATGCAGAGGGTTATCTTATAGAGAATATCGTGCCCAGCCTGTAAAGCCTGAGCACGACGATATAATCAGTAAGGCAGTTGCTTAAGAATAGCAGTACGCTCTTTGTCAATGCGAATAACGCAGAGGTTGGTCGCCACCGCATTCGCATTGCTACCTTCTTCGGCGGCAAAGGCTTCCAGCTTGCACTGACCGTCACGATATTTCAGCCAGCTGCGCTGCGTATCCACCAGCGTAGCGACATAGTCATCAGCCAGTTTTTTCTGCGTGCCGTACATCTGCACAATACGTTTTTTTGCCGTCTGGTACTCTTTGTTCAGGTCATCTTCCGCCAGCTTTTTCTGCTGAACAGTACACTGGAACAGCGCACCGTCTGAAGGCTGTTTTGCACAGGGACTTTCAGCGAGCGCTGAAGCACTCATGGAAAAAGCAAAAGCGATCAAAGCCACTTCATAGATTTTCTTCATTCTTTGCTCAGCAATTTTTGCTATCAATGATAGGAAATCAACTTCAATTTTTTGATTCTTTGCTCGTTAAGCTCAGAAGTGCACATACTAATATTAGCGTTACTTAAATCACTTCCTTTATCTGCAGCATACGAAGCCAGTTTACAGTCATTATCCCGGTACTTCAGCCAGGCTCGTTGAGCATCAGTCAACGTATCCATATATTGTCTTAACTCTTTACCATCACCCTTAAAGAGCGTTTCAACTCTGGTCTTAGCGAGTTTATATTCTTCATTTAAATCAAGCTCAATTTCGTTTTTGTTTTTTTGGGCACAGGAATAAACTTCCTGATCGTTGTTACCGATTGAACAATCACTCATTGCGTGGACGGGAAAAACATAAACAACTGTAATACACGAAAATAAAGACAAACAAGATCTCATTAAAATTCTCACCTGTGCTATCTTCTATCCCTGAGTACAAGCCCTGAGTACAAGCCCTGAGTACAAGCGCACGCTCAATAACATCGGATTTATATATGCTTCTCTATTTCATTACCCCAACATCCTGAGCAATAACCTTACCCTTGAATGTCACGATATAATCCCAAAGACTCTCGCCCTTCTGGTCTGGATAAAATGAATAATCATATTGACCGTTAGCGAAGCGATAGCCCCTGAAGTCGCAGACGTCAGGGCAATTGGTATTGATCGTTTCACCTTTAAGAACTATCAATGAATTATCTTTTACTCTTGTTGACTTAAGCGAAACGTTATCACAACTGACGTTACCTTCCTCACAGTCATAGGTAATATCCGCTCTGAATTTTTTTCCTTCGAAGTGTGAAACCGACTTAGCCAAAGACAATAAAGGCAGACTCATTAGCACTATGATAATAAAACCAATGAGTTTTTTCATTATGTGGAAATTTCCTTGCAGGGGTCACTGTCCTGCTTAACGTCAGGTGTAATGAGCGATTCCATTTAACTAAACATATCTCCTTTGATAATTCACTGCTAATGTTTAACGCTGTAATATCCTTCGACCTCTACCAAAAAAGAAAATTACTTTTTGTATTTATTATAGAGAACCTCAGCATCCTGGCTTTGCGAAAGTAATGTGCATTTCATCATATTGAAGCTTCCTTTGACTGAGCCGGTCAAATCCATCTTCAAATACGCATTGATTAATTTATCGCCATCACTGAAGGCTTCAACAGGGAGATGGCTTACCTCTAACCAGGCTGACGCACTTTTGAAGGCATCATCGCTGAAAGCCTTGTCAGTGGCAGCTTTACCTGCACAGCGGTTCAGAAGCCAGTTGCTGAAAATCTGCGGTTGCTTAAAGGAGTCTGGCGCCGGAGGCGTTATCGCCAGCACTGCAGGAGATAGCGTCAGAGCCAGTAACATCAGTAATTTTTTCATTTCAGTATCCACAGGGAGGCAACATCAGGAACAAAACTACCATTTTCTGCGCCACCCAGGAAGTGACAGGTATCAGAGCAGATATTGCCGTTCCAGAGTGTCACGTGCCCACGGGCATTGCTCCAGCCACTCCCCTGAAAAACAATAATCCCCTGTTTACCGTTAAATGAACCGGGTTTTGGTGACTTCACTGTCAGGTCTGGCTGACCAAACGCGCCGACTAAAAAGTCCATCATATCGTTGACGCGAAACATATAACGCTTTTTGTCTTTACCCGTTACGGTCGCATAACGACTGTTTGCGGGAACAGGAACGCCAGTGTAATTAAGAACATAGCTCATTCTGATTGGACAGGCATTCTCGAAAATTCCGGCGGCGATATTTGCTTCTACTTTTCCACCCAATATTTCTCCAACCTTCTCGACGGAAACATTAACTTCTGAGAAGCGGTTCCAGGCAGCTGAAAATTGAGGTCTTAAATGTGCCATAGCAAAACTCCTTTTAAAGCCTCCCCCAAGGGGAGGCTGCCGAACAATATTACGCTTCTTTATTGCCTTTGATGTCCCAGCCGGCGCTGCTTTCTGCGCCTTTGCCGCCGGAAGAACTCTGCTCCCAGTACTGCTGCTTCACTTTGGATGCCTGGAAGGAGTAGGTCATTCCCAGGGTATCGCCGTTGTCGGAGCCATTGTAATTCACAGCGGTCACCAGAACGTCTTCCAGGGTGATGCGCGCATACTCAACCTGTGAACCGCCCGCTTTACAGATAGAGAGTTCAACTTTAGTGAGATGCTTACCGCTTGCGCAGTTCTTCAGCAGCGCAGTGGTGGATTTGTCGATCAGTGCATTCACGTGCAGGTCGTTGAAGTTAACTTTACCCGCACCGCCGCCGCCGCCCACAGACATGTTGCCTGGCTGAGAGGCACCCCATGAGAAAGAGGTAATATCGGTCCAGCCAGTGTGATTTGAGTCTTTCGACTCGCCAGTAACACCGTCAACCTTCATAAACATATCAATAGCCATTATCTTTCACTCTTTATTGGTTGAGATTATTGCTTTCAAAAAAAGCAAGGATATGGCAAAAAGAAAAGCATGGGGCTGAATAAAACAGTCCATATTTTACCTTTGCCTTGCTTCTGAAATATCGTGCTTAACGATATTTCAGACTTCTTGCTGCCCGTTTTTAAATCGGACAAATACTTTTACTTAACGCTTATTCATAGCGGAACTTAGTATGCAAAACCGATGACCTTCGATTTGTCTGAGATTGCAGGTCATCATTCCATAGACAGCAACCTGACGAAAAGTTTATATTAGCGGAGAGTTTCAATAGCTCAAAAAAGGAATGAGCATGAAAAAAACCATCTCAATTTTTCTGGCCGTAATATTTTCACTACTTTCACTTTATGCGATCGTCGATATTATCGAGTCTATATACCTTATCTCTCGCTATGAAAATTTCACTCTCTCTTCACTCGGCTTTATTGCCGGTAAAACGCTTTTTACCTCAGTTTGCTTAGTTGTGATTTTTATTCTTGTGAAAAGAATACGCAAACACACTCAGTCTGATAAAGACCGGGTATAGCATTGCAAACCACTCTGCTCAGACACGTTCAGGTAAATAATCGGGTTAAAGCCGTTACAACAGGGAGAGGCGCGATGCAGTTTCAGACTCCGGCACCACGCCCATTTTCAGCCCTTAAGCATTATCATTCTTCAGTGACGGCAGCTTAGAGACCAGTCGCAGCGAAACGGTTAAACCTTCCAGCTGGTAGTGCGGACGCAGGAAGAATTTCGCGGCGTAATAGCCTGGGTTATCTTCCTGCTCTTCCACATTCACCTCGGCAGCGGCCAGCGGCTTACGAGACTTGGTCTCCTGCGAGGAGTTAGCCGGATCTCCATCGACGTAGTTCATCACCCAGTCGTTCAGCCAGCGTTCCATCTCATCGCGCTCGCGGAAGGAGCCGATCTTGTCACGCACGATGCACTTCAGGTAATGCGCAAAGCGGCAGCAGGCGAACAGATAAGGCAGACGCGCGGCCAGACGGGCATTGGCAGTGGCATCGGCATCGTGATATTCCGTCGGCTTCTGTAGTGACTGCGCGCCAATAAAGGCGGCGAAATCAGAGTTTTTGCGATGCACTAGCGGCATAAAGCCGTTTTTCGCCAGCTCGGCTTCACGGCGATCGCTGATGGCGATTTCGGTCGGACACTTCATGTCCACGCCGCCGTCGTCGCTCGGGAAGGTATGGCACGGCAGGTTCTCAACCGCCCCGCCCGACTCCACGCCGCGGATTGCGGTACACCAGCCATACTCCTTAAAGGAGCGGTTGATATTGGCAGCCATCGCGTACGCCGCATTGCTCCAGGTGTAGTTGCCGTGATCGGAACCGTCGGTCTGCTCTTCGAAATCAAAGCTGTCGACCGGGTTGGTACGAATGCCATATGGCAGACGCGCCAGGAAACGCGGCATCACCAGGCCCAGATAGCGTGCATCTTCCGACTCACGCAGGCTGCGCCAGGCGGCATATTCGGTGTTCTGGAAGATTTTGGTTAGGTCGCGTGGATTCGCCAGCTCCTGCCAGGACTCCATCTGCATCACTTCCGGCGCGGTGCCGGTGATAAACGGACAGTGTGCCGCCGAACCGATGCGTGCCATCTCACCCAGCAACTCAACATCCTGCGGGCTGTGGTCAAAGTAGTAGTCGCCGACGAGGCAGCCAAACGGCTCGCCGCCGAACTGACCATACTCCTGCTCATAGATCTTCTTAAACAGCGGGCTTTGATCCCAGCCGGCACCTTTATAGCGCTTCAGGGTACGACCCAGCTCCTGCTTGGAGATGCTCATAAAACGGATTTTCAGCATCTCGTCCGTTTCAGTGTTGTTCACCAGATAGCTCAGGCCGCGCCAGGCGCTTTCCAGCGACTGGAACTCCGGATGGTGAATAATCTGGTTCACCTGCTGTGACAGCTTTTCGTCGATCTCCGCGATTAATGCCTGAATGGTGCGATAGGCGTCGCTGGAAACGGTAACGGTGTTCTCCAGCGCCTGCTGAGCCAGGGTTTTTACCGCGCTTTCGACCGCGGCGCGTGCCTGGTCGCTTTTCGGCCGGAACTCTTTGTTCAGCAGCGCGCTGAACTCATCCTGGCTGAAACTGGCCGCGCCCTGCGCCTGGGGTTGTTGTGAAGTCTGCGTCATGCCTGCGGCTCCTTACCTTCAGTGGCGTCATCCTGCTTAGGCAGATGGGTCAGAGCCTGCAGCAGCGTTGGGTCCTGCAGCACTTTACCAATCAGCTCTTCCGCACCGTTTTTGCCGTCCATATAGGTCAGCAGGTTTGCCAGCTGGGTACGGGCTTCAAGCAGCTTGCTCAGCGGCTCGACGTTGCGGGCCACGGCATCCGGCGAAAAGTCATCCATGCTGTCGAAGGTGAGATCGATGTTCAGCTTGCCTTCGCCATTCAGCGTGTTGTCTACCTGGAACGCGGCGCGTGGCTTCAGCGCTTTCATGCGCTCATCGAAGTTGTCGATGTCGATCTCAAGGAATTTGCGTTCGTCGATGCCCGGCTGCGGCTCCAGCGGTTTACCCACCAGATCCGCCAGCACGCCCATCACAAACGGCAGCTGGATTTTGCGTTCAGCGCCATAAATTTCCACGTCATATTCAATCTGAACGCGAGGCGCGCGATTGCGGGCAATGAACTTCTGCCCACTGGATTTGCTTGTTGCCATGGTTTTCTCCATCAATGATGCGCGGATAATGTGTCACAGCAGGCGCGCAGGTCCCGCTATGTGAGTGAGTCACGCCTGCTTAGTCGCGACGTCCGAAAATGTTTTCCAGCTGATGTACGCCATCGGGTGCCAGCTCGCGGATGATCTCCAGGAAGTCGCGCTCGATTATGCGCTGTACCCGGTCGATCATCAGCGGAGCCGGATGGCTCGGCTCATGCTGGGTAAAGTAGAGCTTCACTTTCTCCAGCATCAGCTGGGCATCGGCGCGGGAACTGATCTGTACGGTGCGCCAGTCCGCGGCCGCGCGCGGCGCCGTTACGACAGCCGCCGGGGCCGCCGCGCCTGCAGGTTGTTCCGCCGCTACGGAGGGAATTAACTGGCTGATATCGGTTGCCTGGCAGCGTTCGGCGATTAGCGCAATCTGTCTGCGCAGCTGTGCCAGTTCCGGCACCGCCGCGTCGCCCAGCCGTTCGGCCACGGTTTCGCAGATGGTCTGCAGCCGCTCATGAATCTGCAGCACTGCCTCAATACCTGGCTGGTCGCCGCGTGCCAGTTCGTCGTTCAGACGCGGCAGGCCGCCAGGGTAGTCCGCCACCTCGATTTTGCTGCCGTCGCATAGGGCGGCAGCATCGCGCAGTGAGATACCGTCGGACGGATAGCGCAGCAGCCAGCACTGACGCACCGCGCCACTAAGTTCAGTCTTGTCACCCAGCAGCGCCAGGGCATTGATGCGGTAGAACGGGTCTTGCTCGCCATACTCTTCCAGCCGGGGCCACAGCGGCTCCCAGTAGAGCAGCAGCGCCTGTTCAATCAGCTTCAGGCCCTGCGCATAGCCCGGCAGCCCTTTCAGTTCCGTCCAGGCGTGGGTCAGCGCCAGCATCACCCGTAAATCTTTACTACGGGCCAGCAGCGCTATCGCCAGCTTCTCAACTTTGTTCCAGTCGGCGGGTTCTGCCGGAATGATGGTGTTACCGAACTGCTGTTCCGCTTTACCGGCACTGGCCTGCTCCATGGCCTGAAAATCGGCGTCGTACTCCAGGTTATCGCCACCGGGATTGTCATCACTGACCGGAGCCAGCAAAGCCTCTGTATTCATCATCATTCGTGTCGCCTCAGGATTCAAACATCGGGGGATAAAGTCCGTTTCGTCCCGGCTTTGCCCCACCGGCCGGATCAAACAGCAATGAAAAAAGCTGCGCGGTGAAGTTACCGCTATGGACCTGGGTATAAAGCGGGAACCCGTCGCTCTGATTGGTCCACCAGAAACTGGTGTAAAACTGCGGGTCGAAGTTTTCGCCCGGCAGCGTCCAGTTCAGTGTTGAAGGCGTGTCGCCGTGACCAATAACGTTGAGGATATCTGACGGCTCACCCGTCTCCTGCGGCGGTTGCGGCTGCGGAATGCTGATTAGCGCCTGATCCAGCTGCTCCGGCGATCCGCCGCCCTGCACCACCCGCAGCAGTGTATTGCCCACCTGCTGATACCACTCGCCGGAGCGTGCCAGCAGGGCCGGCGACCACTCGGCGGGAGTGAAGTGACGCAGCGCGCAGAGCGGGTAGTTACGTCCCACGCTGTCCCGAGCCGCGATCAGGCAGCCCATCTGGATTAGCTGACTGCCCAGCATCGGCGGCACCACAAAATTCCAGACCGGCGCGTTGAGAAACGGGCGTGACGGCGCGTTGTCCCCCTCCTGACTGCTCTGCCAGTGATGCAGGCCCACCTGAAACCAGCTGGACCATTGGCGATAGAGGACGTCAGGAAAGCGTCGCTTCACAAAATCACCCGCGCTGGGCAATTTGCCGTACCAGCAGGGTGCAGCGTAATGAGTCATTGTCGGGTCCTGTTTCAGGGGCAGCTAAAGCCGGGAAGCTGGAACGGATTACGAATGCTGCCAGGGGTGAACGACAGCGTGACCTGATGCCCCTCCACGCTGAACGTGGCTTCGCGGGTCAGGCCGCCAGCCGCGGTAACACGGGCGCGATCAAAGAACCGATTGAGTGCCCAGGGCCCACTGGTGACCAGTGTTGAGGTGGTGCCGTTGGTCAGGCCCAGCTGCATCCGCACCTGGCTGGTGCCGCCCGGACCGGGCCAGCTGACCATCTGTACCGCCTGCGGCCCGTGGCTGTAACGCAATTGCTGTCCATCCACATCCAGCGTCAGGTTAAGAATGTCGTTGTCCATTTTTACGGTGCGCAGCGTGACGCGGAAACCTGGCGTGGTCGCACCGTTGGCAAAGAACGCATCACGAATTGACTGCGCCTGCTGGAAAGGACGCAGCAGCGCTTCACCGCCCGGCAGCGTTTTGCCGTCGATACCCGGCGTAAAGCGCCATGAGGCGTTGGTGGTGTCGACTTTGCTGGCCAGGTTGTCGCGGAAGAAGCTATCCATCATGCCGCTGCCGGGGGCGAACATCCGCGCCAGATCGTCGGGTGTCACCTCACTGCGTGCGGAGCGCACCAGCGGATAACGACCGGCGATCGCCTGACGACAGAAACTGCCGACTTCCATAGTGATGCGTTTGCGGACGTTATCCATGTCGCGGCGCTGTGCATCGCTGCTGGCCCCGACCGCCATACTGGAGACCATATTCTGCAGAGAGCCGGGCAGACGTCCGGCGCTGGCCTGCAAACGACTGATCGCATCGCTGGCCGGTGGCGGCATCCCGCTGTTGGCGGCATCCTGCACCGCCGTGAGGTAGCGGTAGAGATCGTCAATCTGGTGCAGGAAATCATCCACCGCCAGCACCTTGCTGCCCTGCTGTAATGGCTGAGCCAGCTCAAGCACTGGCGCAAAATGCACGGCAACCGCCTGTTCCGGTGATGCCTGCACTGCCGCCTGTCCACGCGCCGCAGCCGCTTCAGGCGAGGTAAAAAGCGCTTCAAGGGTGCGGGTGGCGCTGTTATCCGACGGCTTTGCCACCTGCGCAGTTTTCTCATCAGGCTGCACCCGGTTCAGCGTCAGCAGGTTACTGAGGTTGATGACCAGCTGGCGCAGCGGCGAGTGGTTGCCCGACAGCAAGCGCGCGGTGTTGATACGCTGCGAGAGATCGGCGTTGCTGTTGAGCTGGATATCGCTCAGAAACTGCTCCCACTGCCGGATATAGTCCTGCACATAGAGCTGGCGCACCGCGAGATCGGTCTGCTCACTTTTCTGCTGTGGCGCAGCGCCGTCCAGCACCCAGAGATCGTCCTGATAAAGCGCCTGCGTCACGGGACCAATCTGCTTGTCCACATGCTGCCAGTAGCCGTCCGGCGTATAGAGACCTGCCACACCGTCATTAACCGATTTACCGCTTTTGCGGGAAAACACCAGCTCGCTCTGGGGACCGCCCAGCGCCGCCAGTGTCACCGGCTGCAGGCTGTCATCACGTTGCAGCAGGCGCTTCAGCCGTCCGTAGACACGCTGTGACAGCGGCATCTGATTAATCAGCGCCTGCTCGCGCTTTACCAGCGCGTCATCCTTCGCATACGGCGACGAGTGAATCTGCGTCTCCAGCAGCTGTTGCAGATGCCACGCCAGCTGTTTTACCTGCTGCTGTGTCACGTTCTGCGGCAGCTCGCGAGACAGATTCAGCATCAGCCATGCCTGCAGGAACTTGCCATCGTAGTGCTTTGGCTGATAGAGCATTTGATACGCCTTCAGCGCTTCATAGCTGTAGTCAGCGTCGCTGCCATTGTCATTGCGCAGCCAGCGGGTGATGTTCTGCGCCACCTGCGGCAACAGCAGCTGCTTTAGTGCTTTGTCGTAGAGCGCACGCGTCGCATCGCTGACCTCGGTGCCACGATAAAGGCCCATACGGCGCGTCAGCGGTGGCGATTCCAGCGAAAAGTCGGCACTTTCCGGCAGGTGCAACAGGGTGTTGAGATAAGGCACCAGCGCAAAGAGATCGCCGTTGACCTGCTTCTGAAGCTGGTCGCCCAGTTGCTCCACCTGTGGCGCTTTAGCGGCCATCTCCTGCAGATAGGCTTTGTTCTTGCTGTAGCTGGTGAGCCACAGACCGCCCGCGACCAGTAACAGCAACAGCAGCGCCAGATAGCCTGACCAGAGTCCGGCGCGGTTGCGCAGCTCCCACCAGCGGTTGCTGCCCGCCAGACCCGACTCCTGGAAAATCACATTTTCCAGCACCCCTTTCAGGAAGAAGCTCTGTCCTTTGTTCTGCGGAATCGGGGCGTCTTTATCGACCTGATCCCAGCTGCCCGATTCGCCCGCCTGCTGGCCCGGCAGATTCAGGGCACGGTTCAGCTCGCCCATTACCCGATCAAACGGCAGACCTTCCTGGGTGCCGCTGGCAAAGTAGATGCCGCGTGGCGCGAACTGGGTTTCAAAATCGGAGCGGGCGAACAGCGTGTCGAGCGCGTCGGCCAGCAACGGACGCAGCGCAGCGAACTCCTGCGGGAATAGATAGCTTTCGGCACGCGCCTGCGCGTCGCTCTCCATCAGCAGCCGATCGGCCAGCCCGGCATCGAGCCGCTGTTGCAGCAGGGAATACTCCTGCCGGAACTGGCTGTTCAGCTCGAAATCGGCGGCGGATGCCTTCGCCCACGGAAAGGTGAGTCCCCAGATTTGTTCGCGCTGCGCTTTATCCAGCGAGGCGAAGTAGCTGCGGAAGCCTTTGAGCAGGTCCGCTTTGGTGACCAGCACGTAGACCGGGAAACGGATGCCGAGACGATCGTGCAACTCCATCAGACGCTGACGCAGCGCCAGCGCCTGGTTGCGCAGTGCCTCAGGCGACTGACTCAGCAGATCGGAGACGCTCAGGGTGACAATGACACCATTGATCGGCTGACGTCCGCGATATTTACGCAGCAGGTCGAGGAAATGGTGCCATTCGCTGGCATCCCGCTCCTGCTGACTCTCCTGGGTGCTGTAGCGCCCGGCGGTATCGAGCAGTACGGCG
Organism: Pantoea sp. QMID4; assembly: GCF_030270445.1. Classification (NCBI taxonomy): domain Bacteria; kingdom Pseudomonadati; phylum Pseudomonadota; class Gammaproteobacteria; order Enterobacterales; family Erwiniaceae; genus Pantoea; species Pantoea sp. QMID4. The sequence goes on along the minus strand of NZ_BSXL01000004.1, from coordinate 437,552 downwards.
TCATTAGTAAACCACCAGTCGCAGTTGCGGGTGCCGCCAATGCCGCGCAGGGCTGACTTGCCAAACTTATCCGCCAGCGGGAACTGCAGGCCCGAGTTGACCAGCGCCGTCGTTTTACCGGCACCGGGTGCGCCGATGATCATGTACCACGGCAGCTGATAGAGATACTGCCGGCCAAAACGCTGCGCCCAGAACGGCGTGCCTTTGCTGCTGTGGCGCTGGAAGTGCGCCTTTCTCAGCATCTCAGTGGCTTCGGAGAAACGCCCCGCCAGCACCTGCTCTTCACTGGTCAGGCGTTGACGATCGGCTTCCGGCGCATCGCTTTTACCTGTTTCCAGGCTCGACATCAGCTTGCGGTTAAGCCAGTAATTGTAGAGTCGCGGGATCGCCTGACCCAGGCCCCAGACCAGATAGAGCAGCGCAATACTGATCATGCGGTTCTGCTCTGGCTCAAGCGGCCGCGAATCAACGATAGAGAAGACCGGGCCAATCACCCAGATGATAAAGGAGAGCGCGGTGATGCCGACAAAGCCCCACGCAAGGCGGCTGGTCAGCACCGCAAACAGAATATTCAGCATGGATCAGTTCCCTCTCGCCAGGCCGTTGAGTTCGGCATGCGTCGCATCCGGCGCCACCAGCAGTGTGATTTCAACACGACGGTTACGCGCGCGATTTTCTGCGCTGGTGTTCGGCACCAGCGGATTGCTTTCGCCGCGCCCTTCCGCTTTCACCCGCGACGGCTGCGCCAGCTGCTGTTGCAGCAGAGTCTGCACCGAACGGGCGCGCGCCAGCGACAGCTCAAAGTTGGAGGCGAAGCGCGCGCTGCGGATCGGCACGTTATCGCTGTAGCCAATCACCTGAATCTGGCCGCTGACGTTGTTCATGGCCGCCGCGATGCGCCGGATCACGTCAATGTAGCCGCCACGCACTTCGGTCGCCGCCGAAGCAAACAGCCCATCCCCTTTCAGCGTCACCACGCTGCGGTCCGCTTCATCACGCACCGCCACCAGCCCGGCATCAATTTCCGGCTTCAGGAAAGCGCGCAGGTTGAGCGTGGCAGGCGGAGGCGGCGCCGGGTTGCCGATCTTCACTTCCGGCAGCGCCGTCTGGTAGATGCGGGCCAGCACCGGCGAGGTGTAGTCGCCCAGACGCCAGTTGAGCACGATGTAGAACAGACAGGCGGCCAGCCCGGCCACGGCCGCACAGGCCCACAGCGGGATCATCGGCCGCCACAGCTTGCGCAGCACCGGCTGATCGGTGGGATGCGGTGACAGCGCCGCGGCGTAACTACCGCGCACGCTTTTGATCATCTGCAGCAGGCGCTGTTTGATGGTCTCCAGCTGTGAGCGGCCATTGTCCAGCACCCGGTAGCGTCCTTCAAAACCCAGCAGCAGGCAGAAGTAAATCAGCTCCAGCATCAGAATATGACGTCTGGGGTTCTGCGACAGCTTCGCCAGTAGCTGGAAAAACTTCTCGCCGCCCCAGGTTTCATTGTGAAAGGTGACCAGCAGACCGTTGCTGGTCCAGACGCCGCGACTGCCCCACGGCGTCAGCGCCGCCGCCTCATCCAGTGCGGTACAGAGACAGTAGCGCGCGCCGATGATCACTTCATAGCCGAGGCCCGACTGCTGACAGCTCAGCTCAAAACGGCGGATCTGGTCGATTAGCTGCTGACGCAGTTGCGCCGGTTCTTCATGCGACACCGAATGGCGGATCTGTGGAATCGCGTTAATCAGGGGGTTGGCCGCCGCAACCAGCACATTCTGGTGGCTGGTATCCGGCGCAAGATCGCTGTGTGAATGTTGTTGTTCCTGCATCATGCTGCGTGCTCAGTTTATTATTCTGACTGACTGCGGATGGCCCAGAACTCCATGTTCAGGCCCGGAAACTCACCGGCAAGATGCAGCGCAAAAGCGCCCGAGCGCTCCATCTCTTTCCATAGCTCGCTGTTCTTATCCAGTTCGAAATAGCTGTATCCGGCATGCCACGGGATCTGCGGCGGTGCACTAGGCATCGCCCGAAGTGCCAGACCCGGAAGCTGCAGCTGCACCAGATCGCGAATTTTGCTGACCGGCGCGACTTTCATCTGGGCCGGGAAATGGGTTTTCAGGGTGTCGGCCGGCACGCTGGCTTTCACCGCCAGCACAAAGCCGAACTCATGCACCATGCTGCTCTCCGGCACGGTGGCGACGTTAAGGCCGTGCGAACGCTGAGTCAGCGGTAGCTGAATGGCGCTCTCCTCCATCACCTGCGACAGTCCCTGACGCAGCAGCAGCGACAGACGGCTGAAGCAATTATGCAGGTCATCATGATCGTAGAGCGGCAGCAAATCCGGTGCGCGCGCCGGCGTCCAGGTACTCAGCTCTGCGGCCAGTTGCAGCCAGTGGCTGTAGAGGGTTTCAGGATGCAGCAGCGGCAGATGTTGCAGATGACTGTGCAGGCCAAGCTGACGATTGAGCAGCGCCAGCAGCATAAAATCGACCATATCGGCGCTGTTGAAGCGGCCGGTGCCGGGTGCACGCTGACTCAGCTGCTGGCTGCGCTGCTGGATCAGCCCGTGCAGATCGTTAAACATGTTTTGCAGCGGACGGCTGCTGTTCAGGGTCAGCATCGGCGGGATGTAGTCACTGTCGAGCCGGATATGATTGTCGCTGCGCTTTTCTATTACCTGCGCAACGCCCATCGCGGTCCACTCGGCGGTCAGATCCTGCTCCAGCATCAGCCGCAGGCGCAGCTTGCCGAACTGTACCGTCGCGCTGCTCACGGCCTGGGCGTTGTCATCTTCCACTTCCGCTTCCCAGGCCAGATAGCGCGCCAGAGAATCCTGCGACTCCTGGAAGGCGACGGCTTCGCGGCCATTGCGCCGGGTCGGTATCGCCAGCACCACTTTGCTTCGGTCAACAGAGGCCGGCAGATCAAGCGGTGCCGGGCCATGTTGCGGCTGGCTGAAGGCGAAAAACGTGCCGTCTGGCAGACAGCCGCTGGCCGCGCTCAGCGCCAGTTTGCCCTGACGCAACAGCGCTTCATCAAACTCCAGATCGTAAAAGCCCCAGGTGTAGACGCGCTGTGACTGACCCCATTCACGCAGGGTGCTGAGAAGATAATTTTCTGACTGCTGGAAATGGTGAGGACGCAGAAACATCCCCTCGGTCCAGACGACCTTTTCGGCTCTGTTCATCGGCATCACTGTTTTTCCACGCGAAGGCCATTAGTTCCCGCCACGATGCGCGCATTCAGCTCGCTATCGTCACGTTTCCAGAATGCCCAGAATGAGGGCGACTCCCCTTCGGGAACTGGCAGCGACAGTCGCCACACCTTGCCATCCAGCGCCTGATATTCCGCCATGATGCCGATGAAGCGCGCTTCAGGCAGGCTCTTAATCCGCAGCGTTTTGCTGCGCTGCTCTGGCGTCAGGAAGAATTGCTGGGTGTTAAGCTGCGCACTGCCCAGCACCGTTGCGGACTGGTTTTGCAGGGAGAAGAAGTCTGCTGACATGAACTCCGCATCGGAGCTCAGTAACACTACACGGACTTTAAGCGGCGCACCGCCGTTAAGCTGATTCTGCCCCTGAACGTCCAGGTTGTAGTAAGCCACCGGCGGCGTACTGCTGCTGCAGGCCGTCAGCAGCCACATCAGTAGCACGATCAGCCCACCGCGCAGTTGTGTTGTTCTCATCATCAAGCCCTCCCTGCTTAGTACGATTAGTTAATGATCCAGGTTCCGTTAGTGCTGTTCTGACAGGCAGTGCTGTCACCGTTAACTGCGACGCAGGTTTTCTTCTTGCTGTTACTGCTGCGCACGCGGCGTTTCGGCTGATCGGCTTTGACGGTCTGATCGTAGAGTGCGCTTTTCACCACGGCGCGGAATGGCACATAGCCTGTCAGCTGGGCGGTTGACTGTGGCGCGGCAGACTGAGGCGCATCTTTGACACTGGCAGTAGCGTTGTCTGGTTGAGGCTCTGCTGCCTGAGCCGGTTCACCCAGCGCCAGCCAGTTGTTCTCGACCTGACCAATGACGGTGTAGCTTTCGCCGGTTTTCAGCGTTTCCACCACCTTGCCACCGTAGCCTGGCTGGCTCATTACCGAGCCGGGATAGAGCGCGCGATAGGTTTCATTGACCGGACTGAATTGCGCTGGCGGTTTGACGGCATAACGGTGACTGATCGCCACACCGTCCACCGTGCTGGTGACCAGGGTGTCATCGGTCATTTTTGGCGGGGTTTTACAACCGGCGACTGAAAAAACAAACATCAGGCCTAACGCAACGCGGAGCTTCACCATTTTTTTCATGTTGTGTTCCATTCATACCTTGGAGAGTGGCCAGAGGCCGGGTGTCAGTAATGAAAATCGGAGATGTCATCTTCACAGGAAGCCACTTAGTGCCAGCTTAAAAAATAATCCTTAAACAAAAAGCGCTTAAGCGTCTTGCTGCGAGACGTTAACCGATCAGCAAAAGTTAAGTATAAAAAAGCAACATCGGGGACGTAAACGGGAAAAGGGAGGAATCTGACCTGGCAAACAACGATCAGAAACATGATCAATTTTTTCCCGGCAAATTTAAGAAGGTAGGGTAAACCCAAGCTTTCCTTATGCCATCCCTGGTCGAAAAACCGTCAGATTGAATTAAGCCGATAACAGTGAGTTAATTATCCGGCAGTAAAAAATGACGCATTGCGCCGGGATAATTTTCATTATATTGATTTATTTTCAATACGTTATAAGTTTACCGAAATTTCATAGCTACCGCACGAGTCAGGTAGATCCTGCCCGTGGGTCTGAAATTACAATCCATGTGTAAATATTAGCTGCGAGTTTACAGAAGACTGACAAAATTTCAACGGCCCACTTTCAGAAGAATTTTCTTAAGTAAAGTTTAACTAATTAAGCTAATACAAATAGGTGTTACTTTTAAGCGCGCAGTTAGGACTAATCTTAACAACATACGAAAATATGAAGTTTTTTTGCACATAAATAAGTTTTTTCTGAGACTGGCATTAAAATCACTCATGTTTTGAATGGTTCTGATTTAAGCCAAATCAAAAGAAGTTCATGTCGTGCAGGCAGCCAGACTCAGCGCTTCACATCAGTCAGCAGCGCGATAAACCCCTGATTATCAGATGGTTAAGCAGCTATGCGCTGGCGTGGGGCAGACAGAGAAGGGATAGCGATTAAGACGCAATAAGCGAAGCGTGAACCCTGTCAGCTCCGCCTTAAGAACAGACTGATTAATTGTGCTTTACCGGCTCGCTTACTCAGCAACTCACAGCCGATACAGCATAAAAAAACCACGCCGTAGCGTGGTTTAGCGAGAGAGTGTGCCGAACTGAGCCGGCAGGGTTGAGACCATCAGAAGAAGCCCAGCGGCTCAATACTGTAGCTGACCAGCAGGTTTTTCGTCTGCTGATAGTGATCGAGCATCATTTTATGGGTTTCACGCCCGATGCCCGACTTCTTATAGCCGCCAAAGGCAGCGTGCGCCGGATAGAGGTGATAACAGTTTGTCCAGACGCGCCCCGCTTTGATCGCCCTGCCCACCCGATAGGCACGGTTGATATCACGGGTCCAGACACCGGCACCCAGCCCATAAATGGAGTCGTTGGCGATGCTGATCGCTTCCGCCTCATCTTTAAAAGTAGTGATGCCGATCACCGGGCCAAAGATCTCCTCCTGGAAAACCCGCATGCTGTTATTACCTTTCAGCAGGGTTGGCTGGATGTAGTAGCCGCTGTTGAGTGAGTCATCCAGCTTCTCTACGCCGCCGCCCACCAGCACCTCGGCCCCCTCCTGACGAGCCACCTCAAGATAAGAGAGGATTTTATCGAACTGCTGCTGCGACGCCTGCGCGCCTACCATGGTATCGGTGTCCAGCGGGTCACCGCGTTTGATGGTTTTCACCCGCTTCATCACCGCCGCCATAAACGGCTCGTAGATCGACTCCTGCACCAGCGCACGCGATGGACAGGTGCAGACTTCACCCTGATTCAGGAAGCCCAGTACCACGCCTTCGGCCGCTTTCTCAATAAAACTCTCCTCCGCCTGCATTATATCTTCAAAGAAGATGTTCGGTGACTTGCCACCCAGCTCGACCGTCGAGGGGATCAGACTTTTGGCGGCCAGCTCCAGTATATGCCCGCCGGTAGCGGTGGAGCCGGTGAAGGCGACCTTGGCGATGCCGGGATGGGACGCCAGCGCTTCACCTGCCTCTTTACCAAAGCCGTGCACCACATTCAGCACACCCGGCGGCAGCAAATCTTTAATCAGATCGACAAAGATTGTGATCGACAGCGGCGTCTGTTCAGCCGGTTTCAGCACCACGCAGTTCCCTGCGCCCAGCGCCGGAGCCAGTTTCCAGGCCGCCATCAACAGCGGGAAGTTCCACGGGATAATCTGCGCCACCACGCCCAGCGGCTCATGGAAGTGGTAGGCAGCGGTGAACTCATCAATCTCTGCCGCGCTACCCTCCTGCGCCCGGACACAACCGGCAAAGTAGCGGAAGTGATCGACCGCCAGCGGCATATCGGCCGCCAGCGTTTCGCGCACCGGTTTACCGTTATCCCAGGTTTCATAGACCGCCATGGTCTCCAGATGCTGTTCCAGCCGATCGGCAATTTTCAGTAACAGCAGCGCGCGCTGTTGCGGTGAGGTTTTGCCCCAGGCATCCGCTGCCGCTGCCGCGGCGGCCACCGCGTTATCCACATCGGCAGCGTCTGAGCGCGGGAACTCACCGGCCGCAGAGCCGTTTACTGGCGAAGTGTTAGTAAAGTAGTTACCCTTCACCGGCGCGACGAATTCACCATTAATGAAGTTGCCATAATTCTTCTGTAGCGTAATCAGAGAACCCTGTTCTCCGGGGGCAGCGTAACGCATGATCATTCTCCTGACAGGTGACTGACGTAACAATGATGAAACTTATTATTAACATGAAGGATCATTGTGAGCCTGTCAGGTCTGTTAACCGGAAACTGTGACCGCCCCGAAGGAATAGGTGTTTACGCTGCGCTTAGAGAAAATTCCGACTTTTCTCCGAAAGCGTAGTCAGCTAGAAACTTGTACGGCACAAAGGAGGTCAACCTGAGGATGAATTCATTCTGGAGATAAGCATGCTGGCTTCAGCTTTTACCCAGATGCGCGCTAAAGCCAATTTCGTGCATCAGTTTATCCGTAATCCTCGCAAGATGGGCAGTATTACCCCCTCGTCAGAGGCGTTGTGCCGGACGATGATTACGTCGGTGAAATGGCCTGAAGCGTTGCGCATAGCGGAACTTGGCGCAGGTGATGGCGTTCTGACCCGGCAGATACTGGCACAGATGACACCCGACGCAAAACTGGATGCCTTTGAAATCTGCACGACGCTGGCAGACAAGCTAACCGCACTGGAGGATCCGCGTATGACCGTGCGCACCTGTTCTGCGGAGTATCTGAACGGCAACTATGACGTGATCTTCTCCGGCCTGCCGCTGCTCTCATTACCGCCCGAACTGCGTGAAGCCATTCTGCGAGCGGTCTATAACGCCCTAGGCCCGGACGGCGTTTTTGTGCAGTTCCAGTACACCTCACTGACCCAGCCCGATCTGTCGCGTTACTTCACCTGGGAGCGTCAGCGGGTGCTGAAAAACGTGCCACCCGCCTGGGTCTATCGCTGCACGCGTCACTACGCGCCCTGAACACGCTCCACTGCCGGGCGCGTCTGTTGCCAGAACGTCACCAGCAACTCGCGCGCCCAGTCTTTGCCCTCAATCTCGTTGGCCCCATCCTCTGTGCAGCCTGGCGGCGTACAGACACTCATAATGTGCCGTGAAAACTCGGGATGAAACTGTACCGAGAGCGCCTGCGGTGTATAACGCACAATCTGACAGCCATCGCGCGCAGAAGCGGCCAGCACCTGCGCCCCGGACGGCGCGCTGACGACCGACTGACGATGCGACAACCAGACGCTGAAGTCGGCGGGCAGCTTCTGCAGCAGCGGATCGCGCTGTGTCTGATCGGAGCAGCGAATGGGTAACAGACCGCGTTCCCAGCCGTTGGGATTGTCTGCCACTTCACCGCCCAGCGCATACGCCATCAGCTGATGGCCGTAACAGACACCGAGCAGCGGCAGATCCTGATCAATCGCCGCTCTGACCCAGGCGGCGCTGCGCTCACTCCAGTCGGCGTGGTCGGTGACCATCGCCCAGGAACCGCTGAGGATCGCGCCGGAAATCTGATCAAAATCGGGTAACGCTTCGCCCAGATGAGGCCGCACAATCAGGTACTCATCGGGTTGCAGATTCAGTGCATCAATAAACCAGCGCGGCTGTTCACCAATCTCTGAAACGACGTTTGCGGGTGGGACTTCAAGCTGAATCAACGCAAGGGGTAAGGCGGACGTGTAGGTCATACCGAATCAGTTCCTTTAAGAAGTCGTTTTAAATCAGTCTGCCAGCATCATGCCCGAAAGTCTCATCGGGCTGCACCGCAATTGCAGAAAATTTCTCACTGCGATTGGCTGGAGTGCCACAGTTCGTGCCATCATTAGCGGGCTAAGCAAAAATCATCGAAAGGATATTATCGTGGCTGTGCGGCATTTTTTTCTGATTCTGATGGTGGTTTCTATCTGGGCTTTCAACAACGTGGCGGTGAAATGGGGGCTGCTGGAGCTGCCGCCGCTGTTTCTGACGTTTATGCGCTTTGTGGTCGTCGCCATCGTGCTGATGCCGTTCTGCCGTATTAACCGTCAGCAGTTGCCCTGGCTGCTATTGCTGGCTTTTACCTTCGGTTTTATGCACTTCTCGCTGCTGTTTGTCGGCCTGCGCTATACCGATGCCGGTACCGGCGCGATTGTGGTGCAGCTGGGCACGCCGATTGCGATGTTGCTGGCGATGGTGGTACTGAAAGAGAAGCTGAAGCTGGTGCAGCTTCTGGGCATTATGATTTCACTGAGCGGCGTGGTGGTGCTCTCTGGCAGTCCGACCATTCCCTCGTGGTGGGTGCTCTGTCTGCTGTTGTGCAGCGCCACCGGCTGGGCCGTCAGTAACCTGATAGTGAAAAAGTCACCGCCGATTAAACCGCTGACCATGACCGGCTGGATTGCGTTTCTGGCGATTCCCATCGTGGGCGGCTCCAGTCTGGTGATGGAATCCCATCAGCTTTATGCGCTGCAGCATGCGGGCTGGCGCGGCTGGTTTGCCATTCTTTACAGCGCCATCGCCTCGTCGATTGTGGCCTATACGCTGTGGTATATGCTGCTGAAGAAATATAACGTCAATCTGATCATGCCCTACTCGCTGCTGACGCCGGTTTTATCGGTGGTGATGGGGATTATCGTGCTGGGTGACAGCCTCAACGGCTTCAAGATTATCGGCGCCTCGCTGGTGATCCTGGGCACGGCTATCGCTGTGCTCAACCTGCGTAACCTGCGGATGCATGCGCGCTTCCCGCGCCTGCGGCGGCGTTAATCCTGCGTGCTATGCTTGAGAAATCTCCCTTCTCAGGAAGCACAATATGGACTCACAGCTTGCCGCCGCTCTCTGGCAGCAGATGCAGCAGGGATTGCGGGGTCACGACGACGCCTTGCCTCTTCCTGCCTTCCTTGATCGCGCCACCTTCGCTTCTGCTTGTGCCGTCAGTGAACTGGCGGCTACCAGCATCGGTCTGGCAACCCAGGCCACAGCCGCACTGATTGCCGCCTCACGCCCTGAATATCCCTCTCCGCCCGTCACCGTCAATGTGCGCCTGGCGTCGCGCTGGTTTCAGCAGAGCTTTATTCCGCTGAACCGTGCGGCGCCCGCAATGTGGGATGCGTTTGCCGGTGACTATCGCAGCCGTGATGGCTGGATTCGCCTGCACACCAACGCCGCGCATCACCGGCTGGCGATGGAACAGGTGCTGGGCGCGCACGCCGATCGCGCGGCGCTGGCACAGCAGGTGCAACAGTGGCAGGCCAGCGGACTGGAGCAGGCGATTATTGATGCCGGTGGCTGTGCTGCTGAAATGCGCAGTGCCGCCGCCTGGCAGCTGCATCCCCAGGGCCAGGCCGTGCAGCATGAATCACTGTTTGGCTGGAAAACGACACTCGCGGCACCCGCTCCGGCGTGGCCGCTGGCCGAAGCGCGTCCGTTGCTGGGTATTAAAGTTCTGGATCTGACGCGGATTATTGCCGGGCCGGTCGCCACCCGTTTTCTGGCCAGCCTGGGTGCCAGTGTGCTGCGCATCGATCCGCCAGGCTGGAAGGAGCCGACGCTGGATGAGGAGATGAGCTGCGGTAAGCGTCGGGCGGTGCTCGACCTGACACAACCCGCCGATCGCGAGCAGTTTATCCGCCTGCTGCGTGAAGCGGACGTGCTGGTACATGGCTATCGGGCAGATGCGCTGGAACGGCTCGGGTTTGATGCGGAAATGCTTCAGTCACTTTCGCCCGGCCTGGTTGATGCGGGTCTGAATGCCTGGGGCTGGCAGGGGCCGTGGCGCAACCGCCGCGGTTTTGACAGTCTGGTGCAGATGGGATGCGGCATTGCTGAACGCGGCATGAAGTGGCAGCAGAGCGACAAACCGGTTCCGCTGCCGGTACAGGCGCTGGACCATGCCACCGGCTATCTGCTGGCAGCGGCGGTGCTGGAGGGATTGCGGCGACGCGTGACGGAAGGACATGGCAGCCAGGTGCGGCTGTCGCTGGCACGCACCGCGTGGCTGTTGCAGCAACATCCTGCCGGGGCGTGCGCGGGTTCCGGTATTACGCCACAGGTGAAAGACAATCTGCCCTGTTATGAATTAACGCCGTGGGGTTTTGGGGTCAGGCTGCGGGCGGCCGCCTGGCTGCCCGGCACCCCGCAGATCTGCGCAACACCGGGCTGTGCGCCGGGTACGCACCCGGCGATATGGTAAATCAGGCGTCGGGATTCTGCTCGCTGCTCTCAAGCAGTTCGTTGTACATCGCCTGAATCGCTTCACGGCTCAGCATCGCCAGCGTGCGATAAAACGCGGTAGTCGCATGCGCTTCCACTTTACCCAGGAACGTCCCGCACCACGGCAGCAGGTACTCTTCAAACAGCGCCAGCTGCGCCGCGCTTTCATCTTCCGCTGACTGATCTTCCAGCCATGATGCGGCCAGCAGCAGCACGCCAAAATGGTCAGCCGGCGCATCGCTCAGCGGCATGCCGCGTGAGGTTAAGAACGCGCGTACTTCCGGCTCCGTTTTGCCTTCCGGCCACTGTGAGGCGTAAGGCGGCACATTACAGTCGCTGCCCACAAACAGCGCGTTGTAATCGGCAGCCAGCGCCTGCGGATCGCTGTTCTGTTGCAGACGGGTCAGCAGCTCATCCTGCTCCAGCGGCCACTGCGACTGCAGTTTACCTTCACGCAGCAGCGTGAACAGTGGCACCAGCAGCGGGTCCTGCGGCTGACGATTAAACAGTGAGCCAATCACACGGCACAGAATGGAAAACTCATTCATGAGTCAGATTTCCTTGAGGCAAAATAAATTAAAAGTCAGCCAGTTCAGCAATAGGTTTGCCGCTACGCATTTCCAGAAAGTCGAGCAGGCGACGCGGCGTCACATTTAACACCCGATCCTCGGGAAAATCCACCTCGCGGGCAATCCGCAGGCAGTGATCGAAATGGCCCAGCGTGAAAACCCTGCGGTAATCTAAGCCTTATACCAGCCGTCACTAGCCTCAGCGGTCTGAAGAACGACGATGACCGGGGTTCTGAGTAATCGCCCCTTACACCTGGCTATCTCTGCCAGAAAGTGAGTTGATACTTCAGAAAAAACCTTAAAGCAAATCGTTAACTTTGCCTGGAAAATTCAGAAGACATGATCCAGCAACTTCTGATTGTGTTGAGCTATTGGTCAGAGGGAATGAAACAATGCAATAACAGGCTCATCATAAATTTTCATTAAAAAAAACATCAAATAAAATAATACCTTTCACACGGAGGCTTACTTCATCTAGTAATACCGAAAATACTTTCCACAAAAATAAATGATTAAAATGATCCACAAAAAAGCGAACAGCAGACCATATGTAGGAAAGACGCTTACAAAAAAAACGGCCCCTACCAGACCGAAAATTGGTGGTATAAGTCCAAAAAAGGATTGACTTAACCAGGCATATAGCCAGCGAAGAAGCGTCTTCATTTTATTAAAATCTCGTTTAGCAGATTTGAAATCTGGTCTTCGCTGGTGGAAGCTGCATTTTTCAAATAGATTATTTCAGACATTTCAGGTTCAATCAAATAATAGAACATTTCTAAATTAGCATTATATAAGTCGAAGTATACTCCGCATCATCGAACCGTAATTTTCTTGCTGCTTTTGTGGCAACTTCAAACTTACCATAAAATTTAAAAGCGGTTACGGCATACGAACTTGTAGCATTAATTACATTAATGTTCGACTGTTTGAAATCTCGGGATTGAGTAATAACGAGAGCGATTAACTGTGCTATTGCAAGTTTAGAGAATTTACCAGAAGCATAGTCAGACGCCTTTTCAGCTAACAGTCTCTGTATATTCCGGATGCCTGTATCACCAATCCGGCTAAGTTTTTCTCTGAAGTATATTTCTACCATCTCTAAAACCACATCCTGCCGGGTAAACAGCATTCTGAGTTGCTTCAGGTATCGCAAATCTTCCTGTTTAAGTTGATTACAAACATCCTTGTAGTCATCAAAAAAGCATGAACCATAGCCGCTTGCGCGTTGAGCGCCAGACACAACACCTCTTCCTGTATCAAGCATTGTTTGATGTAACTCAGCAAGCGCCTTCTCAAAGTTAAGCGCAATGGTTCTCTCTGCCTGAAGTTTAAGCTTCAGATAAGACATGCTCATACTCATCCCTTTGTGTAGAATTCCTTATGCAACGATTGTATACTGAAGTTAAAGGTATGCAAGGAGAATGGCTTATGAAAAGGATCAAGTGGCTGGTTTTATACACCGTACTCACTCTGTTTTACCTTATAGCGATCCCGGAAATTATCTTCAGAACCCTTTCGGAAGATGCTTACATGAAGCTCGGTGAAATCGTAAATCCATTTCAGATTTTCCCTTCAACAGTGAATGCATTATTCATAGCAATAATAGTTTCCTCTTTGCTATTATCATGGTTAACCATTAAATTAATACAACGCGTTACTAAGCGCGGTAATTCTACGTTTTGATCTTACGCGATTAATAAAAAGCAGAGTAGAATGACCAGCTCCCCGTTGATTAATACACCGCGATGTTAGTAATGTCTTCACAAGCCACATGAGTACATCCTCATGAAGAAGCGATTTTCTGCTGTACAGATCACTATTATCTTCCGCAAAGCTAAAACAGGCGGTTCAACTCGGGAACTCAGCCGCAAAACAGATATATCAGACCCACCGCTTAAACCTGGTGCAGGAAGTCTGCCGGCATGGAAGCACCCGAAGTAATAAATTATAAGTCAGCCAGTTCAGCAATAGGTTTGCCGCTACGCATTTCCAGAAAGTCGAGCAGGCGACGCGGCGTGACATTTAACACCCGATCCTCAGGAAAATCCACTTCGCGGGCAATTCGCAGGCAGTGATCGAAATGGCCCAGCGTAAACGCGGTGTGGGAATCGGAGCCAAATGCCAGCCGTCCACCCGCATCGCGCACGGCGGCTGCGATAGCGCGGCAGTTGGGTTCGCTGCCCGGACGCGAATGGGTAAAGGAGGAGTTGTTCAGCTCCAGTGCCACGTCGTAGTGCGCTGCGGCCTCGGCAATCGCCGGGATATCAACCGGGAATTTCGGGTTGCCCGGATGGCTGATGATATGGACCAGCCCGCCCGCCATGGCGGCGATCATTGCGTCAGTGTGATGCTTTCTGTCGCGCGGCGCATAGACCGGCTCGTGAAAACCGGCGACGATTAAATCCAGTGCATCGAGCATCGAGCCGGAACAGTCGATCTCACCTTGCTGGTTTTTAATGTTGGCTTCGATACCGCGCAGAATCCCCACGCCATCGATCACGCGCGGCCAGACGCGCATGTTAATGAAGTGCCAGTAGTGCGGCGCGTCCGCCATGTCGGGGCCGTGGTCGGTAATGGCAAATAGCTTCATGCCGGTTTGTTTCGCCTGGGTCACGTAGTCGTGCAGCGTGCTGTAAGCATGCGTGCTGGTGATGGTGTGCATATGCAGATCTACCGTATACATCCTCTTCTCCTGCTGAGTGCCCCTGCCGGAGCCGGTTCATTAATAGCCGCGCTGACGATCTACCCTGCCCTGCGGCGGCTCGCCTGCCTGATCCTGGGTGATGGCGCGGGCGATGTAATCAATAGCTTCGTCGATCAAGGTTACCGCCGCATTATGAGGCGTAATCGTCACGCGCGGATGTGACCAGAGCGGATGTGCTTCGGGCAACGGTTCAACCTGAAACACATCCAGCGCCGCCGCTTTCAGCTGTCCGCTATTGAGCGCGGCGAGCAGATCCGCTTCCACAACCTGTGCGCCACGCGCGATGTTGAGCAAGAACGCGCCGTGCGGCAGCTGCTCTAAAAAGTGCTGGTCAATAAGATTGATAGTCTCGGGTGTGCTTGGCAGCAGGTTGATCACCACTCGCGTCTCCTGCAAAAACGCAGGTAGCGCATCGCGTCCGGCAAAGCAGGTCACGCCGTCGATGGCTTTTGGTGAACGGCTCCAGACACGTAACGGGAATCCCCAGGGTTTCAGGCTCTCCGCCACGCGCTGTCCCAGCACACCCGCACCCAGAATCCCGACGGTGAAGCTTTCACGCGGGTAAGCAGGCAGCGGCTGCCAGCACTGTTGCTGCTGCTGAAGACGGTAGTCGTCAAAACGACGGAACCAGTTCAGTACGCTATGGACGGCATATTCCTGCATCTGGCGCGCCATCCCGGTATCTTCCAGCCTGTAGAGCGGCACGCTGTCGGGCAGCATCTCAGGGTGCTGCTGCAGCTGTTTCAGAATCTCGTCAACGCCTGCACCCAGCGCAAAAACGCCGCGCAGTGTGGCACGTCCCTGCAGCATCTCTGCGGGCGGTGAACGGACCAGCGCATAATCTGCCGGTCCGTTGTCGCCGGGTTGCCAGGCACGCACACGCGCGTGTGGCAGACGCTGTTGTAAACCGTTAATCCAGGCCGCTGCAGACTGCGACGGGTGATACCAGATGATCTCCATCCTGCTCTCCTTTTTTTCTTTCAGCGTCGGGGAAAAGTGAAATGAGAGCAAGAAAAAACCCGCGTGAAAAAGCGGTTTTTTCCATAAAAATAATTCCCGTGGCTTCACATTTCCGGCTCGCTTCAGGGTGAAGCAGGCAGATAAGGTCTAAAGTTGGTCCTGTGGTCAATGCGTTAGGCGCGGCCGCATTTCGGACAAGGAGAAAAACCGATGACAAAAATTGAGGTAAACGCCGACTCACGGCGTCAGCGTTATGCGCCCTTTCTGCTCACGTTGCTGCTGAGCGTACCCGCTTTCACCACCTATGCCGACGACAACAGCCGCATGCTGAATAATCAGCCGCAGCCGCCGGATGTTCGTTTAGGGCCGCTGTTTAATACCGTGCAGCAGGCAAAGTTTTATCCCGATCAGAAGACCTTTGCCGATGCGGTGCCGAAATTCGATCCCGCTTCGATTCTTGCCGACTGGCAGATGCAGAAGAAACAGCGCAATTTCGATCTCAAACGTTTTGTTGACGCTAACTTTACGCTGCCCGCTGCGGGCGACAAATATGTGCCGCCCGCCGGACAAAACCTGCGTGAGCACATTGATGGCCTGTGGCCGGTGCTGACGCGCACCACCAGCAGCGCCGGTCAGTATGACTCGCTGCTACCGTTGCCTAAGCCCTATGTGGTGCCGGGCGGGCGTTTCCGCGAAGTCTATTACTGGGACAGCTACTTCACCATGCTGGGGCTGGCCGAGAGCGGACACTGGGATAAAGTCCAGGATATGACGGATAACTTCGCCTCGCTGCTTGACCGTTATGGCCACATCCCCAACGGCAACCGCAGCTACTACCTGAGCCGTTCACAGCCGCCGTTCTTCAGCCTGATGGTCGATCTGCTGGCGACGCACGATGACGGCAAAGCTTATACCCACTACCTGCCGCAGCTGCAGAAAGAGTATGACTACTGGATGGCCGACAGCGATAACGTCGCGGCGGGCGCAGCCAGCAAGCGGGTGATTAAGCTGGCAGATGGCACCCTGCTCAGCCGCTACTGGGATGCGCGCGATGTACCACGCACCGAATCCTGGATGGATGACATTGCTACTGCGCAGAAAGCGCCGCAGCGCAATAAAGCTGAACTTTATCGTGAGCTGCGTTCCGGTGCGGCGTCGGGCTGGGATTTCAGCTCACGCTGGTTTACCGACGCGCACAACCTGTCGACAATCCGTACCACCCAGCTGGCGCCGGTTGACCTGAACAGTCTGCTGTTCCATCTGGAGCAGACCCTGTCGAAAGGCTACCAGATGAACAAGCAGAGCGATCTGGCGAAGCAGTACGCCGATCGCGCAGAGAAGCGTCAGGCGGCGATTAACCGCTATCTGTGGGACAGTAAACAGAACTGGTATGCCGACTATGACTGGCAGAAAAAGCAGGTTCATCCGCAGCTGACGGCTGCCGCGCTGTTCCCACTCTATCTGCAGGTCGCCAGTGATAAGCAGGCTGAAAGCACCGCCAGCGCAGTTGAAAAGCAGCTGCTGAAGCCCGGCGGTCTGGTGACCACCACCGTGAACAACGGCCAGCAGTGGGATGCACCGAATGGCTGGGCACCGCTGCAGTGGGTTGCCGTGGAAGGTCTGGAACATTACAACCAGCCAAAACTGGCGAAAGAAGTAGGCTTACGCTTCCTGCAAAACGTCCAGATGACCTATGACCGTGAGCATAAGCTGGTGGAGAAATATGTCGTCGACGGCAAAAATCTCGGCGGCGGTGGCGGTGGTGAGTATCCGCTGCAGGACGGCTTTGGCTGGACCAACGGCGTCACGCTGAAACTGCTCGATAAGTATTGCCCGAAAGAGAAGACCTGTAACAGCGCCCACGATATTCCGCACGTGTCAGCCTCACAACCTTAACCCTCTCTGGATACCTCTGGCCTCACCGGAGGTATCCGCACGCCTTTTCAGCGAATTTTACTTGACCTTCTTACGTCAACAGGCAAAATTGCAGCCAATTTACAAAAGGTAATAATTCTCATTATGATAATGAGATTACCTATTAACAACTTTACTCACCTGCCTTAATCTTTGCTATGAAAGGAACTCCGATGAAACTGTCACTGTCGCTGAGAGGTTATATTCGCCTCTGCACCCTGGCGCTGACCGCGCCTGCTCTGAGTTTCGCTGCCGATATGGTGGTGACCGCACAACCGCAGGAAGACTCGACTTCACCGACCCAGGGCTATCTGGCAACGACCAGCCAGGGCGCAACCAAAAGCGACCGTCCGCTAATCACCACGCCGCAGTCGATATCCGTGGTCACCCGCCAGCAGATGCAGGATCAGGGCGCCCTGACCCTGAACCAGGCACTGGGCTACAGCTCCGGCGTCTTCACCAACTTTGGCGGTGCCGCGACCCGTTACGACACCATTGCGCTGCGCGGTTTCCACGGCGGCGATGTCGATAACACCTTCCTCGATGGCATGCGGCTGATGAGCGACGGCGGCAGTTTCAACGTATTGCAGGTGGATAACGCCTTCCTTGAGCGCATCGACGTGATCAAAGGCCCCTCTTCTGCCCTTTATGGTCAGACGGTGCCAGGCGGCCTGGTCAATATGGTGACCAAACGTCCGCAGTTCAACGAAGAGGGTCACATCCAGCTGCAGGCAGGCAGTAATGCCACCACCGGCACGATGTTTGACTATACCAATGCGATCAACGACCAGTGGGCATTTCGCCTGACCGGCGTGACCCGCAACAGCGATACGCAGTACGATCACACCCGCGAAGAGAAATATGCGCTGATGCCGCAACTGATGTGGCAGCCGGATGAAGATACCCATCTGATTCTGAGAGCCTATTTGCAGAAAGATCCTTCAGGTGGTTACCACGGTTCCGTACCGGGCGACGGCAGCCTCACCGAACACAACGGCTATAAGCTGAGCAATGGCTTTTATGAGGGCAACAGTGACCTCGATCAGTTCAAGCGTCGTGAGCAGATCTACAGCTTCGACTTCGCTCATCGCTTTAACGACGTCTGGTCATTCTCCTCAACCGGCAGCTACAGCCACTCAAATGTCGATCTCGATCAGGTCTATCAGATTGGCTGGGATAGTGTGAATCCCGATCTGCTGAACCGCTACTACTCTGGCGAGCGCTCGTCGCTCTCCGCCTGGTCCACTGATAACCGTTTACAGGCGGAGTTTGCCACGGGTGAGCTGGAGCACCGCGTCACGCTGGGTGCAGAGTATCATCGCTATAAGAATGAGATCAGTGCGGCGGGCGGTTCGGCTAGCCAGCTCAATGCTCTGACCGGCGAACAGGTAGGCGACATGCCGGATTACACCTGGGCGGATAAAACCCGTCGTTACTACCAGACCGGCCTCTATCTGCAGGATGAGATGAAGCTGGATCGCTGGCATCTGGATCTCTCCGGCCGTTACGATCGCATCGTCGCCAATAACAGCGGCAGCGATCGCCGTCAGGATGATCACATCAGCGGACGCGCGGCACTGCTCTATGCCTTCGACAACGGTATCTCGCCTTACGTGAGCTGGAGCCAGGCGATTACCCCGACCGCACTCACCGATCCTGACAATAATCTGCTGAAGCCGACCACCGCTGAGCAGTATGAAGCCGGGGTGAAATATCAGCCAAATGGCACCCGCGATCTCTATAGCGTGGCGGTCTATGACCTGACGCAGAAAGATGTGGCGAACCGCAACGTGCTGACGGCGACTTATTCGCCATCGGGCAAGGTCCATTCACAGGGTATTGAGCTGGAAGCGCGTAATCAGCTCACCCCGCGTCTGAGCACCGTGGCGAGCTATACGCTGAATCATCTGCGCTATAAAGATTCGGTGGATGGCAACAGCGGACATACGCCATACGTTACTCCCAACAGCATGGCGGCACTCTGGGGTCACTATCAATTTGATTACGGTCTGAGTGCGGGTGCAGGCGTGCGTTACATCGGCAAACAGTGGGCTGACAATGCAAACACCACACGTGTGCCGTCGGTGACGCTGTTTGATGCGTCAGTACGGGCCGATCTTGGCGTCTGGAACAGCAGCCTGAAAGGGACCTGGGTTCAGGTCAACGCCAACAACCTGACCGATCGTACCTATCTAGCCGGTTGTTACGGTACAGGTTACTGCTACTGGGGCGCGGAACGCAGCGTGATGGCGACCGTGGGTTACGATTTCTGATTAAAAGTAAAAGATAAAAAAAGGGGACGAATCGCTTCGTCCCCTTTTCTGTTGAAACCGTTACGGTTAACTGCGTACTTTGCGGTATACGAACAGCACCACGATGGCACCGATAACAGCGACCACAAAGCTTCCGAAGTTAAACCCATCGACGCGGCCGAAGCCAAACAGCGTACTGATCCAGCCACCCACTACGGCACCGATAATACCCAGAACGATAGTCAGAATGAAACCGCCACCGTCTTTACCCGGCATAATCCACTTCGCCAGAATACCTGCGATTAAGCCAAAGACGATCCAGGAAATAATACCCATCTGTTGCTCCTTCCTTTTTATGATTAAAGCGTGAACGCCTGATTTATCAAGCGGTTTACCGCGATAATTATAGCCAGCTTTTTGAAAAACGCCTCACGGGTCACACTATTTTTTAAGAATTCGCCGGCTAAAGCTTTTTTTTGCCGCGCCGATAACCGGGATGAGGCAAAAAAAAGCATAAATACAGTAACCCTTTGCGGAGCAGGACGTGAAAGAAGCCGACCAGGAACAATATTTAAAACGTGGCACGCTGGCGGTTCTGGGCGTAATGAAAGATCTGCTGGGCCAGCAGACGCCACTACTGGTGTGCTTCGCGCGCGGGCAGTTTATCAGCCGGATGCTGGCTGCCGATGAAAATCACCTGCTGTTTGACCTGGGTAGTAACAATCTGGATAACGAATATGCCCTGACCAGCGACGATCTCAGCATTACCGCTGAAACCTATGGCGCGAAGGTAGAGTTCAGCCTCGCCTCGCTGAAGAGGGTGGAGTTTGAAGGATTGCCCGCCTTCAGCGCACCGTTGCCGGCGCTGCTGTGGCAGATTCAGCGACGTGAATTCTTCCGCGTCTGCGCGCCGCTGGAGCCGCAGTTCTGGTGTCATACTTTGTGGCCGGATGGCAGTAAAACGCGCCTGCGTTTACAGGATCTGTCACTGGGCGGAATCGGCGTGCTGGTGGATGAACCGCTGCCGGAAGGGTTACAGAACGGCGACAGCTTCAATCCGTTCCGGGTCGAGCTGGGCGAGTATGGCATTTTTGACGTGCCGGTAAAGCTGCTACACATTGGCGAGCGTTGCGTGGTGACCCGCAAGAATGAAACCCGTGTTACGCCCCGACTGAGCTTTCGCTTCGCCACGCTGAACCCGGCGCAGGAGCGGCAGCTTCAGCAGATTATTTTTGCTCTTGAGCGACTGGCTCGCGATAAATCGACCCGTTTCCAGTAACGTCTTCAGGGATGCACCACACAGGTGGGCCGCATCCAGGCTATGCTTCTTGCTTGTTTTCTTTTAAACCGGAACCCAGCAAGGAGACTCTCCCCAATGGAAAACTGGCTCTCTTCACGTCGTTTTCACTCCCTCTTTTTTAATCAGGAACTCTGGCTCAACAGCGCCATCGTGGTGGTTTCCACGCTGGTAATTTACTGGGTATTACGTACCCTGATTCGCTTTATCTCCAACCGGATTGCGCTTTACAGCGAACATCGTCATGTCCGCGCGACCGCGATTCTGGTGGAGATACTGCGCAGCACCAGCCAGACCCTGCTGCTGATCTTTTCACTGCTGATTGCCCTGAAATTTGTAGACCTGCCCGAATCCTGGAGCGTGACCATCGCACACGGCTGGTTCCTGGCGCTGATTGTACAGCTCGCGCTGTGGATCGACTGCGGCATCCGGCTCTGGCTGAAAAGCCTGCTGCGCGACCCGCTGCATGTGCGTAACCCGGTGACGACGGTGATCCTCGGGATTCTGCTGCGGGTCGTGGTCTGGATCATGATGTTCCTGGCCATTCTGTCGAACATGGGCATCAATATTACCGCGCTGGTCGCCAGCCTGGGCGTCGGGGGGATTGCGATTGCGCTGGCGATTCAGACCGTGCTGAGCGATGTGTTTGCGTCGCTGGCGATAGGCTTCGATAAACCGTTCGAGCATGGCGATTTCATTGTCTTTGGTGATATTGCCGGTTCAATCGAGCATATCGGCCTGAAAACCACCCGGCTGCGCAGCCTGAGTGGCGAGCAGATCGTCTGCTCAAACACCATTCTGTTGCAGCAGACCATCCACAACTACAAGCGCATGCAACAGCGCCGCATCGTGTTTAAGTTTGGCATCAGTTACGCCACGCCTTCTGAGCAGGTGCGCAAAATCAGCCCGCTGGTGAAAGAAATTATCCAGAGCGTTGAGACTACCCGTTTTGACCGCGCACACTTCCTGGCTTTCGAGGACTCAAAGCTGACTTTTGAAGTGGTCTATTTTGTGCTGGATGCGGATTACAACAAGTACATGGATATTCAGCAGGAGATTAACCTGCAGCTCATGGCGGCTCTTGAAGAGCGCAATATCCGCTTCGCCTTCCCGATCCGTCAGGTTGAGTTCAGCGGGGGTAACCTGCCGCCAGTGGATCTGTTCGCCGTGGAAAGTGACGATGCCGAAGTGCGCAGAATGGCGCGCTAAGTCCATGCCCGCCCTCCTGTTCTGAGGATGACGGGCCATGAAACCGATGTGGCCAAAACCGTGATCGCATCGGCTGTTCCGCATTGCTCTTATCGCGTTCTGCAATTCACTCTCATCGCTTACGGATGCCGGTAACAACTCACGCCGAGATACTCACTGAACGCTTCCTGCAGCACGCTGGCCGTGGCCGAGTGGTTCATCGCCACGTGATGCTCAAAGCCATTGCGGCAGATCCACGTCAGCAGCGTCTCCAGCTGCGGCACCTGAATTACCGCGCGACAGCCGACCGTGTCCAGCGGATCGGTGACCGACATTCCTTCACCCACATAGGCTTTGATTTCGCCGCTGTAGTCGTCGGTCGAGAGGCGGAAATAGGTGAGATCGCCCTGCTTCATCCGGCCATGCACCGCACCGCAGGTGTTCTCTTTGCCCACGGTGGTACCAATAATATCCGCCGTGCCCATGGTCGGTGACTCCAGGCTGGCGCTGGCAAAATTCCCGCAGTGAAACAGCACGCATTTGTCCCGCTCGTCGCCGAAGTTGTTGTTCCAGTCCGCCAGTGAAGCAGGACTCAGCGAACAGCTGGCGAGCGCATACATTGATAGCGCGCCCATCACGTCCACTTCACAGGCGCTGGGCATCATCTGACCCGACATCACGCTCATGATTGAACAGACGTTGATACCCAGGTTTTCCTGCAACGACGTCCAGCACTGAATGGCAGTCGTGTCGATGTCGTTATCGCTGATCCACTCGCTGATCACCACAAACAGTTTGGCCATGGTCACCAGTTTGTCGCCCGGAATGCCGCGCGCATCGGCGTTGGCTTCCAGGATCTCGCGCTTCTCTGCCACGCGGATATCGTCATCACGCAGCCGGCTAGTGCGGGTAAAAATCTCCGATAGATCCAGGGTTTCTACCGCGATGCCCATCTTCTCCAGCAGCTTTTCGCTGTAGCGGACGGTGTTGAATCCGGCGGGCCGCGCACCAATCGCGCCAACGCGAACTCGCCGCATCGCATTCACTACCCGGCAGAGCTGGCTGAAGCGCTGTAAATCCTGCTGAAAAACGTCGCCGCTCAGGGCGCAGACGTGCTGACGGGTCAGGGTAAACGGAATGCCATACTGCCGCAGGTTGTTGCAGAGCGAAATTTTGCCGCAAAAGCTGTCACGCCGGGTCGCCAGCCCCATTTTATCCAGGTTGTCCTCTTCCGCCTGCACCAGCACCGGCACATTCAGCCCGGCCAGACGCAGCGCTTCGGCAATGGCCTTTTCATCACCAAAATTAGGCAGCAGCACCACAATGCCGTGAATCGCTTCGCGATGCTGACGAAACAGCGCAGCACAGGTTTTGGCCTCCTGCCGCGTCTCGACGCCGCCCAGATTGGTCTGCGTTTCATCCAGCATCACCGTATTGATGTTCATCTTTTCAAACAGCGCAACCGCCTGCTGGCGCGCCTCGCCCACCAGATAGCTGGGGAAAAACCCCCGGTTGCCAATGATGACACCGAAGGTTAACTGCTGAGGAAGTGTTGACATGGCTCTGCTCCGGTTAAGGATTAATGTGGCTGATAACGACAGCGTGCAACAGCGTCGATCCAGCCTTTATAGTTTTCCTGCATACGCTGCGCGTGCTCTTCACGCGGCATGATGACGCTGCCGCCCTGCAGCGCCTGCATATCACTGCCCTGCTGCCACCATCCCAGTACTTTCCCCGCCAGCAGCGCCGTGCCAAGTGCGGAAACTTCGGCGGTCGGTACCCGCTGCAGCGGCCGCTGTAATACATCCGCCTGTAGCTGCATCAGCCAGCTGTTTTCGGTGGCGCTGCCATCCACGCAGAGTGCCGGGAGCTGCTGGCCGCTGGCCTGCTCCATCGCAAAAAAGACGTCGGCGATTTGCCAGACGATCGACTCCAGCGCGACACGCGCCAGTACGTCGGGGGTGGCGGCGTCCGTCAGTCCGCATACCATGCCGCGCGCCTGCAGATCCCACCAGGGCGCGCCCAGGCCGGAGAGCGCCGGGACAAAATAGATGCCCTGATTGTCGTCGCAGCGCTGCGCCATGGCGGTCAGCGCACGCGGATCCTGCACGCCGAGCAGTTTGCCCAGCCAGGCGGCACCGGAACCGGTGTGGGTGATGTTGCCTTCAAACGCATAACGCAGCGTGCCGTCGTGCCAGGCCACAGTGGTGCTGAGGCCATTTTCCGTCAGCAGCGGCGTCGCCATCGACATCATCAGTGAGGAACCGGTGCCGTAGGTGGCTTTCACCACTTCTGACTCGCCGCGCCGCTGCGCCTGCAGCGCAGCATGGGAGTCACCGATGCGTGCCAGAATTGGCGTGCCGGGCGCTAAGCCGGGGATGTCACGCACCGCGACCACGCCCTGTTCACTGGCGGAGGAGGTAATACGTGGCAGTGCGGCGCGCGGTAGCTGAAACAGCGTCAGCAACTCGTCGTCCCAGTCATTAAGATGCAGGCTGTAAAGTTGAGTGCGGGCGGCGTTGGCGTGATCGGTAACGAATATCTCGCCTGCGCTGAGCTGCCAGCTGAGCCAGCTGTCGACGGTGCCGATGCAAAGCTCACCGGCTGCGGCCCGCGCCGCGCCGTCGGGAATGGCGGCCAGCATCCCGGTCAGCTTGGCGGCCGGAAACATCGGATCAACGGCCAGCCCGGTCAGGCCGGTAATACGCGGCGCTTTGCCCGCCTGATGCAGCTCGCGACAGAATGCCTCTGAGCGTCGATCCTGCCAGCTCACCAGTGGCGTCAGCGGCTGACCATCACGTCGCTGCCAGATCAGCACCGACTCGCGCTGATTGCTGATCGCCACGGCCGCGACAGGCGCGCCATCACAAACTGACAGACACTGGATGATTGCCTGCTTTACCGCCTGCCAGATTGCCATAGGGTCCTGCTCCGCCAGTCCGGGCTGCGGATGTTGCAGGGTTAAACTCTGGCTGCCGCGCGCCACGACGCGGCCACTGCGATCAACCGCAATCGCCTTGGCGTTAGTGGTGCCTTCGTCGATCGCCAGAATCAGAGGTTCCACCATGTTTATGCTCCTGCGCAGAGGCGTGCTGCACTGTTGACTACGCTGCTGGCATCAATGCCATGACGGGCGCGGGTCGAGGCGCGATCGCCGGCAATCGCATATTCGCCATCCGAAATGCCGAGCCGTAACAGCGGGATGCCGCAGCCGCCTTCCGCCAGCACTTCGGCCACCAGGCTGCCAACACCACCATTGACGTTGTGCTCTTCTACGGTAATCACCGCTGGGTAGTGATTTAACAGGTTGCGCAGCTGTTGGGTATCACAGGGACGAATCGATGGAACCGCGATCACACCGGCTGAAATGCCCTGTTCAGCCAGTTGCTCAGCGGCGTGAACCACCTCGTGAACCGTTGAGCCCATGGCCACCAGCGCGATGTCGCTGCCTTCCCGTAGCAGGTCGATTGCACCCGGGCTGAACCGGTAGCTTTCGTCGTGCAGCTGCGGCAGATCTTTGCCGTCCAGACGGATATAGACCGGGCCGACATGCTCAAGGGCGTAGTCGATGATCTGGCGGCACTCCAGCGGGCAGGAAGGCGCATAAATCTCGATATTGCCGAAACCGCGCATCACCGCGATATCATCAATGCTGTGGTGGGTGCTGGCTAACGGGCCATAGCTGGCTCCGGCATTCAGCCCGAACAGTTTGACGTTGGTGTTGTTGTAACAGACGTCCACTTTCACCTGCTCATTTGCGCGTGATACCAGAAACGGCGCGGCGTTACAGGTCACCGCAACTTTGCCGCCCAGCGCCAGCCCGGCCGCTGTGCCCACCAGCGTCTGCTCGGCGATGCCGACGTTGATCAGCCGGTCGGGAAACGCCTTGATAAAGGGGGCGATTTTGGCGGTTGAGGTGGAGTCGGCCACCACCGGCACCAGATCCACGCCGCGATTCACCGCGTCGATAAAGGCCGTCACCATGACGCTTGCTAAATGTTGTGCATTACTCATCTTTCAATTCCTCCAGTGCCAGCGCGATCTCTTCGCCTTTCGGCACCCGGTGATGCCATTCGGCTTTGCTCTGAATAAAGGAGACACCAAATCCTTTTTCGGTATGTGCCACGATCACCTGCGGCTTGCCGTTCTTCGGCAGGTTTTCAATGGTGTCAACTACCGCCGCCATCTCATTGCCGTTGCATTCGGTCACCTCCAGCCCGAAGGCACGCCATTTTTCCGGCAGCGGATCGGTGTTCATGATGTCGCGGGTCGCACCCGCCAGTTGCAGCTTGTTCTTGTCATTAATGATGATCAGGTTATCGAGGCCGTAATGCGCCGCGGCCAGTGCCGCCTCCCAGTTGCTCCCTTCGGCCAGTTCCCCGTCGCCGGTCACCACAAAGATGCGGCGCGAGCTGTTGTCTTTTTTCGCTGCGATAGCGATGCCCACCGCCACCGGCAGGCCGTGTCCCAGCGCGCCGGTATTCAGCTCAACGCCAGGCGTTTTCTGCCGCACCGGATGGCCGGGCAGATGTGAGTCGGCATGCTGATAGGTTGCCAGCCAGTCGGTTGGAAAGTAGCCCGCCTCCGCCAGTACGCAGTAATACCCGCCCACCGCGTGTCCTTTAGACTGGATGTAAATGTCACGCTGATCGTCGTCAGTGCGATCCGGGGCGCAGTTCAGAATGCGGAAGTAAAGCGCAGTGAGGATCTCCACCTGCGACAGATCGGCACCGGTATGACCACCTGCCGGGCTGCCCGCATTTAGCTGGATGATGCGACGACGGATAGCACGCGCCCGACGCTCAAGGTCTTCGACCGGGAGATTGAAAGGATTCATAGACTACCTCTGAATTTTAAATCGGTTTTGAATATATATTCACGACGGTTAAAAAAATTTCTGCCAGAAAAAGCGTGCCTTACACTGGCACTCCCCTCTGTCTGCCATTCTGCCCGTTAATCCGGGCACGCCATCTACGTGAGCAGAAACATGCAGCAGTCCCGCCTGCCTGGCTCAGCGCGTTCAGGGTTTTGCCGGTGAGCCCTCCTCGATTAATGCTTTCTGTGCCACTACCGCCGCCTTCTGCTGCATCCGGCTCTGAGTCTGATCGATAATGACCGCGATGATGATGACAATGCCCTTAATGACCATCTGCCAGAATTCGCTGACGCCCATCATGATCAGGCCATCCGCCAGAAAGCCGATGACAAACGCCCCAATCAGCGTGCCGACAATTGTGCCGCGTCCGCCCGCCAGCGAGGTGCCGCCCAGCACCACGGCGGCAATCGCGTTCATCTCAAACGCGGTGCCGTTCGCCGGATGGCTGGCGACCAGCTGCGATGAGACCACGATGCCGGCAATGGCTGCGCAGAAGCCCGACAGGGTGTAGACCAGAATTTTTACCTGCCGGGTTTTCACCCCCGACAGTTCAGCGGCACGCTCGTTGTCGCCGATGGCATAGACCTGACGGCCAAACGGCAGGCGACGGGCGATATAGGCGATGACCAGCGCCAGCAGCACCATCATCCAGATGGCATACGGCAGCCCGAGAAACGTCCCCGCACCAATCCTGTCGAAACCGGTATTGCCCAGTAGCGGATTACCCTGCAAACCGGGAAAGGTCTCGCCGCCGGAGGTGAGCATTGCCGCACCGCGCAGGATGTACAGGGTGCCGAGGGTGCAGATAAAGGGAGCCACGTTGTAGCGGGTAATGATCCAGCCGTTGCCCGCGCCAATCAGCGCGCCTACCAACAGCACCACCGGCACAATAACCCAGACGCTGGGAAAGATAGCGATGCCAAACATCGGCAGCACAATCCCTTTAGTGATCAGCCAGCCGGCGATCATGCCGCACAGCCCTAAGGTGGCCCCAATGGACAGGTCAATGCCTGCGGTGATAATGACAAAGGTGATACCCAGCGCCAGAAAGGCGTTGATGGCGATATGCTTCACCATGATCACCAGGCTGCCGGTGGCGAGAAAGTCCGGCACGGTGATAGCGAAGAAGCCGACAATCAGAATCAGCGCAAAAAAGGTGCGCAGTTTCAGAAGCAGCAGCAGAATGCTTTCGCGTGAACTGAACGCTTTAGCCGGAAGTGTGTTCAGCGCGACGCTGTTATTGCTTTTCATGCTCAGAACCCCTGCGCACTTGCTTTCACCAGCGCTGCCTCTTCCGCCTGGTCGCGGGGAAGATCAGCCGTAAGTTTGCCGCCCGACATCACCAGGATGCGATCGGCTACCGCCATAATTTCTTTCAGGTCTGAGGTGGAGAACAGCACGGCGATGCCCTGCTGCGACAGCGCTACCATGGTGCGAAACACCTCGGCTTTGGCCCCGACGTCAATACCGCGGCTCGGCTCATCCAGCAGCAGCAGACGTGGGTTGGTCAGCAGCGCACGGCCAATCACCACTTTCTGCTGATTGCCGCCGCTGAGTGCACTGATGGCGACGTCCGGCGACGAAATTTTGATCGCCAGGTTGCCCACCGTCTGGTTCACCGCCTGCTGCTCTGCCTGATGCGCAATAGCAAAACGGTGCGACAGTCGCCGCCACAGGCTGGCGATGGTGAGATTACTGGCGACCGACGAGACCGGGAAAATCCCGGCGCGTTTGCGATCTTCCGGCACCAGGCTCATGCCCATGCGGATGCGATCGGCGGTCGGCAGACGGGTTGGCAGCGGTTTGCTGTCGAGCCACAGCCTGCCGAGGTAGTGGCGCTGGCTGCCGAGCAGACACTCAAACAGTTCAGTGCGACCCGCGCCCATCAGTCCGTAGATCCCAACAATTTCGCCGGCACGCACCTGAAAACTGACGTCATCCACCAGCGTATTGCCGTTGGGGCTGACGCAGGTAATGTGCTGCGCCTCGAGCACCGGCGCACCAAACTCACGCTGATCCGGCAAAAAGGTCGTGACCGGATCACTGCCCAGCATCTCGCGCACGATCCACGGCACATTGATGGTGCTCACCGGTGCTTCCGACTGGAAACGTCCGTCGCGCAGAATGGTAATCACGTCACCAATTGTCATCAGCTCCTCCAGCCGGTGGGAGATATAGATGAGGGTCACGCCCTGCTGCGTCAGGTCGCGCATCACCCGAAACAGGATCTCCACTTCGGTTTTGCTCAATGCGGAGGTCGGCTCATCGAGGATCAGGATGTCTGCATCTTCTGCCAGCGCTTTGGCGATCTCCACCAGTTGCTGCTGACCCACTTTAAGATTGCCGACCCGCTCAGTGGGCGAAATCGGCTGGTCGAGCCGCGCCATCAGTGCGGCGGTGCGGCGTGCCTGCTCCGCCTCATTGATGGGTGACAGGCCGCGCTGGATCTCCCGGCCCAGAAACAGGTTCTCCGCCACCGTGAGGTTTTCAAACAGGTTCAGCTCCTGATGCACCATGCCGATACCGTGCCGGGCGGCGTCACGGGTGCTGCTCAGCGTCAGCGGCTCGCCATTCAGGAACAGCGAACCGGCGGTGGGCTGCTGTACTCCGGCCAGAATCTTCATCAGTGTTGATTTTCCCGCCCCGTTTTCACCGATGATGACGTTTACTTTGCCGCGCCAGACCCGGTAGTCGACGCGATCCAGTGCCAGCGTGCCGGGAAACAGCATCGATATCTGCTCGGCCCGCAGAATGATCTCATCGTTCATCAGGGCGTCCCCCGCTT
Organism: Pantoea sp. QMID4; assembly: GCF_030270445.1. Taxonomy (NCBI): domain Bacteria; kingdom Pseudomonadati; phylum Pseudomonadota; class Gammaproteobacteria; order Enterobacterales; family Erwiniaceae; genus Pantoea; species Pantoea sp. QMID4. The sequence goes on along the minus strand of NZ_BSXL01000004.1, from coordinate 408,128 downwards.
CAGCTCCAGCGCCACTATCTCTTCAACGCTGTTGTGACCGATGCTCACCGCCAGCAGCGTCTGCACCGGCTGGTTGACCCAGCTGGCATCCAGCGGCGGCAGTTGCTTCACCGCGTGACGGTTCAGCGCCCGCGTCAGCTGGGCATACTGCACCTGATTCGTGAACTCCTCGAAACGGAACCCGGCGGCGTCACGAATAGCATTGCTGCGCAGCACCGGCCCGACGCTGACTGCCACCGGTTTGCGGTTGATCGTCAGCGTCAGCGTACGTTCACGCGGATTACTCTCATCAAAGGCGCTGACCGTCCCGCTGGCCCGTACAAAGACGCTTTCACGCCCGCCGGGTTTAACCGTCTGACTTTTCGCCGCCATGTCGGCCCAGCTCAGCGCGTGGCTGTTCGCGGTGGTCATGACACGCGGCTGCCAGGTCTTCTCCGCAATCTGCTGTGGCGTCTGGGCGGTATAGCTGGGCTTCGCGTGCGGATCTTTCGGCAGAATCGGGTTACCGTCCGCATCCAGATCCACCACGGTGCAGGCACTGAGCAGCGCCATACCGGTCAATACTGCCAGTATCCGTTTCATGGTTATTTCGCCAGGTTGAAGTTTTTCAGCTTAGCGGCGTTGCTGTCGTCAATCAGCACACAGTCCATCAGCTGCTTCTCCTGTTTCTGCGCTTTGCCGTTCTTCAGGTAGTAGTCCGCCTGCGTGACCGCCATCTGCGCCTGATCCCAGCCCGGTTGCAGTACCGTCGCTTTGATGCTGCCTTTGTTGAGGATCGAATCGCGGGTGTAGTCGCTGCCGTCAAAGCCCACCACGATCACCGAGGTTTTCCCGGCGGCTTTCAGCGCGGCTTCCGCGCCCAGCGCCATGGTGTCGTTACCGGAGATCACACCGACGATGTTGGGGTGCTTCTGCAGCAGGGTTTCCATGCGGCTGAAAGCTTCGGTCTGGCTCCAGTTAGCACTCTGCTGCGCCACCATTTTCAGGTCGGTGTAGTCATCCAGTACGTCGTGATAGCCCTGCGACCGCACCCCCGCGTTGGTGTCAGACTCCTTTCCCAGCAGTTCAACGTACTCGCCTTTGCCGCCCAGCAACTTTGCAAATTTCTCTGCACCCAGCTGCGCACCCTGATAGTTATTGGAGACGATCTGCGCCACGGCGATACCGGTTTTGTTGATCTCACGGTCAATCAGGAAGGTCGGAATACCGGCATCTTTGGCTTTCTGCACAGGTCCGACGGTGGCGTCCGCGCCGGCGTTATCCAGAATAATTGCTTTCGCTTTGCGCGCAATTGCGGTCTCAATCAGCTGGTTTTGCTTGTTAACGTCATCGTCGTGCGACGCCACCAGCGTGGCGTAACCCAGCTCTTTGGCTTTGGCTAATGCGCCTTCTGCCTCGGCTTTGAAAAACGGGTTGTCATGGGATGGAGTAATAATCGCCAGCAGTCCTTGCTCTGCCGCCAGCGCCGTTGCAGAAAAAGCGAACATCGAAGCCAGCAGGGTCAGTTTAATCAGAGGATGAGTCATTATTTATCTCCGCTTGAATATATATTCATATGCGATTTTATATGCATAATGACTATGCACCTGCGCTGACGCATCGTCCAATGCACGATCATTAAAAAGCGAAAACGATCACAAATTAGCCTGCGTTGTGATTTTGATCATCCTGGTTAACAATACCGGGCAGATTCAGAGAGGGAAAAACCGATGGCAAAGCAGGATGAACAGCGACTGATGGTGAAGATTGCCACGCTTTACTATGTCCAAGGGCTGAAGCAGTCAGAGATCGCGCAGTCGCTGACCCTATCGCAGTCATTTGTCTCACGCATTCTTAATCGCAGCGTAAAAGAGGGTGTGGTCAAGATCAGCGTGGTACCGCCGGCCAACGTCTATCCGGAACTGGAAAAGGCGATTGAGCAGACCTACAACCTGCCGCAGGCGATTGTGGTGGATGTGCCGGACCAGGCGTCGTCACTGCAGATTAAGCAGGCGATTGGATCGGCAGCCGCTCACTATCTGGAGACACGACTGCGTAACGATGAGCTGATCGGTATTTCGTCGTGGAGCGGCACTATCCGGGCGATGGTGGATGCGCTGCATCCGCTCAACAGCGCCTGTAAGGGCGTGATCCAGCTGCTGGGCGGCGTCGGTGCCAACGGCAACGTGCAGGCCACCATTCTGACCCAGAATCTGGCGGCGCTGCTGAACTGCCCCGCCTGGCTGCTGCCGTCGCAGTCGATTGAGCATTCGGTCAGCGATCGCCAGCGGCTGTCGGCCAATGCCGAGGTTGCCGAGGTGCTGAATAAATTTGAGCAGGTCGATCTGGCGATTGTCGGCATCGGCGATCTGGAGCCGTCGGCGCTGCTGCGCAATTCTGGCAACTACTATGATGGCAAAATGCTGCAGACGCTGGCGGCACGCGGTGCGGTCGGTGATATCTGCCTGCACTATTTTGACGCCAGCGGCCAGCCGGTATTGAAAGCGGAAGAAGATCCGGTGATCGGAATGGAGCTGGCGCAGGTGAAACAGTGCCCGCAGGTCGTCGGGCTGGCTGGTGGACGGGAGAAAGCGCAGGCGATTCGCGGTGCGCTGTTGGGCGGTTATATTAAGGTGCTGATTATTGACTATCCCACGGCGCGGCTGCTGCTCACGCCACAGGCGTAGTCAAAACCGGTCAGATGGTGCGGTAAGCAGTGGTGACTTTCCAGAGATAGCGCGGTGCCTGCGCTGCCGGATGCCTGTTCTGCACATGCTGATAGAACTCATCCGGTGACATGGCATTAATCATCGCAATGGCCCGATCGCGGTCGCGGGAAAATGTTCGCAGCAGCGCACCGGCACCGTTGGCATAAGAGACGATGGTGGCGTAGCGCAGGGTCAGTGGATCGCGGATGCCCGACAGTGCAGAGTCCTGCAGGATGCGGATATAGGCGGTGCCGATATCAATATTTTTGGCCGGATCGCGCAACTCGGCATTCGACGGCTGACCCCGGCGGCCCAGCGTGCGATAGACTTCGCGCCCTGCGGTCGACGCTTTAATCTGCATCAGCCCTACCGCATTAGAACGGCTCACTACGCCCGGATTTCCACCCGATTCGACACTGATAATGGCGCTGATTAACTTCTCATCAACGCCATAATGACTGGCGGCATCTTCGGTAAACATGGCCCAGGCTCCATTGACGCTGGAAGGCGGTGCCTGCGTTAACGGCGTGTTGCGCTGCTTAACGGCATGGTGTGGTGGCTCGCTGGCACAGCCAGTCAGGAGTAAAGCCGGGAGTATAAGGTGTCGGATTTTCAGCAATTTTTCGTCTCATCGCGGTTGTGGCGAATGCTATCATACCCAGGCAGCCTGAGAGCAAAATTACCGTTTATCCTAAATACACGATTATGCGGCGCGCACCGTGACTTCAGCGGGGCTTTTCGCCATCATCGCCGTCAATCATGAGTGCTAACAGCAGGAAAGTATGATGATTTCACGTTCAGTTCGTCTTATCTCCCCCTCCGGTTACTGTCATAATCAGCCTGCGGCGCTGCAGGGCATTGCACGACTGCGCGCGGCGGGCCATCAGGTGGAGAACGAGCAGGTGATCACCCGCCGTTTTCAGCGCTTCGCCGGAACGGACGCAGAACGCCTTGCGGATATCAACCAGCTTGCCAGCCTTACTACGCTGCCTGACGTGGTGCTGGCGGTGCGCGGCGGTTACGGGGCCAGCCGGTTACTGGCGTCCATCGACTATGTCGCCCTGCAACGCCGTCTGCTGAATCAGCCGCTGGCGTTGTGCGGCCACAGCGACTTCACCGCGGTTCAGCTGGCGTTTCTGGCACAGGTTGGCCTGATTACCTTCAGTGCACCGATGCTGGCCGGTAACTTCGGTGCCGCGACGTTATCTGAATTTACTCTGCACCACTTCTGGCAGGCACTGACATCACCTACAGTAGAGGTGAAATGGCAGAGCGAAACGCCAGACCAGGGCGACTGGCAGGGCACGCTGTGGGGCGGGAATCTGGCGATGATCTGCTCACTGATCGGCACGCCGTGGATGCCGCAGATTGAGAATGGCATTCTGGTGATAGAAGATGTCAATGAGCATCCGTTCCGTATTGAACGGATGCTGATTCAGCTGGAGCAGAGCGGCATTCTGGCGCGACAGCGTGCGATCGTCACCGGCAGCTTCACCAGCACGGCCCTGTCGGACTATGATAATGGGTTTGATTTCAGTACCGTCTGGCAGCGCGTGCGTGATACTACCGGTCTGCCGGTGATCTGTGGCTTAGATTTTGGTCATGCCGCTGACACCGTTACACTGCCGCTGGGTGCCAGCGCACAATTAGCGGTCAGTCAGGGCAACGCCCATTTACAGGCGACCGGGCATCCCGTCCTGCGGGATTAGAGAGCGTTTCAGGAGATCGACATTGAAGCCGTTGTATGACGATTTGTGGATCTCAACCCCGGAATTCCCGGTGGAAGATGCCGTTAATGACCTGATGATGCATGGCTTTATGCTGCGTCACCCGCGCGGCAATCTGCTGATTGGCCGCGTTGAAAACCCGCTCGATCATGAAGTGATTGCCGATACCGGCGGCGTGATCCGTCACTATCTGACCCACTGGCACGAATCCGCGCCTGGTGCGGCGGTGATCCAGCAGCGTTTCAGCAGCGCGCTTTACTGCCACCGCCGCTCATTAGGCCCTATCAGCCGTTTTGCGGAGCCTGATGACATCTTTTCGCAGCCGGAGACGCACTTCGGCGATTTCCATTTGCTGCCGACGCCCGGACACACGCCGGGCAGTTGCAGCTTTCTCTATACCTCGCCGCTGGGGCTAACCTATCTGTTTGTCGGCGATACCGTGACCCGTTCTCATGACAACTGGATCACGGTGCTGATGCCGGACAGTAATCCCGCTGAGCTGAGTCAGACGCTGGAATTTTACCGCTCGCTGCGCCCCGACGTGGTGATGATGAGCACCACGCGCGGGCATCTTTCCTGGAAAAAAGTGACGCTGCAAAGCTGGCTGGCTGCCATCGATGAAGCTGAACAGCATCCCCTGGATCTGCGTGAAAATCCGCTGTTCTGATTACAGTTCTTTGGTCAGATAGTGCCGCTGATGATGATCCATATAGTTCGCCAGCGTAAGCCGCAGGGTATAGCCGAGTTTTTCATAAAACGGCCGGGCCTGAAAACTGGCGGTATCCACCTGTGCATAGCGGCAGCCGCGATTCCGCGCCTCCTGCTCGGCAGCCTGCATCAGCTTACTTCCCGCACCCTGCCCGCGTAGCACTTCGCTCACCCAGAGCATGTCAATCCGCAGCCAGCTACCGGTGGTTGAGCCGGTCAGTCCGGCCAGCTTTCTGCCCTGCTCATCACGAATAAACACCCTAATGGACCTGATTGTATTCACATCATAAAATTTGCTGTTGTACACATTCAGGCCAAGACGGACCTCATCCAGATCCTGCGCGGTAACGTTGTCGGTAATCTCAGGTTGCATAGTGGCTCCAGAGGGTTAACTGTCGGAACGCTGACGATCGTCGTAACGCTCCAGGGTCAGCGCATCAACATCGCGTTTTTCGCTGCGGCTGCAGGGCAGCAGTTTATCGCTGTCGCGGTAAACAAAGAAGGTTGCCAGGCTGCGCTGGTTCACAATCAGCTGATCGCCATTGCGAAAACGGGTAATCGCCACTTGATCGCCCGCTTCTAAGCGGGTTCGCTGCTGACCGGCGGCAATCTGGAAGTGATTTTCTGGCCACATCAGGGTGGTTAAACCATATTCGGCACGCGAAACCGTCATGATAGGCCGGCCGGGACAGTTAAGCTGAAATTCGGTTTCACTCCAGGCGGGTGCGATATGACAGGCCAGCAGGCCCAGGGCAATTAACGTTGCCTTCATACTGTGTCTCCACTGATTTTATTAGGAATTTTCTTAGCTTAACATATAAAAACCAGAGGAGAGGCGTGAGGCGAGCGGGACTGAGACCATTAAAAGGTGGAATCGGTGTGCGAAAAAACCTGAAAGTTGAGAAAAGATAAAGTAATCCGGCCAGCCTTACAGCGTCCCCGCCTGGCCGGATAGTGACTATTCGGCTGCCACCTCGGCGGCCACTAACATCAGCGCCAGCCCGGCATTTTCGCTATCATAAGCCTGCATAGCTGCACGAATCTTCGCTGAGCAGGCGAGCACCTGTTGCTTCTTATCGGCTTCCAGTTCGTCAATCGCGTGGCGAATAATCATTAGACTTGCTTCTTCTTCTTTCATCATTTATCCCTGGATTTGCCTAAGTGGTGCGCAAAGGAGCCAAGAATAACGTTTATTGATAAGCAAAGTCACCCCTTTACATTCCTGGTGCTTAACGATTAAACAAATCACAAACAGGAAGCGTAGCGGAAACTGCTATAATTAAGTAATTTGTGGTGCAACAGGATAGACTCTGCGCCACAACACTCCCAGGGATTGAAGCAGGTAGAAAATCATGATGCGACTCAGCATTTTAATCCTCATCGCGATGGTGACTGGATGTTCATCTGGCCCGAAAGGGGTGGAATGTCCGGGTGAGGTCTCGACAATTTATGGCCAGTCGATGGGAGAGACTCAGGGCATGATTTTTGACCTGGTTAACAGCTTCACCGTGACACGGGACAATGTCAGCGTAAACAGTGGCCCGCTGCAGTCGCTGGATCGATTCAGATATATCCCCTCCGCCGTAACGCGTGAAGGCTACTATGCGCAGCGCCTGTCAGATAAGCAGTTCCGCCTGATTAACCCTTACCAGGACACCCAAATCACCTGGACCTGTCCATAAGGGATGAATCCTGCTGCCAGATGGTTTATTGTCAGGAAACGTCAAGCAGCAGGGCTCCCCGATGGAAAAGCGTCTGGATAACAATGGTTATATCGACTTCCCCTTCCCCGCTACGCGCAATGTGGATGGCTCTGTTAATCCCTGTGGCTTTGATCTGACGCTGGAAACCGGTCGCCTTGAAGAGATCGTTGTGCTGAATCGCTCAGCGAATCTGCGCCGACTGGTCGAGGAGGTTAACCTGCAGGAGGGGCTGTTCATGACCCTGGCCTGTGACTGGCAGCAGCAGGAAAAGGCGGTCTGTGGTTTTATCGATGTGGCTTTTCGCCCCGACCAGCCGCAACACGGCTTTGAGGAAGCCCTGCAGCTGGAAGCGAGCTTTAATCGCTACCTGAACGGACAGGAGCAGCAACATCAGCTGCCCGCCGGGACACTGGTCAACTATGCCCGTTCAGTGCTCGACTGGAGCTGGTCGCCGCTGCGTCAACGTCAGCGCGATTACGAAAAAATCACCATCCAGTTCTATTGTCCGCAGGCCGATGACGCCGAATGGTGTTTTGACCATCTGCGTCATTTCCTGGTGAGCGTCTACCCGACCTGCATCGCCACCCGTTCACTCTGATCCCCTCTGCCCCCGGAGTCGTTATGCGTCCTGCTGTGCTGTCTGTTTTTACGCTGTTCTGCTCGCTGTTTTTTGCCGCATCGGCACAGGCCGATCGCTGCCAGCAAATTCGCGCCGGTCTGGATATCGGTTCCGGTACCACCAAAATTGCGGTGGCGCGCGTCAATGTCTGCCAGCAGCGCATTGAAAAAGTGCTGTATCAGGATCAGCGCGCCGTGGCCTGGAATGACGCATTAGCCCATTCAGCGGATAACCAGCTGAGTCCGTCAGTAACTCATGACGGTGCCGCCGCACTGCAGCAGCTGGTGGCGCACGCACAGCGCTTTCATCCGCAGCGAATCAGCGGCGTGGCGACGGCGGTGTTTCGCAACGCCAGCAACGGTCAGGCCGTAATTGAACAGTTGCAGCGCCAGAGCGGTGCGCAAATCAGCATTATTTCGCAGCAGCAGGAGGCGACGCTCGGCTTTATCTCTGCCAAAGCTGCGCTTAACGATCCAATGGTCCGGGATGAGCAGTTGCTGGTCTGGGATATTGGCGGCGGGTCGATGCAGATGACTGCATGGCGACAGCAGGCGGGCAAGCCGGTAGTGGATATCTATCAGGGCAGACTGGCTTCGGTGACGCTGAAAAACTTTATCCTGACGGTGCTGAAGAACAGCCCGAAGGCTGAATCCCCTAATCCCATTGGTTCCTGGCGGCAGTCAGTACTGCGCTTTGTGCAGTTTTATGCGACTAACGAAGTGAGCCCGCAAATTAAACAGGATGTGGCCGGTCGTCGGGTAATTGGCATCGGAGGCGTACACGGTTTTTCGATTCGCAATCAGTTACCAGGCAAACCCAACCGCTATACGCTGGCGACACTGCGCCAGCTCTCGCAGCAGCAGGTCTGGAAAGGCGACAGTGAATTGTCTGGCGACTATCGCGCCACGGACGTGAGTAATCTGTTGCTGGTGGAAGGGTATATGCAGGCGCTGAAAATCAATGAGGTGGAAATTGTTGAGGCCAGCCTGATTCAGGGCGTGCTGCTGCAGTAGCGCAACGCTTCCACATTATTCGCTAAACGTCGGGCTTAACCAGCCGGATAGCGTGATCCAGCATTCGCTGCTCATCCCGTTCACTGTGGGCGCGCTGCTGCCGGGTCCGTTTAAGCAGGTCATAGATTTCGCCACGCCGGGTATCATGACCGCGCTCCATCAGCACAATGACTGCATCACCAATAACGCGGCAGACTTCATCATAGTCATCATCATTCAGTGCATCACGTTTCATCGTTTCTCCTCCGGCTGTGACTCTCTTCTCAAAAGGCTAGACAGGAAATGGCTGGCCCGCAAACGCAGCGCCATTAACAGCCAGAAATGATTTTTTAACGCCTTAACGGGCGCTGACGGAGCAGAACTCACTATCTTTGCTACGCTTTGAGAGTCTTACTCAAAACCAAGGAGCATTTAAATGTCAGGAAAAATCGAAGATAAAGTAAAAGAAGCCGCTGGCGCAGTTCAGGAACAATGGGGTGCAGCAACCGGTTCATCCGAGCATCAGGCTAAGGGCGCAGCGCGTCGTTACACCAACCAGGCAAGCTATGCTGCACGTGATGCTGCTGAGACCATTCGCGATCAGGTTCAGTCCAATCCTGTTGCCGGTCTGGCCATTGCTGCAGGCGTTGGCGTATTTATCGGCTTCCTGCTGGGTCGCAAGTAATACCGCCACACGTCCACAGAACGGGAGCCGATGGCTTCCGTTTTTTTTGGCGTTGACTGACCGCATGCTGAGAAACATCTGAAAGATAAGCTTTCACGGGCCAGCGTACGGTGAATCTTCGGTCTTAATTACATTCTCTCTCTGACAACATCAAGGTGACATCATGAAAACGATTCCTGCTTTGCTGCTGGTTGTAGCGACTTTAACCTCTCTGGCGGGCTGCTCGCATAAGAGCGACGCGATTAAAGAAGATGGCCGTCCTCATGCGCCAAGTGGCCAGTCTTCTCCGGGCGGCACCCTGGGTTCAGGCCCGGTGGGTCAGCCTCAGTCGTAATATCCTGCCCCGGCACACGTGCCGGGGTTTGTTTTTTATATTGAATAGCACCCGTAAAATAAACTCTCTAATAGTTACCCTGCTAGTAATTAAGGTCGGGATTAAAAAACGCCGGGAATGTCATTATTATAAGAAACATCCCAACTCTTTTCGAAAATTGCCTATCTCTTTTACACAATTCTGTATATATACCCTGAATAAACAACACTAAAATTGTGGAAACAGTTTAAACAAATATTCGACTAACGATAAAAAAAGATTCCCCCTACTGAACTTTAGACGTATGAATATCCTCTAATAATGCACAACGCCTTTTGTTTAATGTTATTGATACGTTCAAGAGAATTCAGACGTGAAGAAAAAAAAGATTTATCTGATAGACCGACTTTTAACGCTTTATTCTCGATTTTCAGGCAGAAAAAAACAACAAGCTCTGCAGGCGCTGACACCCGGCACAGTAGTGATTTACTCCACTACGGCACTGGGCGATTTTCTGATGAATACACCAGCTATCTGGAGTCTGAAGAATCGCTTCCCCACCAGCAAGTTTATTCTGGTTTCCAGTAAGAAAAATAAGGACCTGGTCAGCCGATATAACTGGTTTGATAAGATCTATATCTGGGATAACAAAGTGGCTAATTTCCTGCCGCTATTTATCAAACTGCGTCGCCAGAAACCTGATTTGTCAGTGATATTACATGCCCATTTTCCCTACGATATTATGAGCTCAGTACTGACCGGCAGTAAGGCAATTGTGCGCGATCATTACGGCAGCGAATCCCCGGTGCTGAATAAATATCTTGATCACTATTCAGGCTATTTCGACGATCACACCATCAAGCGCAAGCTGAAGCTGATCGAAGCGCTGGGCGCAGAGACAGAGCAGACCCGGATGCATCTGCCCGAGGTAAATAGCCGCCCTGCTGCAACGGCCAGTCATCGCCGTATCGGTTTTCAGTTAGGCGCATCTAAAGATATTCGCCGCTGGCCGCTGGCTTCATTCAGCCAGCTGGCGACCGCGTTGCTTGAACGCTGGCCTGACGCTGAAATTATTGTTACCGGTACAGCTGCTGAGCAGCCTCTTGAGAAACAATTCATCGAAAGCCTGCCGCCGCATTGCCGTAAGCGTGTGACGCCAATGGCAGGCAAAACGAATCTCAGCGGTCTGATTACCCTGATCCGCACGCTGGACCTGCTGGTCACCGGTGATACCGGTCCACTGCACATCGCCGTGGCGGCACAGACGCCAACGGTCAGCCTGTTCTCAACCGCAAATCCACGCTATACCGGCCCCTGTCAGGATAGCGATCGCCATATTGTTATTCATCGCCCGGATAAAACGGCGTCACAGCATCCGATGGCGTCGATTAAGGCCGAAGAAGTCGAGCAGGCCGTGGCGAAACTGGTGGGGTAATGAACGATCTTTCTCACGCCATTATTGCGCTGATTGAATACCACAATCAGCCAACCGCCCTGGGCAAGTTCCGGAAAGTGGATCGGGCTGATTTTCATCTGCAGCAGCTGCCGCTGAATGAGGTGGAGTTCGCGATTCTGATGAATGATTTTTTTGCCACGTTCAACGTCTGCTCTGCGCGTTATGATGATGCCCGCTATTTTCCGGCGTCGCACCCGCGGCGTATGACACCGATGAAGTGGTTTAAATCTGGCGAATATTGTCCCGTAACGGTCGCGATGCTATGTGAAGCGGCCAGCCGTGGACGCTGGCCTGAAACAGATTACTGAATAATCGTATGGACGAAGGCGTCATAGACCTCGCGGCTGCTCAGCGCGTTGACCTCACGTGACGCCGGTTGCAACACCTGATAGTTAACCTTCCACGGATGCCAGCACGCCGGATCGCTGTCACCAAACAGCGCCACCACTGGCAGGCCCAATGCGGCACCGATGTGCATTGCCCCGCCATCACTGCTCACCAGCCCCTGACACAACGACATAGCCGCAATCAGCTGCGGCAGGCTGGTCGTCGCCACTGCCTTTATCGGCAGGTGCGGGCAGAGCGCCATGATTTCACGCGCTTTTTCATCATCCCCTGGATGACGCGGATTATCGCGGCTGCCAGGGGACCAGAGCAGCATGATCTGGCAGGGATGATGCGTCGCAATTTTCTCAGCCAGCCCGGCAAACCGCGTGGCGTCCCACTGCTGACTCGGCTTGCGGGCGCTTATCTGGAGTGCATAGACCGGAAGAGTGGGATCAATCGCACAGGTGTCTCGCAGGCTGGCCGCAATAGCCGCATCCGGCCGCAACATCAGTTTGCCTGGCACGTTGGCGCTGAGATGCAAATCCCGTCCCAGGCTAAACAGGGTTTCGCTGATATGACAGGGTGGCTGGCTGGGCGGCGGGAGTAAATCGCTGATCAGCGGATGCGGCTGCTGCCCCAGCGCGATCACTCTGGCGGGACGCACGATTTTAACCCACTTCAGCCCATGCTGATCCCAGCGGCTTTTGGCCAGAATCACTATGTCGTAACGCTGCTTTTTCAGATTCAGCATCAGCTTCAGTCGCTGTAACACACAGGCCAGTCGTCCCTGTCCTGCCTCACGGTGATGCAACTTGGTGTAATAGAAGAGCTGCCGGATATCGGGATTATGCTCCAACACGGGCGCAGCGTAGTTGTTGGTCAGTACATCTACCTGATACTGGCCCGACTGCGCCAGCGCACTGATGAGCGGCGTGGTCAGCAAGGTATCGCCAATATTATCCCGACAAATAATTAAAACCCGCATGTCTGACATCCTCTGCGCACAGGCTACGCCGTTCTGGCTGAATAAAAGTGAGACTCGCCCGATTAACGTCTCTGAAGCGTTAACGTAACGGCATAAGTCAGCAAATTAGTCAGCGCAGATTGAGGTTGGTTCCATGGTCGCCGTATTGCTGAAAGCCGATGGGGCTTTTCAGGCAAGTGAAATGCTGACGCATCAGCCGGATGATCGATTCAACAAAACCCGTTTTGAGGTTGTCAGCGTAAAGAAGGAGAAAAGGCCGCGAATGGCTGCCTGACGCGGTGGTTACATTACCGGGATTATTAGCTGTCGCTATTGTTCAGCAGGGTGATGGCCAGCCTCATAACGGGTTCAGGCTCAATGCCGGTGAACATCCGCTGAATTTTTTCAGTAATGGCCTCGCGGGTTACCGGCTTATCCTCAGCCACAATTTCCATCACAGCCTGACCATACAGCAGTCGACATGCCGCAATGGCATCACTTACAGCCTCATCATCCATAATGTCCTCCTTGTGTATCGGCAGAAGAGTACACCCCTGTGGCGACGGGATCATACTGAACTTTTTATTTTGCGGCACAGATTACAAAAATGAATCCTGTGAAACGAGCAGAGGCCTGGCGCGTCACCGTCAATGCCGGGCACTTACCTGAAGCAGAGGGCTATTAGTCGTTCAACAGTTCAAGCGCGACATTGTAAATCAGCGCAGGCTGCGCATCAGGTAACATCACCTTTATTTTGCTTCCAGAGCGTGGTTAATGCCCGGCTGATTATCTGCTGATAATTCCAGCACAGACTGCCCAAACATCAGGCGACAGATATAAATTGCGTCTTTTGTAAAATTAGCGTCCATAAACCCTCCTTATGAGTGAGGTATTACAGTAACGATATTCAGCCACAGACAGATGCCAATTGTGCGTTCACGGTTTCTTTTGCAGTGGCATCAGATAATGCAATTTGCAGAAATATTAAAATACTCAGCCACAGGTAAGAATTTATCAGGATGCGGATAACGTAAAGTCATTCAGTCATACGTTGAAGGGAGATACTAAGAGCCTGTTAATCGCCAGGGGAAGCAGAGCGTTAATGCTGAACAGGTCATCGCTGAAGAGAGGATGTGGTGAGGAGGGAAAAGAGTAAAAAGCAGACACAAAAAAGCCCGCTAGCGTTTACCGCTATGCGGGCTTAAGCAGACATTACATATTTTCGATGATCGCGTCACCAAACTCTGAACATTTCAGCAGTTTAGCGCCATCCATCAGGCGTTCGAAATCGTAAGTCACGGTCTTGTTAGCGATAGCGCCTTCAACACCTTTAACAATCAGGTCAGCCGCTTCAAACCACTCCAGATGACGCAGCATCATTTCTGCGGACAGAATCACTGAACCTGGGTTCACTTTATCCTGACCGGCATACTTAGGCGCAGTACCGTGGGTTGCTTCGAACAGTGCACACTCATCACCGATGTTAGCGCCTGGTGCGATACCGATACCGCCAACCTGTGCCGCCAGGGCGTCAGAGATGTAGTCACCGTTCAGGTTCATACAGGCGATAACGTCATATTCTGCAGGACGCAGCAGGATCTGTTGCAGGAATGCATCAGCAATCACATCTTTAACGATGATCTCTTTACCGGTGTTCGGGTTTTTGAACTTCATCCACGGGCCGCCGTCGATCAGTTCACCGCCGAACTCGTCTTTCACTAACTGGTATCCCCAGTCTTTGAAAGAGCCTTCGGTGAACTTCATGATGTTGCCTTTGTGAACCAGGGTCAGTGAATCACGATCGTTGGTGATGGTGTATTCCACTGCCGCGCGCACCAGACGTTTGGTGCCCGCTTCTGAACATGGCTTAACGCCGATACCACACTGCTCAGGGAAGCGAATTTTCTTCACGCCCATCTCTTCGCGCAGGAACTTGATCACTTTGTCCGCTTCGGCAGAGCCCGCTTTCCACTCGATACCCGCATAGATATCTTCGGAGTTTTCACGGAAGATTACCATGTCGGTCTCTTCAGGGCGTTTGACCGGGCTTGGCGTGCCTTTGTAGTAACGTACCGGACGCAGGCAGACGTAGAGGTCAAGCTCCTGGCGCAGTGCTACGTTCAGTGAACGAATACCGCCGCCGACCGGGGTGGTCAGTGGGCCTTTGATGGCCACGCGATACTCTTTAATTAAGTCGAGCGTTTCCTGTGGCAGCCAGACGTCCTGACCGTAGAGTTCAACTGACTTCTCACCCGTGTAAATCTCCATCCAGGAGATCTTACGCTCGCCGTTGTAGGCTTTCTTCACCGCCGCGTCGACGACTTTCAGCATCACCGGGGAAACATCAACACCGATACCGTCACCTTCAATGTAAGGAATGACCGGATTGTTTGGTACGGTAAGCTTGCCCTGATTCAGGGTGATTTTCTGACCTTCCGCCGGAACTACTACTTTGCTTTCCATTAACCTCTCCTGGGCGTTTGTTAATGATTTGTAAGATGCGCGTCAATACTACTTGAATATTTCCGTCACGCCAATCACCGCAATTTCACGTTATAATGCGCCGAATGTTTCTGACTGCAAAGCCCATGCGAAAAACAACTCAACGAATCCACCGGGATAAACGATTCAGCCGCCCGACGCGTGCTGCGCGACGTGCGCCTGCCCGCCCTGCTGCTCCACGGCGTGTCATTCTGTTTAACAAACCGTTCGACGTTTTGCCGCAATTTACCGATGAAGCGGGCCGCCGCACCCTCAAAGATTTTGTCAGCATCGCAGACGTTTATGCCGCGGGTCGCCTTGACCGTGACAGCGAAGGCCTGATGGTACTGACCAACGACGGTGCCCTGCAGGCCGCGCTGACGCAGCCCGGCAAACGCACCGGCAAGGTCTACTATGTACAGGTGGAAGGCGAGCCCCAGGAGGCGGATCTTCAGCCTCTGCGGGATGGGGTTAATCTGAAAGATGGTATGACGCTGCCCGCTGGCGTGGAAAAAGTGGCTGAGCCGGCGTGGCTCTGGCCGCGTCAGCCGCCAATCCGCGAGCGCAAAAATATCCCGACGCAATGGCTGAAAGTCACACTGTATGAAGGCCGTAATCGTCAGGTGCGCCGCATGACAGCTCATATTGGCTTTCCCACCTTACGGTTAATTCGCTATACCATGGGGAACTATTCGCTCAATGATTTGGCTCCGGGTGTGTGGCGTGAAATCAGCGAGAGCCCCACCTGAAAACCGATTTTTTATAACCTCAGGTTAACAATTGCGGAGAAGTGATGTTTAAACCTCATGTTACTGTCGCCTGTCTGGTTCAGGCCGAAGGTGAATTGCTGGTGGTGGAAGAGACGATCAACGGTCGTGCAACCTGGAATCAGCCTGCCGGACATCTCGAAGCGGATGAAACGCTGCTGGAAGCCGCTGAACGCGAACTCTGCGAAGAGACCGGTATTGCGGCGTCGATGCACTATTTCATCGGGATAAACCAGTGGATCGCGCCCGACAGTACGCCTTTTGTGCGTTTTCTGTTTGGTGTGGATCTGGCGGAAAAAGCGCCAACCCAGCCGCAGGACAGCGACATCGATTGCTGCTGGTGGCTGCCGCCAGCGCAGATTCTCACTGCATCTAACCTGCGTTCGCCACTGGTCGCGGAAAGCGTACGCCTGTGGCAACAGGGCACGCGCTATCCGCTACATCTGGTCAGCCCGTTCCAGTGGCCGTTTCACGAGGGTGCGCGCCTGCCTTCTGCATGATAGAATGCGCCGCCTGTTTTTTTATCGTAATGCGAGCGTGTCATGTCTGACAACAGCCAGAAAAAAGTGATCGTCGGTATGTCCGGCGGCGTCGATTCTTCCGTTTCCGCCTGGTTACTGCAGCAGCAGGGCTACCAGGTTGAAGGCCTGTTCATGAAGAACTGGGAGGAGGACGATGGCGAGGAGTATTGTACCGCCGCGGACGATCTGGCGGATGCGCAAGCGGTGTGCGACAAGCTCGGTATGAAGCTGCATAAAGTTAACTTTGCCGCAGAGTACTGGGATAACGTCTTTGAGCATTTCCTCGAAGAGTATAAAGCGGGCCGCACGCCTAACCCCGATATCCTCTGCAATAAAGAGATCAAATTCAAAGCGTTTCTGGAGTTCGCAGCGGAAGACCTGGGCGCAGATTTCATCGCCACGGGTCACTATGTGCGTCGTCACGATGTGGACGGTCAGAGCCAGCTGTTACGCGGGCTGGATGGCAACAAAGATCAGAGCTACTTCCTCTATACCCTGAGCCACGAGCAGATTGCCCAAAGTCTGTTCCCGGTCGGCGAGCTGGAAAAGCCGGAAGTGCGCCGCATTGCGGAACAGCTGGACCTGATCACCGCGAAGAAAAAAGACTCGACAGGCATCTGCTTTATCGGTGAGCGCAAATTCCGCGACTTCCTTGCGCGCTATCTCCCGGCGCAGCCTGGCGAAATAGAAACCACGGAAGGCCAGATCGTCGGTGAACATCAGGGGCTGATGTACCATACTCTGGGGCAGCGTAAAGGTCTCGGTATCGGCGGCCTGAAAGAGAGCAAAGATGATCCCTGGTATGTGGTCGACAAAGATGTGGCGCGTAACCGTCTGATTGTTGCCCAGGGCGGCGATCATCCGCGTCTGATGTCCATTGGCCTGATTGCACAGCAGCTGCACTGGGTTGATCGTCAGCCGATTACCGCCCCACTGCGCTGCACGGTGAAAACCCGCTACCGTCAGACCGACATTCCCTGTGAGATTATTCCACAGGGCGACGACCGGATTGAGGTGCGCTTTAACGAGCCGGTTGCTGCGGTCACGCCAGGTCAGTCTGCGGTCTTTTACCTTGGCGATATCTGCCTCGGTGGCGGTATTATCGAACAGCGCCTGCCGTTAGTGGCGGAGTAAGCGGGCTCAGCCCGCGTTGATGACGCGTAAACAGGAGTAACCGTGGCGAAAAATTATCAGGAAATCACGCTGGCGCTGGCGGGCATCTGTCAGTCCGCCCATCTGGTGCAGCAGCTGGCTCAGCAGGGTCACTGCCAGCCCGAAGCGCTGACCGTGTCGCTGCGCAGCATACTGGACCTGAATCCTGGCTCGACGCTGGCGGTATTCGGTAACAATGAAGCTAACCTGCGCCTCGGACTTGAAACCCTGATGGCGGTGCTGAACAGCAGCAGTCGCCAGGGCGCAGGGGCTGAACTGACGCGTTACACCCTGAGTATGATGGTGCTGGAGCGCAAGCTCAGCGCCAGTAAGTCCGCCATGGCAACGCTGGCACAGCGCATTACGCAGCTGGATCGCCAGCTGGCACATTATGAACTCGAGTCAGACACCATTCTCAGCGCGATGGCTGGCATCTATGTGGATGTGATCAGCCCGCTTGGCCCGCGTATCCAGGTTACCGGTTCGCCTGCGGTGCTGCAGAATACGCAGGTTCAGAGTAAAGTGCGTGCCACCCTGTTAGCCGGTATCCGCGCTGCCGTATTGTGGCAGCAGGTCGGCGGTGGCCGACTGCAACTGATGTTCTCGCGTCAGCGTTTGCTGCGTGAAGCGAAAACCCTCTTATCCCGGCTGCCACTGACTTACTAAGTCGGTGCGGCAAAACACTGCTAAATGATTCAGGAGTTGCACTGATGGAATTATCCTCTCTGACCGCCGTCTCACCTGTCGATGGTCGTTACGGCGATAAAGTCAGCCCGCTGCGTGCGATTTTCAGCGAGTTCGGTCTGCTGAAATTCCGCGTTGAGGTTGAAGTTCGCTGGTTACAAAAACTGGCCGCGACCGCAGAGATCAAGGAAGTTCCTGCATTTGATGCCGACGCAAACGCTTTCCTTGATGCAATTGTCGCCGGTTTTTCAGAAGACGATGCCGCCCGCATTAAAACGATTGAGCGCACCACCAACCACGATGTGAAAGCGGTTGAGTATTTCCTGAAAGAGAAAGTGGCTGATATCCCTGCCCTGCATGCCGTCTCTGAATTTATCCACTTCGCCTGCACCTCTGAAGATATCAACAACCTGTCACACGCCCTGATGCTGGAAACGGCCCGCCGAGACGTGATCCTGCCTTACTGGGACCAGCTGATCAACGCCGTGAAAGGTCTTGCCAGCGAATACCGCGATATTCCGCTGCTCTCCCGCACCCACGGCCAGCCGGCGACGCCATCGACCATGGGTAAAGAGATGGCCAATGTCGCCTACCGTCTTGAGCGCCAGTTACGTCAGCTGAAGCAGATTGAAGTGCTGGGCAAAATCAATGGCGCAGTCGGTAACTACAATGCCCACATTGCCGCCTATCCCGAAGTAGACTGGCATGCGCTGAGCGAGAACTTCGTCACCTCACTGGGCATCACCTGGAACCCGTACACCACCCAGATTGAACCGCACGACTATATCGCCGAGATGTTCGACTGCATCGCCCGCTTTAACACCATCCTGATCGATTTCGATCGTGATATCTGGGGTTATGTGGCGCTGAACCATTTCAAACAGAAAACGATTGCGGGTGAAATCGGCTCATCGACCATGCCGCATAAGGTGAACCCGATTGATTTCGAAAACTCCGAAGGCAATCTGGGTCTGGCGAACGCCGTGATGCAGCATCTGGCCAGCAAATTGCCGGTCTCACGCTGGCAGCGTGACCTGACCGACTCTACCGTGCTGCGTAACCTCGGTGTGGGCGTGGGTTATGCGCTGATCGCCTATCAGGCGACGCTGAAAGGCATCTCTAAGCTGGAAGTGAACCGCGATCGCCTGCTGGACGAGCTGGATCACAACTGGGAAGTACTGGCAGAGCCGATCCAGACGGTGATGCGTCGTTACGGCATTGAGAAGCCGTATGAGAAGCTGAAAGAGCTGACGCGCGGCAAACGCGTAGACGCTGCCGGCATGCAGGCCTTTATCGACAGCCTGGCACTGCCGGAAGAGGAAAAAGTACGTCTGAAGCAGATGACGCCTGCAAACTACATTGGTCGCGCTATCCAGATGGTTGACGATCTGAAATAATGCCCGCCGCAGACCGGCTCAGTCCGGTCTGCGTTAACATCTTGTTTAATACATTTCGCGTATACTTTCTGCAGGTTGACTCAAACAGAGTGTAAGGAATTTCTATGCGAGTTCTGGTTGTTGAAGACAATGCCCTGCTGCGCCATCATCTCGCCGTCCAGTTACGTGACATGGGCCATCAGGTCGATGCCGCCGAAGACGCCAAAGAAGCTGACTATTTTCTCCGCGAACATCTGCCCGATATCGCGCTGGTGGATCTCGGCCTGCCGGATGAAGATGGCATGTCGCTGATTCGCCGCTGGCGCAGTGATGCCGTGCGTCAGCCGATTCTGGTCCTGACCGCCCGTGAAGGCTGGCAGGCCAAAGTCGAAGCACTGGAAGCCGGTGCGGATGACTATGTGACTAAACCGTTTCACATTGAAGAAGTAGCGGCACGTCTGCAGGCGCTGATGCGCCGCAACAGCGGTCATGCGTCGCAAATCATTGATATGGCACCGTTTCAGGTTGACCTCTCACGCCGTGAGCTGACGGTCAATGAAGAGCCGGTGAAGCTCACTGCCTTTGAGTACACCATTGTCGAGACGCTGATCCGCAACGCGGGCAAAGTGGTGAGTAAAGACTCGCTGATGCTGCAGCTCTATCCTGACGCTGAACTGCGCGAAAGCCACACTATCGACGTTCTGATGGGTCGTCTGCGCAAAAAGATTCTGGCGTTGCACCCCACTGATGTCATTGCCACCGTGCGTGGCCAGGGTTACCGCTTTGATCTCTGACCATGTCCTGGTTTAATCGTTACCGCCCTATTTCGCTGCGCGCCCGCTTTCTGCTGGCTTCCGCAGCGATAGTTCTGTTCCTCTCTCTTTCTTACGGCATGGTCGCAGTCATTGGCTATGTGGTGAGTTTCGATAAAAATACCTACCGGGTGATGCGCGGCGAGAGCAATCTGTTCTTTACGCTGGCGCAATGGCATGACGATAAGCTCACCATTGCGCAGCCGGAACGCATGACGCTGAATTTTCCGACGCTGGTCTTCATTTACGATGAGCATGGCAAGCTGCTGTGGCAGCAACGCGACGTGCCGGATATTCGCAAAAAGATCCGCCGCGAATGGCTGCTGAAGCCCGATTTCTACGAGATCGATACCAGCAACCGCACCAGCATGGTCGCGATGGGCAATAATCTCAATGCTAAGCAACGGCTTAATGACTGGGACACCGACAGTAACGACACCTTTACCCACTCGGTGGCCGTTAACCGTTACGATGCCACCACCAATCTGCCCGCGCTCACCATCGTGGTGGTCGACTCTATCCCGCAGGAGTTGCAGCACTCTGATGTGGTCTGGTCGTGGTTTAGCTATGTGCTGGCGGCTAACCTGATACTGATTATTCCGCTGCTGTGGCTGGCGGCGCACTGGAGTCTGCGGCCAATTGGTGCGCTGACACAGCAGGTGCGCGAACTGGAGACCAGTCAGCGTGAGAATCTGGCGGATAATCCGCCGCAGGAGTTGCGAAGTCTGGTGCGCAACCTCAATCTGCTGCTGAGCAATGAACGACAGCGCTACACCCGCTATCGCACCACCCTTTCGGATCTGACCCACAGCCTGAAA
The DNA here is from genome assembly GCF_030270445.1 of Pantoea sp. QMID4. Taxonomy (NCBI): domain Bacteria; kingdom Pseudomonadati; phylum Pseudomonadota; class Gammaproteobacteria; order Enterobacterales; family Erwiniaceae; genus Pantoea; species Pantoea sp. QMID4. Next base: position 387,336 of record NZ_BSXL01000004.1, on the reverse strand, counting down.
ACGCCACTGGCCGTGTTGCAGAGCACCCTGCGATCCCTCCGTAATGGTAAAGAGCTGACGGTGGAACAGGCGGAGCCGGTGATGCTGGAGCAGATCAGTCGTATTTCACAGCAGGTGGGATACTACCTGCATCGCGCCAGTATGCAGGCCGATCACAATCCGCTGCAGCGCGATCTCCATTCCGTTTCCGGTCTGCTCGACAGTCTCTGCTCGGCACTGAATAAAGTTTATCAGCGCAAAGGCGTGGCGATAACGCTGGATATATCACCGGAGATGACCTTTGCAGGCGACCAGAATGACTTTATGGAAGTGCTGGGCAACGTACTCGATAACGCCTGCAAGTACTGCCTGGAATTTATCGAAGTCAGTGCTTATCAGAGCGAAAAGGCACTGCATCTCTATATCGACGACGATGGTCCCGGTATTCCTGAGAGCAAGCGCGATTTAGTGTTTGTGCGGGGACAGCGTGCCGATACGCTGCGTCCGGGCCAGGGATTAGGTCTGGCGGTGGTGCGCGATATTCTGGAACAGTATGAAGGTAATGTCATCGCCACCAGCAGTGCGCTTGGCGGAACACGTATGGAAGTGGTTTTTCAGCGCCAGGAAGTCGAACATCATCGCGAGTAGAAAACCGTCCGGGCTGTTATACTAGCTGGCATTTACAGCTCTAAGCGGAACCCCTGTATGGACTATCAGCTCGATATTAACTGGCCCGATTTTATTCAGCGCTACTGGCAGAAACGCCCGGTCGTGCTGAAGCGTGGTTTTAAAAACTTCGTTGATCCTCTTTCACCGGATGAACTGGCCGGACTGGCAATGGAAAACGAGGTGGATAGCCGCCTGGTCAGCCATCAGGACGGCAAATGGCAGGTCAGCCACGGCCCGTTTGAGAGCTATGATCATCTGGGAGAGAACAACTGGTCGCTGCTGGTCCAGGCAGTCAATCACTGGCATGAACCCTCTGCTGCGCTGATGCGTCCTTTCCGCTTCCTGCCTGACTGGCGTGTCGATGACCTGATGGTGTCGTTTGCCGTGCCTGGGGGCGGCGTTGGTCCCCATTTTGATCAGTATGATGTCTTCATTATTCAGGGTACGGGCCGCCGTCGCTGGCGCGTCGGTGAAAAAGTGGCGCTGAAGCAGCACTGCCCGCATCCGGACCTGCTGCAGGTTGAACCGTTCGATGCCATCATCGATGAAGAGCTGGAGCCGGGCGATATTCTCTACATTCCGCCAGGATTCCCGCATGAAGGCTACTCGCTGGAAAACGCTCTGAACTACTCCGTTGGTTTCCGCGCCCCCAGCGGTCGTGAGTTAATCAGCGGCTTTGCCGACTACGCCCTGGCCAATGAGCTGGGCAGCCTGCGCTTCAGCGATCCGGATGTGCCTGCACGCGATTGCCCGTCGCAGATCCTGCCGCAGGAGATTGAAGGCGTGCGCCAGTTGATGCTGGATGTGGTCAATCAGCCGGAGCAGTTTGAGCAATGGTTCGGCGAATTCATTTCGCAGTCACGCCACGAACTCGATGTCGCGCCGCCGGAACCGCCTTATCAACCTGATGAAATTTATGATGCGCTGCAACAGGGCGATGCTCTGAACCGGTTAGGTGGCCTGCGTGTCCTGACGATTGGCAGCGCGGTCTATATCAATGGTGAGCGGGTTGAGTGTTCACGCCCCGATGTCATGGCGGTACTGGCCGGTCACTATCGCATCACGCTCGACGACCTGGGTGATGCGCTGGATGATCCGGCCGTGCTGGCGCAGATCGCCGGTCTGGTGAATGCGGGTTACTGGTACTTCGGCGAAGAATAACCCGCAGCGCGGAACCGTGCGCTGCGGCTGAAACAGGCTCTCCTGCCGTCATGGCAAGAGAGCCTGTTTTAATTTAATCCTTCTTCTGTGCTGCCAGTTCTGACAGACGCACAATCACTTCCACTGACTTCGCCATGATATTCAGCGACGCGAACTCATGCTTGCCGTGATAGTTATAGCCCCCGGTAAAGATGTTCGGGCAAGGCAACCCTTTCCACGACAGTGACGACCCATCGGTGCCGCCACGAATCGGTTTCACCACCGGTTCAATGCCGCAGTCATGCATCGCCTGCAAAGCCAGGTCAATGATATGCGGGAACGGCTCGACTTTTTCACGCATGTTGCGATAGCTGTTAGTGATCTCAACCGTGACCGAGCAGTCAGGATGCAGGGTTTTGTTGATCTCCGCGGCGATCTGCAGCAGCGTCTGTTTACGCTGTTCGAAACTCTCCGTTTCAAAGTCACGAATGATGTAGAGCATCTCGGCGTGCTCGACGCTGCCTTTGATCTGGTGCAGATGGTAGAAGCCCTGATAGCCGTCGGTGTACTGCGGTTTTTCGCCGGCCGGTACGGCCGCATGAAACTGGTTAGCCAGCTCCAGCGCATTGACCATCACGCCTTTAGCGGAGCCTGGATGCACGTTGTTACCGACGATTTTGACCGTAGCCGAGGCAGCATTGAAGTTCTCATACTCGAACTCGCCCAGATCGCTGCCATCAATGGTGTAAGCCCAGTCGGCGGCAAACGCCTCCACATCAAAGTGAGAAGTGCCGCGACCGATCTCTTCATCGGGCGTGAAGGCGACGCGGATCGCGCCGTGTGGCGTATCGCTGTCAGCCAGCTGCGCCATCGCCGTCATGATCTCGGCGATACCCGCTTTATCATCCGCGCCCAGCAGGGTTTTGCCATCGGTAGTAATCAGCGTATGCCCAATCAGCTTGTGCAGCACCGGGAACATGACCGGTGACAGAACCTCGTTGCCATTACCCAGCGCAATGTCGCCACCGCGATAATCTTCGATGATCTGCGGATTAACATGTTTCGCTGTGAAATCAGGCGACGTATCCATGTGGGAGATGAAACCGATAACTGGCGTCGGCCAGTCAACATTGGCGGGCAGCGTGCCCATGACGCAACAGTGATCGCTCAGGGTGACATCAACAAAACCCAGGGCCAGCAGCTCCTCCTGCAGCTGACGCGCCAGCGTCCACTGCCCTTCACTGCTGGGCACCTGGCGCGCCTGCGGCTTAGCCTGTGTCTCAACGGCCACATAACTTAAAAAGCGCTCAAGTAACTGTTCCATATCCCATCCTTTAAAAGTGCCATGCGGTATTATTCACAGACCCGCCGGTCACAACGTTGCGTAAAATCATTCGCAGACAGGTTAGCGCTGTCGGTGACTTTTGGGAAAGTAATAAGCCCGAAAAAAACATCTGATTACGTGATTGTTGCGGCAAACCACGCAATGTTGTCAACAGCCGGTCGAATTGCCTCTGCCAGGCGGGCAAAACATGGCAATGCCTTATTTTTCAGGTATCATCCGCCCCTCTTTGCTGGCTGGCTGCACTGAGCAGCTATGCTATAACCTGTTCGACTTTAGACAGACTGAGACTAAAATGACGCAAACACGCGCACAGCAGGCGCTGGTTACGCTTTCTGGCATCAGTAAAGCTTTTGATGGTAAGACCATCATCGATAATTTTAACCTGACCATCCATCACGGTGAGTTCATCACTCTGCTTGGCCCGTCGGGCTGCGGCAAAACCACCATTCTGCGCCTGATTGCCGGACTGGAAGCGGCAGATGGTGGCCGTATCTCACTCGATGACCAGGACATTACTGATACGCCGGCCGAGCACCGTCACGTCAATACCGTGTTTCAGAGCTATGCGCTGTTCCCTCATATGACGGTATTTGAAAACGTCGCCTTTGGCCTGCGGATGCAGAAAACCCCGGAGGCGGAGATAACGTCCAGAGTCAATGACGCGCTGGCAATGGTGCAGCTGGAAAGTTTTGCCGATCGCCGCCCGCATCAGCTCTCTGGCGGCCAGCAACAGCGTGTGGCGATTGCCCGCGCGGTAGTCAATCGTCCTGAAGTGCTGCTGCTTGATGAGTCCCTCTCGGCGCTGGACTATAAGCTGCGCCGTCAGATGCAGAACGAGCTGAAAGCCCTGCAGCGTAAGCTCGACATTACTTTTGTCTTTGTTACCCACGATCAGGAAGAGGCATTGACTATGTCCGATCGCATCGTTGTCATGCGCGACGGCAAGGTAGTGCAGGACGGTACGCCACGCGAAATCTACGAAGAGCCCAAAAACCTGTTTGTTGCGCGCTTTATCGGTGAAATTAATGTCTTTGATGCTGAAGTGCTTGCCAGCGATCGCGCGCCATACGTGCGGGCCCGGGTCGAGGGACGCGAGTACGAGATCCACTGTACTTTCCCGGTCAGTGTGGGTGACCGGCTTCATGTACTGCTGCGTCCGGAAGATCTGCGGGTGCAGGAGATCCATGGTGACAGCGCATCAGATGGTCTGACTGGCTATGTGCGCGAACGTAACTATAAAGGCATGACGCTGGAGTCTGCGGTAGAGCTGGAGAACGGTAAGCTGGTTACGGTCAGTGAGTTCTTTAATGAGGATGACCCGGACGTTGATCACTCGCTTAATCAGAAGATGGCCGTGAGCTGGGTGCCAGGATGGGAGGTGGTACTGCCCTATGAAGCGGATGCGTAATGGTTTTCAGAAGGGGGTCATCGCACTGATTGTCGGCTGGCTGACGCTGTTCGTCTTTGTGCCCAACCTGATGATTTTTGTCACCAGTTTTCTGACGCGCGATGATGCACATTTCGTCAGCGCAGTGTTGACCTTCAGTAATTATACCCGGCTGCTCGACCCGCTCTATGCGCAGGTGCTGCTGCACTCGCTGAACATGGCGCTGATTGCCACGATTGGCTGTCTGCTGCTGGGCTATCCCTTTGCATGGTGTCTGACAAAACTCACACCGCGCCTGCGTCCGCTGATGCTGTTTCTGTTGATTGTGCCTTTCTGGACCAACTCACTAATCCGTATTTACGGCCTGAAAATTTTCCTCAGCACCCGTGGCTGGCTGAATGATTTCCTGCTGTCGCTGGGGCTGATCGATAAGCCGTTTCGCATCATGTATACCCCGGAAGCGGTGATCCTCGGGCTGATTTATATTCTGCTGCCGTTTATGGTGCTGCCGCTCTACTCCAGCCTGGAGAAGCTGGATAAACCGTTGCTGGAAGCGGCGCGCGACCTCGGTGCCAGTAAGCTGCAGACCTTTTTCCGTATTATTTTGCCGCTGACCATGCCGGGCATCATTGCGGGCTGTCTGCTGGTGTTGATCCCGGCGATGGGGCTGTTCTACGTCGCCGACCTGATGGGCGGCGCAAAGAATCTGCTGATTGGCAACGTTATCAAAAGTCAGTTCCTTAACATTCGCGACTGGCCATTTGGCGCGGCCACCAGCATTGTGATGACGCTGTTGATGGGATTGCTGTTGCTGATTTACTGGCGCGCAGCGCGACTGCTGAATAACCGGGTGGATTTAGGATGATGGCACGCCTGTTACGCGGCAGTTTTATGGCGATTATTTACGCCTGGTTCTACATACCGATTGTTATTCTGATCGTGAATTCGTTTAACGCCTCCCGCTTTGGCATTAACTGGCAGGGTTTCACGACCCGTTGGTACAGCCTGCTGCTGAACAATGACAGTCTGATTCAGGCGGCGCAGCACTCGCTGATCATGGGCGTGCTCTCAGCCAGCTGTGCCACACTGATCGGCGCACTCACCGCTGTCGCACTTTTTCGCTACCGTTTTCGCGGCAAGCCCTTTGTCAGTGGCATGCTGTTCGTGGTGATGATGTCGCCCGACATTGTGATGGCTATCTCCCTGCTGGTGCTGTTTATGCTGCTGGGCATCTCGCTGGGCTTCTGGTCATTGCTCTTTTCCCACATTACATTTTGCCTGCCGTTTGTGGTGATTACCGTCTACTCACGTCTGAAAGGCTTTGATGTGCGCATGCTGGAGGCAGCTAAAGATTTGGGGGCCAGCGAAACCACCATTCTGCGCAAAATCATTCTGCCGCTGGCGATGCCAGCCGTCGCCGCAGGATGGTTACTGAGTTTTACCCTGTCGATGGATGATGTGGTGGTCTCTTCCTTTGTCACCGGTCCGACGTTTGAGATTTTACCGCTGAAGATTTACTCGATGGTAAAAGTTGGCGTTTCACCGGAAGTGAATGCGCTGGCCACTATTTTGATGATGCTGTCATTGCTGCTGGTCGCGGCCAGTCAGTGGCTGCTGCGTGACAGAAATAAATAAGAGGATTGAGGATGAAAAAGAGATTTCACTGGCTGGCGGCAGGTGCACTGTTGCTGGGTATGAACGTGGCGCAGGCAGATAACAGTAATACCCTCTATTTCTACAACTGGACCGAATATGTGCCGCCGGGGCTGCTGGAGCAGTTCACGAAAGAGACCGGCATCAAAGTGATCTATTCGACCTATGAATCCAATGAGAGCATGTACGCCAAGCTGAAAACCTGGAAAGATGGCGCTTACGATCTGGTCGTACCGTCAACCTACTTCGTGGCAAAAATGCGTAACGAAGGGATGCTGCAGAAGATCGACAAAAGCCAGCTCAGCAACTTCAGCAACCTCGACCCCGACCTGCTGAATAAACCCTTCGATCCTGACAATAACTACTCGATTCCCTATATCTGGGGTGCGACGGCAATCGGTGTCAACACCGATGAGATCGACGTCAAAAGCGTGACCCGCTGGGCCGATCTGTGGAAGCCGGAATATAAGCAAAGCCTGCTGCTGACCGACGACGCGCGCGAAGTGTTCCAGATAGCGCTGCGCAAGCTGGGATACTCCGGCAATACCCGCGATCCTGAGCAGATCAAAGCCGCTTATTCTGAGCTGAAAAAGCTGATGCCCAATGTGCTGGCCTTCAACTCTGATAATCCGGGTAATCCCTTTATGGAAGGCGAAGTGAATCTGGGTATGCTCTGGAATGGCTCAGCATATATCGCGCGTCAGGCGGGCACGCCGTTAGCGATCGTCTGGCCTGAAGAGGGCGGTATTTTCTGGATGGATAACCTCGCGATCCCCGCTAACGCGAAAAACAAGGCAGGCGCAATGAAGCTGATTAACTTCCTGCTGCGTCCTGACGTCGCGGCGAAAGTGGCGGAAACTATCGGCTATCCTACACCGAACCTCGCGGCAAAGGCGTTGCTGCCACCCGCCGTGGCGAACGATCCGTCACTCTATCCGCCTGCTGACGTAATTAAGCACGGTGAATGGCAGGATGATGTGGGCGACGCCAGCCTTCTGTACGAAACCCTGTTCCAGCAGCTTAAAGCGGGCCGTTAACAGCATTAAAGAGGCGGCTATCAGCCGCCTCACCTACTTATACAGCCCGCGCAGCAGGGTATGAACAAACTCTGGCACCACTTCGCTCGCCAGTCCGTAATGCCGTTCGGCAAACTCGTTACCCACCTGGCTCGGCTCAAGATTCAGCTCAACGGTGTGCGCGCCCTGCAGTTTGGCCTCATGCACAAAGCCCGCGGCCGGATAAACATGGCCCGAGGTACCGATAGCGATAAAGTAATCGGCCTGTTCCAGCGCCTGGTAAATCTGCTCCATACCCAGCGGCATCTCGCCAAACCAGACCACGTGCGGCCGCAGCACAGAGGGGAACTGGCAGCAGGTACAGCGATCGTCCGGGGTGATATCGCCGGTCCACTCAATCACCTGACCGCTGTTGACACAGCGCACTTTTAACAGTTCACCGTGCATATGCAGCACCCGGCTGTTTCCGGCACGTTCATGCAGGTTGTCGATGTTTTGCGTAACCAGCAGGAAATTATCGCCTGACACCTGCTCCAGCTCCGCCAGCGCCAGATGAGCGGCATTAGGCTGGATGTCGGCTTCCTGCAGCTGCTGACGACGCGCATTGTAGAAACGCTGCACCAGCGCGGGATCGCGCTGAAAGCCTTCGGGCGTGGCAACGTCTTCAACGTGATGCTCTTCCCACAGGCCATCAGCCGCGCGGAAGGTCCGGATGCCGGACTCCGCTGAGATGCCTGCACCGGTCAGCACCACAATATGCGGCTGGGGATGGGCGGCCAGTTCGGCCTGACGATCGCGCTCAAAAATGCGCTGGCGAAAGCGCTGATGCACTTTTCTCCGGGTTTTCTTCAGGCGGGCAAGTCGTATGCGGCGACGTGGTGTACGCATAAAATCTCCTGGCGTAGCAGCTGCGGCGAGCCGCTCTAAACAGATTCCGGGTGAACATCACCCGATAGTAACGGTTGCTGAGGGCAAGACCCAACAGCAAAGGTCTTAAACAGATGCGGCGCGAAATCACTCGCGCCGCATTTTTATCACTGACCGCTTAATACCCGAGCCGGGTCAATGCGGCTGGCTCGTCTGGCGGGATACCAGCTCGCCAGCAGGCTCAGCAGCATGGCGGTAATCAGTACTGAAAACACGTCAATCCAGTGCAGTTCCGAGGGCAGGAAATCAATAAAGTAGATATCTCCTGCCAGCAGATGATGACCGGTGATTGACTCCAGCCCACGCACCAGTGAGGTCAGGTTCAGCGCCACCAGCACGCCAGCCACCACACCGCTGACGCTGCCCAGCAGGCCCGCCAGCAAACCGTACCAGATAAAGATGGCGCGAATCAGGCGGTCTTTCGCGCCGAGGGTACGCAGCACCGCGATATCGCTGCTCTTGTCCTTCACCGCCATCACCAGCGTAGAGACGATATTAAAGCAGGCGACACCAATCACCAGCACCATCGCCAGATACATGATGGCGCGGATCATCTGAATGTCGCGATACATATAGCCGTAGGTGCCAATCCAGCTCTTGATGTAGACATTGGAGCGGGTCGCTTCACCGGCATCGCGCACCCGTTTCACAGCCTGGAACGGGTCGGTCATTTTCAGCGCGATACCGGACACGCTGTCACCCATATCCAGATAGTGCTGCGCATCGACCAGCGGCACTAGTGCCAGACTGTGATCAAGCATGCCGCTGAGTTGCAGGATACCGCTGACCTGCAGGCGGATGCGTTTTGGCTGCAGCAGTTTGTTATCACCATCGTTGTTCGGGATCATGATGATGATCCAGTCGCCCTGCTTCACCTTCAGCGATTCAGCAATGCCGCCGCCCAGAATGATCTGCTGCTTACCGGCGGCAAAAGAGGACCAGGCGTTATCGGCGACAAACTGTGGCAGTGCGCTGAGGCGCGGCTCCTGGGCCGGATCAACACCCTTCACCTGCAGCGCTTCCAGCCGGGCACCGCTCTCAATCAGGCCGGTGAAGTTGACATAGGGGGCTGCCGCCGCAATGCCGGGCACCTTTTCAATCGGGGCAATCATCGACTGCCAGTGCTGGAACGGCTGATTAACTGCCTCGATTTCACCGTGCGGCACCACCGCCAGAATGCGGTTATTCAGCTCACGCTCAAAACCGTTCATGGCGCTGAGGCCGATAATCAGCACCGCCACGCCCAGCGCAATCCCGATGGTGGAGATCACCGAAATCAGCGAGACCATGCCGCCACGACGGCGACCACGGCTGAAGCGCAGGCCCAGCAACAGGGATAACGACGAACCCATTACAGCGCTCCTGCCAGAGTAAGCTGATCGCTTAACTGACCATCACGCATCTCCATCTGACGCGTCATGCGTTTTGCCAGCATCAGATCGTGCGTCACCACCAGAAAGGCGGTGCCCTGACGGACGTTCAGCTCGCCCAGCAGTTCAAAGATAGCATCGGCGTTGCGCGCATCAAGGTTGCCGGTGGGTTCATCTGCCATCACCAGCCGCGGACGGTTGACCAGCGCACGGGCGATCGCCACGCGCTGACGCTCGCCGCCGGACAGTTCAGACGGCCGGTGCGCGGCACGATGGTCCAGCCCGACCGCCGCCAGCATCTCACGGGCGCGTTCCTGCGCTTCCGTTTTCGCGATTTTGCCAATCAGCAGCGGCATCGCCACGTTCTCCAGCGCGCTGAAGTCCGGCAGCAGATGGTGGAACTGATAAATAAAGCCCAGCTCGCGGTTACGCAGCTCGGCTTTGGCCGACGAGGACATGGCGTTCAGCGACTGACCATCAAACACCACATCGCCCGACGTCGGCGCATCCAGACCACCGAGCAGATGCAGCAGCGTACTTTTACCGGAACCGGAGCTGCCGACAATCGCCGTCAGTTCACCGGGCTGGAGGCTGAAAGCCACATTGTGCAGCACATCGGTCTGCACGCTGCCTTCCTGATAGCGTTTGCACAGGTCGCGGCACTGCAACAAAGGAGTGTTACTCATAACGTAAAGCCTCAGCAGGTTGAACGGCGGCAGCGCGCCACGAAGGATAGAGCGTAGACAGCAGCGCCACAATCATCGCGCTGAGGGCGATGGTGACCACCTGCCACACATTGATATCAACCGGCAACGCGGCACCATCGAGGAACAGGCCGATCACCGGCATTAAATTGTTGAGCTGGCTGGCAAGCAGCACACCGAGCAGCGTGCCGAGCAGCGTGCCGATAATCCCGGCGCTGGCACCCTGCACCATAAACACCGCCACGATTTGCCGGCGGGTCAGGCCCTGGGTCTGGAGAATCGCCACTTCGCCCTGCTTCTCCATGATCAGCAGGCCTAATGAGGTGATGATGTTAAAGGCGGCCACGGCGATAATCAGGCTCAGCAGCAGACCCATCATGTTTTTCTCCATGCGCACCGCCTGGAAAAGATCGCCTTTGCGCTCACGCCAGTCTTTCCAGACCAGACCGGCGGGCAGCGTCTGCTGACTCAGGCTGTCAACCGATAGCGGTTTATCCAGCCACAGCCGCCAGCCGGTAATGTTGCCGGCCGGATAGCGCATCACGCGCGACGCATCCTGAAGATTGACCAGAATCTGATAACCGTCGACTTCGCTGTTGGCGGCATAGGTGCCTGCCACCGTAAACAGACGCTGGCTCGGCACACGTCCCATTGGTGTGAACTGGCTGACCGACGGCACCATCAGACGCAGCTGATCGCCACGTTTCACGCCCAGCTGCGACGCCAGCTGTTCGCCGAGGATCACATTGTACTGTCCGGCCTGCAGCACACTCTGTGGGGTATTCACCAGGAAAGGTGTCAGCGGATCTTTTTCACCCGGCTCTACGCCCAGCATCACACCAACCGAGACGCTGTGCGGGCTTTGCAGCACCACACTGGCGGTAGTCAGCGGCGCGATGCGGCTGACACCCTGCAGATTCAGCGAGTCAGCGGGTTGCTGTTGGGGATTAAGACTGCCTTTGTCGCTGGTGATCAGCGCCTGAGGCATCAGGCCAAGAATATTGCCTTCGAGTTCACGCTCAAAACCATTCATCACCGATAACACGGTGACCATCGCCAGCACGCCGAGCGTAATGCCAATCGTTGAGAGCCAGGAGACAAAGCGACCGAAGCGATCCGATGCTCGTCCGCGCATGTAACGCAGACCGATAAATAGCGCGACAGGTTGATACATGGAATTCAGTAAGCCGTTGCCTGAAAATAGGTAGTGGGATGATAAAGGAGCGGCTCGCTTTATGAAACCTCTAACCCTCTGAGTCGGCAGCAAAGTTGCGTCAGGATACGTCACACTCACGACCAAAACCGCAGAATAGACGATAAAGCCATCGCTTATTGGCTGATTATCCAGCGCCCTGGCGCGTAGACTACAATCTGTAACAGGATAAGAGGTCATTTATCGCACAGCGATAGAGGTAGCGACCATGTCGAAATTTCCCAAAGGCAGCATCGTTAAACATCAATCCGGGGAAATCAGAGGCGAAATCATTAACGTCTTTGAGCAGGGAAGTGCACCAGCTGGCTACTACGTAAAGTGGGACGACGGCAACCTCAGCTATCATCCTGAGCAGGAGTTATCTTGGGCAAATATCGACCGCCCACGCATGTATTACACACAGCAATCCATAAAATAGAATGTCCGTTTAACCCCGTCGCTGCACAGCGACGGCGGTTTTTTCTGATCCCGCGCCAGACTCGTCTATCCTCTCTCTGTCCGCTGTATTACCGCCGACACCCGGTAATGGCTGACCGATCCCCGGCTTCAGCGCGGCGCGGCAGGAAAATTGTGCCGCAAAGGTGATCCCCCTGACATAATATGGAATGATTACGTCCTGGAAAAATGGAGCAACCCCGAGATCCCATGCCCGAACAGACTCGTTATACCCTGCCCGTTAAATCCGGCGACCACCGCCAGCTCGGCCAGCTCATCGGCGCTGCGCATGCGGTAGAGTGTGCCAGCATTACCGAACGTCATGCTGGCCCGGTATTGATGATTACCCCCGATACCCAAACCGCCCTGCGTCTGCTGGATGAAATCCGTCAGTTTACCGATCTGCCGGTGGTGCACCTCGCCGACTGGGAGACGCTGCCGTATGATAGCTTCTCGCCACATCAGGATATTATCTCCGCGCGCCTGTCGACCCTCTACCAGCTGCCGGTGATGCAGAGCGGTATGCTGATCATGCCAGTCAACACCCTGATGCAGCGCGTCTGTCCGCACAGTTTCCTGCACGGTCATGCGCTGGTGATGAAGCAGGGACAAAAGCTGTCACGCGACCGACTGCGCGACCAGCTTGAGCAGGCGGGTTATCGTCATGTTGATCAGGTCATGGAGCACGGCGAATACGCTACGCGCGGTGCCCTGCTCGACCTGTTCCCGATGGGCAGCGACCAGCCCTATCGCATTGACTTTTTCGATGATGAGATCGACAGCCTGCGCCTGTTCGACGTCGATAATCAGCGCACGCTGGAAGCGGTAGCAGAAATTAACCTGCTGCCTGCGCATGAATTTCCCAGCGACAAAGCCGCCATTGAGCTGTTCCGCAGCCGCTGGCGCGAAATTTTTGATGTGCGCCGCGAGTCGGAGCACATCTATCAGCAGGTCAGCAAAGGCACGCTGCCCGCGGGCATCGAATACTGGCAGCCGCTGTTCTTTGAGCAGCCGTTACCCAGCCTGTTCAGCTATCTGCCTGACAACACCCTGATTGTAAACTGCGGCGACCTCGAAGGCAGCGCCACCCGCTTCTGGCAGGATGCTGAGGCGCGCTATGAGAACCGCCGGGTGGACCCGATGCGTCCGCTGCTGGAGCCGGTCACCCTGTGGCTGCGACCCGATGCGTTAATGGGTGAACTCAAAGCCTGGCCGCGCATTCAGATGACCAATGAGGTGCTGCCTGCCAAAGCCGCTAACACTAATCTCGGTTACACCCCACTGCCAGACCTCGCCGTTCAGGCGCAGGCGAAAGCGCCGCTCGATCATCTGCGGCAGTTTATTGAGACCTTCAGCGGCACCGTGGTCTTCTCGGTAGAAAGTGAAGGCCGCCGCGAGAGCCTGCAGGAGCTGCTGGCACGGATTAAACTGCGTCCTCAGCCAGTGCACCGTTTTGATGAAACCGTCGACGATCGTTTCACGCTGATGATCGGTGCCAGCGAGCGCGGTTTTATCGATACCCAGGGCAACCGGGCACTGATTTGCGAAAGCGATCTGCTGGGCGAACGCGTCAGTCGTCGCCGTCAGGATACCCGTCGCACCATTAACCCGGACATTCTGATCCGTAACCTGGCGGAGCTGCATCCTGGTCAGCCGGTAGTGCATCTGGAGCACGGCGTGGGCCGCTATATCGGCCTGACCACGCTGGAGGCGGGCGGCATTGAGGCGGAATACCTGATGCTCTCCTACGCCAACGACGCCAAACTCTATGTACCGGTTTCATCACTGCACCTGATCAGCCGCTATGCGGGCGGGGCTGACGATAACGCGCCACTGCATAAACTGGGCAGCGATGCCTGGTCACGCGCGCGGCAGAAAGCGGCGGAAAAAGTTCGCGATGTGGCGGCTGAGTTGCTGGATATCTATGCCCAGCGTGCCGCCAAAACCGGTTTTGCCTTTAAGCATGACCGTGAGCAGTATCAGTTGTTCTGCGAAAGTTTCCCGTTTGAAACTACGCCCGATCAGGCACAGGCGATCAACGCCGTGCTGAGCGATATGTGTCAGCCGCTGGCGATGGATCGACTGGTGTGCGGCGACGTAGGCTTCGGTAAAACAGAAGTGGCGATGCGCGCCGCATTTCTGGCCATCGAGAACCACAAACAGGTGGCCGTGCTGGTGCCAACCACCCTGCTGGCACAGCAGCATTACGATAACTTCCGCGATCGCTTCGCCAACTGGCCAGTCCGCATTGAGATGCTTTCCCGCTTCCGTACCGCCAAAGAGCAGGCACAGGTACTGGAACAGGCCAGCGAGGGCAAGATCGATATTTTGATCGGCACCCACAAACTACTGATGAGTGACCTCAAGTGGCACGATCTCGGCCTGCTGATTGTTGATGAAGAGCACCGGTTCGGCGTGCGTCACAAAGAGCGCATTAAGGCGATGCGTGCCGATGTGGACATCCTGACCCTGACCGCCACGCCGATCCCGCGCACCCTGAATATGGCCATGAGCGGCATGCGGGATCTCTCGATTATTGCCACCCCGCCTGCCCGCCGTTTAGCGGTAAAAACCTTTGTCCGTGAATACGACGATCTGGTGATCCGTGAAGCGATTCTGCGTGAAGTTCTGCGTGGCGGACAGGTCTACTACCTCTATAACGACGTTGAAAATATTGAAAAAGCGGCGCAGCGTCTCAGCGATCTGGTGCCGGAAGCGCGGGTCGCGATAGGTCATGGACAGATGCGCGAGCGTGAGCTGGAGCGGGTGATGAACGATTTCCATCATCAGCGTTTCAACGTGCTGGTCTGTACCACCATCATCGAAACCGGGATCGACATTCCGACCGCGAACACCATTATCATTGAGCGGGCCGATCACTTTGGTCTGGCGCAGCTGCATCAGCTGCGTGGTCGCGTTGGTCGTTCGCATCATCAGGCTTACGCCTGGCTGTTGACGCCGCATCCGAAGTCGATGACCGCGGACGCGCATAAGCGCCTGGAAGCGATCGCCTCACTCGAAGATCTGGGCGCCGGCTTTGCGCTGGCAACCCATGACCTGGAGATTCGCGGGGCTGGCGAGCTGCTGGGTGATGAACAGAGCGGACAGATGGAGACACTGGGCTTCACGCTCTACATGGAGCTGCTGGAGAATGCCGTCGATGCGCTGAAAGCGGGCCGCGAGCCGTCACTGGAAGATCTCACCAGCAACCAGACCGAGGTGGAACTGCGGATGCCGGCGCTACTGCCCGAGACCTTTATCCCGGATGTCAGCACCCGTCTTTCACTTTATAAGCGCATCGCCAGCGCGGAAGTTGAAGAGGAGTTGCAGGAGTTGAAGGTTGAGATGATCGACCGCTTCGGCCTGCTGCCTGACCCCGCGCGTAACCTGCTGGACGTGGCGATTATCCGCCTGAAAGCCCGTGCGGTCGGTCTGCGTAAGATCGAAGCCAGCGACAATGGCGGTTATTTCGATTTTGCGCCGCAGAACAAGGTCGATCCGGCATGGCTGATTAGTCTGCTGCAGAACGAGCCTCAGCAGTGGAGACTGGATGGGCCAACACGCCTGCGGTTTACCCGCGAGCTGTCAGAAAGAAAAATCCGTATGGATTGGGTGCAGGGCTTCGTTTCACAACTGGCTGAGCATCAGGCGTAACCCCCTGCCCGCGCCTTACTGAGCGGGTCGGTAAGCGCAGGAACATGTGATAAAAAAGGCGCATCCTTAAGATGCGCCTTTTTCATTGCGTCGTGCTGTGTGGCCGCGAGTGCGGCAAAGCTTTGCCCAATTACGCCTGGTCACTGTTAAGAATTAGCTGACCATTGCGATCCAGTGGAATACGCGTGCCGGGGTCATTTTCCATACGGATTTTGCCCTGCTGGTCGCCTATTTTATAGGTCACGTCATATCCCAGTTTTTTCTCTTGTTTGTCGTACACTGTTTTGCAGCGCTGTTCGGTTGTGGTGTAGGTATCGCGATCCTGCAGTCCGCCCTGGACCTGATTACCCGCATAACCTCCCGCCAATGCTCCTGCTACTGTCGCGACATCCTTACCGCGACCGCCACCAAACTGGTGACCCAGCACTCCACCTGCCACTGCACCTAATACAGAGCCAGCAAGACGGTTTTCATCCTGTACGGCCCGACGGTGCGTCAGTGTGACATTACGGCACTCCTGACGTGGCTGTTTGATGCTCTCTTTGATTGGCGTTGCAGCCAGTACCTGCGCGTATTGAGGACCGCGATCAAACACGTTCATGCCTGCTACGGCGGCAACACCCAGCGCTGCTGCCACACCAATACCGATACCCGCTAACATTGATTTATTCACAGGAAGTTCCTCCTGAAAAGTGTTACCGCGCAATCCTGCTGTTAAAGCATCCTCGTTAACTGAGGTATAACCGGCGTGCGCGACGCGCCGTGTTTGTTGAGATGAAGTTTTACAGATGGACCGAAAATGCAACATCAGATAAATGGAGGAAATTGGTCACTTTGCTATCAGGGCCAGTTTTTAGGAGAGTTCTGAGCGGAAGAAACACGACAATTTCAGGCTTTATTTTTGCCTGTAATATGTTCCACTTCAGCAGGTTAGCGAAAAGAAGTGTCCAGCTTTAAGCGCCCGCTTTTATTGATGTGTTCACGGTGACAGGGCTGACGAAATGACCAGAGCTGCGTGCGTAACTGGCCATAACAAACAGGCGTATGATCGGACAGCCCGTAAGGCTTAACCTGACATCTGAAAAACTGAATGTAAACTGATCCGACGCGAAACCTGCACCCGGAAGCGGTTATCTGTTTGCTCCGGGCATAAAAAAGCCCCCTCAGAATTGAGGAGGCTCAGCCTTTACCAGATTGAGTGCGGTGACTTAGTGCAGCTTAAGCCGCGGGCGGATAACCCGGTTGATGCTGCCGACCAGCATCATCAGGCCGGTTTTGAAATAGCCGTGCAGTGCGATCTGGTGCATACGATAAAGAGAGATGTAGACAAAGCGCGCAATGCGCCCTTCCACCATCATTGAACCGCGCATCAGGTTGCCCATCAGGCTGCCGACCGTACTGAAGCGGGAGAGCGACACCAGCGAACCATGATCTTTGTAGACATAAGCCTTCAGCGGTTTGCCGTGGCGCTGCGCCAGGATGTTGTCCATCGCGCGTGAGGCCATCTGGTGCGCTGACTGGGCACGCGGCGGCACAAAGCCGCCGCCTGGCAATGCGCAGGAGGCGCAGTCGCCAATGGCGTAGATGTCATCATCCAGCGTAGTCTGCAGCGTCTCTTTTACCACCAGCTGATTGATGCGGTTGGTTTCCAGTCCGCCAATCTCTTTCAGGAAGTCCGGCGCTTTGATGCCCGCCGCCCAGACCATCAGGTCAGCTTCAATAAACTCACCGCCTTTGGTATTCAGGCCATTCTGCTCAGCGCTGGTAACCATGGTCTGCGTCAGAACGCGCACGCCCAGTTTCGTCAGCTCCTGATGCGCCGCAGCTGAGATGCGCGGTGGCAGTGCAGGCAGAATACGTTCGCCCGCTTCGACCAGCGTCACATTGAGCGCTTCGCGCCCCAGACCTTTGAAACCGTAACTGTGCAGCTGTTTGACCGCATTGTGCAGCTCCGCTGAAAGCTCAACGCCCGTTGCGCCGCCGCCCACGATGGCGATGTTAACTTTCTCGACCTTGCCTTCGCTGGCAGAGAATTTCAGGAACAGGTTGAGCATTTCGTTGTGGAAACGGCGCGCCTGATGCGGATTGTCCAGGAAGATGCAGTGATCTTTAACGCCCGGCGTGCCGAAATCATTTGAGGTGCTGCCCAGCGCCATCACCAGCTGGTCGTAGGCCACTTCACGCTGTGGCACCAGAACTTCGCCCTGTGCGTTCAGCACTTCGGCCAGACGGATCACTTTGCGGCTGCGATCGATGTCGGTAAGCGAACCCAGCTGGAACTCGAAACCGTGATTGCGGGCATGGGCAAGATAGCTCAGCGCATCAATGCCTTCATCCATCGAGCCGGTAGCAACTTCGTGCAGAAGCGGCTTCCACAGATGGCTGTGGTTACGGTCCACCAGGATAATCTCGGCCTTCTTTTTACGACCCAGTTTATGGCCCAGCTGCGTCGCCATTTCCAGGCCACCCGCTCCCCCTCCAACAATAACAATTCTCTTAACAGACGTAGTCAACAAAGACCCCCTCAAATTGTGAACCAAAAGTTAATCAAAGGTTAAATTAAACCTTAATAAACATAGGGTTGGCGAAGTTAAAATCGCTATCTGCTCGCAGAATAGCATGGCGGGAAGAGGAGAACATAAGAATATTGATATACATCAAAGCGGGGAAATAAAACTCGGATAATTACGTAATGAAAACAGGCACCTTGCGGTGCCTTCCCTGCTTAACCTAATGTTTTAAAAGCTTTTATCCGCTGAAGATGTGGGGATATGTTTTTAAATTTATGCCCCTCGGTCTCGTCCCAGACAATTTCATAGAAGGAATGCAACTGATCGGCGGTGCGCTGGCTGTCCAGCGCCTCGTCCTGACGGGAGAGAAAGGTCAGACAGCGGTCACGATTGCGTTCGCGAAAATCGCTGACGCATTTGGTGACGATGTCCTGATACTCTTCTGGCCGGTCGATCTTCCCTTCCATGTTCTCCTGCGGAAAGAGGTTGGGATTGAAGATTGCCTGCCGGATACCACACAGAAAACCGATACGCTCTGACCAGAAGCCGCCCAGTCCGACGCCACAAATCAGCGGACGGTCGTCGTCGGACAGCGTCAGCATTTTATCGGTCTCTTTCAGCAGAAACTGCATGTCATGTTTAGGGTGGCGGGTGCTGTAACTGAGCAACCTGACGTCAGGATCGATGAATTGCAGTTGCAGCACCTTTTCGTGATTGCCCGGACTACTGGAATCAAAACCGTGCAGATAGATGATCATGATAATCCTCAGGGTAGTGATAGCGCCGGGCAGTCATTAATTACCTCGACGCTTTGTGAGCCAGCCAGCGTTCCTGAAGTGCACTCAGTTGCTGGGCATTGTTTTTCCAGCGATGCGTTGCCTGCAGCTCATCGCGGGTGAACCTGCCCTGATGATACAACTGCGTAACCCGCTCTGACCCGACCGGGATCAGGTTATCCAGCACGCTAATGGCACCCTGGCGCTGATTGCAGACCAGAATCATGTCACAACCGGCAGAAAGGGATTGCTGCGCGCGCTCAGGATAGGTGCCCATCACGGCGGCACCCTCCATTGAGAGATCGTCGGAGAAAATCACACCCTCAAAGCCCAGCTGCTCGCGCAGCACGGTTTTGAGCCAGTAGGGCGAACCACTGGCGGGCAGCGGATCAGCGTCGGTGTAGATGACATGTGCAGGCATAATCGCATCCAGTGCCTGCTCGGTAATCAGCTTGCTGAAGATCGCCATGTCGTGCTCACGCAGCGTCTTTTCGTCGCGCGGATCGTGTGGCGTCTCTTTATGCGAATCAGCGCTGACCGCGCCATGTCCCGGGAAATGTTTGCCGGTCGTCTTCATACCCGCCTCGTGCATCCCCGCAATAAAGCGGCGGGCAACGGCAAGCGCAATGGCCGGATCGGCATGAAAAGAACGATCGCCAATCGCAGCACTGAGATGACCAATGTCGAGCACCGGCGCAAAGCTGATATCGATATCCATGGCAATCATCTCGGCCGCCATCTGCCAGCCCGCCTGCTGCGCCATTTCACCAGCGGTTTCTGCATCGTGAAGCGCCGCAAAAGATTGCATGGCGGGCAGCTGGGTAAAGCCGTCACGGAAACGCTGCACGCGACCGCCCTCCTGGTCCACCGCAATCACCAGCCGGGCATGAGAGGCCGCGCGGATCTGCCGCACCAGCTCTGCCAGCTGGGCCGGGTCGTGATAGTTTCGGGCAAATAAAATTAAGCCGCCCACCAGCGGATGCTTAAGGATCTCGCGCTCTTCGCCATCCAGTTCATAGCCCTCAACGTCGAGCATCAGCGGGCCGGGTAAATGTGATCTCATAACCTGAATCCTGTAGCGTTACGCACCTGCATAACGCGATTAAATCTGTTTCCAGCTCTGTCGGGCCAGCTGGTGTAATGTTTCGTCGTCACCCTGACCGGCACGCAACTGATACCAGCTGGCCATCAGCAGACGCAGCCAGGGTTGCCAGCGTCTGACCTGCTGCACCAGCACGGGAAGCGGAAGCTGCATCACTGCAGCGTACTCTGCCAGCCAGTCGGTCTGATGCTGCGGATCGCCTGCACAGACGGTCGCCAGCTCCAGCGCCACATCGCCATCGGCGGCATATTCCCAGTCGATCAGACGCAGGCCCTCTGGGCCCTGTATGACATTTCCGGCATGCAGATCCATGTGCAGTGGTGCCAGCCTTAACGGCTGGGGTTCACCCTGCTGCGTCAGACGTCTGAGCGCCCGCAGCCAGCGATGATGCCGCTGTGGCGAGAGCTGCCAGTAGCGCCATAACAGTGGCAACAACTGCAGGCGATAGCCGATTAACGGCTGCTGATGCAGCTGCCGCAAGAGTGCCACAATCTGCGGACGCTGCTGGCGGAAGCGTTGTTCATCCAGCGCGTCGCCTGCGCACCAGGTCAGCACAATGCCCTGACGACGACCCGCGACGGGCTGCGGTGCCAGTCCGCTGGCTCGCATTTTTCGTAACAGCCGGAATTCGCGCTGCCGATCCACAAACGGAATAGCCGGCTGTGGCGCCGCCCGTGCAATGAAGGTACCGCGCGAGCTGACAATCTTCTGACTGTGTCCGGTCAGACCGGCCAGCGGAATAGTTGATACTTTTTCTGGCTCGCCGGTCGCCTGCTGAATTATCCGCTGAAAGACGGGATTAATTCTGTGCAATGCCGTTGCCGGACCAGACGATCTCGCCGGTCTGAACCAGCATCAGCTGCATCTGCAGGGCTGGCGCTTTAACATCGCCGCGTGCGTTACTGTAGAGCACATACTGGGCGTTCACGTTGCGTGCCAGACCAATCGCTTTGCTGCGCGAGTTCAGGCTGTCATCCGGCGATAATCCCAGCGTCTGCTTAGCCTGCGCCAGTTGATCGGCAGAAACCAGCGTGAATTTGCCATTGTTGTTCAGCGCATTCTGGATAGCCGCTGTTGCTTTCTCGCTTTGCAGCGCACCATTGGTGCTGTTTTTGATACGGTCGACCAGCAACACGCTACCCGGCTCGGCGCTGGCGGCCTGCAACATTTGCGCCACTAACGGCTGTACGCTGGCATCCCAGTTGATAGTGACCAGCTTTGGCGGCTGTGGCACAGGCTGAGGCTGCGGTTGCGGCACCGGCTCAGGTTGCGGAACAGGCTGCACCGGCTCGGCTGGCTGGGTCGGTTCAACCGTGGCGGGCTGCTGCTGTTTCACTACACAGCCGGTCAGAATGAGCGCCATCAGGAGCGCTCCGGTACGATTAACACTGCGTATCACGTAGAAAATCCTTAAAGATAGAGATAAAGACGAACCTTGCTTGCAGTCAGGTTACCCAGCTGCGAGGTGGCGACAATACTGCCCTGCGCCGGAACGGTAACGGTCTGCGCCGGTTCCTGCGGGGTGATTTCCAGACCTTTGTCGTCATACCAGTAATAACGATAGTGCACAACGACCGGTGTTTCGCGCTGATTATAAAGCACGCTGGTGGCACGTTTCAGTCCATCGTTCTCATCCAGCGTCGGTTCATCGGTAATGATCCCTGCTGACAGCACAGAAGACTCCATCACCAGCGACTGTGAAGTATTGATCATCGGTTTTTCACTGCTGCAGGCCGTCAGGCAGAGCAGGATCGGCAGGCCAGTCAGCCAGGATCGCATAGCATTTTTCCGTTATCAGGTCAGTCTGAGAGCATCGGGCCCAGCGGTTCGCCGCCCAGCAGATGCATATGGATGTGATAGACCTCCTGACCACCATGTTGATTGCAATTCACAATCAGCCGATAACCATTCTGATCGATCCCTTCCTGACGGGCGATTTTCGCTGCGGTGGTAAACATACGTCCCAGCGCATGCTCGTGGGCCGCTTCCGCCTCGTTGACCGTTGGGATCAGCACATTTGGCACGATTAAAATATGGGTCGGTGCTTTAGGCGAGATGTCGCGGAAAGCCGTAACCAGTTCATCCTGATAAACCACATCAGCGGGGATTTCGCGGCGGATAATTTTACTAAAAATGGTTTCTTCAGCCATGGTGCAATTCCTTGAGCCTGAGTCGTAATCAATCAGTATGCGGGAGAAATTTGTTTTCTTTCAAGCTCAGTACCACTTTTCTTGCATTGTTCGCCTGCCTTTGTAGCCGCTCCACTCCTCTTTCACCTGAACAGCATTCCTGATGCTCACAGGCGCCTGCCTTTTCATTAAAATGAAACACTGTTTTATAAATTAGAATTTCGCCACCCTTTTCTTTATATGGCTGCCACTTCAGCCCAGGCGTTAGCCAAATTGCGAAGGTTTAGCCGCCCGGTCAGCTCTACTTTGCTAACCAGTCCGGGTGAGAAGTCCGGTGTCACCATGGGTATACCGCCATATAACATCAGGGAGCATTAGCCATGCGCTCACGTAAAATTGGTCCTGGCCACTATCTGGCCTATGGTTCCGGAGATTTTCTCGGAGCAGGCACCACGGCGCTCACCTCCGCCTGGTTACTCTATTTTTATACCACCTTCTGTGGATTAACCCCGATTCAGGCCACCTTAATCTTTGCTACTGCTCGCGTGCTGGATGCCATAGTCAGCCCGCTCATGGGCTTTATTACCGACAACTTTGGCTCAACCTGGCTGGGCAAACGCTTTGGCCGCCGCAAATTCTTTATCCTGTCAGGCATACCCTGTGTATTCAGTTATAGCCTGATGTGGGTCAGCGACATGAGCTTCTGGTGGTATCTCTGCACTTACCTGCTGTTTGATATCGTCTACACCATGATCCTGGTGCCTTATGAAACGCTGGTCCCTGAAATGACTGACGATTTCAAACAGAAAACCCGTTTCTCCGGCGCGCGTATTGGTCTGGCGCAGCTCTCAGCCATTCTGGCCGCATTTTTACCCGGCATTTTACTGGGTATGCTGGGCAAAGATAATCCTGACTCCTTTTTCTACGCCAGCCTGGTATTCTCGGTAATCTGCGCACTGGTGCTGACGCTGGTGTGGTGCTTTACCTGGGAACGTCACCCGGATGATTTTTCTGCCGAGTCGCGGCGTGCCGAACAGGAAAAACAGCAGCTGACGCTGATGCAGAATCTTAAACGGCTCTATGTTGAGCTGGCCTCAACTTTACGTATTCGTATCTTCCGCCAGCACCTTGGCATGTACCTCGGCGGCTATATCGCCCAGGATGTTTTTAATGCCGTCTTTACCTGGTATGTGATGTTTGTGCTGATGCAGAGTGCTCAGGTTGCCTCCAGCCTGATGGGCACTATGGCAGTGCTGCAGTTTATTGCTGTGATGGCGATGATCCCGCTCTGTATCCGCATGGGGCCTGCACCTGCCTACCGTCTGGTGGCCATCCTTTTTGGCCTGGCGTCGCTCTCCTATGCCGGATTGTGGTATGCCGGCATGAACGACAACATATCACTGCTGTTAGTGACCTCTGCCCTGGCAGGTCTGGGACGTGGTGGCATTAACTATGTGCCATGGAATACCTACACTTATATCGCGGATGTCGATGAAGCCATCACTGGTCAGCGCCGCGAAGGCATTTTTGCGGGCATAATGACCCTGACGCGTAAAGCGTCGCAGGCGGGTGCCGTCATGCTGGTCGGTATCGTGCTGCAACTCTCTGGTTTTGTCTCTGGTCAGGCAACGCAGGTACCCGGCGTCAGCCACACTATCCTGGCGATCCTGAGTATCGGTACCGTGGCCGTTCTGGCCTGCGGCTTTATCGTGTCACTGCGCTTCAAACTTAATCTGCAGACCCACACTGTCCTGCGCCAGGAAACGCTGAAAATGCGCCAGGCGGACCGCATCGTGCCGGAAAGCATTACCCCGGAAGCACGCGGGATAGTTGAAACACTGACTGGCATGCCTTACGAAAATCTGTGGGGCAACAATAACATTGGCTTCCTTAACCGGAATAAGCCCGCGCCGGAAAAATTGTCCGCCCATCCCGCTTTACACCCTTCTATAAACCCGACCTTAAAACGACAGGAATAAACCATGACTGTATTTCCCGTTAAACACAGCAAATTATTGTGCCAGCCTGAGCATCTGCTGCCACGCAGCGAACTGGTACAGCTGATTCAAAAGCTGACACAAAATCTGGTTAACATCACTGATGAGACAGGCGAATTTTTATTGCGGCTGGACGATGGCCGGGTGATTGATACCAAAGGCTGGGCGGGTTGGGAATGGACACATGGCATCGGTCTGTATGGCATGTTGCACTACTATCAGCAAACCGGCGACCAGCAGACGCTGGCGATGATTGATGAATGGTTCACTGTGCGTCTGGCGGAAGGAACGCCGACCAAAAATGTGAATACCGTTTGTCCTTTTCTGACGCTGGCTTACCGTTATGAAGAGACCAGGAACCCGGCCTGGATGCCGGTGCTTGAGCGCTGGGCTGAGTGGGTCATGTATGAGATGCCGCGCACAGAACAGGGCGGACTGCAGCACATCGTCTATAACCATGAAAACACACAGCAACTCTGGGACGATACGCTGATGATGAGTGTAATGGCACTGGCCAAAATCGGCCAATTGCTGAAACGCGATGAGTGGGTGGAAGAAGCGAGCTATCAGTTCCTGCTGCACACCCAGTATCTGATGGATCGCGAAACCGGCTTATGGTTCCACGGCTGGAACTTCGACGGTCGTCATAACTTTGCTGAGGCTCGCTGGGCGCGTGGCAACAGCTGGGTGACGATTGTGATTCCTGACTTCCTGGAGATGATGAACTGGCCTGAGTATCACGCCACCCGCCGCTTCCTGCAGCAGATTCTGGAGACCCAGGTCAAAGCGCTCAAGACCTGTCAGCACAGCAGCGGATTATGGCACACCCTGCTTGCTGACCCGAACAGTTACCCGGAAGCCTCTGCCACCGCAGGATTTGCCTATGGCATTCTGAAAGGGGTTCGCAAACGCTATCTCCCCGCGGAGTATCTGGAGGTAGCAGAAAAAGCGCTGCGCGGCGTGATTGCGAATATCGATGACGATGGCGAGCTGAAACAGGTTTCCTTTGGGACCGCGATGGGCAGTGACCTGGCCTACTACCGCACTGTCCCTCTCACCTCAATGCCCTACGGTCAGGCAATGGGCCTGCTCTGCCTGACTGAGTATCTGCGCGTTTACCTGTAACGCGTGCCAAAAAAGCCCCGCTTAGCGGGGCTTTTTCATTTCGCTGAATCATTACATACTACGAATGTAATCATCCATATCAGTTTTCAGGTTATCGGATTTAGTCCCGAAAATTGCCTGAACGCCGGAACCGGCAACCACCACGCCACGGGCGCCGAGGTTTTTCAGTTCAGTCTGATCTACTTTCGCCACATCGGCAACGCTGACACGTAAACGGGTGATGCAGGCATCCAGGTTAGTGATGTTCTCTTTACCACCAAACGCCGCCACCAGTTTGCTCGCCATCTCTGTACCGGTCGCGCTCGATTGCTCGCTGCTGCTGCTCTCTTCACGGCCAGGCGTTTTCAGATCCAGTTTGGCGATCAGCACGCGGAACACGGTGTAGTAAATCAGGCCGTAGATGATACCGATAATCGGGAACAGCCAGATTTTGCTGCTGTTGCCGCTCAGCACGATAAAGTCGATAAGACCGTGTGAGAAGCTGGTGCCATCACGCATACCAAGCAGGATACAGATTGGGAATGCCAGACCTGCCAGCAGCGCATGGATCACATACAGGATCGGCGCGACGAACATGAATGAGAATTCAATCGGTTCGGTGATACCGGTCAGGAATGCGGTCAGCGCGGCGGAGATCATAATACCGCCCACTTTAGCGCGATTTTCAGGCTTCGCTGAATGCCAGATAGCAATCGCTGCCGCTGGCAGACCGTACATTTTGAACAGGAAGCCGCCAGAGAGTTTCCCTGCGGTCGGGTCACCCGCCATATAGCGTGGGATATCACCGTGGAACACCTGACCTGCCGCATTGGTGTATTCGCCAATCTGCATCTGGAAAGGAACGTTCCAGATGTGATGCAGACCAAACGGCACCAGTGCGCGTTCGATTACGCCATAAATACCAAAGGCGACAACCGGGTTCTGATAGGCTGCCCACTGCGAGAATTCCTGAATCGCGGAACCAATTGGTGGCCAGATAAAGGAGAGCAGTACGCCGAGAATAATAGCCGCCAGACCAGAAATAATCGGCACAAAACGTTTACCGGCAAAGAAGCCCAGATATTCCGGCAGTTTAATGCGATAGAAGCGGTTGAACATGTAGGCGGCGATGGAGCCCGCGATAATACCGCCCAGCACCCCGGTGTCGGCGAGGTGTTTAGCCTCGATCTCTGCCGCGGGCATATGCAGCACCAGCGGCGCAACCACCGCCATGGTTTTCACCATGATGCCATAAGCAACAACTGCTGCCAGCGCCGAAACGCCATCGTTATTGGTGAAGCCCAGCGCCACACCGATAGCAAAAATCAGCGGCATGTTGGCGAACACCGATCCACCCGCTTCTGCCATTACATGCGAAACCACTGCAGGTAACCAGCTGAAATTGGCTGAACCGACCCCTAACAAAATACCGGCAATCGGCAGAACCGATACCGGCAGCATCAGCGATTTACCGACCTTTTGAAGGTTGGCAAAAGCATTTTTGAACATAGCGTGAAGCTCCTGAGTATGAGTGCATAGTTGCGCAGTGCGCGTGGCAAAGAGGGAGGATTCTTTACCGGGCTGGCGGTGACCGCCTTTTGATTTATTACGAAGGGTAAAATAAATCCCGTTTTGTTACTTTGATGGCTATCACGTTTCGACAATCACAGGCGCGCACTTTACGAAATTTCTCACTGACGTGCATCGGTATTTGACGATAAAAAGCTGACCCTGTTTTAAAAAACAGGGTCATATAGGCAGGTTAATGATTAATTACAGAGGCTGAAATAAAGGCCGGTCAGGTGCCGAGCTGGCTCATCGGGATATGGAACAGCGTTGAGAAGTTTTGCGTGGTGGCGGCAGCCAGCGTTTCCACATCGACACCTTTCAGTACCGCCAGGTAATCGGCAACATCGCGCGTATAAGCAGGCTGATTCTCTTTGCCACGATACGGCACGGGTGCCAGATAAGGTGAATCCGTTTCCACCAGCATCCGGTCCAGCGGCACATAACGCGCAGCTTCGCGTAGCTGTTCAGCATTACGGAAGGTGACGATCCCGGAAAAGGAGATATAAAAGCCCATATCGAGCAGCTTAGCGGCGGTAGGCTGATCCTCAGTGAAACAGTGCAGCACGCCGCCGCAGCGCTCAACCTGCTCTTCACGCAGAATCGCCAGCGTATCTTCGCGCGCGTCACGGGTGTGGACGATGATCGGCTTATTCAGCGCGATCCCGGTACGGATATGTTCCCGGAACGAGCGCTGCTGCTGATCTCTGGTTTCTGGCTGATAGTGATAATCCAGCCCGGTCTCACCGAGCGCTACCACCTGAGGATCGGCAGAGAGCCGGCGAAACGCCTCAACGTCATAGGCCTCTTCCTGATTCAGCGGATGCACGCCACAGGAGAGCGCAATATTTTTCCGATCGCCGACCAGGCTCTTCAGTGTATGGAAACCCGGCAGCGTAGTGGCGATTGCCAGCATAAATTTCACATCACGTGCTGCCGCTTTAGCGATCACATCATCAAGGTCACGATGGTTCTTTTCATAATCCAGGCCATCGAGATGGCAATGGGAATCCACAATAAACATAATTACTCTCAGATAGGTTTAGCCGGCCACCGCAGGCTTCTGTTTGTCAGCCCAGCTCAGAAGCTGATCGGTCAGCAATAATTCGCGATTCACTGACGCCACATGCAGTAACTGCTCGCGACAGCGCATCCATGCCTGGGTACTGCTGTTAAGTGCGCTGGCTGAAAAGTATCCGGCCAGCAGCTCCACCACATCCTGGCGGTCAATATTACTCAGCCACTGACCTGCATTTTGCTGCCATTTCATCGCATCCAGCAGCAAAGAGAGCAGCCAGCCGATACGTGCGGCCGCATCATCAGCATTCAGCGCAGGCAGAAGTTGCAGGATGTCCTGCTGTAATGCCGCGGGCAGCGCATCGCAAAGCTTTTGTCGCGCCTGCCACGGCCCGTTTTCCAGCAGGCTCAGCGCCGCGCCCGGCACGCCTGCGCTCAGGCGTAGTGCCGCCAGCAGCATCTGTTCATCGTGCGAGGACTGCTTCTTCAGCCAGAGCAGGCTTTGTTCTTCATCGGGCGGCGTCAGATGCAGCGTCATACAGCGACTGCGCAGTGTGGCCAGCAGACGTGACGGATCGCGGCTGCTGAGGAAGAACCAGCTGTTGGCTGGTGGCTCTTCCAGCGTTTTAAGCAGGGCGTTAGCGGCCGCTTCTGAAAGCTGTGCAGCATCCGGCAGCCAGACCACTTTCGCGCCGCCCTGCTGGCCAAAGTGATACATTTTTTCTGTCACCTGCCGCACCGCATCGATGCCCAGAGTACTTTTGCCCTTCTCCGCCTCTAACCGATACCAGTCAGGGTGAGTATTAGCCTGCATCAGCTGGCAACCGTGGCACGCTCCGCAACTTTTGAGTCCATCCGGCTGCTGGCACATCAGCCAGCGGCTCATCCCCCAGACCAGGGCGTCATCGCCCATGCCAGCCATCGCCTGGATCAACAGCGCATGATGCGCGCGATTCTCCTGATGCTGGCCAATCACCTGGCGATAAGGCTGATTCAGCCACGGATACCAGTTCATCACGCCTGCTCCGCCAGCCAGCTCTCCAGCGCCACCTGAAGTGACGCTGTCACCTTGGGCAGCGACTGAGTGGCATCGATGGTCAGGATAGTGGGATCTTCTGCAGCAAGGGCCAGATAGCGTGTACGTGTGCGTTCAAAGAAGCGCAGCGACTCCTGCTCAATACGATCCAGCTCACCACGCGCACGGGCGCGCTGCAGACCGACCTCAGGCGTGACATCAAGATAGAGCGTCAGATCGGGACGGAAATCACCTAAGACCGCATCGCGCAGCGTCTGCATCAGTCTGCTGTCAAGACCCCGGCCGCCACCCTGATAAGCCTGAGAGGAGAGATCGTGACGATCGCCGATTACCCAGGCACCGCGAGCCAGCGCCGGTTTGATTACGGTCTCTACCAGCTGAACCCGCGCGGCATAGAGCATCAGCAGTTCGGCTTTATCCGTCACCTGCTCACCTTCAATGCCCTGCTTGACCAGGACCCGGAGCTGTTCTGCCAGCGGCGTACCGCCAGGCTCGCGGGTAAAGACCAGATCACGGATACCACGGTTATGCAGCGTAGCGACAATGGCGTCGCGCGCGGTGGTTTTTCCAGCGCCTTCCAGGCCTTCAATGACGATAAACTTACTGTTCATTTTTTTCCTTCAGCGTCTGCCGGTAGACCTGCACCGCCTTGTTATGGCTGGCGAGGTTGGTGGTAAACGTATGTCCGCCCTTGCCGTCTGCAACAAAGTAGAGATAGTTAGTTTTCTCGGGATGGGCCGCTGCCTGCAGCGAGGCTTTGCCCGGCATCGCGATCGGTCCAGGCGGCAGACCATTAATGATATAGGTATTGTACGCGCTGGCCGTCTCAAGATCTTTGCGGGTCAGCGTACCGTTGTAGCTGTCACCCATGCCATAGATCACCGTAGGATCGGTCTGCAAGCGCATCCCCGTGCGCAGACGATTGATAAACACCGAGGCCACGCGTGCGCGCTCTTCACTGACGCCGGTTTCTTTCTCAATGATCGAGGCCATGGTCACCAGATCCTGTGGCGTTTTGTACGGCAGATTATCCGCCCGTCCCTGCCACACCTCATCGATGGTTTTCTTCATCCGATTATGCGCACGTTGCAGCAGCGCCATATCAGTCGTGTTGGCGGTGTAGAGATACGTGTCCGGAAAGAAGTTGCCCTCCAGTTGCTCAGGCTCCACGTTAAGTGCGCTGGCAAGGGTGGCGAACTGATCATCTTTCAGAGTGTGGCGGATATAGGGCGCTTTACGCAGCTCGCTGAGCCACTCTTTCAGTCTCTGCCCCTCCACAAACCGCACCGGGAACTGCGCCTCTTTACCACTGGCCAGCAGCCGTAACAGCGCGCGCACGGTCATGGTCGGTTCAAGGCGATAGGTGCCCGCCTTAAAGGTCGCCAGCTCTGGCTCCAGACGCAGCAGCGCGCCAAACCAGATACTGTGCGGAATAATGATTTTCTCTTCCAGCTGCGCCTGGAGTGCGACCCGGCCTGTACCGGCTGGCAATGTATAGACCGTTTCCTGCTTAATGGTCAACGGGGTGGCCGCAAACTGCTTAACCTGCCAGTAACTCAGCACAGCCGCGAGACCCACAATCGCCAGCAGGCTGACGAGAATTTTTTTGCTACGAATCATGATGCATCCATTATCTTTTTACAGCCTGCGTGCAACTGATTAAACAGCGAGCGCTCAGTAAACTGTACGGCTTCTATCTGTCGGACCGGCAGAACCGGCATCAGCGCGTTACATATCACCACTTCATCAGCGTTCAGCAGCTGTGCCGGTTCGCTTTTTATCACCTGACAAGCCTGACCTGCTGCTGCAAGTTGCGCTATCAGGCTTCGCCGCATAATGCCGTCCACGCCTGCCGCTGATACATCGGGCGTAAAAATTTGTCTGCCCTGCCGCCAGAATAAATTGGCCGCACAGCATTCCACCACCCAACCTTCAGTGTCAAGCACCAGCGCCTCGTCGGCGTCTGTCTGGTCAAGATGAGCCCGAATCATCACCTGCTCCAGACGGTTAAGGTGCTTGATACCCGCAAACTGCGGGTTTCGCGCCAGACGAACCGGACTCAGCCGGAGTGAAGCACCATGCTGCTGCAACCCGGCGTAGTGTTGCGGCCAGGGCGCTAATGAGACGATGCGCGTGGGTTCACCACAGCCCAGGCGGCTATAACCCCGTCCGCCGCTGCCCGCACTGATAATAACTTTCAGCACCGCCTGCGTCTGCTCATGCGCGGCCTGTCTCATCTCAGCCTCCAGCTGATCCCAGTCGACGCCGCCGATCCATAACCGCTCGCAGCCCGCTTTGAGGCGCTGCATGTGGCTATCCAGCAGCAGGATTATACCCTGACGGACGGCGGCGGTAGTAAAGCAGCCATCGCCGAACTGCATGCCGCGGTCGCTGGCAGCCAGCGTCGAATGTTTGATTCCGTTAATCCACATCGTTCTCTCCTGAGCGTGAGACGTGATTTCAGCGCATTTTGCAGGATAAAAAAAGGCCCGCATCGCGGGCCTTTTTAGCAATCTGCAACGATTACACTTTACGGAAGATCAACGAACCGTTGGTTCCGCCGAAACCGAAGGAGTTACACAGGGTATACTCCAGTCCAGGAACCTGACGCGCGGTGTGCGGCACGAAGTCGAGATCGCAGCCTTCATCCGGATTGTCCAGGTTAATGGTCGGTGGAACGGCCTGGTCACGCAGTGCCAGAATCGAGTAAATCGATTCAACAGCACCTGCGGCACCCAGTAAGTGCCCGGTCATTGATTTGGTTGAGCTGACCATGACGCTGCTGGCTGCTGCCCCAAAGACCGATTTCACCGCCTGCGCTTCAGCTTTATCACCGGCTGGCGTGGAGGTACCGTGCGCGTTGACATAGCCGATCTGCTCTGGCGTAAGCTGAGCATCACGCAGCGCATTGATCATTGCCGCCGCTGCACCCGAACCATCTTCTGGTGGTGACGTCATGTGGTAGGCATCACTGCTCATACCAAAACCTACAATTTCTGCGTAGATTTTCGCACCACGTTTCTTCGCATGTTCGTACTCTTCGAGCACCACAATGCCAGCGCCATCACCCAGCACAAAACCGTCACGATCTCTATCCCACGGGCGGCTGGCCGCTTGCGGGTTGTCGTTACGGGTTGAGAGGGCGCGTGCTGCACCAAAACCACCGACGCCTAATGGCGTGCTGGCTTTCTCTGTGCCACCCGCCAGCATCACGTCAGCATCGTTATAGGCGATGATACGTGCGGCATGACCGATGTTATGCACACCAGAGGTACAGGCTGTCGCGATAGAGATGCTTGGACCTTTCAGGCCATACATGATGCTGAGATGACCCGCCACCATGTTAACGATGGTTGAAGGCACAAAGAATGGGCTGATTTTACGCGGGCCGCCGTTGACCAGTGAAGTATGATTCTCTTCAATCAGACCTAAGCCACCGATGCCGGAGCCAATTGCTGCGCCCATACGGCTTGCATTTTCTTCGGTAATAACCAGACCGCTGTCCTGCATGGCCTGCATACCGGCCACAATGCCGTACTGAATGAAGGCATCCATCTTGCGCTGATCTTTGCGCGAGATGTAGTCATCACAATTAAAATCTCTTACCAGACCTGCAAAACGGGTTGCATAAGCACTGGTATCAAAATGGTCGATCAGGGTAATGCCGCTCTGACCGGCAAGGAGAGCACTCCAGGTAGACTCTACGGTATTGCCGACAGGAGACAACATGCCAAGACCAGTCACAACTACACGACGCTTAGACACGTTCGTCCTCCAGGGAGGGGAAATAGGGAACTATGTGGGACAAACAAAAAAATCAGGCGGTCGAGCGACCGCCTGAATATATTCATTAGCCTTTATGGCTATTGATGTAGTCGATCGCTGCCTGAACGGTAGTGATTTTCTCAGCTTCTTCGTCTGGAATCTCAGTATCAAACTCTTCTTCCAGAGCCATCACCAGCTCAACGGTATCAAGAGAATCGGCACCCAGGTCTTCTACGAAAGATGCAGAGTTGGTGACTTCTTCCTCTTTCACACCCAGCTGCTCACTGATGATTTTCTTAACGCGTTGTTCGATATCGCTCATACTATTTAATTTCCTATCAAAACTCGCTTACGCGATGGTTTTCGTAGTGTATAAAATGGTGAAAAAGATGCAACAAAATCCCGGCTGGTCGAACCACGATTTTGCGTTATTTTGCGGTTTTAACCGCAAATAAAGCAAATGATTTCGTGATTTATCAGACCATGTACATTCCGCCATTGACGTGCAGCGTTTCACCTGTGATGTAGGCTGCTTCGTCAGAGGCTAAGAATGCCACAGCATTGGCGATTTCCTGCGCGTCACCTAAGCGACCCGCAGGGACTTCCGCCAAAATACCGGAACGTTGGTCTTCGTTCAGTGCCCGCGTCATATCAGTCTCAATAAAGCCTGGAGCCACGACGTTGACGGTAATGCCACGTGACGCGATTTCGCGCGCCAGTGATTTGCTAAAGCCAATTAAACCCGCTTTTGCTGCTGCGTAGTTTGCCTGGCCCGCGTTACCCATGGTGCCAACAACGGAACCAATGGTGATGATACGGCCCACGCGCTTTTTCATCATGGCACGCAGGACCGCCTTAGAAAGGCGGAATACCGATGTGAGGTTAGTATCCAGGATATCCTGCCACTCATCGTCCTTCATGCGCATGAGAAGATTATCACGCGTAATGCCTGCATTATTGACTAAAATATCTACTTCGCCAAATTCAGCGCGAATATTCTCTAAAACGCTGTTAATTGAATCAGCGTCAGTCACGTTCAGTAACAGGCCTTTACCCTTGTCGCCAAGGTAAGCACTGATGGCATCGGCGCCACTCTGGCTGGTTGCAGTTCCTACCACTTTGGCACCACGTGCCGCCAGTGTTTCTGCAATCGCACGACCAATGCCGCGACTCGCGCCGGTAACCAGCGCAACTTTACCTTCAAAGCTCATGATTTTCCTCTTATTCCTTACCGAGTGCAGCCGTCAGGGTTGCTGTATCGTTAACGGCAGCCGCTGTCAGGGTATCGACAATACGTTTGGTCAGACCGGTCAGGACTTTACCTGGCCCCATCTCCAGCAGCTGTGTCACGCCCTGTGCCGCCATCGCTTCCACGCTCTCGGTCCAGCGAACCGGGCTGTAGAGCTGACGAACCAGCGCATGACGGATGGCCGCAGCGTCAGTTTCCGCTTTCACATCGACGTTATTGATCACCGGAACCGCTGGTGCATTAAACGTAATACTCTCCAGCGCAACCGCCAGTTTATCGGCCGCAGGCTTCATCAGTGCACAGTGAGAAGGCACGCTGACCGGCAGTGGCAGGGCACGCTTAGCGCCCGCAGCTTTACAGGCAGCCCCTGCACGCTCAACAGCTTCTTTGTTACCCGCAATAACCACCTGGCCTGGCGAGTTGAAGTTAACCGGTGAGACAACCTGGCCCTGCGCGCTCTCTTCACAGGCTTTGCGAATAGCCGCGTCATCCAGGCCAATAATTGCCTGCATTGCGCCAGTCCCTTCCGGGACGGCTTCCTGCATCAGTTTGCCGCGCAGTTCAACCAGCTTCACGGCATCCGCGAAGTTAAGTACACCCGCACAGACCAGCGCCGAATATTCGCCCAGGCTGTGACCGGCCATCAGGACAGGCTGTTCACCGCCCTGCTGCTGCCAGACACGGTAGATGGCCACAGAGGCAGCTAACAGCGCAGGCTGAGTCTGCCAGGTTTTGTTCAGCTCTTCAGCCGGCCCCTGACTCACTAACTGCCACAGGTCATAACCCAGCGCGTCAGAGGCTTCACGGAAGGTCTCTTCCACCAGCGGATACGTCGTCGCTAATTCAGTCAGCATGCCCACGGTCTGTGAACCCTGACCTGGAAAAACAAATGCAAATTGCGTCATCTTCTGTTCCTGTCAATCAAAAGCGAACCAGCGCAGAACCCCAGGTGAATCCACCACCAAAAGCTTCCAGCAGAATAAGGTGTCCGGGTTTGATGCGGCCATCACGAACCGCTTCATCCAGTGCGCTTGGCACCGATGCAGCAGAGGTATTGCCATGGCGATCCAGTGTGACGACCACTTTGTCCATGGTCATACCGAGTTTTTTCGCGGTAGCGCTGATAATGCGCAGGTTCGCCTGATGCGGCACCAGCCAGTCCAGCATTTCACGATCAAGATTATTGGCCTGCAGCGTTTCATCAACGATGTGGGCCAGTTCGGTGACGGCAACCTTGAAGACTTCGTTACCTGCCATGGTGACATAGGCCGGCTGATCCTGATGGGCACGATCCTGATAAGGCAGCGTCAGAAGCTGCGCATAGCGACCATCAGCATGAAGGTGAGTAGAGATAATCCCCTGTTCTTCGCTCTGGCCCAGCACGACCGCACCCGCGCCATCACCAAACAGGATGATGGTGCCGCGATCTTCCGGATCCAGCGCGCGCGCCAGGACATCAGCGCCGATGACCAGAGCATGCTTAACCGCGCCATTTTTGATGTATTGATCGGCTACGCTCAGTGCATAGGTGAAACCCGCACAGGCGGCAGCAAGGTCAAATGCCGCGCAATCTTTGATTTCCAGCATTTGCTGGATCATGCAGGCGGAACTGGGGAAAGCATGGCTGGATGAGGTTGTGGCGACAATAATCAGCCCAACATCGTTCGCGTCAATGCCTGCCATTTCAAGCGCGCGT
This sequence comes from Pantoea sp. QMID4, assembly GCF_030270445.1. Taxonomy (NCBI): domain Bacteria; kingdom Pseudomonadati; phylum Pseudomonadota; class Gammaproteobacteria; order Enterobacterales; family Erwiniaceae; genus Pantoea; species Pantoea sp. QMID4. The sequence goes on along the minus strand of NZ_BSXL01000004.1, from coordinate 351,897 downwards.
TGCGCCGCGCTGAATCCCATGGTGGCGACGGTTTCGTCAGGCGCAGCAATGCGACGCTCACGGATGCCGGTACGGGTAACAATCCACTCGTCCGACGTCTCCACCATTTTTTCCAGATCGGCATTGGTGCGAACCTGGCTGGGCAGATAACTGCCCGTACCGATAATTTTGGTATACATCTAGGCTTTGTCACTCCTGGCTAATACAGCATCAAGGCGCGCAGCAATTCGCTCGGGAATTTGCTGCCTCACCGCCTGCTCTGCCTGTTCTATCGCCACGGCGAAGGCGTGTTGATTTGCTGCGCCGTGACTCTTGATCACTGTTCCGCGCAATCCTAACAGACAAGCGCCATTGTACTGGTCAGGGTTAAGTTGCCCGAAGCGTTTCGCCAGACGTTTCTGGATTAAGCGCCCCAGCAACTGAAGCCACCATGACCGTTTTTTACCTTCCCCTGATGACTTCAGCAGAGAAAGAAACATTCTTACCACGCCTTCCATCGTCTTCAGCGTGACGTTTCCGACAAAACCATCACAGACCATCACATCCGTTTTGCCGGTGAGCAGCTCGTTACCTTCGAGGTAACCAATATAGTTGATTTGCGGTGATTCTCGCAGCACTACTGCGGCATCGCGGATGGTTTCCAGCCCTTTGGTCTCTTCATGACCAATGTTGAGCAACGCGACACGGGGCCGTGGAATACCAAGCACATGCTCAGCCATCACCGACCCCATCACAGCAAACTGCACCAGCATCGCACTGTCTGAGCCCACATTCGCACCCAGATCCAGCACCACGGTTTTACCCTGTTGCTGATGCGGTAAAACGGACATCAGCGCCGGACGCTTAATTCCATCCAGCGGTTTTAATAAGAGTGTCGACAGCCCCATCAGCGCACCGGTATTGCCGGCGCTGATGCAGGCCTGTGCACGTCCCTCTTTCACCATCTCCAGTGCCACGCGCATTGAACTGCCGCGACTGTTCCGGATGGCCTGAGCGGGCCGCGCATCACTTGCAATAACCGATTCGGCAGGGATCACCTGCAAACGCCCCGTCAGGGAGGAATCCGCTTTGGCAAGCAATGTCGTGAGAATGTCGGGATGTCCGACCAGAAGAAGGAATAGTTCCGAATGAGAGGCCAGTGCCTGCAATGCTGCAGGCACTGTCACGCAGGGACCGAAGTCCCCGCCCATGGCATCAATCGCCAGGGTCAAACGTGTCAAGGTATCGCCTTGCTAAGCAAGAAACTTACTTAACGATAACCTTGCGACCGCGGTAGTAACCATCCGCAGTGATGTGGTGACGCAGATGCGTTTCGCCAGAAACTTTATCTACTGACAGAGCAGCAGTGGTCAGCGCATCGTGTGAACGACGCATACCACGCTTAGAACGGGTGGGTTTATTCTGTTGTACGGCCATGGACCTTACTCCTATTACTTACGCTTTAAACTGGCTAATACGGCAAATGGATTTGGTTTCTCTGCCTCTGCAGGCAGTTTGCCAAAGACCATGTCCGCCTCGGACACTTCACAGTGTTCAGAATCGTGCACCGGAACGACCGGCAGCGCGAGAATCAGTTCATCCTCGACAACCGCCAGCAAATCGATCTCACCAAACTCGTTGACATCGACCGGCTCGTACGCTTCCGGTAATGCCTCGGCCTGCTCTTCAGAAGAGACAGGACTGAAGCAATAACTCACTTTTACGTGATGGGGAAAGGTCTGGTTGCAGCGCTGACAACGTAACGTCACCTGAACTTCAGCAGTACCCGTCAGTACCGCCAGACGTTGGTTATCAACCGCAAACGACATGGCACAATCCACATCACTGTCCACGCTAACGACCGACTCGGCCACACGCTCCACCTGAACAGATGTGTAGACACCCTGATAATCAAGGCGCTTCTGAGCAGTGCGGACAGGGTCCAGCGTTAGGGGTAATTTTACCTTTTGCATAGGGCGCGCATATTAACTTTGTAATGTCATAGAGTCAAAGAAAAAGGCCGTTAAACAGCATCTTTCAACCACTATTCGCATCCAGTGCGGCGCACAGTTTAAAATGACTGTCACCAATTCGCTATCACTATTGAAAAAAAATGACGCCATCGATTCTTTTAGCTTCAACCTCGCCCTTTCGGCAGGCATTACTGCGCAAGCTGGGCCTGACTTTTATTACCGCTGCGCCTGAGGTAGATGAGTCACCGCAGCCCGGTGAAACTGCCGAAGCGCTGGTGATTCGTCTTGCCGTGGCGAAAGCGCTGGCGCTGGCTGGAACCTATCCCCGCCACTGGATAATCGGCTCAGATCAGGTCTGCGTGCTGGATGGCGCGATCGCCGGTAAACCTCACACGGCTGAGAATGCGCGGGCGCAACTGCGTGCCGCCAGCGGTAAGGCGATTACCTTTTACACCGGACTGGCGCTGTTTCATCCCGCCAGTGGCAGGCTGCTGCAGTGTTGCGAACCCTTCGTGGTGCATTTCCGCACCTTAGCCGACGCTGAAATCGCCGGATATGTGGAAAAGGAGCAGCCGCTACAGTGCGCAGGCAGTTTTAAAAGCGAAGGTCTGGGAATTTGTCTGTTTGACAGGCTGGAGGGGCGCGATCCCAATACACTGGTCGGGCTGCCACTGATTGCGCTCAACGGAATGTTGCAGCAGGCCGGCATCAATCCTTTAACGGAGTGATGCCGGGTAATCGTTACGCCTTCAGCTGACGCAGCTTATTCAGGCACTGCTTCAGGCCCTCATCCAGCGGCGCTTCGACACGCATGACTTCGCCAGTGCCGGGATGGGTAAAGGTCAGTGCCGCCGCATGCAGGAACAGACGTTTCAGACCGGTTGATGCCAGCTGACTGTCAAAGTCACGTTCGCCATAGCGATCGTCGAAGGCGATGGGATGACCAGCATGCAGTGTATGTACACGAATCTGGTGGGTGCGGCCGGTGACCGGACTGGCTTTTACCAGCGTGGCAAACTCAAACCGCTCTTCCACTTTAAAACGGGTTTCAGAGGCTTTACCTTCGCTGCTGACGCGCACGACACGCTCACCACTCTGGAGAATATTTTTCAGCAAAGGAGCCTGAACGACCTTCAGATGCGAGGGCCAGTTGCCGCGCACCAAAGCCAGATAATCTTTCTGCATCCCCTTTTCACGCAGTTGCTCGTGCAGGGAACGCAGCGCTGAGCGTTTTTTTGCGACCAGCAGAATGCCCGAGGTATCACGATCCAGGCGATGCACCAGTTCCAGGAAGCGCGCTTCCGGTCGCAGCGCACGCAGCCCTTCAATCACCCCGAAACTGAGCCCGCTGCCGCCATGCACGGCCGTGCCTGAGGGCTTGTTCATCACCAGCAGCGACTCATCCTCAAAGAGGATAGCGTCCGCCAGCGAAGCGACCTTCACCAGCTTAGGTGATACGGCGTCTTCATCACGTTCCGCGACCCGGACCGGCGGAATGCGCACCTCATCTCCCTCCTCCAGCTTGTACTCTGGCTTGACGCGCTTTTTATTCACCCGCACCTCGCCTTTGCGTACGATGCGATAAATCATGCTCTTTGGCACACCCTTGAGCTGGGTGCGCAAAAAGTTATCAATACGTTGTCCGGCATTTTCAGCCGTGATGGCGACAAAATGTACGCCGGGATTCTCTGTTTTCATGGCGGCGATTCTAAATAGTGTCCCCTGATAGCGCCACCTCTTTTTCTGTGCTTAACTCTGGGGTTGATGTGATGGCAGGTCGCTTCTCTGCTGGCTTTTTCAGCAAACCGCTGCTTTGTCCGACACATTAGCAGGTTAGATGTAAAGAAACTTCACAAGCTGGCTAAAGTCGCCTTGCTATATGAAGGTTAGCAATGAAATAATGCCTGAGTTTCTTAACTGAAGCATTTCAGAGCAGAAACCGAGCGAAATTGTCATTTTGCCGGATTGAGCAGACACGCAGCAATGGCGTAAGACGTAATGCGAAATCAGGCACTTAGCGGGCTGCGGGTTGCGGCCTGGACAACAGTATGGGATGCACGGGTTTTCATAATCCTCTCAGGCATTTCCACTATCTGGTGCTGTTTTTCCTTATGAAAAACAGGCCACCGACGTTATTTGCGCCCCTCGCGCGGTCGACAGCCGTGAGGCTGACGACATTGCACTAAGTCACGGGGCCATCGGTTGATACTCGTCCAGGGTAACTATGCCCGCAGCTGTAATCACTCATGAAAGAATAACGAGTAAGTCACGATGAAAAGAATGTTAATAAACGCAACTCAGCAGGAGGAGTTGCGCGTTGCCCTGGTTGACGGTCAGCGTCTGTACGATCTGGATATCGAAAGTCCCGGACACGAACAGAAAAAAGCCAACATCTACAAAGGTAAAATCACTCGCATTGAACCCAGCCTTGAAGCTGCGTTTGTCGATTATGGCGCAGAGCGTCACGGTTTCCTCCCGTTAAAAGAAATTTCCCGCGAATATTTCCCCTCCAGCTACAACGCACATGGCCGTCCGAATATTAAAGACGTGCTGCGTGAAGGCCAGGAAGTCATTGTTCAGATCGATAAAGAGGAACGCGGCAATAAAGGCGCTGCGCTGACAACCTTTATCTCTCTGGCGGGCAGCTACCTGGTACTGATGCCGAATAACCCACGTGCAGGCGGTATCTCTCGCCGCATTGAAGGTGACGATCGTACCGAACTGAAAGAAGCCCTGTCAGCGCTGGATCTGCCGGAAGGCATGGGCCTGATTGTGCGCACTGCAGGCGTCGGTAAATCTGCCGAGTCGCTGCAGTGGGACTTAAGCTTCCGTCTTAAGCACTGGGAAGCGATTAAGAAAGCCGCTGAAAATCGCCCTGCTCCGTTCCTGATCCATCAGGAGAGCAACGTAATTGTGCGTGCTTTCCGCGACTATCTGCGTCAGGACATCGGTGAAATCCTTATCGATAACCCGAAAGTGCTGGAACTCGCACGTCAGCATATCGCGGCGCTGGGTCGTCCGGACTTCAGCAGCAAAATTAAGCTCTACACCGGTGAAATCCCGCTGTTCAGCCACTATCAGATTGAATCGCAAATCGAATCCGCCTTCCAGCGTGAAGTCCGCCTGCCTTCCGGTGGATCGATTGTGATCGACAGTACCGAAGCGCTGACCGCTATCGATATCAACTCAGCTCGCGCCACGCGTGGGGGTGATATTGAAGAGACGGCCTTCAACACCAACCTTGAAGCGGCCGATGAGATTGCCCGTCAGCTGCGCCTGCGTGACCTGGGCGGCCTGATCGTTATCGATTACATCGATATGACGCCGGTACGCCATCAGCGCGCAGTTGAGAACCGTCTGCGTGAAGCTGTTCGTCAGGACCGCGCCCGTATTCAGATCAGCCATATTTCACGTTTCGGCCTGCTGGAGATGTCCCGTCAGCGTCTGAGCCCGTCATTAGGTGAATCCAGTCATCACGTCTGCCCACGCTGTAGTGGCACCGGCACCATCCGTGATAACGAGTCACTGGCGCTGTCCATTCTGCGTCTGATTGAAGAAGAAGCGCTGAAAGACAACACCAAAGAAGTTCACGCCATTGTTCCGGTTCAGGTTGCTTCTTACCTGCTGAATGAAAAACGTGAAGCGGTTAACGCGATCGAAAAACGCCAGGGTGGCGTGCGGGCAATCATCGTTCCTGATGATAAGATGCAGACCCCACACTACTCCGTGCTGCGCGTACGTAAAGGCGAAGAGACGCAGACCCTGAGTTATCATCTGCCGAAGCTGCATGAAGCCGAAATGGCGATGCCGTCAGAAGAGGAACATGCTGAGCGCCGTCGTCCTGAGCAGCCTGCTCTGGCCGCCTTTGTGATGCCTGATGCGCCTCCTGCGCCGGTAGAAGTTGAGCCTGAAGTGAAGCGCGCTGAAGCTCAGCCAGCAGCAAAATCAGCCCCGACTGTTGCTGCACCAGCGACCGTCAGCACCGGTTTCTTCGGGCGTCTGCTTGGCGGCCTGAAAAAAATGTTCGCTGGCGAAGAAGCGCCAGCTGCTGCGCCAGTGGCCACTGAGGTTGCTGAACCGCAGAAAGCGACTGAAGAGCAGCAAAGCAACAGTGGCCGTGGCGAGCGCCGCAGCAACAATAACAACCGTCGTAACAACAATCGCCGTGAGCGTACGCCGCGTAACGGTGACAATGCACAGTCTCGTGAAGGCCGTGAACCACGCGAAAGTCGCGAGCCGCGTGAAAGCCGTGAACCGCGCGAAAGTCGTGAGCCACGTGAAAGCCGCGAGCCGCGCGATGGCAACGACAACCGTCGCAACAAGCGTCAGTCTCAGACGGGTGAAGTGCGCGAAGAGCGTCCGGCACTGAGCGAAGAAGCGCGTCAGCAGCGTGATGAGCAGCAGCAACAGCGCCGCGAACAGCGTGCTGAACGTCAGCGTCGTCGTCAGGAAGAGAAACGTGCCGGTGAAGAAGCGGCCAAAGCGGCTGAGCAGCCAGCAGTCGTTGCTGAAGCCCTGGACGTCACTGAGGCGCAGGATGATGAACGCGTTCAGGTTATGCCGCGTCGTAAGCCGCGCCAGCTGAACCAGAAGGTGCGTGTTGATGATAACCGTCAGCCTCTGCCAGCCGAAACCAGCGACATCCCCCAGCCTGCTGAAGTGCGTCAGTCACAGCCAGCTGACGTTGCTCAGACACAGCCTGAGTTGCAGGCTTCGCAGAGCGACGAGCAGGATGATAACGACAGCCGTGATAACGCCAATATGCCGCGTCGTTCACGTCGTTCGCCACGTCATCTGCGCGTCAGCGGACAGCGTCGTCGTCGTTACCGTGATGAGCGTTACCCGACGCAGTCAGCTATGCCTCTGGCCGCTGCCGCTGCTTCACCTGAAATGGCATCCGGTAAAGTCTGGATTCGCTATCCGGTGAGCCAGGCCAGCGAAGAGCAGGTTCAGAATGTAACGCATGAGACGCCAGCGTATAACAGCGAAGAGACCGCAGACGCGACCCCTGCGCTGCCGGTTGCTGCCGCCGTTGAATCGGTTGCTCAGGACGTGCCAGTGCAACAAGCCGGGTCGCAGGCAGAAACGCCAGTGACGATCGTCAACACTGACGATACCCGTGCTATCGACGCCCCGGTTGACGAGCAGCCTTCTGTTGTTCCGGCTGCTGATGAAGCCAAAGCGGAAGCTGTAGCGGCTGAAGCCGTGCCTGCTGATCCCGTCGCTGAAACGCCCGTGTCTCAGCCTGCTGAGCCTGTCACCGAAACAGCGGTGGCAACGCCAGCTGCTGAGGTTTCACAGCCTGCCGACGTTGCTGAGCAGTCAGCTACTGATGTCAGCGCAGAGATCGCAGCTGAGGTGGAAGAAGTGCTGAACGCGCCGGTTGCTGCTAACGCTGAAATCGCGCCCGTCAGTGAACCTCATGCCCCGGTTGCCGCTCGCGATATCGCGCCTGCAGAACCGGTAACGGCGGTCGAGCCTGTTTCATCAGCGCCCGCTGCTGAAACGGTGCCGAATGACGGTACGCGCTGGAAGCACTATGCCTCTGCGCCGATGACCAAAGCGCCTGCGCCGGTCTGGCAGTCAGAACCAGCTCCACACAGTGACTGGGTCCGTGCGCCGTATGAGTTCGACGGTCGCGGTTCTGCGGGTGGTCATAGCGCCACCCATCAGGCTACCGCGCCAGCCACAAAGCCGTAACGCTTAAGCTGTTGTGAACTGAACCCCGGTCTGAAAGCCGGGGTTTTTTTATGACGTCGATTCCCTCCTCAGGCAAATAAAAAATTAATACCACCCCGTTTAAGTCATGAGCCATCAGTAAAGACGGCGTCATGCACATCGGCCATTGTGACGTGTGGGAAAGTATCAAGCGTATGTGAGTGCGAAGTAGCGTGACGTACGGAATGGGAAAGCAAGAAAGCTATGCGAGCAGCCTCTCGCTATCAGGAAGCCTGGCTTTATGAAAAACGGCTGAATCACCGGCAAAAAAATCCCACCCTCTTTTAGCAGGAGGATGGGAAAACGTAAGCGCATCCGGTTAAAATACGCTCAAAATTTCAGGTCATACTACGAATTTAACTGGAACAGTGACATTTTCGACATATCAGTAAAAGTCTTATAAGAAGCCTGCAGAGCCGTCTGCTGCATGGTGTAGCTGGAAACTGTTTTCGTATAATCCGCGTCAACCAGGTCACTCATCTGTGAACTGTAGATGACTGAGCGATCGTCGCCCTGCGCATTTAGCGTATCAATCTCTGCCAGCTGGGTACCAATCTCAGAACGCACGGTCAAAACATTATTCAGGGCATTACCCAGGCCGCGGTTCGTTTTATCCATCGCTGCCTGAAAAGTGGCTTTGGTGGCAGCGTCAGCATCATCCTGCGGGACTTTCAGCGCCGCAATCGCGCTGTCCAGCATTGTAAACAGATTGGTTTCACTGGCGCTGCCATCCGGTTCTTTAGTGGCGTTGCTGGTGATCGCCATAAAAACATCATCACCGGTATGCGCGACGGTCATGGTGCGGCTGGTGTCGACCTTCTGAGTAATCGCTTCGGTGCCGCCAGCATAACTGACGCCAGTGCCTGCCGTATCGACAAACGGCGCGCTGTCGGTTTTATATCCGGCAAAGATGTAGCGTCCATTGGCATCCTGGCTGTTTGCCTGGTTCAGCAGTTGGGCGCGAATGCCTTCCAGCTGAGTGGCAATTGAACCCCGATCGTCGTCACTCAGCGTGCCGGTTGAACCGTTAACGATCAGCGTTTGTGCATCCTGAATCGCACTGGTGACGTTGTTCAGCGTATTTTCTTCCAGTGACAATCCCTGTTCGGCAAAAGTACGTGCCAGCGCATACTGACTTCCCTGCTGCTGGGTTTGAGAGAGCACCACAGCCCGGGACGCGGCAATCGGGTCGTCCGACGGGTTGGTCACGCGTCGCCCGCTGGAGAGCTGTTCGCCCACTTTGAGCCAGGAGGCCTGCGAGTCGGTAATACCGCGCACCTGCTGGTCAAAAATCATATTTGTACTGATTCGCATGTTATCTCCTGCCCTTAGCGAATATTGATTAATGCGTTAAACACGGTGCTGGCTGTCTGCAGCACCTGCGCATTAGCCATGTAATATTGCTGGTATTTCGTCAGGTTGGCGTACTCCTCATCAAGGTTGACGCCCGAAACTGACTGCTGGCGGTCGGTCAGCTGACTGACGACGCTTTTCTGGGTAGTGCTGGTCGTCTCAAGCGAACTGGTTTTATTGCCCACGGTACTGACGATAGTGGCATAGGCCTGCGACAACGTGGCGTTGCCGCCAACCAGTTTACTATCCTGCAAATCCAGCAATTTTTGCGCGTTACGGTTATCACTTTCACCCCCGGCTGCAGCGGCAGCTGCCACCTGTGATTCGCTGGTAATCGCTACGGACATATCGTTAATGACATTCTGTACCGGTTTTACAAGGAAGCTGTCTTTCGCGGCTGGTGCGGGCGTCGCGGCGACAGTAAGCTTCAGGCCATCAAAGCTTAACGTAGTATTACCACTGGCATCGGTTGCCTTGGTCATGGTGACAGCCGTGCCGTCTGAAGAGCGTGTCGCACTCCAGTTTGTACCGTCATAGCTGACGGTGTAGTTAGAGGCCTTCAGCGCGCTGGTATCGGTCCACTCTGCTGTTACAGAGGCAGCTGTGCTGTTTTTACTGTTGCTCACCACCAGCGGTGTGCCGATATTAAAAAAATCGACACCCTGATTACCGTCACTGTCATATCCCTGCTTATGGACGTCATTAAAGCTGGTGGTAAACGCCGCGGCTAACTGACCTAACTGGTTCTGTGCCAGATCGAGATCCTGAGAACGAAATGCCAGCAGACCGCCCAGCGATCCGGTAGTGATCAGTTTTTCCGGGATCTCGACGTTACCCGCCTGCTTATCGACATAGCCAATCGTGGTACGCGTTGGATCGCTGCTTGAAGCCATTGCGACCATATCGTTAGATTTATAGCCGTTCACCAGCGTCAGGCCGTTAGCCATAGATACTGTGTAATTGCCATCCTGCTGCGACACCGTTACGCCAACGACATTATTCAGGTCATTGACCAGCTGATCGCGCTTGTCGAGCAAATCATTTGGTGTAGCACCGCTGGCAGAACTCAGTTTGCCAATCTGCTGGTTAAGATCGGCAATCTGGCTGGTGAGGGTATTGATCTGCTTAACGCTGGAACTGATATCAGAATTGACGCTGTTCTGCATATTGTTCAGATATTGTGCGGAGGTCTGGAACTGACTGACCAACCCCTGCGCATTGCTGAGCATCGACTGACGTGCTGACGGGTCGTTGGCGTTGCTGACAACGTTCTGCAGGTTGGTAAAGAAGCCCTGCAGCGAGGTCGACAGGCTGGTCGTCGCGGTCGACAGCAGATCGTCAATGTTAGAAATCTGCGTATGCTGAGTGTCGACTGCACTGTAGCTCGCGCTGGCACCCCGCAACTGTGTGGCAATGAATGAATCATATTCACGTTGTACACCGGTGATGTTCACGCCGTTACCATAATAGCTATTACCCTGAAGGGTACTATTCGACTGCGCCAGTACTGTTGTCTGACGTGAATAGCCCGTCACAGTGTAGTTAGAAATGTTGTTACTGGTGGTGCTCAGAGCGGCCTGCGCGGCACTCAATCCGCTCATCGCGGAGTTAATTATGCTGGACATCTCGGTTCCTTACGTTCCCCGTCAACCGGGCTGGCAGACATCAAAGTGGGCGCCAGCAGGCGAAAACGCTTCTGGCTATAGGGATGTTATCGGCTTGCTTAAGTGAAACTTGAGGCGAAATAATCAGAACAGGTCGCCAATATCCTGGCTGTAAGCTTTGACGACTTTGTCGCCCATGCTTTTGAATTGCTGAATCATTCCCACCAGCTTTTGCGCATATTTCGGGTCAGTAGCATAGCCTGCCGCCTGTAACGCCTGCGCGCCCTGCTCTGCGCTTGAGGCATTCGTCACCGCCGCATAACGAGGGTTTTTGGTCAGCAGTCTGACGTAGTCAGTCAGCGCCTCGAAATAGGAGTTGTACACCCTGAAGCTGGCCCGGACTTTCTTCGCTGCGCCCTGCTCATATTCGGTGGTCATGATATCGGTAGTCTCACCTTTCCAGTCACCGCTGGCTTTAATCCCGAACACGTTATAGCTCGGCTTGCCGTCGCGGGTCAGGATCTGTCGCTGGCCCCAGCCCGATTCCAGCGCAGCCTGGGCCAGAATCAGGTGATGTGGAATACCACTCTGCTGACTGGCCGCCTGCGCCGGTTGCGTCAGCTGCGCGATAAACTCGCGGCTGTCGCTCGGCAGCCCCGTCGGTGATGCGACCGGCGGCAGACGTGGCATCGCCTTGCGTACCATCTGCTCCAGCTCCTGTGCCGGCAGCACGGTCGCCCCACTGGTGCTGAGAATAAAGCTGTTATCCAGCTTCATCGGCACCGTGCCCGCTTTTTCATCCGGCGCGGTGGCGGGCTGCATCTGTTTAACGATGGTTTCCGCCAGGCCGAGGCCGCGCTTGCCCATTTCCTGTGCAATCTGCTGGTCATACATAGAGGTAAAGAGTTTGGTCTGCTCGTTGCCCATAATGCCGTCCTGCGGCAACGCATCGCGCATACTCTTCAGCATCATCTGTACAAACATCCCTTCGACCTGACGTGCAACCTGCAACGCATGTCCTTTCGGATCGTTGCTCGCCTGGCGTTTAAGATCATTCAGGGAGCGGCTGTCGAAAGCCGGGCTCGTGACAGATTGCATGTCAGCCATCAGATAATTTCCAGTTTGGCACGCAGACAGCCAGCGCTCTGCATTGACTGCAGAATCGACATCAGTTCGATGGGTGACGCACCCAGCGCATTCAGCGCACGCACCACGTTGTTCAGATTGGCGCTGGCATTGACACGCTGCAGTGCTCCGCCGCTCTGACGCAGATCGATCTGGGTCTGCGTCGTCGCCACGGTCTGACCACCGGCCAGCGGTGTATCAGGCTGACTGACGTTCTGCTGCTGGTTAACCGTTACTGACAGGTTGCCCTGCGCCACGGCACACTGATTCAGTGTCACTTCACGGTTCATGACGACTGACCCGGTTCGGGAGTTGATGATCACTTTGGCATCTTCAACCGGAATCGAGACGTCAATATTCTGGATCTCAGCCAGCAGACGCACCTGCGCACCATTATTGGGTGACACGCGAATCTGGACGGTACGGGCATCCAGCGGCTGCGCTGCGCCATAACCGCCACGGGCGTTGATCGCATCAGCAATACGCTGCGCCATCGAGAAATCTTCATTGTTAAGCTGCAGGTTAAGGGTGTTCTGCGAGCCAAAGTTGCTCTGCAGTTCACGTTCAACCGTTGCACCGCCGGTGATACGGCCACCGTTCAGCTGGTTGACCTGAACGCTGCTGCCGCCCGCAGAGGCACCTGCACCACCGACCAGGATGTTGCCCTGAGCCAGCGCATAGACCTGGTTATCAACCCCTTTCATCGGCGTCATTAACAACGTGCCGCCGCGCAGGCTTTTGGCGTTACCCAGCGATGAGACCACCACATCCAGGTTCTGTCCCTGACGGGCAAACGACGGCAGCTTAGCGGTCACCATAACGGCTGCCACGTTTTTCAGCTGCATGTTAGTACCCGCAGGCACGGTGATGCCAAGCTGTGACAGCATGTTGCTTACTGTCTGGGTAGTAAACGGCGTCTGCGTAGTCTGGTCACCGGTGCCATCCAGACCCACCACCAGGCCGTAGCCCAGTAGCTGGTTATCACGTACGCCCTGTACCGTGGTTAAATCACGAATCAAGTCGGCTTTGGCCAGCAGGCTGACGCCCAGCAGCAGCGCCAGCCCGGCGCGTAACAGCGTTAACTTTTTCATTGAAACCTCTTACATCGGCGAGATGTTCAGGAAGAAACGCTGGAACCAGCCCATGGTCTGCGCCTCATTGATGTAACCATTTCCGACATACTCAATACGTGCATCGGCGACAGCGGTAGATAACACGGCGTTACTGGCGCTGATGGTGCGTGGGTTGACCACGCCCGAGAAGCGAATGAACTCCGTGCCCTGATTAATGGCGATCTGTTTTTCACCGACCACGTGCAGGTTGCCGTTTGACAACACCTGATCCACGGTGACGGTAATGGTGCCGGTAAAGGTGTTATTGGCGGATGCACCGCCTTTACCTGCGAAGTCGTTTTTGCCTTCGGCGCTGAGATTGGCTTTTTCACCACCTGCACCCACCAGGCCTGCCAGACCCGTCGGCACACCGCTCACACCAAAGCTGTTGCTGCCATCGCGACTGGCACTGGCTGAGGAGCTTTTGCTGGCGCTGACGTTTTCCTGCAGCGTGATGGTCAGGGTATCGCCGATGTTGCGTGGACGGCGATCTTCAAACAGCGGCTGATAGCCGTAGTTAAGTGGCGCGACGCCCTGGAAAATAGAGCCGTTTACCACCGGTGGCGCGGACGGCATCGGCTGCGCCGTGGTTGCCCCTTCGACCAGCGGAGTACGCGGGACCAGGGCACATCCGTTAAGAGTTAGCAGCAACGAGGCGACTAACCAATGTCCAGGCTTGAGAATCTGTTGCTTCGCCACGGTGTCACGACCTTATTAATGTCTGTATCTCAGGCCAGCACGGGCTGGCCCTGTTCGGGATTAAAGCTGGGTTAATTTCGCCAGCATCTGATCAGATGTGCTGATCGCTTTGCTGTTGATTTCGTAAGCGCGCTGCGTCTGGATCATGGTAACCAGCTCTTCCGCTACGTTAACGTTCGAGGTTTCGGTATAGCCCTGATAGAGCAGACCTGCGCCGTTCTGGCCCGGCGTGCTGTCCGTCGGTGCGCCCGATGCCTGGGTCTCTTTGTAAAGGTTTTCACCCACGCTATCGAGACCGGCGTCGTTCATAAAGGTGCTCAGCGTTAACTGACCGACCTGCGCGGCCTGAGCCTGACCCTGCTGCGTTACGCTGACCACACCGTCACGCGACACCGTAATGCTGGTGGCGTTGGCCGGAATAGTAATGCCTGGCTGCACCGGGAAACCGGAGTTGGTAACCAGCTGACCGTTTTGATCAACCTGAAACGCGCCATCACGGGTATACGCAGAGGTGCCGTCCGGCATCTGAATCTGAAAATAACCCTGACCGTTAATAGCGATATCTTTTGAGTTGCTGGTCTGCGACAGGTTGCCCTGGGTGTGCAGACGCTCAGTGGTCACCGGACGCACACCGGTACCGATCTGCAGGCCCGATGGCAGCGTTGTCTGTTCTGATGACTGCGTGCCCGGCTGGCGCATAGTCTGGTACATCAGATCTTCGAACACGGCACGTGAACGTTTAAAGCCGTTGGTGCTGACGTTTGCCAGGTTGTTGGCAATGACGTCCATGTTCATCTGCTGCGCATCAAGACCAGTCTTAGCGATCCATAAAGAACGAATCATGTTGTTATCCTCGCGCCTTAGCTCATGTTCAGGAGCTGATTGGCTTTTTGTTCATTTTCGTCGACGTTGGTGATGACTTTCATCTGCATCTCAAAACGTCGGGCGTTGGCGATCATATCGACCATGGTTTCCACTGGTTTGACGTTGCTGCCTTCCAGCACGCCAGGCATCACCTGCATTGTGGCGTCAGCCTGCAGTGCAGCACCGCGGGTCGCCTGCGTCGACGCAGTAGGACGGAACATGCCGTCATCACTGCGCTGCAGCTCCTGCCCGGTTGCCCTGACCAGCTTCAGCTTGCCCAGCTGAACCGTGGCGTTCGGCGAATCACCGGCGTTCAGCCCGGTGATGGAGCCGTCCGCAGCAATGGTGATTTCCGTACCCTGCGGGATCACAATCGGACCGCCATCGCCCATCACAGGATTGCCCTGAACCGTCAGCGTACCGTTCGGACTGATTTGCATATTGCCGTTGCGGGTATAGGCTTCGCTGCCGTCAGCGGTACGCACCGCCAGCCAGCCATCCTGCTGCACCGCCACATCAAGTGGACGCTCGGTGTAATCCATCGCGCCCTGACTCATGTCGGCGCCGGGTGTAGAGGCGGCGACCAGCGTACGGGTCGGCAGCGACCAGCCACTCACCGGCACCGCGCGCAGCGCATTCAGCTGTGCACGAAAACCCGGTGTTGAGGCGTTGGCGAGGTTGCTGGCGGTAACCGCCTGCTGATCCAGCGTCTGGCTGGCCGCGCCCATCGCGGTATATATCGCGTGATCCATATGGCAATCCTGTTAGCGAATTAACGTAAGTTAACCAGCGTGTTGAGAATCTGGTCCTGCGTTTTGATGGTCTGCGCATTCGCCTGATAGTTACGCTGCGCGACGATCATGTTCACCAGCTCTTTACTCATGTCGACGTTGGACGATTCCAGTGCGCCCGCCGTCAGTGAGCCGAAGGTGCCGGTGTTAGCCAGACCAATTGCTGCCTGACCGGATGCACTCGAAGCCTGCCAGACGTTGTCGCCTTTCGATTCCAGACCTTCCGGGTTTGAGAAGCTCGACAGGACAATCTGACCCAGCAGCTGGGTTTTCTGGTTTGAGTAGCTACCGGTAATGGTGCCGTCATCATTAATCGCGTAGCTGGTCAGATCGCCTGGCGCATAGCCATCCTGCGTCGGGCTGCCAAAGGTGGTAGTGCCGGTGTTCTGCTGCAGGCTGCCCAGCATGCTCAGGGTGATTGGCTGATTCGCGACTGCACCATTGGCGCCGCCCACGTTCAGCGTCAGGCCGACGGTGCCATCCGTGGTAGTACTGACGACTGCGCCGCTGGTATCCAGTTTAGACACGCTGGTCAGCTTACCGCTGGTGTCAAACGTCATGGTGAAGTCGCCCGCTGAGCTACCGGTGGTGCCATCAATGGTATGAACTGTCCAGCTGTTGCTGGTGGTGTCTTTCACGAAATACATGTCGAGCGCATGGTCATTACCCTGCGAATCGTACACGGTTGCCGTGGTTTTTTTGTTGTAGCTGTCCGTGTTAGCCGTCGAGAAGGTCGTCACGGAGGGGGTTGTATCCGTTGAATTCAGGTTAGCAACCAGACTGGCGGTAGTGGTAGCACGGGCTGACATCTGAGTAGTCGGAATCGTGATCGCCACCGGGTTAGCACCCGTCTGAATGGTGGCCGGTGAACCGCTTGCCGGATAACCGGTCACGTTCAGTCCCTGAGTGTTGACCAGATTACGATTGGCATCCAGCGTGAACTGACCATTACGGGAATAGAAGACGCCACCGCTGCTGTCGGTCATACGAAAGAAACCATTACCGCTCAGCGCCACGTCCAGACCACGGCTGGTCGTGGTGGTTGCACCGTCGTTAAAGTTCTGGATAACCGCGGCCACTTTAGTGCCGAGACCGACGTTTGAACCGGCGAACATATCTGCGAATGCGATAGTGCTGGATTTGAAGCCCGCAGTGGCGGAGTTGGCGATGTTGTTACCAATGACATCAAGGTTACTTGAAGCAGCACCAAGGCCGCTGACCGCTTGAGAAAATGACATGTGTGTGTTTCCTGTTTACTGGTTAATCAGAGAATCTGACGTACGTCGTCAAGGGTGGCGGAGCCCATCGTGCCGAGATCCAGTTTTGTGGTGTCGTCCGCCGTGCTCACCCCATTCACGTAGGCGTAGTTAAGCGGTTGTGCCACCAGTTGTGTGCTGCCATTACTTGCAGCAATCGCAACACTGTATTTGCCATCCGGGGCAGTTGAGCCATCACTCAGCTTGCCATCCCACGAGAAGGTGTGGACGCCAGCGCTCAGCGCGCCCAGATCAACGGTGTCGACCACCGAGCCATTGGCATCTTTAATTGTGGCAGTGGAGGCGGTAGAGGCGGAAGTCAGCTCTACGCCAAATGGCGTTGTCGTGCCGCTGCCTACCAGAATCTGCCCGCCATTAATCATTACACCATGCCCAATCAGCGTGGAGCTTTGCAGCGACTGGCTGGTGCTAATCTGGCCGGAGATCGATCCCAGCGTGGTATTCAGTTTTTCAATGCCGCTCAGGGTATTGATTTGTGCCAACTGTGTGGTGAGCTGGCTGTTATCCATTGGATTGGTTGGGTCCTGGTTTTGTAACTGCGTCACCAGCATAGTCAGGAACTGATTCTGCAGATCCTGCGCACTGTTACCGGTGCCGCTGGTGCTGGATGAGCTGAGGACGGTGGGGTCCAGCTTTTCATTAACGCCTACTGCGATAGCCATATTTTTTCTCCGTTATTGCCCGAGCGTCAGGGTTTTCATCATCATCGACTTCACGGTGTTGAGCACTTCGACGTTGGCCTGGTAGCTGCGTGACGCCGACATCGTGTTGACGCTCTCAGAAACCACATCCACGTTCGGCATCTTCACGTAACCTTTGGCATCAGCCATCGGGTTGCCTGGGTCATAGACCAGCTTCGCTGGGGTAGGATCGTCTACGACGCGTGCCACTTTCACACCGCCGGTCGCAGAACCGGGTGCCGCATCGGTCTGGAAGACCACCTGCTTTGCCACGTAAGGCTTGCCATCGGGGCCGGTGACGCTGTCGGCGTTTGCCAGGTTACTGGCACTGACGTTTAATCGCTGTGATTGCGCGGTCATCGCTGAGCCGGCAATGTCAAAAATATTCAGCAAGGCCATAATTATTGCCCTTGTAACACGCTCATCATGCCTTTGATCTGGCTACTGATGAGGGTGAGGTCGGTTTGATATTTCAGGCTGTTATCCGCGAACTGCGTACGCTCACGGTCCATATCTACGGTGTTGCCGTCGGCAGAAGGCTGGTCAGGAATGCGGTAAAGCATATCCATTGATGGCGCCCCGTTTGTCTGTGCTTCAATGTGGCGAGCTGACGTGACTTTTAACGCCATGCTGCTGCCTTCCGCACGACCATTGGACATCACCCGACTCAGCTCGCTGGCAAAGTCGATATCCCGGGCCTGATAACCAGGGGTATCGGCGTTGGCAATATTTGACGCCAGGATCTCCTGGCGTTGAGCACGCAGGTTGAGGGCCTCCGTTCCAAATTTCAGCGCCGCATCCAGTTTGTCGAGCATGTTTCCTCCGCGTATGAGAATTTCGAGCTCGCAGCTTAATTTGAAAAATCAAGTCGTCATCGTCTGAATAACGCCTTAAATGACCGCTATTTTGACAATTGAGGATTTTTCTTAAGGGGTACACTCCTCGCCATCATCAGTGAGGAACTGCACAATGCGTCGATATCTGACTCTGCTGACCAGCCTGCTGGTCGTGATCGCCCTGCCGGCTTCTGCCGGGGATCTCAATGCACAACTGAATCAATTTTTTAAAGCGCGTGACGCTCAGCATGCTGAAGGCATGGTGGTAGTGGTCCGCACGCCGAAAGAGCAATGGCCAGCCTGTGAGACGCCTAAATTCACCCTGCCAGGCAATAGCCGGTTATGGGGCAACATGAGCGTGGCGGCAAACTGCGATGAGAATCGCCGTTATATTCAGGTACAGGTTCAGGTCACCGGTTCCTATCTGGTGGCGACCCGGCTGCTGAGCCAGGGCAGCAGCGTCAGCGAAAGTGATTTCACGCTGCAGACCGGCCGCCTTGATACCCTTCCTGCCCGCGCCCTGCTGAATGCGGACGCAGTTGCAGACGCCGTAGTGCTGCGTGATATCCAGCCAGGACAACCGATTAATCCCTCCACGCTGCGTCAGCCATGGCGTGTTAAAGCAGGTCAGAATGTGATGGTGATTGCCAGTGGGGACGGTTTTGACGCCAGCGGTGAAGGCAAGGCGCTGAACAACGCCGCCCGCTCGCAGTCGGTTCGTGTGAGGATGGGAAATGGCCAGATTGTCAGCGGTAAGGTGCGAGAGGATGGGAATATTCTTATAACGCTGTAAAGTGTTAAAGAAGCCCGCAGTGCTGCCGATAGAAGAGTCAACAAAGCGATAACGCTATTATGATTCAGGTGGCAGACTTCCCCTGACCGTACAGGAACCCGAATATGAGCATTGACAGAACGCAACCTCTGAAACCCGCCAGCACCGTACAGAGCCGCGACAGCAGTGAGTCTGGCAGCAGCAAAGTGCGTCAGAGTGCCAGCCCGGTAGCAGCCACGCCCCCAGCGGCAGCCCAGGTCAGCCTGAGCAGCGCGCAGTCGCAGCTGATGCAGCCGAGCAGCAAAGATATTAACGTCGAGCGCGTTGAACAACTGAAAACCGCTATTCGTAATGGCGAACTGAAGATGGATACCGGCAAAATCGCCGATGCGCTGATTGCCGACACTAAGGCGTATTTAGAGGGTAATTAATTCCCATGAGTAATTTGCAGACCACATTAGATAAGATGCAGGACGTGCTGGCGTCGCTTTCAGCGGTGCTGGAAGAAGAACAGCAGCAACTGGCAGCGGGCAGCATTAACAGCAACCTGTTGCAGCGCATCACTGAAGATAAAAGTGCGCTGCTCAGTACGCTGAACTATCTGGATGAGATGCGCCGCACCGCTGAACAGAGTCAGGCGACATCGGCACCTTATCGTGGTCAGAACGACATGGCGCGCCGCTGGGACAGTATTCAGCAGCATACCCGTCGTCTGCAGGATGCCAATGTTCATAATGGCATGCTGCTGCAGCATCAGATTCGCTACACCGAAAATGCACTTGAAGTGCTGAAGCCGCATCAGACCCAGGCCTTTTATGGTCCGGATGGGATGGGCAAAGGTCAGGCAACGTTAAGTCGTAAAGCCTGAGCCGGCAAGTGAGTAGCGAAAAAAATCCCGCCTGGTGCGGGATTTTTTTGTCTGCTTTACGCTCAGTCTTACACAGCGGTGCGTCGTGCATAGTCACGCAGCCGGAAGCCCAGTACTCCCAGCGCCAGGAAATAAGCGCCGCCGCCGACAGCACAAACCGCCGCCAGACGCAGCAGTCGCCACAGCATGGAGCCCTGTTCCCAGGCCGGCATCCACTGCAGCATGGCAAACAGCGCGCCGGCCATCACCACTACGGCGATCAGCAGGCGGAGCAGGAAGCTACTCCAGCCTGGCTGCGGCATAAAGATATTCTTCTTACGCAGCTGCCAGTAGAGCAGCACCGCATTCAGACAGGCTGCCAGACCAATCGACAGTGACAGACCGGCATGTTTCAGCGGGCCAATGAACGCCAGGTTCATTAGCTGCGTCATGATCAGCGTGACAATCGCAATTTTAACCGGCGTTTTGATGTCCTGACGGGAATAGAAGCCGGGCGCCAGCACCTTAACCACAATCAGGCCCATCAGTCCGACTGAGTAAGCAATCAGCGCACGCTGCGTCATCAATGCATCAAAGGCGGTAAACTTACCGTACTGGAACAGCGCCACGGTCAGCGGACCGGAGAGCATGCCCAGCGCCACGGCACTCGGCAGCGCCAGCAGGAAGCAGAGGCGCAGGCCCCAGTCCATCAGTCGGGAATATTCATCATGGTTGCCGCTGGCAAAACTTTTAGCCAGCGATGGCAGCAGAATAGTGCCCAGCGCCACGCCCAGCACACCCGAAGGAAACTCCATCAGTCGATCCGCGTAGTACATCCAGGAGACCGAACCCGAAACCAGAAACGAGGCGAAGATGGTGTTGATGATCAGTGAGATCTGACTGACGGAAACGCCCAGAATAGCCGGTCCCATCTGACGCATCACTCGCCACACGCCCGCGTCGCGCAGATTAAGACGCGGCAGCACCAGCATTCCCAGCTTTTTCAGGTGAGGAAGCTGATAGCCGAGCTGCAGCACGCCGCCCGCGACGACTGCCCAGGCCAGCGCCATTACCGGTGGATGAAAGTGCGGCGCAGCAAACAGCGCAAAACCAATCATGCTGACATTCAGCAGGGTTGGCGCAAACGCCGGCACCGAGAAGCGGTTCCAGGTGTTCAGCACCGCCCCCGCCAGCGAGGCCAGCGAGATCAGCATAATGTAGGGGAACGTCACCCGCAGCAGCGAGCTGGTCAGGGCAAATTTATCGGCACTGTCGGCAAAGCCAGGCGCCGTGACCATGATGACCCAGGGCGCAGCGATCATCCCCGCCACCGTGACCAGTGCCAGTGCCAGCGTTAGCAGGCCTGAGACGTACGCCAGGAACAGTTTCGTCGCCTCTTCACCCTGCTTGCTTTTATATTCAGCCAGAATTGGCACGAACGCCTGAGAAAATGCGCCTTCAGCAAAAATACGGCGCAGCAGATTGGGCAGTTTAAACGCAACAAAGAAGGCATCGGTCGCCATTCCGGCACCAAACACCCGCGCCACGATAGCATCACGGGCAAAGCCCAGTACGCGGGAAAACAGGGTCATAGAACTGACCGCTGCCAGCGATTTCAACAAATTCATAATTGACGGCGCATCCTGAAAAGAATCGGCAAAAAAGGAGAATTAGCGCGGGCACCCGAGGATGCCCGGCGACAGTCTACTGCCACGGAGGGAAATGACCAGCACGGAGTGTTACAAGGCGTTATTCCTGCGTCGCCTCACGCCACAGTTTTTCCACCACACGCTGCGCCATCAGCGCCTGCTCACCGCTGGTTTCAGGCTTCGTCTGATTCTGTACGCAGTCAATAAAATGGCGTGCTGCGCCGCTGAAGCCGCGCTGCGTCAGATGGCTCTGCCAGGCGGGCGGCGGGGTGATTAGCAGGCCATCACTGCGTTCTTCCTGCCAGTCGCGCATCTCGCTGATGTCGATGCACTTACCGTCACACACTGCGCTGACCCGCTCGCGCTGACTGCCTGCGCGCCGGTGCATACTGGTGGTGATCGCCAGGCCTTCAACAGCGAAATGGTGCTCGGCATAGAGCATCTGCCCCTGCTCGTTAGTATCAATGCGTCCGTGAACCTGGCGAAACGGCTTGCCGCCCAGCCAGAGCGCGGTATCCACCACATGCAGGTAGTCGTCAAGCAGGGTAAAGCGAAGATCCCGTGGTCCGACGCTGTCGCTGCGGTGCTTTTCAATCCTCAGAGAAGTCGGGCCAGCCATCTCTGCCCGCAGCTGCTGATAGCGCGGGGCGAACCGGCGGTTAAACGCCACCATCAATTTACGGTGGCGTTTTTCCGCCAGTGCAACCAGCGCTTCAGCCTGCTCCAGGGTTTCAGCCAGCGGCTTGTCGACGCAGACATCTTTTCCTGCCAGCAGTAGCGCCCTGACCACCTCATAGTGGGTGGCGGTGCTGCTGTGAACAAACACCGCGTCGCAGGCTGCGGCTAATGCATTCAGTGAGCCAAAGCACTGCATGCGATAGCTGTCACAGATTGGGCGGGCTTTGGCCTGATTCGGGGAAAACGCGCCCACCAGCGTCCAGTCTGTCGCGGCCGACAGCACCGGCAGCCAGGCTTTCTGTGCGATACCGCCCAATCCCACCACGCCAATTCGTAATGTCATCTCAGCTCTCCGGTTGCAGCAATTGGACGAGTTGTGCCTGAAGTGCTGCGACCTGCTGTTCCAGCATCGTGACGCGCGCTGCCAGGTCGCCCTGCTCTTCCGGCGTGCTGGCAGCCCGATGCGCGTCATCTTCATCGCCCAGCAGATGCATAAAGCGGCTTTCACGCTTGCCTGGCTCACGCGCCAGGCGAATGACCTGTGCACTGTCTTCGCGCTGCAGCAAGCCTTCCAGCGTCTGTTCCACTTCGCCGACATCACTGAACTCGTGCAGACGACCGCTGCGGGTACGCAGTTCGCCTGGCGTCTGCGGCCCGCGCAACAGCAGCAGGGTGAGAAGAGCGACTTCTGCACTATTGAGTTTCAGTGCCCCAAAAGCGGAATTACAGAAACGCTGCTCATATTTCACCACCCGCTGTCCGGCGGCGCTGCTGCCGGTGACCAGATGACGCTTTTCGAGCTGATCGAGCTGATTCTGTACCTCGCTTTCACTCAGCTCCATCACCGGCTCGCGATTCGATTTCTGATTACAGGCCACCACTACGCCATTCAGTGACAGCGGATACTGCTCTGGCGTGGTAACCTGCTTCTCCAGCAGGCAGCCCAGCACGCGCAATGCCTGCGCTGATAAAGCCATCTTCATGCTCGCGTCCTCATTATTGTCCACGCCGGTCAGGCGTCCATTCCCGCAGTGTCAAGGCCGTCAGCACGTGATCCTGCCAGCGTCCGTCGATCAGCAGATAATCTTTCGCATAACCCTCTTTTTCAAAACCGAGTCGCGCCAGCAGATCACCGCTGCGCTGGTTATGCGGCATGTAATTCGCCATGATGCGGTGAATATGCTGCTGGCGCTGCATATAGCGGATAGCTGACTGCAAGGCTTCAAACATCAGCCCCTGCCCCTGCCACTTTTCACCCAGCGAATAGCCGAGATAACAGGCGTGAAAGGAACCGCGCAGTACGTTGCTGAAGTTCGCCACGCCCCGCACTTCGATTTCATCGCTGTCCATTAAAATGAAATAGAAGGCCGAACCCTGCTTATGCATGTCGGAAATCAGCCCGAGGCGCGCCTGCCAGCCCGACGGGTAGCAGTGGCTGTCATCGCGCACCGGCTCCCACGGTTTTAAAAACAGGCGGTTTTCCGAATAGTAATCTGCCATTCGCCAGGCATCACGTTCGTGAACCAGACGGACCACCAGACGATCGGTGGTTAATCGCACCCTGGGCGCGGCAGAACGATAGCCAAACATCCTGACTCCTGAAATCAATGGCTGTGAGTGATAGCCGTCATTACCCGGCTTTCACTATAACCGCCGCCTGGGCTGCGGTAAAACGTTACAGCGGTTTAGCTTTAAAGAGGTTGATTTTGCTCTGTTATCACAGCGATGACCCGTCTGTTCGCCCAGCTACAGCCACCTGGCCTGGCCTGGCCTGGCCTGGCCTGGCCTGGCAGGCAGGTTTGCCCTGCAGGGTAATCTCTTCCATACTTTTTACGCGCCCGAAAACAGGATGAATTGATTCACTCTGTTAAACACTAAACCTGTAAAAATCCGGGAGATCAGGATGAAACTCTATATCTATGACCACTGTCCTTTCTGCGTTAAGGCGCGAATGATTTTTGGTCTGAAGAATAAGCCGGTTGAGCTGGTGGTGATGCTCAACGACGATGAAGAGACGCCAAAACAATTGATCGGGCAGAAAATGGCACCGATTCTGCAAAAGCAGGATGGCAGCGCAATGCCTGAGAGCATGGAGATCGTGCATTACGTCGATCAGCAGGATGGCGCGACGTTAATCACCGGCGCGCTGAACCCGGCGATTGGCGACTGGCTGCGTCACATGAATAGCTATGTCAATAAATTGCTGCTGCCGCGCATTGCCGAAGCGGCCTTTGCCGAGTTTGCGACACCTGAAGCGCGTAACTATTTCCGTAGCAAAAAACAGGCGAGCCTCGGTGATTTTGAAACGCTGAAGAGTCACTCGGCCGGGCTGATTAAGAATGTGAGTGAGGATCTGCGCAAACTGGACAAACTAATTGTTCAGCCTAATGCGGTAAACGGCGAGCTGTCGGAAGATGATTTTAATCTCTTCCCGCTACTGCGCTCCCTGACGCTGGTCGCCGGTATCGACTGGCCGAGCCGGGTCGCGGACTACCGCGATAACATGGCCAAACAGACCCAGGTTAATCTGCTCTCTTCGATAGCGCATTAGTCCCGCCTCCGATGAGAGACGCTGCGGCGTTTCTCATCCCTTTCCTGATGACACCCGACACGCATTCAGGCAGGCTATGGCCTGTTTACTGGCTCTGATATTCAGGATAAAGATCGATGAAAAAGGCTTTTTTCGGGCTGACTGCCCTGTTGATGGCGCTGCTGGTCAGCGGCTGTAATCAACTGACGCAATACACCATCAGCGAACAGGAAGTAAACCAGGCGCTGCAGAAGCATAACAACTACGAGAAGGATATTGGCGTTTCCGGGCTGGTTAACGCACACATCGTGCTGAACAACCTGACCAGTCAGATTGGCCGCGACGAGCCGGGTAAAGTTACACTCTCCGGTAACGCAAAAATCAACGTTACCTCACTGTTTGGCCCGCAGCAGGCCGATATGCAACTGAAGATGCGTGCTCAGCCAGTCTATGAGCAGCAGCAGGGTGCCATTTATCTGCGCGATCTGGAGATTGTTGATGCCCAGGTTGCCCCGGAAAAGATGGCCTCGATCATGAAAACGCTGACGCCTTATCTGAATCAATCGCTGAAAAGCTATTTCGATCAGAATCCGGCTTACGTGCTAAGCGCTGACCGCAGCAAAGGCGAGTCGCTGGCGAAGAAGTTCGCCAAAGGACTCGAAGTGAAGCCTGGCGAACTGGTCATTCCCTTTACGCAGTAATCCCGATTTCCGCGCCCCTGGCGCGGATTTTCTCTGGCGGCATAAAAAGCAGGTGCAAACGGTTGCCTGAATCCTTATGCTTAGACCCCGGCCAAAACACGCCTTTTGTTTACTTTCTGCCGGAGCTTCACTGATGACAGCACAACCTCAGCAACTTACCCTGCGTCGCCCTGACGACTGGCATATTCATCTGCGTGATGACGAGATGCTTAAAACGGTCCTGCCCTATACCAGCGCGGTGAATGGTCGTGCCATTGTGATGCCAAACCTGGTGCCCCCGGTAACCAGCGTGGCGGCCGGTGAAGCGTACCGCGATCGCATTCTGGCGGCACTGCCCGCCGATCACGCCTTTACGCCGCTGATGACCTGCTACCTGACCGACTCACTGGATCCTGATGAGCTTGAGCGCGGTTTCACCGCCGGTCTGTTCACCGCGGCGAAGCTCTATCCGGCGCACGCTACCACCAACTCCAGTCATGGCGTGACCAATATCGCGTCGATTGCCCGCGTGCTGGATCGGATGCAGACGCTCGGTATGCCACTGCTGATCCACGGTGAAGTCACTGATGCACATATCGACATTTTTGACCGCGAAGCCCGCTTTATCGAAACCGTGATGGTGCCGCTACGTAGCCAGTTTCCGGCACTAAAAGTGGTGATGGAGCACATTACGACGCAGGACGCCGCAGAATATGTTGCTGATGCCGGTGAGACCCTGGGCGCAACCATTACCCCGCAGCATCTGATGTTTAACCGCAACCACATGCTGGTGGGCGGTATTCGCCCGCACCTCTACTGCCTGCCAATCCTTAAGCGTAACGTGCATCAGGAAGCGCTGCGTAAAGTGGTAGCGAGCGGGAATCCACGCTTTTTCCTTGGCACCGATACCGCGCCGCATCTGCGTCATCTTAAAGAGGCCAGCTGCGGCTGTGCGGGCGTTTTTAATGCACCGACATCGTTGCCCGCCTACGCCACCGTTTTTGAAGAGCTGAACGCGCTGGAACATTTTGAAGCGTTCTGTTCTGAAAATGGCCCGCGTTTTTACGGGCTGCCGCTGAATGAGGGGACGATCACGCTGGTGCGTGAGCCGTGGCAGGTGCCGGAGTCAATTGCGCTCGGCAGCCACTCACTGGTGCCATTCCTGGCCGGTGAAACGCTGAACTGGCGCATCGCATAATTTTACTTGCCTCCAGCTTATCAATACTGTAAATATATACAGTATCTTAACCGGAGGCTATTATGCGCGTTGAAATTACCGTATCCAATACCCGACCTCTTCCTGCTGGCGCGATTGAAGCGTTAAGCGATGAATTATCGCGCCGCATCGACGAACAGTTCCCTGACTCAACCAATCACGTCAAGGTACGTTACGCCAGTGCCAACAATCTTAGCGTGCTGGGCGGTGGAAAAGAGACGCGCGACCAGATCAGCGAAATCCTGCAGCAGACGTGGGAAAGCGCTGACGACTGGTTCATTACTGATTAACCGCCACTGTGCTTTTTTTCCGGGTGTCGCCACCCGGTTTTTTTATCTTTTCTCCCCTCTCGCACTTCCCCCTCTCTGCATCTAGACTCTTAATGATCAATGCCCTATCCTTGCGCTCGTCATGCATAACAGGAGGTGCGACACCATGACTACTGATAAACCGGAAGAGGCGATGACCTTTGGTGAGTTGTTAGCACTGATTGGTGATCAGCAGCGTCGTTTAACGGTGCTGGAAAATGCCTTTTCCAGTCTGATTTTCTGTCTTGACGATCGTGCCAGTCAGTTGCTGGTGCACAATCTGTCGCTGGAAGCCCAAAATCAAAACTATGATGAGCAGCTTCAGCAGCACTTTGCCCGTCTGGCAGAAGCACTGCAAAAACGTGGCGGCGGCATCGTGCCGGAAACTCCGGCACTTTAAGCCCGCTCACGTAGCTTAACCCGCTTTTTGCATGCCCATTGAACAGTGATAAAAATGCCTGCCAGTCAGGCATTTTATTTTTCAACGCCCTCCTTTCAAACGCAAATATTCTGTGAGAAGCTGGCTCACGGCATTTTTTAAACAGTGATACCCAGGTTTACTGTTATAATTGTTTCGCTATCGGAATAAAAAAGCCGCATTGAACCTCATCATGCACTTCGTTTAACGAGTAATAAGGAGGTTATAATGGACAGAAGAAAAGACGTTATCCAGACCCATCCTTTGGTGGGCTGGGACATCAGTACCGTTGATAGCTATGACGCCATGATGATCCGCCTGCATTCGCTGTCGTCGCAGGATCAAAAAGAAGAAGAAGCGGATGTTGGCCCGACCTACTGGCTGACAACGGATGTGGCAAGGCAGTTTATCTCGATCCTCGAAGCAGGCATCGCCAAGATAGAATCAGCCGAGCAACCAGAACGACTCCTCAATAAGCATTAATTTCTGCCGCATCAAAGAGGCGCCCTCAGGGGTGCCTTTTTTGTTTCTGTTTCTGATATGCTTTTGATTATGTGACTCTTAGAGTGTCGTTATCATGATTTATGATCTTATCGTCGTCGGCAGCGGCTCAGTGGGCGCGGCGGCTGGCTACTATGCCACCCAGGCGGGTTTATCGGTATTAATGATCGACAGCGCCCATCCTCCCCACAATCAGGGAACGCATCATGGCGAGAGCCGGCTGATTCGTCACGCCTATGGTGAAGGCGAACGTTATGTTCCGCTGGTTCTGCGGGCGCAGACGCTGTGGGATGAGCTGGAACAGCGCGCCGGTGAGCGCATCATGCACCGCAGCGGCGTACTTAACCTTGCACCCACTCATTCCCCCTTTATCCGGAACGTTATCGACAGCGCGAGCCGCTGGCAGCTCAATATCGAGGTGATGCAGCCCGATCAAGTGCGTAAGCGCTGGCCGCAAATCAACGTGCCAGAAGGTTATCTGGGCGTATTTGAGCCGCAGTCAGGCTTTCTGAAATGTGAACAGGCGGTTCGCAGCTGGATCCAGCTGGCGGAACAGGCGGGCTGTGCGCAGCTGTTTAACTGCCCGGTCTCAGAGATTGGTCGTGATGGCGATCTGCAGCAGGTCACCACCTTGGATGGCATCTACCGGGGCCGCAAAATGCTGATAAGTGCTGGCACCTGGGTCGGCAAATTAATTCCTGGCCTGCCGGTCGCCCCCACCCGCAAGGTATTTGCCTGGTATCAGGCAGATGGCCGCTACAGCGAGAATAATAAGTTCCCCGGCTTTACGGTTGAGATGGCAGATGGCAGCCAGTTTTACGGCTTCCCGGCGGATAACAACGCACTGAAGGTAGGTCGCCATGATGGCGGCCAGCTGATGCAGCAGCCTGAAGATCGCAAACCTTTTGGCGCAGTAGCGGCGGACGGCAGTGAGACCTTTAGTTTTCTCCGTCAGTTTTTACCTGGCGTCGGTGTCTGTCTGCATGGAGAAGCCTGCAGCTACGATTTCAGCCCCGACGAAGACTTTATTATTGATACCCTGCCGGGGGAACCTGACCGCCTGTTAATCACCGGACTCAGTGGACATGGTTTTAAATTTGCCAGCGTGTTAGGCGAGCTTGCTGCGGAATTCGCACAGCAAAAACCGTTCTCCTTTGATTTGTCCCCCTTCCGCCTCTCACGTTTCTGATTCTGATAACGGGTGGCATCAGTCTGAGGCTGCCCTGCTGACATAATCTGACGAAATTTGAATTTTATTGACATAACGGTGACTTAGATTTCGCCCATATGGTTAATTTATGTCATTTAACGTTGACGACTATTCCGTCAGAAATATCTCATTCAGTTATACTGGTCATCTCGCCGCTGTTTTATTCAACCTTTTCACACCGGAAATTAAAATTTATAGAAGCGTAAGGACGATTGCTTTTATATTTCATAATGTGGATGCTTATTTCAGATTATTTCTTCATGAAACCGACATTATGTTATTACGTAATACACCTCATCAGTTTGGACTGGTTGCTGTGCTACTGCACTGGTCAATGGCGCTGGCGATTTATGCGATGTTTGCGCTGGGACTCTGGATGGTTGGTCTCGGATATTACGACAGCTGGTATCACGACGCGCCGGAAATCCATAAAAGTATTGGCGTCATCCTGTTGCTGACGCTGATCATTCGCCTGCTGTGGCGCGTTATTTCCCCGCCGCCCAAACCGCTGAGCAGCTATTCGCCGCTGGTGCGCATCAGTTCAGTAGTGGCGCACCTGCTCCTTTATACCCTGCTGCTGGCCATTCTGATCAGTGGCTATCTGATCTCCACCGCCGATGGCAAACCGATCGCCGTATTTAACTGGTTTACGCTGCCCGCGCTGTTCAGCGGCGCAGGCGAACAGGCAGACCTGGCAGGCGACATTCATCTCTGACTGGCCTGGACAGTTGTGGTCCTGTCGGTACTGCATGGTCTGGCTGCGCTAAAGCATCACGTTATCGATCGCGATATCACCCTAAAACGGATGTCAGGTTTACGTCTCCCCTTACCCTCTGAAAAGGAAAAATAATATGTTTAAGAAGACCCTGCTGGCGATGACGGGTGCCAGCCTGCTGCTCGGCTCAATGACTGCCGGTGCCGCGGACTATAAGATTGATAAAGAGGGCCAGCACGCCTTTATTCAGTTCCGTATTCAGCATCTGGGTTACAGCTGGCTCTACGGCACCTTCAAAGATTTTGACGGCAGCTTTACCTTCGATGAGAAGAACCCGGCCGCAGATAAAGTTGACGTGACCATCAACACCAGCAGCGTTGACACCAATCATGCGGAGCGTGACAAGCACCTGCGTAGCGCTGACTTCCTGAACAGCAGCAAAAACCCGCAGGCAACATTCAAATCTACAGCAGTGAAGAAAGAGGGTGACGAGCTGAAGATTACCGGCGATCTCACGCTGAATGGCGTGACTAAACCGGTGACGCTGGAGGCAAAAATGCTGGGTGAAGGCAAAGACCCGTGGGGCGGCTACCGCGCTGGCTTTGAAGCCGAAGGCGAAATTACACTGAAAGATTTTAATATTACCAAAGATCTGGGGCCAGCTTCTCAGAAAGTGGAGCTGATGATCTCGGTTGAAGGTGTGCGCCAGTAAAACAGCAAGCCGCCTGAAGCTCACTTCAGGCGGCCCACGCTTATTTCTTTACTGGCGACGGAATGGTCATGTTTAACAGGCCACGCGACTTGTTAAAGATCTTGTTGCCATTCTCACGTCCCGCCCGACGAGCGCGCTGCTCCTCCGGTGAGAGTTTCGCTTCTTCCTGACAGATCGGGCTACAGCAGTTCTCAAATTTCTCTGCGCAGCTTTTGCACTGGATAAACAGCAGATGACAGCCGTCATTCACGCAATTGACATGAGTATCACAGGGTTCGCCGCACTGATGACAGTTCGACAGCACGTCGTCAGAGATCCGCTCACCCATCCGCTCATCAAACACAAAGTTTTTGCCTTTGAAGCGAACCGGTAATCCCTGTTCACGGGCGCGTCGGGCATACTCGATGATACCGCCTTCAATATGGTAGACATCCTCAAAGCCGTTATGCCGCATCCAGGCGCTCGCCTTTTCACAACGGATCCCGCCAGTGCAGTACATGACGATCTTTTTGTCTTTCTGATCCTGCAGCATATCAACCGCCATCGGCAGCTGATCGCGGAAGGTATCAGCAGGCACTTCCAGCGCATTATCGAAGCGGCCGACTTCATATTCATAATGGTTACGCATATCGACGAACAGGGCATCGGGATCATCCAGCATGGCGTTAACCTCGGCTGCTTTCAGATACTGACCTACGTCGCTGGCATCAAAACTGGCGTCATCGATACCATCCGCGACAATGCGATCGCGCACTTTAAGGCGCAGTACCCAGAATGATTTTCCATCATCATCCAGCGCAATGTTCATTCGCAGGTTGTTCAGCGCCGGGTCAAAGTCATACAGCCACGCTTTCATCTTTACATACTGGCTGGCGGGCACGCTGATCTGTGCATTAATACCTTCGTGCGCGACATAGACGCGGCCAAACACCTTGAGTGACGTCAGGCCGAGGTAGAGCGCATCGCGGAATGCTTTAGGGTCGGCAATCTGGAAATATTTATAAAAAGAGACTGTGGTGCGCGGCTCAGTTTCAGCCAGCATGCGCGCCTTCAGCTCTTTATTGGAAACGAGGTTATGTAACACTGGCATGGTGTTCTTTCCTGTTATCAATAGGAGAAATTTAGCGGGCACATGATACCTGATTTCACCGGGATGCAAAGGCCAGTCTCGGAATTGAGCGCGGGTTGCTGTTTTTTCCGGCACTATCTGGCTATTTAACAGCAGCGTGCAGTAGCCTGTTCTGTCAGCGATATTTATACGCACGCTAAAAACTGGCACAATGGCGTAAATCAATGAGATATCAGCACTGAATGGTGCGCGACGCAGGAAAATTAATCTTCACATGACTCAGTTGCCTCAGTTTTCACGAGAACTGCTTCACCCGCGCTATTGGCTGACCTGGCTGGGTGTCGCTTCTCTTTATCTTTTGGTGCTACTTCCTTATCCCCTGCTTTATGTTCTCGGCTGTAATATTGGTCGTATTGGGATGCGTTTTATGAAGCGACGCGTCAGTATCGCCCGACGTAATCTGGAATTAACATTTCCGGATATGCCGGTTAATGAACGCGAAGCGATGGTTAAGCACAATTTCGAATCAGTCGGCATGGGGTTGATTGAGACCGGTATGGCGTGGTTCTGGCCGGACTGGCGCATCAACAAATGGCATAAGCCTTCGGGTCTGGAGCATATCCAGCAGGCGCGCGATAGTCAGCGTGGCGTGCTGCTCATTGGTATGCACTTTCTGACGCTGGAGATTGGTGCACGCATGTTTGGCATCCATAATCCTGGCATCGGCGTCTATCGTCCTAATGACAATAAACTGATCGACTGGCTGCAGGTAAAAGGCCGGATGCGGTCGAATAAAAGCATGATCGATCGGAAAGATCTCAAAGGTATGATCCGTGCACTGAAGCACGGTGACATCATCTGGTACGCACCCGATCACGATTATGGCCCGCGTAGCAGCGTCTTTGTGCCCTTTTTTGCCGTGGAAAAGGCAGCTACGACGGTGGGCACTCATCTGCTGATCCGCACCGGTAAACCAGCGGTTATCCCCTTTGTGCCGCGTCGTCTGCCCGGCGGACGTGGTTATGAACTGATGATACTGCCTGACATCAGCGCCGAATTTACGCTGGAAAGCGATGAAGTGACCGCAGCCAGAATGAATAAAGTCGTCGAAGAGGGCGTCCTGCTGGCCCCCGAACAGTATATGTGGCTGCACCGCCGCTTTAAAACGCGCCCGGAAGGCGAACCTTCACGTTATTAATCAGTTCGCGCTAAATGTCCGCCAGGCATTTAGCGCGTTTCTGACCCGACATCCTGCTAAATAAATCAGTCATTCATCACAAAAGAATCCTTTCAGCCATAGTTCAGGGCCAGTGATGAGTATGGCACTATAATCGGAATATAATTTCTTTCCCTTTACCGTTAAACTCGCTAACCAATTTATTCATCGGAAAGCGCTGTACGCGCACTTTAGCTCTTTATTAATTAATATTGCAGCGAAGTCTGTTTAATTTTATCTGGCGCTATTTATTCTGTATTCCAGGCCTAATCCTATTTAGCCAGCCTTAATGGTATCTCCACGCTTATGAATCGATAAAAATTAACTTGTTTTACAATCGATTACCTGGATAATTTGGCTTATATTCCATTTTGTAATTTTTTGACATGCTGATAGATCGTTATGGAATTTGAAGTCGTTTATCCTTATCGGTAATTTCATTTGTAACAGTCAGACTTTTAATAGACCTGGCCGAAATTATAAATATGACAATACACAGCAACCTCTAATGGGACAGATTATATGAACAAAGGTCTCTACTATTACGTTACTATCAACACTGATCAGGACAATTATCATTTTCTGCATCGGAAGGGGTGCAAACGCCTGCCAGATAAAGAAGAGCTGATATTTATCGGCACATTATATAATCTGAGTCAGGCACTTTCGATCGCCAGAATTAATTTTAAGAAAGTGAAGCCCTGTATAAAATGTTGTATCCGCTACGCCGCACCGGTGATTCATGAGTCTGTTCAACCCGTCCTGCACTTTCCGCAAAAGATGATCTGACCCTGGCTGGCGGGAAGTGGCATATTTCCCGCCAGTTGCACCGCCCTGCCCTTTCCCTCCCTCAGATTTCGTCTATCCTTCACTGAAATCAAAACAATCCGTAGTTAATGAACCCGTAAGGAGAAGAGCGATGAGCATGTACAGTACGTTAGAGGAAGCAATTGATGCTGCACGTGAGGAGTTTCTCGCTAACAATCCTGAAGTGGATGAAGAAGAAGCCTCAATCGGTCAGTTTGGTCTGCAGAAATATGTGATGCAGGACGGCGATATCATGTGGCAGGCGGAGTTCCTGGCAGATGAAGGTGATGCGGGCGAATGCCTGCCTTTCCGCAGCGGTGAAGGCGCACAGGCTATTTTTGATGCTGACTTCGATGAAGTGGAACTGCGCCAGGAATGGTTAGCGGAAAATACGCTGCACGAGTGGGATGATGGCGAATTTCAGCTGGAGCCCCCGCTTGACACCGAAGAGGGTGAAGCGGCGGCACAAGAATGGGAGGATGATAACAGCGATTCCGATCGCAGTTATTCGTAAGGACCGTGACTGGCATCCACCGGTAACAACAGGGTGTCCATCACCAGGGACAGCGGCAGATCAAGGATGGTCAGTACCCGCCACCCGCTGTCACGCACATCCCACTGCACACCGGGATAATATTGATTACCGTGCCCCTGTCCGGGCACGGTACGGCTGATAATACTGCCGCATCCGCTTAAACAGAGCACAGCCGCAACGATAACGCCTGTCTTTAATAACCCTTTCACCACTGATATCCGCCCTGAATAACCCTTAAAATCGTCACGCGCTGCCTGCGGTGACGGCCAGCACTCAATTTACCATCCTGACGCTGTTTTAATCCGATAAAAAAAGCGGCATCGCTGCCGCTTTTTCAGATTACGCGTTTTCTGCCAGCGCGTGAGGGTTAAGCGTGAGTTTATGATAACTCTCTACCCATTGATGATACTTGTCCGCATTTTCCCACAGTCGGGTATGAACACGGGCCAGCACCACCGGATCGCTGATCAACTGCAGACGCTGTTCACGACCCAGTTTATCCGGAGCATCGCTCAGCGCCTGATCCACACGACGGTCACGAGCATAGTCCAGTAACTGACTCTGCCTGTGGCGCGATGTCGCCAGTGCCGTTGCCAGCGCGTTGAAGGCGGGATGGAACAGGGCATGCATAAAGCCATTTTCCAGCGCGCGCTCACGATTCAGCAACACATAGCGATCGGTATCGACCAGCTCCTGCGGCGGCGAGTACTCTTCCGGAATCAGGAACAATTTGGCTCGCTTGCTCTTGAGGCCTAATGTTGCGCGGCTCGACATCACCGAAACAAACGGCGACAGGATCAGTGAGAAGACAATCGGAGCCAGCCACCACAGGAAGTTTAGATCCAGCAGTCCCATACCAATTGCCCACACCAGCCCCAATGCCATCTGCGAACCGTGACGTTTAAACGCTTCGCTCCATGGCGTGGCATCGTCATCACGCTGCGGTGAGTTCCAGACCACTTCCCAGCCCAGAAAAGCACTGACGACAAACACCGTATGGAACAGCATGCGCACCGGTGCCAGCAGCACCGAGAACAGCGTTTCCAGCACCAGTGATGCCAGCAGGCGCAGCGGTCCACCGTAGGCCTTTGATCCTTTAAACCAGATCAACACCACACTCAGCATCTTCGGCAGGAACAGCAGCACCATCGTGGTTGAGAACAGCGCTATCGCCAGCTCAGGACGCCACTGCGGCCAGACCGGGAACAGCTGCCTGGGTTGCAGGAAGTAGGTCGGTTCCATCAGCGTATGCACCACCTGTAAGGCAGTGGAGAGCGCCAGGAACATGAACCACAGCGGAGCCGACAGGTAGGACATAACACCGGTCAGGAACACCGCACGGTGAACCGGGTGCATCCCTTTCACCAGGAACAGGCGGAAGTTCATCAGGTTACCGTGACACCAGCGGCGGTCACGCTTCAGCTCATCCAGCAGGTTTGGTGGCAGCTCTTCATATGAGCCCGGCAGGTCATAGGCAATCCAGACGCCCCAGCCTGCACGACGCATCAGCGCGGCTTCAACGAAGTCATGCGACATGATCGAACCGGCAAAAGAGCCTTCACCCGGTAACGGGGCCAGCGCACAGTGCTCAATAAAGGGTTTCACGCGGATAATGGCGTTATGGCCCCAGTAGTGAGACTCGCCCAGCTGCCAGAAGTGCAGGCCGGCAGTAAACAACGGACCGTAGACGCGGGTTGCGAACTGCTGACAGCGCGCATAGAGCGTATCCATACCCGAGGCTTTCGGCGACGACTGGATGATACCGGCATTGGGATTCGCATCCATCATGCGCACCAGACCGGTCAGACACTCACCGCTCATGACGCTATCGGCATCCAGTACGACCATGTAGCTGTAGTTGCTACCCCAGCGACGGCAGAAGTCATCGATGTTACCGCTTTTACGCTTCACGCGACGACGACGGCGGCGATAGAAGATCTTGCCCGCCCCGCCAACATCCCGTACCAGTTCCATCCAGGCTTTCTGCTCGGCAATGGCGATATCCGCATCGTAACTGTCGCTGAGAATGTAGACGTCGAAATGTTCAGCGTTCCCGGTGCGAACCACGGACTCCCAGGTCGCACGCAGACCCGCATAGACACGCTCAACGTCTTCATTACAGATTGGCATAATCAGCGCGGTGCGATGCGCCGGATTCAGCGGCTCATCTCCGACCGTTGAGTATGAGATACTGTATTTGTCACGACCAATCAACAGCTGCAGGAAGCCCATCAGGGCGGTCCAGAAACCGGCTGAAACCCAGCAGAACAGGATAGCGAACAGGAACAGGATGCCGGTCTGCAACACATAGGGCAGAATCTGCATCACCGACTGCTGCCAGTTCTGATTGAGCATCTCCATCGGGTCCAGCAGCGTCCAGCCCTGATAGGGCAGAATGCTTTTCATGTACCAGGTGGCGACCACGGTCTGGAAAATGGTCAGGATCAGCAGGATATAGCGGCGAATCGAACCGACATGACGCCACTTCTCTTCAGCACGCTGCTCTTCCGCATTGGCATAACGCGGCACCGATTTATGTCCACGCAGTGAGTCCCAGGCACGGGCAACCGGGTTGGTACGCCAGGCTTCCGGGAACATCAGTGAGCGTTTAACCTTCGGCATCGCTTTCAGCGTGGTGCGGTCGAGATAATCTTTACCTAACTGCTGACCGTCGGCCAGCGAATCGGGCCAGGCCATTTCGACCCGCGATGAGACCGATTTTAACGGCGCATCGTCGGGACGATCACTGGCTGCGACATCCCTGCCCAGCGCATCATGGATGAAGTGGAACTCGCCGGCATTCTGCAATGAGTCGCTCAGGCGGGCCTTCCCTGCCGCATCCAGCGGCAGAGATTCCACATAACGTTGAGGTGTAAAAGTGGATTTATTCATTGGCAGGTAACTGATAGCTCCAGGTTTCCGTCAATGTCTTGTCGCCGCTTACCAGGGCCGCACGCATTTCGGTGGACTGTTTGGCATCTTTCACACGCAGACGCAACACCAGACGCCAGCCTTTGGTGACCGGGTTATAACGTACGCTCTGCTCAACCACATCGGCATTTTTGCCAACGCTGACCTGTGGTGCCACCTGGCTGTTTTCCGCCATCTTGCTCATGTCTTTACCCACGAAGTCGATGGTGAAAGCCACGGTGCCATCCGGCTGACGCACGAGATTAGACTGCTTCACGTCACCCGCTGAACGGAGGGTATTTTTGACCCAGGCCGTATCATCGGAGTGTAGCTGGTTTTCGTCGCGCGAGAAGTGCAGACGATATTTGAAGTTCATCTCTTTGCCAGGCTCTGGCAGCGTCTCCGGCGTCCAGAACGCAACGATGTTGTCGTTGGTTTCGTCTGCCGTTGGGATTTCAACCAGTTCAACCCGGCCTTTACCCCAGTCGCCGATTGGCTCAACCCAGCCGCTTGGACGCAGGTCGTAGCGGTCATCAAGATCCTGATAGTTGTTAAAGTCACGCCCGCGCTGCAGCAGACCAAAACCTTTTGGATTTTCGATGGTGTAAGTGCTCACCGCCAGATGACGCGGGTTATTCAGCGGACGCCAAATCCACTCCCCGTTGCCATTGTGGATAGAGAGACCGTCAGAGTCGTGCAGTGCCGGACGGAAGTTGTTCACCGTGGATGGCTGATTCTGACCAAACAGGAACATACTGGTCAGCGGCGCAATACCCAGTTTGCCGACGTTATCACGCAGGTAAACTTTTGACTGCACATCAACGGTTGACGCCTCACCCGGATGCAGCACAAAGCGATACGCACCCGCCGCGCGCGGCGAATCGAGCAGTGCATAGATCACCAGCTGTTTGTCCTGTGGTTTAGGACGCTGAATCCAGAACGCTTTGAAACGCGGGAACTCTTCACCGGACGGCAGCGCCGTATCGATGGCAAGTCCACGCGCCGACAGGCCATAAACCTGACCGGCACCGATCACCCGGAAGTAGCTGGCACCCAGGAAGCTGGCGATCTCATCGTTTTTACCCTTGTTGTTCAGTGGATAAAGTACTTTGAAACCGGCAAAACCGAGGTTTTTCACCGCATCCGCGTCATGTTTTACATTACCGAAATTAAAATAATCGGGGTTGTATTTAATCTCGCGCACCGCGCTGGCGGTCACTTCGTTAATCTGCACCGGGGTATCAAAGTACATGCCCTGATGATAGAACTCCAGCTTGAATGGCGTGCGCAGTTTGCCCCAATACGCTTTATCGTGGTTAAACTGGATCTGCTGATAATCAGCAAATTTCATTTCACGAAATTGAGAGGGTAAATTGCTTTTAGGCGCTTCGAAGCTTTTCCCTGCCAACGCTTTGGCTTGTTTTGCAACATCATCGATGTTAAACGCCCAACTGTTATTAGCGTACAACGCCAGCAGAACTGCAGTACCAATCCAGCGTACCTTCATCAGTCCGGCTTTATTTTTTTCTTTAGTCAGCACATCCCCCCCTTTCGTGTGCTTAAATCAAACCCGTTTATCTTAAAGGATTATTCGGTTTTCCGACAGCTTATGCGCAACATTGTTCCCGCATTTCGTCAGGCTTAACGCTACTTTTAGGACAATTAGACACTACGGATTCCACTGATAGTATACCCGGTTTATCCCAGGTAGAATTTTGCCCGAGCATAATCCGGTTTCAGGGTGAAACTGGCCAAACGTACTAACGAACTGGAACTTTATGAGTACTGAAAAACCTGAACGTGAATACTTCCTCGACTCCATCCGCGCGTATCTGATGTTACTGGGGGTGCCGTTTCATGTTTCCCTCATCTATTCAGCACAGAAATGGGCAGTAAATAGCCAGGAGGCCTCGTTATGGCTGACGCTGCTGAATGATTTTATTCATGCGTTTCGTATGCAGGTCTTTTTTGTCATCTCGGGCTATTTCTCCTACATGCTGTATCTGCGCTATCAGCCACGCCGTTTCCTGAAGGTGCGTCTGGAACGCGTAGGGATACCGCTTCTCACCGCCGTTCCACTGCTCACGCTGCCGCAATTTTTCATGCTGAAAGCGTGGACAGATAAACTGACTGACTGGTCTCGTTTCACGCCGTATCAGAAGTTTAATAACCTGATGTGGGAGCTGATTTCACACTTGTGGTTCCTGGTGGTGCTGGTGATGCTGACTACGCTGGGCATGGTGACGTTCCGCTGGTTGCGCGATCAACATCGCACCATTGATTACTCGCGGGTTGGCTGGGGTGCACTGACCGCTGGCATGCTGGTGTGGGCGCTGGTCTGGTGCGTGTTTCGCCGTCTGGTGTTTCTGTTCCAGCCCGACTGGCTGATGGATGGTCTGTTCAGTATCATCGTGATGCAGACACTTTTCTATCTGCCTTTCTTCATGCTCGGGGCGCTGGCATGGAAGCATCCACCGCTGAAGCAGCTGTTTGTGCGGTTTAATCCGGTGATGTGGATTGGCGCGGTGTTGATGTTTGTCGCTTACTGTACCAATCAGCGTCTGAGCAGCGGCGATGGCTGGTTATATGAGCTGGATGCGATCATTACGACCCTGATGGGACTTTGCATGCTGAACGTCTGCTTCTGCTTTGGTCACAAACTGCTGAACGCGCATTCACCGCG
This sequence comes from Pantoea sp. QMID4, assembly GCF_030270445.1. Classification (NCBI taxonomy): domain Bacteria; kingdom Pseudomonadati; phylum Pseudomonadota; class Gammaproteobacteria; order Enterobacterales; family Erwiniaceae; genus Pantoea; species Pantoea sp. QMID4. The sequence goes on along the minus strand of NZ_BSXL01000004.1, from coordinate 312,430 downwards.
CATCATGTATCTGGTCAATGCATCGCTGTTTATCTACCTGGTGCACCATCCGCTGACGCTGCTGTATGGTATTTATGTCACGCCGCGCATCGAAAACAACACGCTGGGCTTCTTCATTGGCCTGTTGATGGTGTTTGGTATTGCGTTTCTGCTGTATGAGATTCATCTGCGCATCCCGTTACTGCGGTTCCTGTTTTCCGGGAAGTTTGAGCGCAAACCGGCCGGACAAGGGAATTGATGGTAATGCCTGAGTACAGTTAACAACTCAAAGCGATGGGACTACGCCCTCATCGCCTTGAGTCCAGCGAGCAGGCTCAGGGAGCCAGTGCCCTCTTCAAAGACGCAAAAGATGCCATCCATGGCAAGCTCAGCGCGGGCGATTACCCACTTCATCCCTGAGGTGCGCCCGTAACCGGGCCGACGCGTTGCGTTGTTCAAAAACGCTCCCGGCGTTTTTATCCGGGCGGCGTGATGCTTTGCTAGGGGCACTGGCTCCCATCGCTTTACGTCGGGGAGTCATCTGTAGTGAGAAATCTGTGGGTTGGGAGCCGACTGTGGTGAAGAGTCCAGCTTACAGCAACCACTCAATCGGCAGTCGCCACACTAACCGCACCTGCAGCCGTTGCCACCAGGAGCAGCCCGGCTCGTGCTTATGCACAATCTGCTGCGGCTCATCCGGATACTCCAGCCAGTTTACCCGTCCCCATTTATCCAGCCGCAGTGTCCATGCCCGATCGCGCATCGACTGGCTAAAACGCTGATGCGTTTCTCCGGCCAGCGCCGTACTCTCTATAACCAGTCCCATCTCGGTATTCAGCACCGCTGAACGGGGATCGAAGTTAAACGAGCCGATGAACAACGTTTTTTGGTCTACCGAAAAGGTTTTGGCATGCAGGCTGGAGCCAGAGTTACCGGTTAATCCCCGGTCGTGCGGGGCTTCAGGGACGCCCGCCTGCGGTTTTAGCTCATAAAGCGCAATGCCGTGGCGCAGCAGCTTTTTGCGCCATTTAGCGTAACCGGCATGAACAATCGACACATCGTTGGCCGCCAGCGAGTTGGTCAGAATGGCAATTTTTACCCCTTTGCGCTTCAGCGCCAGCAGCTGGGCGATGCCTGCGCGGGTTGGCACAAAGTAGGCCGATATGATGTCGAACTGTTGTTGTGGCGTGCCAATCACCTCCAGCATCCGCTGCGGCAGCAGGCTTCTGGCGCGCGCTTTACCCAGCCCTTTACGCGGATCGTCACTCAGCAGGCGCGCTTTTGCCCAGGTCAGCGCCAGCCTCCCCTCTTCCAGCTCCTGCAGCAGCGATGAATTTTCCAGCCGCTGCAGGTAGCGCTGTACCGGTTCACTGTGACGCCATTCTGCTGGCAGACTCACACTGTCCTCTTCCGGCGCCTCGTCATCCAGCACCTTCTGCAGCGGGGACACCGGCTTGCTGTGCCAGTAGCGCTCAAAATCCTCTGCAACCTCTTTCACCACCGGGCCAATCGCCATCACATCAAGATCAGCAAACAGCGGTTCATTACCGGTGCCGAAATATTCGTCGCCGATATTACGCCCGCCGACCACCGTCGTCACGCCATCCACTGTAAAGCTTTTGTTGTGCATGCGGCGGTTCAGGCGGGCAAAATCGGTGAGATAGCCAAGCGCTCGCAGGGTACGAAACGAGAATGGGTTAAACAGCCGGACCTCAATATTAGAATGGCGATTAAGCTGGGCCAGTGTATCGTCCAGGCCCGGCGTATTATTGTCATCCAGCAACAGCCGTACCTTCACGCCGCGCCGCGCTGCCTCAAGTACAGCGCTGAATAGCAGCCGACCCGATAGATCGTTTTGCCAGATGTAATACTGAATATCGAGTGAACGCTCCGCTTTCTGCATCAGCAGATAGCGGGCAGCAAAGGCATCCAGCCCGTCGCTCAGCTGATGGACACCGCTCAGCCCTGGATGGCGCTGACACTGAGGCTCCAGCCGTGTTTCCAGCCAGCTGGTCTGTTCTGATGGCTGCGAGAGCTCAAACGCTTCGGTCATGAAAATTCCCTGTAAAATGCAGTTATTTTTATTATTCCCCGGCCTGGCGTCTGACGCCATACCTCTGCTCCGATTGAGTGAGTGGTCACGGGCGTTTTTAGTCTAGACTTAACCGGACGATCTGTGACCGGCATTTGTCCGGCAGGAGAGGAATATGTCTCATCAATCCCTTACAGATGCCCGCCAGCGCTACCATCCCAGCCTGTTTCGCAGCTTTTTCCAGGGCAGCTTCCCCTGCTCCACCGCCTGCCGTACGCCAGGGAAACGTCTGGATATGGTGATCAGCAGCGGACACGATATGCTGCTGGAAAAAGATTATGCCGCGCTGGCTGTGCAGCATCTGCTCACCGCCCGCGACGGTGCGCGCTGGCATCTGATTGAAAAGATTCCCGGTCAGTATGACTGGCAGAGCTTTCTGCCCATGGTTGACGCCGCACGACGCCAGCAGATGGAACTCATCTGGGAGCTGGCGCACTTTGGTTATCCCGATCATCTTAATATCTGGAAAGCCGAATTTGTTGATCATTTTAGCCGGTTCGCCCGCGCGATGGCGCAACTGATGCGCGACCAGGGCATTGAGCGCCCCTTCTTTACGCCGGTGAATCAAATCTCATTCTGGTCGTGGGCTGGTGCGGATGTCGCCTGGTTTAATCCCCATGCCGCACAGCGTGGTAAAGAGCTGAAGCGCCAGCTGGTCCGTGCCTCGCTGGCGGCGATTCATGCGATTCGCGACGTCTATCCGGAGGCACGCTTTGTGCTGACCGACCCGCTGGTTCAGATTGCCCATCATCCTGATAACCCGGACAGCAAGCCTTATGCCGATGCGCATCACCAGGCGCAGTTTGAAGCCTGGGATATGCTGGCCGGTCGCGTTGATAAGGAGTTAGGCGGCAGTGAAGATTGCCTGGATATCCTCGGTCTGAACTACTATCCCGACAACCACTGGTTTTTCCCCAATCAGCCGATGTCACAGGAGGATCCGGTGCGCGAGCCGCTGCATATTCTGCTGGAGCAGTGCTGGCAGCGCTTCCGGCGTCCGATGCTGATTGCCGAAACCGGCGCAGAAGGTGATGCACGTGCGCCCTGGCTACAGGAGATCAGTGAAAATGTGGCGGTGGCGCTGGATCAGGGCATTGCGGTGGAGGGAATATCGCTCTATCCGGTGGTGGAATATCCCGCCTGGGCCGATGACCGGCGTTCGCCAGGTCCGCTGCTGGGATTGGCCGATCCCAATGGCAACCGAAACCTGCATGAGGCGTTAGCGCTGGTGTTGCGCAGTCAGCAGATTAAGTTTGCGACGCGGAATCAGACAGGCTGAGGCGGTGACTTTTTGGGGTGACAGGACTGAACGTCGAGCGTGGGGTCGGCAGGGTGACGAACGTCAGTGAGCCAGACCATGGTAAACAGGAAGGTCACCCCGATAAGGCAGGCAGCCAGTAAACCGATAATTGCGATTAATTTATCATCTCCGGAGTCCATCGCCTTCTCCTTATGCAGTCCGTTGGATCCCCTGTCTGCGTCAGCTCATCCAGAGCGTAATCATCAGCACAAAGATTATAAGCGTTACCGAGGTCACCACAAGCACCACTATCGCAAAGTGCGCATCGTCAAGTGACTGGCGAATCGGCTCATCGTGATCGTCGGGCGGCAAGGGCAAAGACATAACTATCCTGTGAAAAATAGGGGTAGCCAGCAGTGATGCGGTGGGTGACAGTGTAAATCAAAGGCTGATTATCGTCTGGTTTTTTCGTCTGAAAAATAAACCGGCCCGTGCCAGTACAGCACGGGCCTGAAATCAGACGCCGCGCCAGCGTCTGAAGATTAATGAGGTATTAATTCCGCCAAAGGCAAAATTGTTGCTCTGGATATAGTCGGTCTCCAGCTCTCGCGGCTCACCCATAATGTAATCCAGCTGACCACCTTCGGCGGCGGGTTGTGTCAGGTTAAGGGTTGGCGCAAACCACCCTTCGCGCATCATCTCAATACTCATCCAGGCTTCCAGCGCCCCACAGGCACCCAGCGTATGACCAAAATAGGATTTCAGTGAGGAGATCGGCGTCATTTCGCCAAACACCGCCGCCGTCGCCAGGCTTTCGGCCATATCACCCCGCTCAGTGGCCGTGCCGTGCGCATTCACGTAGCCCACTTCTGACGCCGTAATACCTGCGATCTGTAATGCCCGCTCGATGCAAATCTGCATGGTTTCCCGCTGCGGCTGCGTGATATGAGCCGCGTCGCAGTTGGTATGGAAACCGGTGAGCTCCGCATAAATGGTAGCACCGCGCGCCAGGGCATGGTCCAGCGACTCCAGGATCAACGTGCCGGCGCCTTCACCAATCACCAGACCGTCGCGCTGCTGATCAAAAGGCGCGGGCGTGGTGTGGGGCGCGTCGTTACGCTGGCTGGTGGCAAACAGCGTATCGAACACTGCGGCTTCCGACGGACAAAGCTCTTCGGCTCCCCCCGCCACCATCACCGTCTGATAGCCGTGACGAATCGCTTCCCAGGCATAGCCAATTGCCTGGCTGCCAGAGGTACAGGCGCTGGAGGTCGGGATCACCCGGCCGCGCAGACCGAAAAACAGCCCGGCATTAACTGCAGCGGTGTGCGGCATCATCTGCACATAGGTGGTGCCGGTAATATTGTTGGTGTGCTTTTCGGTCAGCATGGTGGCGAACTCACTGACCGGCCCGGTGCTGCCGGTCGACGAACCATAGGCGATACCCGTTTCTCCGCTGGTCAGCACCGGATGATCAATCAGGTCCGCCTGAGTCAGTGCCAGCTCGGTCGCGCGCGTTGCCAGCAGCGAAACACGGCCCATGGAGCGTATGCGCTTGCGGGTGTAGTGTGCAGGCAGTTCAAAGTTATCCACTGGCGCGCCCAGCAGAGTATGCAGCCCGTCATAAACCTGCCACTCCGGCATAAAACGCACCGCATTACGGCCAGCCCGGATGCGTGCCGAGATCTCAGCCCAGGACTCGCCAAAAGCGGTTACACCGCCCATGCCGGTTACAACGACCCGCTGGATCACAACATGCCTCCATTAATCGAAATCACCTGACGGGTTACGTAACCAGCGATATCGGACATCAGATAGCTCGCCAGCCCGGCAACCTCTTCAGCTGCGCCCATACGCTTCATCGGTACGATCTTCATCGCTTCCTCAATCACCTGCGGCTCCAGCCCTTCCATGCCGGTATCGATTAAGCCTGGCGCAATGCAGTTAACAGTGATTTTGCGCTTAGCGAGTTCAATCGCCAGCGCCTTAGTGGCACCGATAATGCCGGCCTTTGCTGCGCTGTAGTTCACCTGGCCGCGATTGCCCATCATCCCGGATACCGAAGAGAGCGTGATAATGCGGCCACCGCGTCGCAGACCGATCATCGGCATCACGCAGGGCTGAATCACGTTATAAAAGCTGTCGAGATTCGTATGGATAACGCTGTCCCACTCCTGATCCGTCAGCGCGGGAAAGGCTGCATCACGGCTGATACCGGCATTGCTCACCACACCATAATAGGCACCGTATTGCTCAATATCCGCCTCCAGCGCCGCGCGGGTTGCCGCCCGGTCAGCCACATCAAATCCCAGCACCCGGCCGCTGCCGCCTGCGGTTTCAATCTGCTGCAGGCACTGCTCAGCGCCTGCGCGATCGCGGTTAAAATGCACGATAACCTGATAGCCATCCTGGGCAAGACGCAGCGCAATCGCGCGGCCGATACCTTTACTGGCGCCCGTCACTAATACCGAATCTGTCATGGCTGATTTCCTTGTGACATTAATTGCTGTAACTCTTTTTCATTGGGTTGATAGGTGTTCAGACGACCGCTGGCGAGCCGTTGCGTGCCATAACGAATGTCGCCCTCAAAGCTGCCCATGCGGTCGTCGCGCATTAGCAGCGTCATCCGTATATCCAGCATCACATTGGCGGGAAAGCGCGGCTGCTCTGCCCGCCAGCCGCGTCCGCCCAGCAGCATACCGGGCGGGATCAGGGTTGCGCCGCCCTGCTTTGCATGCCAGCCCGACCAGACCCCCACGGTCTGCGCCATCATCTCGACGCCAAACCAGGCAGGCAGTTCCCCCTGTGGCGTCAGAAACGGAGCAAGTACACCACCGGTGCAGGTCGATACCTGGCAGTGAACGTGGTCTTCATCAACAGCTATCAGCTGATCAAGCAGCAGCATCGGCGCAGCATGCGGCAGCCAGAGTGCCGCGGGAGAATTAATATCCATCAAGGTGTCCCAGAATCAGACAGGTGTTGTTACCGCCAAAAGCGAATGAATTAGAGGCGATGACCGGCCGTTGCAGCGCCTGCGGCTGTAACAGTAATCCGCAATCCGGCAGCGTCTCATCCTGCAGCGCCTCACTGAAATCCTGGGCGGGCAGCGGCAAATTGTTTTGCAGAATCAGCACGCTGAGTGCGGCTTCGCACACGCCGGCTGCGCCGAGCGTATGGCCGGTCAGATGTTTGGTCGAACTGCACGGCACCGCATTGCCAGACAGACGCGCAATGACAGCCGCTTCCATCTGGTCGTTCAGCGGCGTCGCTGTGCCGTGCAGATTGATATAGCCTACCTGCTGCGGCAACAGATTCGCCTGTTGAAGTGCCATCCGCATTGCGCGTTCAGCGCCCTCACCCTGCGGATGGGGCGCGGACATATGCCAGGCGTCAGAAGATTCGCCCGAACCTAGCAGCGCCAGCGGCTGCGGCTCGCGCGTCAGCAGCATCAGCGCAGCCCCTTCGCCAATCGAGATGCCGTCACGATCGCGGCTGAACGGCGCGCAGCGACGCTGAGAGAGCGACTCCAGACTGTCGAAGCCGTTAATCGGCATTCGGCTTAGCGAGTCCGCCCCGCCCACCAGCGCAACATCCGCCAGCCCCGCCGCAATCAGCCGCTCACCACTGATGATGGCGCGGGCGCTGGAGGAGCAGGCGGTGGAGATGGTATAGGCCGGACCCTCCAGCTGCAGGTAGTGAGCCAGAAAACGTGAGGGATCGCCCAGCTCCTGCATCTGATAGTGATAATCGGGCTGGCTGCCGCAAACCTGCTGATCGCCCTCATCCACGCCCGAGGTGCTGGTGCCCAGTACAATCGCCACTCGGCCGGCACCATAGCAGGTAATCGCCGCGTCGAGGGCCGGACGAATCTGCGCCAGCGCAGCCAGCAGCAGCTGGTTATTGCGGGTGTTGTGCGCGCTCAGGGCTGCAGGAATGGGTGGCAGCTCGCCTTCGACCCTGCCGAGCCAGCAGGCGCGGTCACCGCTCAGCCAGCCGTGATGCCGCTGCATACCGGGTGCCTCACCTTTTTTCAGGTTCGCCGCGATCTGCTGCTTGTCATTACCCAGGGCATTCAGCATGCCGGTGTCAGAGATGTAAATCATGAGGCGTCCAGATGTTGAATGCGGATCTGATAGCCAAAGGCATGCTGCTGAATGCTGATCGGCTGGCGCTGATTACCGCGTTGCAGATAATCAATTTCGGTCACCACCTTGTTATCGGCATCGATGAGGCGTCGCGTTAACCCCTCATCCTGCAGCATCCAGCCTGGCGGCAGCTGTTTTTGCCACACCGCCAGCGGCCAGTAGCTGAGCATGATGTCGGCCAGCACCTGACTGGCGGGCGGCATCTGCGGCAACGGCATCAGCTGTTGAGTGTGAATGCCGCTGGCATCATAGCGCAGGCTGAACAGGCGGATGCCCACCGAGGAGAGCCCGGCCAGATCGATTTGCTGTTCATCGGCGCTGAGCAGCACCAGCAGTGACTGACTCTGGCCTTTTACCTGTCCGGTCAGCAACTGCTGTTGCTGGAAAGCGGGACGGATACCCGGCGGTGGCAGCGTCACCTTCACGCCCGGTTTCAGCCAGGCGGTGGGACGGCTGCTATCGGGTGCAGACCCGGCACAGGCGCTGAGCAGCAGAGCCGACAGCAGAATAAAGGCGGCGCGGATCATCGTTTACTCCTTGATCGGGTAGGTCGCATTGCCAGCGGCGACAGCAGGAAAGCGCTGAAGATACCGCTGCATAATACGGTGCCAAAACTGGCAATCGCGCTGGTGCTGCTGAAAACCAGCATTCCCAGCGTCAGTAACGTGGTGATCATCGCCAGCGACACCGCCAGCAACGAGGTCAGCGGCGTACCCTGCGGGTTGCTGAAAAATAGCGTGTAGTTAATGCCGATGCCCAGCACCAGAATCAGCGCCAGCAGCGCAAACAGGTTGAGCGATGCACCGATCCAGCCCAGTGTTGCCAGCGCTATCGCCAGCGACAGCAGCGACGGCAGCGCGCTGCGTAAGCCCGCCTTTAATCCCAGCCGCGCGACAAAACTCAGGGTAATCAGCAGCAGCGCCAGCGCCAGTAAGCCGCTAAGGAGGGTGCGCCAGAAGCTGAACAGCGAATCATAACTCGCTTTGCGGTCGATCCAGCTGACGCCCGCATGCTGCGTTGCCAGCGCCGCGAGTGCGGCACTGTTTTTTACGCCGCTGGTGGGGATCAATACGCCGCTCTGCCCGTCTGGCAGCGTCAGCCAGAGCAGACGCCAGCCTTCACTCAGTGGACTCGCCAGCCAGGCCTCTGGCGTCACCGGCATCGGCGTCAGAGCGGGCGCAGCGAGCGTAATTCCCGCCTGCTGCAGGCGGGTTGTAATCGTCGGGGCAGCCTGCTTCAACCGCTGCAGATCCTGCTGTTGCTGTGCCAGCGACGAGAGCGGAAGCAGACGATAATGTTGCAGCCAGCCCTGCTGCTGCGCCTTTTGCAGATCCGGTGCCAGTTTTTCCAGCCGCTGCAGCGTCTGCTGCGCGTTATCGCCCCAGACCACAAACCAGGTCTGATCGGCGCGCTGGCCTGTCAGCCCTGCCAGCTGGCGATCCTGCTCCAGCAGCTGTGCAGGGGCACTCTGCAGATGCGCGATGTCATCATCTACCCTGAGCTGGGCAATACCCGCCAGCGCGAAGATTGCCATCGCTACCGGTAATCCGACGCGCAGCGCACGCTGGCGACGCCAGGCAGCCAGCCAGCGCATCAGCGGCACCATCAGCGGCACCGGGCGCACAGGTAATCCCCGAACCAGATACGGATAAATCAGAATGACCGTCAGGCAGGAGGCGGTTAAGCCGCTGGCGGCAAACACGGCCAGCTGACGCAGCCCCGGAAACGGCGCCAGCAGCATCAGCAGCCAGGCGATGGCGGTGGTCGCGAGCGCCAGCAGCAGCGTGCCGCGGACTTTACGCAGGCTCTGCCAGGGCGTCTGCTGATCGCCATGCACCATGCGCTCGGTAAGATAATAGAGTGTGTAATCCGCCGAGATGCCCACGATGCTCAGGCTCATCACCAGCGTCATAAGATGCAGTTCACCGAAGCAAAGCAGCGTCATCACCGTGCCCGCCATTGCGCCGATCGCCACAGAAGTCACCGTCAGCAGCAGCGGACGCAGCGAGCGGAAGACCAGCAGCACCAGTAGTACGACCCCACCCAGCGTCACACTGCCCAGCGTTTTAACATCATGCTGCGCCCGCTGGCTGGCGTTGTCGCTGAACAGCACCGTGCCCCGCGTCAGCAGCTTCGCCTGCGGCCAGCGGCTTTTAAGCTGCTGCTCCAGTGCGCTGAGCCGGGTCACCAGCGCATGACTTTGCTGCATGCTAAAGGCGTTATTCGCCAGTTCGCCATGCAGAAAATACCAGGTGCGATCCTGTTCATCTTTTACGGTCAGCCAGCCATCATGCAGCGTCATGCGCCCGGCGTTTTGCGCCAGCGCCAGCTGTGAACCGCGCACCAGCATCAAAGGATCGCCCTGCAACTCTTTGCTGCTGACGCCTGAGAAGGCCGAAAACAGCTGTGCCAGTAACCAGTCCGCCTGCGCCCCGCCGCCGTTCTGCAACCGGCTGCGCGTCGCCTCATCAATCAGGCCGTTACGGTGTTGCCAGGCAAAACGGCCCCACTGCTGCTGCTGCTGCGCATCGAGACCGCCCTGCACCTGTTTCAGGTCAGGCAGCGCGCGCAGCTGAGCCAGCCACCAGGCGGCGACCTGGGGATCGTCCCGCTCACCGGGTGAAACCAGCCACACCATCTGGCGATCCAGCCGCTGCATAAAGCCCTGCTGCAGCGCAGGCGGTGCCGCGCCCAGATTCTGTTGCGGCAGCAGCGCCAGCACGCTGCTATTGAGCTGGCTGCGCGGCAGCAAGAAGGCGAGCGCGGCGGCCAGCAGCAGGCAGAGCGCCAGCCACACCAGAGCCAGCAGACGGTCATTCCGGCCCGGCAAAACGCGCCTGCTCCTCGTCGCTTAACTGCGGCGGTTCAATACGGGTGTTGCTGAGCTGAATCTGCGTCTTATCGCCCTGCTTATCGTCCAGATTAATGCTGTCGAGTAAAGCATTTCCCGCCAGCGAGATACGGTTAAATATTTTGTTGAGCGGCGCGACTTTAGGCGTCAGATCCAGCGTCCAGGCGCCATTGCCGCGATCGCTAAAGGCCACGCTGAAGTTCTCATTCAGCACCTTCTGATCGGCCTGGAATAGCGCCCGCAGCAGATGGTTGAACTGGAACATCTGCGGATTACTGTCAGCGGTGATCACCTGAGGCTTCTGGCCGCTGAGGCTCTGCACCATTCGTTTATCATCCAGCAGCAGGGTCATCACAAACGGCGTCTGCTGGTGCCACCACAATCCCTGTTCGCGAGCGATCAGTATCTGGCCATGCGACACAAGCGGTTGATGCATGCCTGAAATGGTGCGCGTCTGGGTGAAGTCTGCCCGGATCACTGGCTGACTGGCAAAACGGTGCTGCAGCTGGTCCAGCGTAACCGCGCTGGCGGCACTGGCCCACAGCAGCAGGCTGGTAAGCACAATTTTCAGCATCCTTTCACTCCTAAGCGTTCCAGTAAAATGTCGGGCGACACAAAGCATAACGCCTGACTCTCCTGCTCCACCGCTACCTGCAGGGTATGCGCTTTGGTGGTGATCTGATCGGCAGCGTTACGCACTTCATAGTCAATGCGCAGGCGGTTCTCATATTCCGTAATCCGCGCGCTGACCCGAATTGTCTCTTCGCAGCGCAGCGGCTGACGATATTTCACCCGGGTATCGACCACGGGCCAGACGTAGCCGCTGGCGGCCATTTCAGCATAGCTGTAATTAATGCTGCGCAGCAGGGCTTCGCGCGCCACTTCGAAAAACCGGAAATAGTTCCCGTGCCAGACCACGCCCATCGGGTCGCAGTCGTGGAATGAAACGGTCAGCACGACTTCGGCATGATGTTCAGTCATGGTCAGACTCCTTGTGGTGCGCCAGTTGATCAGGCAGCGTCCAGAAATCGAAAAAGTTGAACCAGTCGAGCGGTGCCAGCAGCGCATAATGGGCCAGCCGTTCCGCGTAGCGATCGACTGCCTGTTGCAGCGCCTGCTGACGTTGCGCTCGTGGCAGCAGCAGCGGATCGGCAAATGGCTCACAGTGGATACGCAGTTTACCCTGTTGCTGCAGCGCGAACATCAACAGCACCGGACAGCGCAATGCGGCCGCCAGCACAAAGGGGCCCTGAGGAAACGGCGCAGGGCGGCCCAGAAAGTCGCTCCAGATTACCCGACGCTCGCCGCCGCGCTGTGGATTCACTGCAGTACGATCGCCGACAATCGCTACCCATTCGCCCGCATCCAGCTTCTGTTGCAGCAGGATAGCCGTCTCCGGCCCGATATCGCTGACCGGCATCAGATTGACACCCGCCTGTGGAGCGATGGTTTCCAGTACTGCCCGAAAACGCCGGGCGTTGTCGGTAAATACCAGCGCGTTAATCACCAGTCCGCTGACCTGCTGCGCCATGGCGCGACAGGCTTCAATGTCGCCAAGATGAGACGCGAGAATCAGTTTGCCCTGCGGTGCAGGCGCACGGATCACCGCTTCCGCACCTGGCGCAAAATCGATATCCCGCCCCCAGCGCAGATCGCCGCGCCAGCTGGCAACTTTATCCAGCATTGCCCCGGCGAAGCGCAGGAAATGGCGGTAGCTGTTCAGCCGGGGGGGTAATGCAATCTGGCGCTGCTGCGCGGCGGTTTTCACCTGCGCCAGCCACTGTCGGGAGGCAGTGCGTGCGCGCTGACCGCTCAGCCAGTAAACCGCCACGACCGGCCAGAGCAGCAGCGTGAAAGGCAACCGACCGCCATAGCGATAGACCGCCAGCATAAAGCGTAATCCCCACTGCCCGCGCCGCTCCGTTTCCACAGACCAGTGCGCTGGCGGTTTGCGCATCGCCAGCAGACGGGGAATGCGCGGCAGCATGCCGAAAAAGAGCCGGGTGTGCATCCAGGAGATACGCAGGTTGTCATAGAGCGCATCGAAGTGCGACAGTCCGCTGGCGGGATAGGTGACGCAGGTCGGGATAAAGCGACTGCGGGTGCCCTGCCAGTAGAGCCGCACCATGATCTCGGTGTCGAAATCCATGCGCTGCCCGATAGCCCGGCGGTCGCACAGCGCTAACGTTGCGGTCAGCGGATAGACCCGGAAACCGCACATGCTGTCGCGGATGGACAGCGACAGCGTTTCAATCCAGACCCAGAAATGCGTGATGTAGCGGCCGTAAAGACGGGATTTGGGGACCGAATCGTCATAGCGCGGCTGACCGGAGATCAGCGCCTCGGGATAGTGCGCCGCTTCCGCCAGCATCAGCAGCAGATCTTCCACCTGATGCTGGCCGTCCGCATCGAGTTGCACCGCATGGGTGAAACCTCGTGCCGCCGCGGCCCGCAGGCCGTAGATCACTGCCGCGCCTTTGCCCTGATTACTGTCGAGCCGTAGCAGGCTGAGCTGCGGAGCGCGCAGCGTCGCCAGCTGAAGCTGGGTGGCTGCATCACTGCCGTCATCCACCACGATCACCGGCAGATTAAAGGGGGCCAGTCGCGCCATCACTGACGCCATCATTGCGCCGTGGTTGTAACAGGGGATCACCACGCAGGGCGAGAACGTGGCGCTTAACACAGCGCGATCTTCCCGTTGCTGGCACTCTGCTCGTCGTCGCCATTAAACAGGCTGTAACGGAAACTCAGACGCGATTTCTCAGCATCCCATTCAATACGCAGTTGTAACAGCGAGTCGGGTGGCACCGGCTGCTGAAATTTGATGTTTTCAATAGCGGCAAACTGTTTACCGGTCGCAAGTAGTGATACCCCGTAGTGCATCACCCAGTCGAGTTGAGCCACTCCGGGCAAAATCGGTAGCTCCGGAAAGTGGCCCTGGAACCAGAACAGTCCGGCTTCAATCTTCAGGGTCAGCGTCACGCTGTCCGCCTGCAGCTCCCGGCTGCGTTCAATCGGCAACATGGAAAAGTTCCTCTATTTGCGGCCAGGCGCGTTTACTTTGTGTGGTGGTCGGAATGGTGGCGACAACACGCCAGTAGCGCGGCATCGCCAGCGGTTCCAGCCAGCGCTGCAGCTGGCGCTTCCATTGCTGTCTGCGCTGATGCAGTGCTGCTTCGTCCAGCGTGCTGTTTAGCGACAACACGACGCCAATCGCCTGACGCTCATGACGCGTGATCACCAGCGCCGCAGCATCGTCTATCTCCGGCAGGTCGGTCAGACGGCGCTCCACTTCACTTAACGAGATGCGCTTATCACCGATTTTTACGATACGATCGTGACGTCCTGCCAGCTGAAATCCGCCGTCCGGCTGCATATTCAACCGATCGTCAAGCGGAAGGCCGCACTCACACGCAATGAGTGGCGACCAGACCTGCCAGCGTTCGGGCGTCACCTGCTCCAGCCTGATTGCCGGGAAGCAACGCCACGGCGCGTTGGTTCGATCACACTGACGCCAGGCCAGAGTACCGGTTTCGGTGCTGCCATAGATCTCACTGACAGCACAGCCAAAGCGCTGCCACACCCGTTCCGCATCGACACCGCGCAGTGCGCCACCGGCAGAGACAATCAGTTCACAGGCGGGCGCGACAAGCGCGCTGTCCAGCCGCGATAAAAAGGCCGGGCTGCTGATAAAGGCATAGCGGCAGTCGTGCGGAAGCTGAGCCAGCTGTTCACCATAAAACAGCGGCTGGGCGGAAAACGGCAGCCTGAGCATCATCGGCAAAAAAATCCGGAACGATAAACCGTAGAGATGCTGATGGCTGACCGAAGCGATGAACCGGCACCCTCGCAACTGCTCGCCCCACAGGTTGCGCAACCACTGGCTCTCCTGCTCCATCACCATCAGCGACTTCACCACCTGACGCGGTGAACCAGTGGATCCCGAGGTGAAGAGCACCAGCGCTGAAGACACGGGCAATGGCGGCAGCGGCCCCCGGACTTCTGCGTCGTCGCCTATCAGCAGCGGAAGGCTGACCGCCAGCGGCATGTCACCGAGTACACCATCCAGTTGCATTTCATCCAGCAGCGCGACACGGCTGTGTCCCGGCATCACCGGCGTTTTACCGGCGTACCAGCATGCCAGTAGCGCCACACAAAACCGGTAACTGTCATCAAAACAGAGCGCCCAGTATCTTCCTGGCTGTGCTGTTAAGCGCTGGCTAAGTGCCAGTACCTGACGACGCATCGTACTGAGCATCAGCGGTTGATCGCCGCGCCAGGCGACCTCGCGCTCGTCTCCTGTCAGCCAGTCAGCCACCCTCATGCTTTCCGCCTCACGCGCTGACGAATCAGCCATTCAGTCCCCATCAGCGCGGCAATGAGCAGATAGCTAATGCCGCCGTTCCACAGCGTCCAGAGCCGCAGATCGCCATTCAGACAGGTAAACAGCGCCATGCTGCCGTTGCCGATGAAAAACAGGCACCAGACCTGGGTGACGCGGCGGGTATAAGACACGGCAGCAGCAGGCAGCTCAGGCTCGCGCAACCGGGCGATGCGTTCTGCGAGCGGCATTGCGCTCCGGAGCGATGCGCCAAACACCAGCAGCATCGTCAGATTAACCGCCACCGGATACCACAGCAGCAGATGCTGAGCGCGTAACAGCTGGCTGCTGACACAAAGCAGCGCGCCGAGTAGCGCCAGCCAGCCCATGACCGCGCCCATAGCATTCTGCTGACGACGCAGCTGCAGCCAGCGCAGACTAAACAGCAGCGCCAGCAGCCAGAACAGTCCCTGCCAGTGAGGCTGAGTCAGTGCCAGCCAGACCAGCAGTGGCCAGGCCAGCAGCGTAAGCAGATTGAACAGACGAAGAGTGGCAGCAGGCACAGGGGATCACGCGTCTTCGCGCATCAGTTGTTCTACGGCATCCACTACATCCTGCACGGTACGCACCGCGCGGAAGGTTTCCGGCTTAATTTTACGGCCGGTACGTTTTTGCAGGTGGACCACCATATCGACGGCATCAATGCTGTCGAGTTCCAGATCTTCATACAGCCGTGCCTCAGGATGGATATCCTCAGGGGCAATTTCGAACAAGCTGGTAAGCAGCGAAGCCACTTCCTGATAAATCTCTTGTTTGTTCATCATAAGGTTGTCTCCGCTTTCAGCCGCGCTGTTGGTTGACGAACGCTGCCAGCGTCGCAACAGAGAAGAAGTGGGCACGCAGGGTTTCACTCTCCGCAGAAAGTGCCACGCTATAGCGATTTTTCACTGCCAGGCCAAGTTCCAGTGCATCAATGGAGTCCAGTCCCAGTCCGTCGCCAAACAGCGCCGCATCGGTCTCTATCTCATCGGGACTAAGGTCTTCAAGGTTCAGCGTGTCGATAATCATCTGTTTGATATCGTTAATTAATGAATCCATACCGGTTTTTGTCTTACCTGTTCTGGGGGACCAGCGCCTTCTCTAAATGGCGGGTCAGGCGACGCGCCGCCAACGGCTGCGCGTCGGGATTGCTTTCACAAAACGACTCACTGTCGATTCGCGCCTGTACGCGTACGATAAACAGCGGTTTGACCGGCGGAATCTGATACCAGCGGCTCTGCTTATCGAGCATACGCTGGCTGCAGGTGATGTGAATCACTCGCAGATCGCATCCGGCGCGTACCGCGATATTGGCGGCCCCGCGCTGCAGGGTCAGCGGCTGACCATAGCGGGTGCGGGTGCCTTCCGGAAAAATCAGGATATTGTCGCCGCGCGCCAGTCGCTGCTGACTGTCCGGCAGCAGCGACTCCGCTTCACTGTTAATCAGATAGTCGGCGGCACGGATCACCCCCCGCATAAAGGGGTTCTTTTGCAGATCGGCCTTAACCAGACAATCCATTTCCGGCAGCACCGAGGCGATCATCACGTAGTCGATCAGTGACGGATGATTGGCGACAATCAGGCATCCGCGATCCTGCAGCAGCTGCTCTGCCCCTTCAATGCGGTAGTCATAGACGCCTGTCATCCGGCAGAACCGCAGAAAACAGCGAAAGCTGAAGGCGATAGCGCGTCGGGCCAGTTGACGGCGGCGCAGCGAATCATGCTGAACCAGCAGCAGCAGATTGAAGCCAATCAGTGACAGCAGCAGCCCGCCAAGGCCAAACAGCGTAAAACTTAACGCCGTCATCACCAGCCGCCAGCAGTAGTTAAAACGACTGCCCGTTAACAGCGCCGGTTGTGAACAATCAGCCATGATTTCTCTCCCAGTACCATGTCAGGCGTTCGCCTGCCAGGCTGAAGGTGGTCGATTCCGCCAGCCAATGCTGAAGAAAATGCAGGCTCTGCGGCAACCGCGGTTCTGCGTTCTCCTCTTTTCCGGCGCGGCCTGTACAATGCAGCTCTTTGCCCGTGCGCAGCAGCAGCGCCACTGCATAGGGGACATTTACGCGCTGTTCCGACAGCCACGGCAGATAATAATCTGGCACGATGCCGTCGAAATCGACCAGCAGTACCTGCTGATAACCCGCCTGATGCAAAGCGCTGACTTCAATCAATCCCTGCTGAAAAGAGTCGGTGCCAGCCGCAATAGAGGTGGAGACCAGCGGCGCTTTTGCCGCAATGGTCAGGCTGCCAACCGCCGAATTGTGAACCGACATGGCAAAATCCGTGGGAGACATTGCCTGCTGATCCGCCAGGGTGGTGAGGATACGCAGATTACGCTCCAGTTCACCGTGACGACTGGTAAACACAATCGCGTCAACCTGCTGACGTGCCAGCAGCGCCAGCCCGCACTCAACTGCCGCACGACTGCCGCCGCTCAGACGACGTGCTGTCATCATCGGTAAAAATTGCGGCTTCGCCATCACCTCTGTCGGGTCGATAGCCATGCCCTTTTGTGCCCAGTCTAGCCAGTTCTCGCGCTCATGTAATCCCGGAGCCAGAGCCTGCCAGTCGACCAGTGAGTAAGCGAGTTTCATCTCTACACTCTTTTTGTCATCGGTGTGGAGTCGGCGTTCATCGGGTCGTCCCCGCTTGTGTAAAAGCGTGGCTGACTGAAAGCCTCTGCCGACCCCGCATCAGGCCTTCACGGTAGAGGTTTATTCTGCGGTTCAGCAATAGCGGGTCATCTGATTTGTCGGCAGGTTGCCGGGAATCTTTATGCTCAGAACCTCTGCCAACAGATCATTGCAGCCTCGTGCACATTACTGAGCGGCCAGGGCTGACAGTCGTAACTGGATATCCTGATCGAGATTAGCAATCCAGCGATTGTAGTTATTGTGGATCTCGCCCTGTCCCGCTTTCAGGTTTTCACTGCTGACATAATCGATGCGGTAGTTCTGGCTGGAGTAAGAGATGCGAATGTTTGCTACGAAATCACGCTGGGCCAGCCGGCCATTGATAACGCCAGGGGAAACCGGTGTCATCACCCATTTCCGGCCAATGCCCGCCTCGATAATGGCCATTTTCATCTGGTTGTCGCTGTAGCGTTGCGAGAGGCTCTGATTCACATTATGAATCGGCGCAGTACGTGCACAGCCGGTTAATAACGCAGCAACGATTACCAGTGTGAAAATAGTTTTTTTATTCATGATGAATCCCTTCTTTTATTATACATATCAGTGATTTAAACGGATGTTTTGCCTGGCACTGTTTTAACTTTATGTGCTTTTTTCCGGCTAGCTGGTTTAAAACCCGCGCATGATACCATCGAATGTAAAGACAGGTAAGCAGAAGTATGCACAGGTTTTTAGTGCATATTTGGAGGATTAAAACGGCGCAAAGTGCGCAGTCGTCGCGACAGTGAGCAGGCCCGACCCCGCCTGTAAAACCCTGACTGCGGCTGGATCGGCCAGGGCAACTACGGTGTAGAATCGGCAGTCCAGCCACCACCCAGCGCGCGGTAGAGGCCGATCTGCGCCAGCAGCAGATTATTTTTAACCGTCACCCGATTGAGCTGGGTTGAAAACAGGGTTCGCTGGGCATCCAGTTCATCCAGATAAGAAGCGTATCCGTTCTGATAGCGATTGCGGGCAATGCGCAGCGCCTCCGTTACATAGGCTTCCTGCTTTTGCAACTCCTGGAGTTGTTCCTCACCCCGTCTGATGGCATCAATGGCATCGCTGACCTCCGAGAAGGCGTTGCGCACCACTTTTTCATAGCCATAAAGTGCCTGATTGCGCGTCGCCATGGAGACATCCACCTGCGTCGTCAGTGCTTCGCGGTTCAGCAGCGGTGCGAGGATGCTGCCACCTACGCTCCACAGCCGGAACGGGTCATCCGCCAGTTGATGCAGCACCGAACTCTGCAGGGTGCCGGTGGCGGTGAGGTTCAGGCCCGGCAATAGTTTCGCCCGCGACGATGCCAGGCTCGCATCTGCGGCCAGTAACTGACGCTGTGCCTGCACAATGTCCGGACGGCGATTGAGCAGCTCTGAGGGCAGCAGTGACGGCATATGCTGCGGTAAAATCTGGTCGAACTGCTGACGACGGGCAATGCTGCGCGGATTCATGCCCACCAGAATACTCAGCGCATTCTCCTGCTGGGTGATCTGATGTTGCAGCTGCGGCATTTGTGCTCTGGCTGACTGATATTCCGAGGCGGCCTGCATCCACTCCAGTCTGGAGGTGTAGCCGGTTTCAAACTGACGCTGTGCCAGCTTCAGGGAATTGTTGCGGGTCACCAGTGTCGCCTCCGTCACCCGCAGCTGTTCATCCAGTGCGCAGAGGTTAAGATAT
The DNA here is from genome assembly GCF_030270445.1 of Pantoea sp. QMID4. NCBI lineage: Bacteria > Pseudomonadati > Pseudomonadota > Gammaproteobacteria > Enterobacterales > Erwiniaceae > Pantoea > Pantoea sp. QMID4. The sequence continues at coordinate 293,408 of NZ_BSXL01000004.1, read as the reverse complement.
CCTGACGCCACCGAACTGGCGATGGTCAGCTCGGCCGCAGACGCGGCGGCCTGCTGCGCCGCTAATGTCGCCTGTGCGGCCGAAATGCTACTGCTGCGTGCCCCCCAGAGATCGACCTCATAGTTCGCCTGTAATAAGCCCTGGAAAACATCGGTTTCATACGGCTGTCCCGTCACTGACGAGAGCGTGCGCTCGCGGGTCGCAGCCACCCCGGCGTTCAGCGTTGGAAAGTTATCGCCCTGCGTGGCGCGCAGCTGAGCGCGATACTGATCAACCCGGGATCGTGCCGTGAGAATATCGGGATTATTGCGCAGCGCCTGCGTCACCAGCCGGTTGAGATATTCATCATGAAACGCGCGCCACCACGCTGCCTCCGGTGCGGCAGAAGGACCGACATTATTACGCCACCCGTCGGGGATCGGCAGAGAGGCCGGTGCCTTTTCAACCTGGGTGGCACAACCTGTCAGCAGCAGGGCCATCACACCGATCAGTAAGCGAACCCTCATGGTGCGCCCTCAGCAGCGGGCTGGGCGGCGGTATCGATATTCACTTCGACCGACATACCCGGACGCAGCTGCTGCATATCCTGATCGTTGATGCGGATGCGAACCGGAATACGCTGTGCGATTTTAACGAAGTTGCCGGTAGCGTTATCAGGCGAAATGGCGCTGAACTCTGAGCCTGCGGCCGGCGAGATAAATTCCACCTGCCCGTTAAAGCGTCTGCCATCCAGCGCATCGACCCGAATGGTCACCGGCAGGCCGGGACGAATATTGGCCAGCTGGGTCTCTTTCAGGTTCGCGATGATCCATTTGTGATTGGGGACCACCGAGGTCAGGCGCGTGCCGGCCGTGACATAGGCACCGGTGCGCACCGATAGCTGACCAAGCTGGCCATCGTCGGGCGCGGTAATGCGGGTATTCGCCAGATCGATCTCTGCCAGTTCCAGCGCAGCGCGGGCGCTCCCGACATCGCCTTCCAGCGCATCACGGTTAACGATGACGGTTTGCAGATTCTGCCCGGCGACAGCGATCTGCGCCGCCGCCTGACGCACCTGTGCCTGGGCCTGTGCATTGGCGGCACGCGCCGCGTCACGCTCGCGCACCGACAGCGATCCATCCGCCGTAAGATTTTCAACGCGCTTCAGATCAAAGCCGCTTTTCAGCGCCTGAGCTTTGGCATTCTCCAGCGCCGCTTTATTGCTCTGAATCGTCGCTTCTGCGCTGCGCCGCTGCTGCAGATTATTGTTGAGTGCAGCCTGCTTCATCGCCAGCTGCGCCTGCGCCTGATGCACCCGCTGGCGATAGATACGGTCGTCAATCGTCATCAGCAGCTGCCCTTTTTTCACCGGCTGCAGGTCAATCACCTCTACCGAAGTGAGATAGCCATTAACCTGCGGACTGATAAAGGTTACCTGACCGCGCACATAGGCGTTTTCGGTACTTTGTATGGCGCTGGTGAAGGGCCAGAGTTGCCAGGCGTAGAGAATAACCAGTACGCCAATCACCACAATGCCGCTGCCTGCGGCAATAGAAAGAATACGGCGGCGATTGGCGCGCTCGCGTTCCGCCGCCTGAAGCTCATCCTGCTGACTCATTGTTTCTCCGTTGATTCCTGTAACGCGGCCAGCTGTTGCTGCTCGCGCAGGTTAAATTGCGCCTGACGCCAGTCAAGATAGCGACGTCGGGTTAAACGCCAGATCACCCACATCAGCGTGACCAGGGCCAGCGCGGCAGTTAACAGGTAGGTGTCGTTATAAGCGAGCACGTTGGCCTGCAGCGTGGCAACCGTCTGTAACTGGCTGGTGCTCTGCGCGCCGCGCAGAACGTCGTCACCCACCAGAGAATTAAACAGCGCATTGTACTGGCTGAGCCGCTCGGTAACGTTGGGATCGAGTAGTGAGAGCTGATCGCCCAACAGGCTGGAGTGATATTTTTCCCGCCAGACCTGAAACGTGCCCAGAATCGCCGAGCCGATCAGCCCGCCCAGGTTCTGACTCATGCCAAACAGCACCACAAAGCTCACCAGATTTTTCGGCTGCGTGACCACGCTGCCAATGCCCATCAGCATGGCAGGTGCCATGAAAAATGCGCTGCTGAAACCCAGCAGAAACTGGCTGAAATACATCTCGGGTCCACGAGTCAGTGGACTGGATTGCGCATCCATCAGCGAGGCGATAATCATCACCACCAGCGACGCGACAATCGGCCAGTTAAGATGCGCAGGCTTGATGGTCAGCGCACTGGCAGCGATGCCCACGATAACCCCGGCCATGATCGCCAATGCCAGACCGCGCATCTGATCGTTCTGCAGGCCGATTTGCTGCAGAAAGCCAACCGCACCGGTGTTCTGTTCCGCCAGCACAATACGGATCATGATCATCACAATGCCCAGCCGCACCATCATGCCGCTACTGAGCCAGCGGGTATTAATCAGCGGGTTGCGCCGGTTATGTTCAATGACGATGGCCGCGACAATCAGCGTCAGGGCAATCGCGGTACAGATACCGAGCCAGGGCGTGGTAAACCACCACTCAATACGGCCCAGCGTCAGTACACCGCACAACAGCGCCATGCCAGGCGCCAGCAGGATAAAGGTGACGAAGTCCATCTTCTCAAACGTTTTGATGCGATCGCCCGGAGGCAGTTTCACCAGCAGGACTCCACCGAGCGCAATCAGCGCCAGACCGAGTTCAAACAGATAAAGACCGCGCCACTCATTGAGCTGCAGTAATTCCGACGAGAATAAGCGGGCCAGCGGGATAGCCAGTTGCGAGGCCGTCAGCCCTATCACCAGCGCTTTCAGCCTGTGTTTCGCAGGCCAGGCCTGTACCTGATAGTAGATACCCAGCGAGCTGAGCGCCGCAGCCACCATGCCGTGGGCCGTGCGCACAACAATCGCCGAGCTTAAATCGTTGGCGAACAGATGAAAGAACGCCACCAGCACATAGAGCACCAGAAACGCTTCGGTAAAGACACGCAGACCAAACTGCTGACGGAACTTCACCAGCAGCAGGTTAATGGAGATATTGCCCATCACGTAGACCGCAGGCAGCCAGGCAATTTCATTCGACCAGGCCCCAAAGGTGCCCTGCAGATTAACCAGGTTCGCCGTAACCAGCGCATTACTCAGCGCGCCAGTCAGCGAGATCAGTAAGCCGATCAGGCCAAACGCCAGGCGTTTTGGCATCGGATGCAGCGGGGTCGAGGGTGAACCCGGCAGCATTGGTTTTTCATGCGGCAACCACTCGCGTGCAGCGTAGGGATTTCGCTTTGCCACTGCTACATACTTCCCATGCGGCTCAGCAGTTGTTGCAGTACACGCTCGGTGACGGCCAGATCCTGCGGATCGATATCGGCCAGCATTTCAGTACGGAGTGCATCAGCTTCGGTTTTCACTTTAGCGAACGCTTCGTTGCCCTTTTCGGTCAGCACCAGGTGACGTTTACGGCGATCTTCCGGCGGCTGTACCCGCGTCAGCAGTGACTGTTTGACCAGCCGATCCACCAGCGGCACCATGCTGGCATCTTCCAGTCCCAGCAGCTGCGCCAGTTCGGTCTGAGTCATGCGTTGCGGTTCACTGGCAATCAGCCCGATGGCCATCCAGCTGCTCATGCTTAAGCCGCTATCTTTGAGGTGACGATCCACCGCCAGCCGCCAGGCGTGGGCGGTCAGATGCAGTAAATGGGTAAAGGTACGGGTATGCTGAGACAAATGTTAGCAGCCTAATAGTAAGATATCTAATTGAGTGGAAGCGTTATTATACGCAAAGCGAAACACGATTGAAAAGCGTCCGGTCTGTTAAAAATTAGTGGATCACGTCAGAATGTCCAGAGGCCGTAACCGGGAGCCGGATAACATGAAACAGGCATCAGCAAACTGGGTCGATCTGCGTCGCGACGCCGTCAGTGGTATTGAGGCCCTGCGCGCCCATTTTACCGGCCACGCCTATGACCCACACTGGCACGACAGTTATCTGATTGGCGTGACCGAGCAAGGTGTACAGCAGTTTCATTCGCGACGCAAACAGCATCAGAGTCGTCCCGGAACGGTATTTATGCTTGAGCCGGAGGAGCTGCATGATGGTGATGCCATCAACGACAGCGGTTTTACCTATCGGATGCTCTATCTTTCGCCACAGCAGATTGCCCGCCACCGCGCCTCTGAGCAGGCTGATGGACCCTCACCGCGTGAGCTGCGGTTTGCCGCCACGTTGCGCGATGACCGCCCGCTGGCGTATGCCGTCTGGCACGCATTTGATGCACTGTGGCACAACCATCCCGCCATCATCAAAGAGGCAGCGATGGATCGGATGCTGAGTCAGCTTAGCCCGCACCAGCAGTGGTCTCTGCCCGCGCAGCCCACAGACGGAGATGCCCGGCTGGCGCTGCAGGCACGTGACTGGCTGATTGCCCATCATGCGGATAATCCCGGCCTGGCGCAGATGGCGCAGCATCTGCAGACAGATCGCTTCCGTCTGTCGCGCCTGTTTCAGATTCACTGGGGTTTGCCGCCCCACGCCTGGCTGGTGCAATGGCGACTGAGCCAGGCACGACGCCAGCTGGCGCAGGGCCAGCCTGTCGCCGATGTGGCCGCTGCGCTGGGTTTCGCCGATCAGAGTCATCTGGGCCGCTGGTTTAAGCGCGCCTGCCAGCTCTCTCCCGCCCGTTATCAGCACGCCTGCACAAATCTTCCAGACCCGGGCTGAGCCACTTGCCACAATGCGTTTTTTTCGTCAGGAGAAGCGCAATGCAGGACAAACGATGTGTGATGATACTCAATGCCGCTCTGCCGCCAGGCAAAGCTACCAACGCCGCCGCCGTGATCGCCTTAACCCTGGGACAGCGCCATCCGATGCTGGTGGGTGACACACTTGAGGATGCAGAGAAATACCCCTCACCCGGTTTGATTACTACCGGCATTCCGGTGCTGGCTGCCTCCGACGAAGAGCTCAGTGTTTTGCGGGAACTGGGCGAACAGGCTGATTACGATCTGGTGCTGTTTCCCGAAGCGGGTCAAAGCACCACCGATTATCAGGCGCTGGGTGACGTACTGCGGCAACAACCACGTCAGCAGTGGCGTCTGCTGGGGCTGGCTATCGTCGGCGATAAGAAAGCGCTGCGTAAGCTGACGGCAAAACTGGCGCTTTTCAGTTAGTTTTTCAGCCGGAAGCAGGCGGCAGTTTCCTTTTCCTCATCTATTTCGCCAGCCGAACCCGGCGTTTGTATAGGTTATTTGTACAGATTTGAGTTCGGATTAATCCTTATAAGCTGCTGATAAGTTATTAATAGCACGTTTTGTCAAAGGATCCTATTGTACGGATTGCTTTTCATTGTATAAGTTTACTGCCATGAGTTGTCATGCGACTCTGTAACGAATGATGCATTTGCGTCGCCTCTGAAGGTGTCAGTGGATTTCCACCTTCAGAGGTTATTTTTTGTCTGCTCAGTTTTGCAGCTGGCTGCCATCGCATCTGTCCATGTGATGGCTTTTTTGATCGATTTTGTCCTGACATCCGAACCGGAATCGGGCTGTTCTGAAGGGCTTACACATGCAACATATTCTTCCCCGGACCAATCAGGAAATTGCTGATTATTTTAATCCTGCCGCCAATAAGCCAGCCAGCGAGATGGAAATGCTGGGTATCCTTGTTGCAGAAATTCTGCAATCAGGCATACCAGTGAATAATAAAGCCATTATCTCAAAGCTTATTCATCGGCTGGAACTGGAAAGCGACAGGGAGATGCTGGACATCTACCGGCAGCTGCTTGACCTGGTGGTCCATAAAACCCCGGACGATTTTTCACTGTAATCGCGACTCCACGGAGGGAGTCACCCGCCTTTTTCTGGCATCTTTGCCAGTCGCCCGGTACTATCTGCCCCTCACCATTATCCCAATTTTCCCGCCCCTCGCGCGGGAGCAAAACAATTAAAGAGCCTGTAAAACTTTATGACTCAGACTAATGATGTTGCCGCAACCGACGTTGTGGCGGACGATATCAGTGTGGGGCGCGTTCTGCGTTCGCCTGCGCTACTGACCCGTGAATGCCTGGCCGGTGTGATTACCGCGCTGGCGCTGATCCCTGAAGTGATCTCCTTTTCCGTAATTGCCGGTGTCGATCCAAAAGTCAGTCTGGTCGCCTCGGTGGTACTCTGCCTGACGCTGTCGATACTGGGTGGTCGTCCGGCAATGGTCACGGCAGCGGCAGGTTCCGTGGCGCTGGTGATCGGGCCGATGGTCCATCTGTACGGTGTTGAATATATTCTGCCGGCAGTGGTGATGGGCGGTGTGATTCAGATTCTGTTTGGTGCGGCGGGTCTGGCGCGCATGATGCGCTATATCCCCCGCTCGGTCATGCTGGGATTTGTGAATGCACTTGGCGTACTGATTTTCTTTGCTCAGGTGCCGCACGTCTGGGGTCAGTCATCCCTGGTCTGGATCTTCTTTGCCGTCACCCTGGTTATCGTGCTGTTGTTGCCGCGTCTGTTAAAGAGTGTTCCTTCTCCGCTGGTCGCCATTGTGGTGGTGACTGCGGTCGCACTGTTAATGGGTTATCGCATGCCGAACGTGGGCGATGAAGGGCCAATGAGTCCCGGCCTGCCCGGTTTTAACAATCTGCTGGTGCCGCTTAACCTGCAGACCCTGCAGATTATCTGGCCCACTGCACTGAGCATCGCCTTTGTCGGACTGATGGAGTCATTGCTGACCGCCAAACTGGTTGATGACCTGACCGATACTCCCTCCAGTAAGCGACGTGAAGCCTGGGGACTTGGGGTTGCAAATATTTTTGCCGGTTTTTATGGCGGCATCGCCGGGTGCGCAATGATAGGTCAGACGATTGTTAACGTTGAGCTGGGCCGGGCGCGCAGCCGTGTCTCCACCCTGGCCGCCGGTCTGGTGCTGCTGTTACTGGTGACCGGACTCAGCCAGATTATGGCGCAAATCCCGATGGTGGTGCTGGCCGGGATCATGATGGTGGTGGCGGTGAAAACCGTTAACTGGCATAGCCTGCAGCCCGCTACCCTGAAACGTATGCCGTGGTCAGAGACGCTGATTATGGTGCTGACGGTGGCAGTCACGGTCTGGACAGGTAATCTGGCGCTGGGCGTGCTGGCTGGGGTGATCCTCGCGATGCTGCTGTTTGCCCGTCGTATTGCGCACGTTATCCATGCGGAACGCCAGCTGAGCGACGATGGCAGGTCAGTACGCTATGTGGTGCGTGGTCCGCTATTCTTTGCCAGCAGCAACGATCTGTTTGAGCATTTCGATTATGCCCATGACCCGAAAAAAGTGACGATCGATTTAACGCACGCACAAATCTGGGATGCATCCAGCGTCGCGGCACTGGATGGCATTGAGTATCGCTATCAGCGTTATGGTGCAGAGGTGACCATTGAGGGGCTGGATCCTCGCAGTACTGATTTCCATCAGCGCCTGACCGGTAATTTTGGCTAAGAGGGTGCGTTCTGCTGCCTCTCCGGCAGCAGAGTTTACTCAGCCTGTTGTCGGCGCGCCCGGTAACGGCCCACCATCGTCATCAGCGCCTGATAGATTAAACCGGCGTAGAGACTTGTCAGAACCGCCAGACCAGGCTCCCTGCCCTGCTGCTGCCATGACATAAACCACATGAATACGCCCCACAGAACAGAGAACACCAGCCAGCCGCGGACGAACTTCATCATGCCATTCATAACGACTCCTCTTAAATGAAGCGCTACCTTAGCGTGCTCCTGCCCGCAACGCATTCCCGGCTTACAGGAGTTGAGAGGCGTCTCAAATAATCGCCATTAATTTACGCTACGCCGCGGGCGCTCAATGCTGACTGCGCGATTTTTTGGCGATTCTCTATACTTTACGTTTCGCTTACCTGATCAGAGAATTACGATGAAACGTACGGCTTATCTGTTATCGACGCTGACTATTCTTGCTACCCTCACCGCCTGTGCCCCGCCACCGCCAGGCTGACAGCAGCCGGTTGGCGCGCCGGGAGGTGTCGATCCGGCAGGACAACCGCAGGGATAATAGGGTTCAGGCCAGCCTGTCTTGCAGACTGGCTAGTGCCGGAAGGCGCAGCCGCAGGCTGACATCTCACCCGGAATGACTTTGCCAGAATGAGAGTGACGCTGCTGTAATTGCCCCTCTTCACCGCTATTTTCTGCCTGCTGCCCCAGCCAGCGATCTAATGCGCGGCCAGTGATCTGTCTGACGTCAGGTGACCAGCTGGTAAGATGCCAGGTCGGACTGCGGGCTTCCTCACTGTCACCGAATCCTGCCACCGCCAGATGCGTACCCTGACCAAAATCGCGTACTGCCTGTATCGCACCAAACGCCAGCAGATCGCTTTCACAGAAAAGTGCCTGAATGCGCTCAGCAGCACGGGTCTTTTTCAGATACTGCATCATCGCCTGATAAGCGCCATCACGGTCGTCAGCGCCAGCAGTGAGTTCTGCATCCAGCGTCATGCCCGCCGCCTGTAATGTGGTGCAGTAGCTCTGCTTCTGCGCCATGTCACCGGGCTGGATCTGCAAAAAGCCAAACCGCTGATGCCCCTGCGCGAGCAGTAGCGCTGCGGTTACCTCGCCTGCCCGCAGCGCATCCGCCTGCCATTCAGGTTCTGCGTTTATCTCCAGCACCGGCAGATTACAGGCACTGATGGCCTTGTTTCCGGGTAATAGCAGCAAACCCCGCAGCGCAAGGGGTGTCGCCTGCTGGATAAGTGCTGTCAGCGCGACGTCGGTTTCGGCATTCAGCAGCACCGTGATAATCCCGCGCGCATTGAACTGGCGCGTGACCTCATCCAGTATTTTCTGTTGAAAGGGATTGTGCAGCTGGCTGGCGACAACGCCGATAATTGGGGGTAAAGCCGGTTCCGTTGAATCAGGAATAGAAGATGTACTCATTGGCGTTAACTTCTCTGAGACGGCAAACAATCCTCCACTTTACGATAAGCCAGGGCGTTTCAACAGGTTACAGAGTTCGATGCAGGCCGCAAAAATGAGTGAAATCAAATGTAATTGAGTTTGCGATATCAGAGCAGCAGGCGTCAGAAAGAGGCGAGAGAGGGACCGGGCAGCAGGAATTGAACCCGCATCGTCAACCCATTAAGAGTTGCAGTAATACCTTTATACCATGCCCGAAAAGTTTGCCAGGAAAGCGCGCAATGTGAACAAGGTTAGTACTCCTTTAAGAACTGACAAGCGCAAGCGGCATGTTTATTCAACAATCGGTGCATAAACCAGGCGCTGGCACCTGCAGACATTGATTATTCCGCTAACCTTAAATTTCAGGCAACCTGTCCCGCCCGGGACATATGGCCAACACGACACAGAGGTCAGGACCATGCCTTCAGGACAATTTTATGTGGTTGATCAGCCCGAACTGAGTTTTACCGCCAACTATCGTCTGGATAGAGTCAATGACAAACCCTTTGCCTCGCGGATGGTTCTGGAGATCCAGAAGCAGTCGCAGCCAACAGATGCATTCGATGCTATCAGCATCGGGCATGAAGTGACCTTTGTTTCATCCAGTGGAGAGGCGCAACGAATGGTGCTGGTAAGTGATACGGATGATGAACTGGTGTTCAGCTCGCGCGACTGACAGCGATTAATACCGCCAGCCGGATGTTTTCGTCACCGTCACGCCAGATAACAGATACAAAAAAACCGCCCCTGGGCGGTTACGACATTACTGCATATTACTTTGTTTTATTCTTTTTCTGCGGCAGAAATATGGTGCCCGGGGCGGGACTTGAACCCGCACAGCCTTACAGCCGAGGGATTTTAAATCCCTTGTGTCTACCGATTTCACCACCCGGGCAGGGTGTAACTGGAGGCGCGTCCCGGAGTCGAACCGAGGTACACGGATTTGCAATCCGCTGCATAGCCACTCTGCCAACGCGCCTTAAACTGATGTGCCGTCAGGCTAACCTGACCTGCGAATCTGGAGCGGGAAACGAGACTCGAACTCGCGACCCCGACCTTGGCAAGGTCGTGCTCTACCAACTGAGCTATTCCCGCAATTTTCAGCAATTTCGTCGAACCTGCTGATTTTATTTATCTTCTGGCAGCCTGGCTGCCGTTCGATGCGTTGCATTCTACTTAGATGACGCAATGAGTCAATAAAATTATCCTCACAGCGTATCCGTTTGCTGCTTTTTGAATCGTATCGATCACGGTTCGAGCAGATCGCCGCGCGCGGCGCTTAGATACTGGAACATAGACCAGAAAGTCAGTACTGCAGCAATGTACAACGCGACTACGCCAACCGCCACAACGGTGGCATCAGGACGCCACAGTAAGGCAAACAGTGAGAACATCTGAGCGGTGGTTTTCACTTTACCTATCCAGGAAACCGACACGCTGCTGCGTTTGCCAATCTCCGCCATCCATTCACGCAGCGCAGAGATAATGATCTCGCGGGCAATCATGGTGGCTGCAGGCAGTGTAATCCACCAGGCGTGGAAATATTCCGCCACCAGCACCAGCGCAATCGCCACCATCACTTTATCCGCTACCGGATCGAGAAACGCACCAAAGCGCGTTGTCTGCTTCCAGCGGCGTGCCAGAAAGCCATCAAACCAGTCGGTGATGGCAGCAATGACGAAAATCAGTGCGGTGGCCAGCGGCGCCCAGGTGAACGGCAGATAGAAAGCCAGCACAAAGAACGGAATGAGCACGACTCGAAACAGGGTGAGACACGTCGGGATGTTTAATTGCATATGCCGGTAACTGTCTGGATATAGGTAAAATTTAGCCTATGTTCCTACATTGCCCCCCCTGTTTCAATGCTAGTGTTTCAACGAGTAGTATATTTTTTCTGCCAGCGCGTGTGAGATGCCAGGGACATTGGCGATCTCCTCCACTGACGCATTCATCAGCGGCTGCAGGCCCCCCATGTACTTAAGCAGTTGCTGACGCCGTTTTGGCCCTACTCCTTCGATGCTTTCCAGTGCGCTGGTGTTTTTTACTTTGGCTCGTTTTTTACGATGACCTGAAATGGCATGATTGTGAGCGTCATCACGAATGTGCTGAATCACATGCAATGCTGGCGCATCCGGGGGCAGCGAAACACCCTCACCTTCCGCCTCAAAGAACAGCGTTTCCAGTCCGGCTTTACGGTCGCTGCCTTTGGCGACACCGAGTAAAATGGGCCGGTTTTTGTCCCAGGGCACATCCAGCTCCGCGAAAACCTGCTTCGCCTGAGAGAGCTGGCCTTTACCGCCATCGATCAGTATCACATCCGGGATTTTATCTTCTTCAATCGCTTTACCATACCGGCGTCGTAACACCTGATTCATGGCAGCGTAATCATCGCCCGGCGTAATGCCGGTGATGTTATAGCGGCGATAGTCAGCACGCAGCGGGCCATTCTGGTCGAACACCACACAGGAGGCGATGGTCTGCTCACCCATGGTATGGCTGATATCGAAACACTCCATGCGCGTGATCCGGTCAAGCTCAAGAAACTCTGCCAGCGCCATCAGCCGCTGATGAATCGTTGAGTGCTGCGACAGACGCGTGGTTAATGCCGTCGCGGCGTTAGTGCGCGCCAGCTTAAGATAGCGGGCGCGGTCACCGCGCGGCTTGCTCTGGATATTTACCCGGCGTCCTGCCAGTGTACTGAGCGACTCCGCCAGCAGCTCGCGTTCCGGCAGGATAAAGTCCAGCAGAATATCACCCGGCAGCGTGCGTGCCTCGCTGCCCTGCAGATAGAACTGCCCGACAAAGGTCTGAACCACTTCAGCCAGGTCGGTATCCACTGGCACTTTCGGGAAGTAGCTGCGGCTGCCCAACACTTTGCCCTGACGAATAAACAGCACGTGAAGACAGGCCATGCCTGCTTCATAAGCCACCCCCATCACATCCAGGTCATCACCCTGATTGGAGACAAACTGCTTTTCGGTGATGCGGCGTACAGCCTGAATCTGATCGCGCAGTCGTGCCGCTTCTTCGAAGCGCAGGCCAATGCTCGCCTCTTCCATGCGTTTGACCAGCTGATTGAGAACCTGATCGTCTTTCCCGGCTAAAAACAGGCGCACGTAATCAGTCTGCTGCGCATACTCCTCTTCACTGACCAGGCCCGCGACACAGGGACCAAGACAGCGACCAATCTGATATTGCAGACAGGGCCGGGAGCGATTGCGGTAGACACTGTTTTCACACTGACGAACAGGAAAGACTTTTTGTAGCAGGCCCAGCGTTTCCCGCACTGCATAACCGTTGGGGAATGGGCCAAAGTATTCGCCTTTGGCATGCTTTGCGCCACGGTGCATCGCCAGCCGCGGATGGGTATCGCTGCTAAGAAAAATGTAGGGATATGATTTATCGTCGCGCAGCAGTACGTTATAGCGCGGCTGATAGAGCTTAATGTAGTTATGCTCAAGCAGCAGCGCTTCGGTTTCGGTGTGGGTAACGGTGACATCGATGTGCTGGATATTGCTGACAAGCGCTTCGGTTTTGCGGCTGCCGACCTGGGTGCGGAAGTAGCTGGTGAGACGCTTCTTCAGGTCTTTGGCTTTGCCCACATAGATGACGGTGCCTGAGGCGTCATACATGCGGTAAACACCGGGTTTGCTGGTTACCGTACTCAGAAAGGCTTTAGAATTAAAAACGTCATTCACTACTGATTAACGGCTCCGCATTATAGAGGCCATGTCGAATGGCCAGATGCGTTAACTCTACATCGCCACTGATATTCAGCTTACTGAACATCCGGTAGCGGTAACTGTTAACGGTTTTAGGACTGAGATTCAACTGCTCGGAAATTTCCGTCACCTTTTGTCCCCGGGTGATCATCAGCATAATCTGCAATTCCCTTTCCGACAAACAGCTAAAGGGCGATTCCGCTTTTTGCGGCTCAATCTGGCTTAGCGCCATCTGCTGAGCGATGTCTGACGCAATGTAGCGCTGACCGGCATTTACCGAGCGAATCGCATTAATCACTTCCTGTGGCGCAGCCCCTTTACTAAGGTAACCTGCTGCACCCGCCTGCATAACCTTAGCAGGCAGCGGATTTTCCGTGTGAATGGTCAGCATGATAATTTTAATATCAGGATTATAACGCACGATTTTGCGCGTCGCCTCCAGTCCGCCGATCCCCGGCATATTCATGTCCATGAGGATCACATCAACCTGATTGGCACGGCACCATCTGGCGGCATCCTCTCCACAGTTGACCTCTCCGACCACGGCCAGACCTTTCACATCCTCCAGGATGCGCCGGATACCCGCACGGACAAGTTCATGGTCATCAACAAGAAGCACACTGATCAACGGGGAAACTCCAGAGGCTAAAAAAGAAGAAGTGATTCACGATTTCAGGCATCAATCATACCCGCTTTCACCTCAAAAGCACATCAACAAAGCAAAACAGTGTAAGCATTACATGACTGCTGTCACGCTCATCCGGGAGAGATCAACCGGCGTTTATGATAAAAGAATGGACCACGAAAGAACCAATAAATTATATTCTTTTCAGTTAATTAACCCCAAATCACCTTAAGGTTTAGTGCCGTATATCCTCAGGACTGCTGAGTCGGTGAAGCCGGTGATTACTTTCAGAGATTGATTAGTTGTACTGGACAAACCAGCCTTTGAAGGTGAAGCGAAGTGGCCGTCTCAGCAACTTACTGCCCCTGTGATATACTCACGCACTGCTGTTCGGACAAATTGCCGACACGTTTTCATTCACCAAGGAGAAACGCATGAGCGATGAAGATTTTGCAACTTCCCAGGAAGCCCGGAAATTAGCGGATGAAATCGCAGGCCTGAAGATGATGATCACCCTGATTCTGAAAGGTATGGGGCAGGCTGATGCCGGAAAAGTAATTATTAACATGGAACGCTATGTGCAGACACTGGGCGATAAGCCTCAGGCGGAAGTGTTCAGCAATACCATCAAACAGATCAAAACAGCCTACCGTCAGTAAGCTTTTTTGCCCCCAGCAGCGGGGGCAAATACGCTAACTGTGTGCCTGCCAGTTGACAGACACGCCCAGCGTTGGCAGCACCTCTTCCGGGCTGAAACGACGTGTTCCACGATATTTCTCTGCCAGAGCGGGCTGAATTACCGGAATACGGATCGCAAACAGATTATCTTCTGACAGAATGAGGCCCGGCGTAAGTGGCTCATACACCACACCATGCTCCTCAAACATCTTCTCCAGCATCGGCGTTGCCGAACTGATGATGTATTCCATGCCGTTCAGCTCTGCCAGCTGTACCGCGTGCCAGAGAATGTTCAGCGGGAGTTCCGCGTCGACTTCCAGCCGTGCCGAGAAGCGCGACATCTCCCACACTTTCTCATGGCTGAAAGGCAACACAATGCCTTCACTCTGCTCAGGTTCGAACCAGGGCATCAGACGCGCGCAACCACTGATGCCCTCGCGCGCATTCCATGCAATTAGCCAGGTGACATCTGAACGATCGTAGCGATCATATTCCTGGCCTGGCGTGCTCAGGCGTGGAGGTATTGACCACCCTTCGCCGCGCGCAAAAACGCTATAACGGTAGCTGCCGAGTTCGGCAAGCAAAGAGGATGGCATATCCTTTAATTGCGTTTGCACTATTTTCATCATGCGCCTCTGACATCCCCATGTTTGCAATGATTTCTTTGCGCCAGCCTGGCAAAGCCCCGGCGCAGGGTAGACAACAGACCTGAACAAAGGAACTGCCAAATGTAGCAGTTGTGTTATGTTCAAATCAGTCCGATTGCCGCTGCGTAGCAGGCAATCTGCGTTTTATTGGAAACATTGAAACGCTTTTGCATATTTTTCTGGTGAAAGTTAACGGTATGTTCAGAGATGGATAAAATAAGTGAAATTTCGACCGCCGTTTTTCCTTCGGCTGTCCATTTCAGAATTTCCAGCTCGCGCTGACTAAACGCTTTTTTTAGTACCATCATTGCATCATCACTAAAGCGCTCCAGCGTATCCAGGCTTAGTTCCGCTAAAAGGTGTAGTTTAACCTCCAGCTCAGCATGGCGGAGCTGGACAGAAATGGGCTGTTGCGACGATATAGATAATATACCAATGACGCGATTCGGTGCCATTGCGGAGCAAGAAAATCCGCTCTGCAGCCCATATTCTCTCGCCTCATGCCAAAGATTGCCGGCGTCAGCGAACTGTTCCTCAATCCATGCCATCCCTCTGCCCGGTCGCTGACACAATGTAAGCACCGGGTCGACAGCATAATAATTCTGCTTCTCATACCGTTTAACCCATAATTTGGGATAGGAGCTATGTAAATGAATACGCGGCCGGGTAAATGGCACCGGATGCTGAATCAAAAAGGCAAAATAATCGAAGCCTAATGATTCAGTAAACTGTTGCAATAACGTCTTCAACTCAGAAGAAGCCGTTAATGCCTGAAATTTTTCTTTCACCTCACTTCGCCAGGCGAAATAGTTTTCAGTACTCATATTGCCTCAGCGTTAATTTCACTCGTCCTTCCGGTAATATTCATTCGGATTCATCGGATAAATTAAATTAACAGCAGAAAATTAATTTATCGTTGAGGTGAACCCCTCACCCTCTGCAGCGCATAAAGTCCTTCACCGTTATGACGGAGTGAAAAAATGCCCCTGCCCCTGTAATGTGAGGCCGGCCACGGCAATTTCAATCACCTCAGGAGAATAAGATTTTTCTGATAGAAATTCAATACCTGCCGTTGAGTTGAATTTTATCTCAGCCATCGAAGAGCTGCTGGAAATATTGAATCGGTCTACAAGACATTCAGTAAATAATGCGTAAACAAAGCGTTAATTACGTCTCAATAAGCGAAGCGGCAGCCGAAAACTGCTAACATATTTTTTATCGGGAAATAAGATCGGCTCTTCAGGCGATGCCGCACTCCTGTGATGATTTCCTCTACACTGCAGCACGCGCCTCCCAATCCGGAAAAGGTAACCGGTTCACAGACTGCACCTGCGGCCTGTCGATGCTGATTCTGCTCCTCTTGCCGTTGCTGCCCGACTGGCGTAACGAAAGGCTTTGTAATAACAATATTCTGCGAAAATCCTGCCTGACTGCGTTGACTAGCGGACGAATCGAACCGCTCTGCCTCTAAGCAGTTTTTTGACTGCGATTAATCTGAACCAAAAGCGCCGCGTTAAAAAAAATCAGCTTTATTTATCTTCTGCCTGAAAGCAATATGTGGCATAGATCACTATTTATGCTGACAGTACGTTATGGCAGCAATACGCTCAACACTAACTCTATTTTAGTCATGAAAATCACTTTACCGATAGTCACGCAACCAAATCACTGAAAAAAATTGCAACGGGTAAATCCCCGATTGTTATTTGATGCTGCATGCTTTATCGATACAATTAATTTCCCTTAATTCACGTTGCAGCATCGTGAATTAATTTCATACTGACGTTGCTGGCACTGTTCAGATGAGATGACGAAATTTAAATTCTGACTGCATCGATGAGCACTTTCCTGTTGTAAATTATGGACCTGAAAAATACTGCCTGATTAGCCTTCTGATTTACTGCTGGTTCATTGCCAGGAGTGTCCGCGCTGACGATGATAACTGGATTAGTTTTTCCCTTACCGGCTGTTTAATTCTCAATCAAACATGGTATTAATCCTGCCTGATGATTTATCGGCAGTAGCCCGCGCCACGCATACCCAGATGAAAATGTGAGGCGTGCGCGGCGTTGTAGTCCGGCCCCAGCGCATTGCCGAATACGTCACAGCCACCACGCCACAGCGTGTGCAGCATAGCCGCTTTCTCTTCTGGCTGTTGCCAGTGACGACTGACCTCAAGCCGCTGGCCATCAGCCAGCTGGAAGCCAGTCACATCCCAGGCATCGGCGGTGGCATGCTCACTGAGCCGCCCCTCTGCGCGGTGATAAATATTACGACAGGCATAGCTGCCGACATGGGTAATTCGTACCAGTGGACTGTGCATATCCCGGGCGATCTGGTCCCGACTGCGCAGGGCATACATGGTGCTGGCGACCGCCATTGGACAGCTGGCGAGAAAGCTGCTGCTGAGGCTGACCGGGCCAAATTTCTGAATTCGCAGCGGGTGGCCGATCGGGCAGTTGCCCGTAACGGCCGGACGCTCGCTGAAACTGACCCAGCCCGCCTGTTGGGCACGACGCATCACCGCCAGACATTCGTCGGGATCCTGGGTCAGCCTTTTCATCTTTATCTGCGTCATCCAGCCTGGAGGATCGGTGACGGAGAGCGGTGTAAAGGGATTGAACTGCGGCGGGAGATGCTGCTTAAGCCAGGGTAAGCTGACCCATCCCAGCGCAATTAACAGCAGAAACAGGATAAGCGTGCGCATAATTCCCTTTGCAGCATAATGATTAATAAATAAAAAGTGTAGAAGCACATTCCGTTTCACGCCGTCTGCCTGACAGAACGTGATGAATAATTACCCATACTGACGCAGGATTGAACGAAACCGTCCGTGATTACGGCTTACGGAGCGTCAGGCTGCACAATTGATAAAAAAGCGTTACCCGATTCCGGCCCTCTTCCTCTATCTTATGCCCACCTGCCCCTTGGGCAGACGCGTTTACTAACAGCCAGCAGAGCTGACACAACATCAAGACAGGAAAGACGATTCTATGGTTGATCAATCTAAAGAAACCGCACGCGCTCACGACGCGCCCGACAAGCTACAGCGCAACCTGCATAATCGCCATATTCAGCTGATCGCCATAGGGGGTGCTATCGGTACCGGCCTCTTTATGGGTTCCGGTAAAACCATCAGTCTGGCTGGTCCCTCGATCATTTTCGTCTATATGATCATCGGCTTTATGCTGTTCTTCGTAATGCGTGCCATGGGAGAGCTGCTGCTCTCCAACCTTGAGTACAAGTCTTTCAGCGATTTTGCCGCGGATCTGCTTGGACCGTGGGCGGGCTATTTTACCGGCTGGACGTACTGGTTCTGCTGGGTGGTAACCGGCATCGCTGACGTCGTGGCTATCAGCGCCTATTTCCAGCTCTGGTTCCCGGGCTTCTCGGTCTGGATGAGCGCCCTGCTCTGCGTGGTGGTTTTTCTGGCGCTGAACATCGCTACGGTTAAGCTGTTCGGTGAGATGGAGTTCTGGTTCGCGATAATCAAAATCGTCGCCATTGTCGCGCTGATCGTCACCGGGATTGTACTGGTATCGATTCACTACCCTTCACCCGGCGGTGGCACCGCGGCGCTGAGCAACATCTGGGATCATGGCGGAATGTTCCCGAAAGGACTCAGCGGTTTCTTTGCCGGATTCCAGATTGCGGTGTTTGCCTTTGTCGGCATTGAACTGGTCGGAACGGCAGCGGCTGAAACCCACGATCCACATAAAGTCTTACCGCGCGCAATTAACGCGATTCCGCTGCGCGTCATTATGTTTTATGTGCTGGCGCTGATGGTGATCATGGCGGTGACGCCGTGGACCCAGGTCATGGCCGACCGCAGTCCGTTTGTCGAGATGTTCGTGCTGATTGGCCTGCCTGCTGCGGCGAGTATCGTTAACTTTGTCGTGCTGACCTCTGCCGCCTCTTCAGCCAACAGCGGCATCTTCTCCACCAGCCGTATGCTCTATGGCCTGTCGCAGCAGGGCGTCGCGAGTCGCGCGTTTGGTCGTCTCTCTGCCCGTGCGGTCCCGACTACCGGTCTGTTTTTCTCCTGCCTGTGTCTGCTGCTTGGTGTGGCGTTGATCTACCTGATCCCGGATGTGATGAAGGTCTTTACGCTGGTGACCACCGTTTCAGCTATTCTGTTTATGTTCGTCTGGACCATCATTCTGTGCAGCTATCTGGCTTACCGTAAAAAGCATCCTGAGCGCCATGCCAGATCGGCCTTTAAGATGCCACTGGGCAAATTCATGTGCTGGGTCTGCATGGCCTTCTTTGCGTTTGTGCTGGTGCTGCTGACGCTGCAGGAAGATACGCGCCAGGCGCTGATGGTCACGCCTCTCTGGTTTGTGCTGCTGGGTGTGGGCTGGACGTTGCGTTATCGCCGCAGCCGCTAATCGCTGACGGCATGTAAAAAGCCCGGTCACCTGACCGGGCTTTTTTTTTACAGCCGTTCACCCAGCGCAGAGAAAAGGGCGGACAACGTGGGGCGTTCATAAGGTAAGCGCTGCGGCCGCGAATCGGGCTGCTGAGGCGTGCCCAGGCCAAAGGTGAAGGTATAGTTATCGCCTTCGCCCATGCGCAGGTCGGCTACCGTGGTCTGCCCATCCTGCTCACGCAACGCGTAGAAGCCGTGGCTGAACCAGGCGACACGTTCTGCATACCAGCTGCCCCGGAAGGCGTCGAACAGTTCAGGATGTCGCGGATACCACGCCACCTGCAGCGGACGCGAGGGCGACAACAGCGACCAGTAGGCTTCGCCGTAGCGATCCGGCGTCATAATCACGCTGCGCCAGACCAGCGTATTAAAGGCTGTGGGTGTCACCAGGACTTTATTGGCCGCAATGCCCTGCGCCGTCAGCGAATCACGAATCTGCCAGCCTGCTACGCCCTGAATCACCACACTCCAGACCAGATAAAGCGTACTCAGCGCCAGGCCGATCCGGTTACCGCGCAGCCCCTTTTCGCCACGACGCCAGAGCGCCGCGCCCAGCCCTATCAGCAACGGCAGCGTATAGAGGGGATCGACGATATAAATACTGCCGATGGCATAGGGATAATCGGTGATCGGCAGCCCAAGCTGGGTCCCATACACCGTCATTAAATCAAGCAGCGGATGGGTAATCAGCGCCAGCCAGATCGCGGGCCACCACACCGCCCACTTCACCCGCTGACGAAAGAGTCCTGCAATCCCCCACGCCATCAGAGGTGAGATCAGCGTAAGCCAGAGCAGCGCATGTGTTTCCGTACGATGCAGCGTCATGTTGCGTATCGCATCACCATGGTCAATAAACACATCCAGATCGGGTAAGGTGCCGCAGACACCCCCCACCAGCGCAGCCTGCCAGATTGGTACCCGACGTCCCATCACCGCAACACTGACCGAAGCCCCCAACACCAACTGCGAAACAGAATCCATTGATTCACTCCGTCACCGAATTGTGAATGTGTGCTGAATTAGCGTACGCGAATCCCTTCAATGATCATGCGCTGGACGTTTTCGACGGTCTGATCGAAAAACGCCGGATCGCTGAGTGTCTGACCGGTCACGGCCTCAACCTGGGTGGCAAAGTCGGCGTAATGTTGCGTGGTAGCCCACAGCATAAAGATCAGGTGCTGTGGCTGTACGCCCGCCAGCCGTCCTTCATCAATCCAGCGTTCAATAATAGTCGCTTTCTCGTCCACCAGTTGCTTGAGGTCGCCTGCCAGTTCCCCTTTCAGCAAAGGTGCGCCCTGCAGCATCTCCAGGCAGAACAGACGAGAAGCCTGAGGATGATCGCGTGACACTTCCAGCTTTAGCCGGATGTAACGCCGGATGGCCACCAGCGGATCCTGATCGTGCGCCAGCGCGCGCAATGGTGCCAGCCAGACATCCAGAATCTGTTTCAGCACCGCCACATAGAGCACTTCTTTAGAGGGAAAATAGTAGAGCAGGTTGGTTTTTGAGACATCGGCCAGCTCGGCCACCTTATCGAGGCTGGTGCCGTGAATGCCAAATTGTGAGAAGAAGGTTAACGCCGCTTCCAGTATGGCAGCCCGCTTCGCTGCCACCGCACGCGAACGACGCGTTGGCTTTTTTTCATCGCTATTCACACATTTACCTCATCCTTCTGGTGTCAGCGCATCATAGCAAAGGGATGAGTCGCTGCCCAATCCGCGCCCTGCACCTTTTTTGCTCAGCTTGCATGCAAAATGTGCAGCGAATTTTGACCAGATGGTCCGAAATGGACCGGTTACTCCACTTACCTCTTCTGGGTTAATTTTAACTGTCTGTTATTTATAACAATAAAAAATGTGGCACACCATTTGCAAAATTGTGACTGAGCGCAGCTTATACGGACCTGGCAGGATGCAGTGCAGCGCGTGAAACACCTTCCCCCCATCGCAACGAGGTTTCACATGAAGATAGGCGTCTTTATTCCGATTGGTAACAATGGCTGGCTGATTTCGTCCAACGCGCCGCAGTACATGCCGACCTTTGAACTGAACAAAGCCATCGTGCTGAAAGCAGAGCATTACCACTTCGACTTTGCGCTCTCGATGATCAAACTGCGCGGCTTCGGCGGAAAAACAGAGTTCTGGGATCATAACCTGGAGTCATTTACCCTGATGGCGGGCCTGGCGGCCGTCACCTCACGTATCGAAATCTACGCCACCGCGGCCACCCTGACGCTGCCTCCGGCGATTGTGGCGCGCATGGCATCCACGATTGATTCCATTTCAGGCGGTCGTTTCGGCGTTAATCTGGTGACCGGCTGGCAGAAACCAGAATATGAACAGATGGGAATGTGGCCAGGCGATGAGTACTTTGGCAGCCGTTATTCTTATCTGACCGAGTACGTTACCGTGCTGCGCGACCTGTGGGGCACCGGAAAATCGGACTTCAAAGGTGAGTTCTTCACGATGAACGACTGCCGCGTCAGCCCACAGCCGCAGCGTCCGATGAAGGTGATCTGCGCCGGACAGAGCGATGCCGGTATGGCCTTCTCCGCTCAGCACGCCGATTACAACTTCTGCTTCGGCAAAGGTGTGAATACGCCAGCTGCGTTCAGTTCGACTTCAATTCGCATGAAGCAGGCCGCAGAAAAAGCAGGCCGCGATGTCGGCTCCTATGTGCTGTTTATGATCATTGCCGCCGAAACAGATGAAGAGGCACGGGCTAAGTGGGAACACTACAAAGCCGGTGCGGATGAAGAGGCGCTCTCGTGGCTCACTACCCAGAGTCAGCAGGATACCAAATCAGGCAGCGACACCAATGTGCGCCAGATGGCGGACCCGACCTCAGCCGTCAATATCAATATGGGCACGCTGGTGGGTTCATACGCAAACGTAGCGCGGATGCTGGATGAAGTGGCGCAGGTAGAGGGTACGCACGGCGTGCTGCTGACCTTTGATGATTTCCTGGAAGGTATTGAGAATTTCGGTCAGCACATTCAGCCGCTGATGGGCTGTCGCAGCGCCCTGCTCGACGCACAGCAGGAGGTGGCATGATGAATACCGTTTATTGTGCCCACACGCCGGATGTTCCGCTGGCTGAACTGCCTGCTCGTCCTGAGCCGATCGCCTTTCCGCCAGGCCAGACGGCGCTGATTGTGGTGGATATGCAGAACGCCTACGCCACTGAAGGGGGCTACCTGGATCTGGCGGGCTTTGATGTTTCCGCGACCAAGCCGGTGATTGCAAAGATCCATCAGGCTGTAACGGCGGCGCGTGCGGCCGGCATGCAGATCATCTGGTTTCAGAATGGCTGGGACAGTGACTACGTTGAAGCCGGTGATGCCGGTTCCCCCAACTTCCACAAATCGAATGCGCTGAAAACCATGCGTAAACGACCCGAACTTCAGGGCTCGCTGCTGTCGAAAGGCGGCTGGGATTACGCGCTGGTCGATGAGCTGGTGCCACAAGCCGGTGACATCGTACTGCCAAAATCGCGTTACAGCGGCTTCTTTAACACCCCGCTCGACAGCATGCTGCGCAGTCGCGGGATCCGTCATCTGATTTTCACCGGCATCGCCACCAACGTCTGTGTGGAATCGACCTTGCGTGATGGCTTCTTTCTGGAGTATTTCGGCGTGGTGCTGGAAGACGCCACCTATCAGGCTGGCCCGCCCTTTGCTCAGCAGGCGGCGTTGTTCAATATCGAAACCTTTTTTGGCTGGGTATCGGATGTCGATACCTTCTGCGAAAGCCTGAATGCCCGCTAACCCACCAGGAGGACGTCGCTATGCCGAAAAGTATTATTGTGCCGCCAGGCACCACCACACCCATCGCCCCGTTTGTCCCAGGCACGCTGGCGGATGGTGTGGTCTATGTCTCGGGTACGCTGCCGTTTGATGGTGACAACAACGTGGTCCATGTAGGTGATGCCGCCGCGCAGACCCGTCACGTGCTGGAAACGATTAAAAAGGTGATTGAGACCGCCGGTGGCACGATGGCCGATGTGACATTTAACTCGATCTTTATCACCGACTGGTCGAATTACGCCGCGGTAAATCAGGTTTACGCCGAATACTTTCCCGGTGAAAAGCCTGCCCGTTTCTGCATTCAGTGCGGACTGGTCAAGCCTGACGCGCTGATTGAAATCGCCAGCGTGGCGCATATCGGCAAGCCGGAGGCCTGATGCAGCTGGATATTCTGGGTCTTCAGAATCCTGAGGCACCGACGCTGGTGCTCTCTTCCGGTCTGGGCGGCGTGGCGGGTTTCTGGCAACCGCAGCTGGCGGCGCTGATGGCACGCTATCGGGTCGTACTCTATGACCAGCGCGGCACCGGTCGCAGTGCGGAAAGCTTACCGGAAGGCTATAGCATGGCGATGATGGCGGCAGAGCTGGCCGACGCGCTGGCGCAACACGGCATCCTGCGCTTCAGCCTGATCGGTCACGCGCTGGGCGGTCTGATGGGGATGCAGCTGGCGCTGGATTATCCGGATCGGCTCGAACGGATCGTGGTGATCAACGGCTGGCTGACGCTGCATCCGCATACCCATCGCTGCTTTCAGGTGCGGCAGGATCTGCTGCTCAATGTCGGCGTCGAGGCTTTCGTCCGTGCTCAGCCGTTGTTTCTCTATCCTGCTGAGTGGATGGCAGAGCATCAGATACGGCTGGAGCAGGAAGATAGCCATCACGTGACGCATTTTCAGGGGATGGAAAACCTGATGCGACGACTGCACGCCCTGATGAGCGCTGACTTCAGCGCACGGGCTGCCGCCATTCCACAACCAGTACTGGTCATCGCCAGCCAGGACGATCTGCTGGTGCCATGGCGCTGCTCAGTGGCGCTGGCCGGGGCGCTTCCGAACGCCACTGAAGAGATAATGGCCTGGGGTGGCCACGCCATGAGCGTCACCGACCCCGACAACTTTAATGCCCTGCTGCTGCAGTGGCTGGATCAGACGGATGACGTGCAGCCGCTGCAGCGCGTCGCAGGATAACCCTTTCGTGGAGAACACTATGAGCCTGGAAACCCTTACGCCCGCCGTCGAGAAAACTGAATTTCGTCATGCGATGTCGCGACTGGGTGCGGCGGTCAATATCATCACCACGGAAGGTCCGGCCGGACGTGCGGGCTTTACCGCTTCTGCGGTGTGCAGCGTCACCGATTCGCCGCCGACGCTGCTGATCTGCCTTAACCGTTCCGCCTCAGTTTATCCGGTGTTTCGCGACAACATGCAGCTTTGCGTCAATACGCTGGCAGCAGGTCATGAAACGCTCTCTACGCTGTTCGGCGGGAAAACGCCGATGGCCGAGCGATTTAGTGCCGCTGAGTGGTCAACGGCCGTGACCGGCTCGCCGGTACTGAGCGGCGCGGTTGCCTCCTTTGACTGCCGCATTACGCAGATTGTCAGCGTCGGTACGCATGACACCCTGTTCTGCGAAGTCGTGGGCATCGTGCGAAATGATGATACTCACGGCCTTATGTGGTTTGACCGGGGCTACCATCCCTTGTTGCGGCAGGATGCCTGATAACTCTTCCCTGAAACTTACCGGCATTTATCACGCTCTGGAGTAGACGATGGCACGATCCTGGTTTCCGCAATGGCAAAAGAAGTCGGCACTGACAGAAAACGGTATTATCGCTCCGGATGAGACGCTGCCGCTGGGGCAGACACTGGTGCTGGGTTTGCAGCATGCGGTGGCAATGTTTGGCGCAACGGTGCTGATGCCGCTGCTGATGGGGCTGGATCCCAATCTGGCGATTCTGGTCTCGGGTATTGGCACCCTGCTGTTCTTCTTTATAACCGGTGGTCGCGTACCCAGCTATCTCGGGTCGAGCGCCGCCTTTGTTGGCGTAGTGATTGCGGTGACCGGCTTCAGTGGTCAGGGACTGAATCCCAACCTCAGCGTGGCGCTGGGCGGCGTGATCGCCTGCGGCCTGCTCTATACGCTGATTGGACTGGTGGTCATGAAGTCAGGCACACGCTGGATTGAAAATCTGATGCCGCCGGTAGTGACCGGTGCGGTGGTGATGGCGATCGGGCTAAATCTGGCACCGATTGCGGTTCATAGCGTCTCCGCCTCTTCATTTGACAGCTGGGTCGCGGTGATGACCGTGCTCTGTATTGGTCTGGTTGCCGTGTTTACCCGCGGGATGGTACAGCGTCTGCTGATTCTGGTCGGACTGATTCTGGCCTGGGCGATCTATGCACTGCTGACCAACGTCCTGGGACTGGGCAAGCCGGTCGATTTTACCCTGCTGTCTCAGGCAGCCTGGTTTGGCCTGCCGCACACCACCGCACCGACCTTTGATCTGCAGGCGATGGTGCTGATCGCCCCGGTAGCGATCATTCTGGTGGCGGAAAATCTGGGACATCTGAAAGCCGTTGCAGGCATGACTGGCCGTAACCTCGACCCTTACATGGGACGTGCCTTTGTGGGCGATGGACTGGCTACAATGCTTTCCGGCTCGATGGGCGGTAGTGGCGTAACCACCTATGCTGAGAATATCGGGGTGATGGCCGTGACTAAGGTCTACTCCACACTGGCGTTTGTCGCTGCAGCCATCATCGCCATCCTCGCGGGTTTCTCACCGAAGTTTGGTGCGCTGATCCACACCATTCCGGCCCCGGTGATTGGCGGCGCATCCATTGTTGTGTTCGGCCTGATTGCGGTGGCGGGCGCACGCATCTGGGTGCAGAACCATGTCGATTTAGGTCAGAACAGTAATCTGATTATGGTCGCCACCACACTGGTGCTCGGCGCAGGGGATTTCGCGCTGAAGATCGGCTCTTTCACGCTGGGCGGGATCGGTACTGCCACCTTTGGCGCGATTATCCTCAATGCCATTCTGCGCCGACGCAGTGCGGCACAGCAGGACAAACCGCTGGCGCGACAGCAGGGTTAATTACTCCAGCGGTGTGGCAGCAGGCTGCACCGCTTTTTTCCGTTTCAGCCGCAGCTCACTGACGATCACACCGCAGACGATCAGCGCACCCCCCAGCAACGCCAGCGCAGGCAGGCGCTCACCGGCAATACGTCCTGCCACGCCCGCCCAGACCGGTTCCCCCGCATAAATCACCGTGGCACGGGTTGGCGAAACGCTGCGTTGCGCCCAGTTCATGGTGACCTGAATCAGTGCGCTGGCCGCACCCAGCCCCAGCGCGCTGAGCAGCAGCGGCGTTGAGATTACAGGCACCGTTTCCCCATTGGGGATCATCAGCACAAAGGCACTCAGCGATGCCACTGCCAGCTGGATCAGCGTCACGCGGCGTACATCAACCTGACCGGCATAGCGGCTGATTAAGATGATCTCGGCGGCAATCGCCAGGGTGCTGAGCAGCGTTGCTACTTCACCTGCATTCAGGCTGATGCGGCCATCCTGCGGCCCCGCCACCAGCAGCAGGCCGGTAAAAGCCAGCACAATCCCTAGCCACGACATTAATCCCGGCGGACGGCGTAAAAATAGCCACTGCAGCAGCGGCACAACCGGAACATACAGCGCAGTAAGAAACGCAGACTGGCTGCTGGAGATAGTCTGCATGCCCCAGGTCTGAAGACCATAACCCCCGGCGATAGACAGGCCAATCAGCGTGCCCGCTTTTACTTCCAGCCAGGTCATCCCAGCCAGATAGCGGCGGAAAAAGATCGCCAGCAGCAGCGCGGCGGTAGCAAAACGGAGGCCGACAAAAAAGAACGGGCCGGAATGCTGCATCGCACGATGCACCACCAGAAATGTGCCGCCCCAGATCATGGTGATGAAAAGTAATACCAGCTCCTGCCGCGTCAGGCGCAGGGTTAAACTGCGGAGTGTGTCCGACATAATTCACCTGATGATGTGTCCGGACGATATTGTGGGGAGAGTGAGGGGGAAAAGCAACGACGTCAACCGCCGACCTTAACCGGCGGCAGAGTGGAATTATGCGTCCGCTTTTTTTGGACTGCTTCGGCCGCCCTTCTCACCAGCGCGCGCGGCGCGCTGCGGATCGTTTTTGAAATTACCGCCGCTGTTTTTTCCCCCTTTACGTCCCGCTTCTGCGGCACGTTCACGGTTCTCAGCAAAATTTCCCGAACCTCCACGATGTGTTGTCATGATTTGCTCCTGTCGCGTAGTGCGATAAATAAGAATGAAATAGCTGAGAGCTGACGGCCTGAAGCCTTAATTCAACTCATGCTTAAATAATAGACAGATTCTTCTTTTACTCGCCCGACAGTCACATTTAGCAACAGAGTAATCACCAGCAATTTGATTAAACAACGAACATTCTGCGGACTTACAATCGATTAGGTGCGGTTTTATTGCCCGACTCGTTCGCCTCCGTTTCCGTATCGCCTGCGTAAAACGAAAGCTCTTCTATACTTTTTCTGGACGTCAAAACCACCTGGAGAGATTTATGGCCAAGATTCTGGTGCTCTATTACTCGATGTACGGACATATTGAAACGATGGCGAACGCGGTTGCAGAAGGTGCTCGTCGGGTTCCCGGCGTGGAAGTGGATATCCTGCGGGTACCAGAAACGATGGAGGCCGATCGCTTTGCACAGGTGGGCGGCAAAACCCATCAGCAGGCAGCAGAAGCGACGCCTGAGGCATTGCCGCAGTATGACGCGATTATCGTCGGCACCCCGACCCGCTTTGGCAACATGTCCGGACAGATGCGGACGTTCTGGGATCGCACCGGCGGTCTCTGGGCGTCAGGCGCGCTGTTTGGCAAGGTTGCCAGCGTCTTTACCTCAACCGGCACCGGCGGCGGTCAGGAACAGACCATCACCTCGGTCTGGACTACGCTGGCGCATCACGGCATGGTCATTGTGCCTATCGGTTACGGCACCAAAGAGCTGTTCGATATCTCACAGGTTCGCGGTGGCACGCCTTATGGTGCGACCACGCTGGCGGGCGGCGATGGCTCGCGTCAGCCGACTGAAGCGGAACTGAATATTGCCCGTTTCCAGGGTGAACATGTTGCCGGACTGACAGTAAAACTGCAGGACTGATTTAAACAAAGGAGAAAAGTATGTCTACTGAACAATCGAAAGCACACCACGTTGGCGAATGGGCCAGTCTGCGTCATACCTCCCCTGAAATTGCCGAGGCCATTTTCGAAGTGGCGAATTACGATGAGAGACTGGCAGAAGAGCTCTGGCGTCAGCAAGGCAGCGATGACGTGCTGATTCGTGCCTTTGAAAAAACCGATAAAGATCTCCTGACCTGGGATGACAAGCCCGTAGAACGTAAGAACGTCTGATTCAGAGGCGGGACCTTCCCGCCCTCATTTTTTAGCTCACCAAGGAGTACGCTATGTCTTCCTATCAAAGCATTAATCCCGCCAACAACCAGTTGCTGAAAAGCTGGCCGTCGCATGATGAGGCCGCTGTCAGCCATGCCCTGGACGTCGCCGATCGCCTGTTTCATTCATCATGGAGCAAAGGTGAGATCCAGCCACGTCTGCAGGTACTGAAAAAACTGGCTGACCTGATTGATAGCCGCGCGGAAGAACTGGCCACCATCGCCAGTAAAGAGATGGGGAAACTGATTGGTCAGAGCCGCGGCGAAGTGAAAATCTGTTCGCAGATTGCCCGCTACTACGCAGAGAATGCAGAACGTATTCTTCAGCCGCAGTCGTATCCCAGCGAGCTGGGCGAAGCCTGGGTTGAGTACCATCCGATTGGCGTGTTAGTCGCCGTCGAGCCGTGGAACTTCCCTTACTATCAGCTGATGCGCGTACTGGCCCCTAACCTGGCGCTGGGTAACCCGGTGCTGGCGAAACATGCCAATATCGTGCCGCACTGTGCCGATGTCTTTGAAAAGCTGGTGCGTGAAGCGGGTGCACCTGAAGGGGCCTGGACTAACCTGTTCATCTCAACCGATCAGGTTGCCGACCTGATCGCTGACGACCGGGTTCAGGGTGTTGCTCTGACTGGTTCCGAGCGCGCAGGCAGCGCCGTGGCTGAGCAGGCCGGTAAGCATCTGAAGAAATCGACGCTGGAACTGGGCGGCAATGACGTGTTTGTGGTGCTGGACGATGCCGATCTTAACGAAGCCGTCCGCCAGGGCGTGCAGGCGCGTCTCAGCAACTGCGGTCAGGTCTGTACCGCCGCAAAACGTTTTATTCTGCATGAGAAGATTGCCGATCGCTTTATCAGCCAGTTCAGTGCCGCGCTGAGTTCCGCCACGCTGGGCGATCCGCTGGATGAGAAAACCACGCTTGGCCCGCTCTCTTCCGCTGACGCGCGCGACCGCCTGGTGAAACAGGTAGACGAAGCGGTGGCTAATGGCGCAAAACTGGTGACAGGCGGTAAAGCCGTTGACGGTGCAGGTTGCTTCTATCAGCCCACCATTCTGACCAACATTACCCCGGATAATCCTGCCTATTATCAGGAGTTCTTCGGCCCGGTGGCGCAGGTTTATGTTGTGGGTGACGATCAGGCGGCTGTGGCGCTGGCAAACGATTCTAACTATGGTCTGGGTGGATCGGTCTGGACTCGCGACATTTCACGCGGTCGGAAACTGGCTTCCGCCATTGAAACCGGCATGGTGTTTATCAACTCCCAGAGCGATACCTCTGCTGAGCTGCCATTTGGTGGTGTGAAACGTTCAGGCTATGGTCGTGAGCTTTCTGATCTGGGCATCAAAGAGTTTGCTAACCAGAAACTGGTGGTCGTGGCGGGTTAATCGTCCTGCAGCCATAAAAAACCCCGTCGCGACGGGGTTTTTTATTATCGGCCGGAAAGCGCAATTACTGTGTGGCCACAGCCGCTGACGTTGAATTGTCATTGTGCGCCGTTGCAGGCACGTTCGCGGCGTCAGCTTTGTCAGTCGTGGCTTTATTGTCACTGGCTGATTCTGCTGCATTGTCGGCTTTCGCTTTCTCAGCGGCGGCTTTTTCTTCTGCTGCTTTGTCAGCTTTTGCCTTTTCAGCCGCGGCTTTCTCAGCTGCAGCCTTATCCGCTTTTGCCTTTTCTGCTTTTGCCTTTTCTGCAGCAGCTTTATCGGCTGCGGCTTTTTCCGCTTTCGCTTTTTCAGCTGCGGCTTTATCCGCCTCTGACTTCTCAGCGGCAGCTTTATCTGCGTCAGCTTTCTCTTTGGCTGCGGTCGCTTTGTCCGCTTCAGCTTTATCGGCTGCAGCATCCTGCGTCGCGGCGGATTTCGCACTGTCGTCGTCAGCCTGAGCTGCTGGTTGTGGTGCCGCAGCAGGCTGCATCGGTGTACCCTGCAGTGCCGCATTCAGCACCTGAGAGAACTGATCCCAACTGCAATAGCCATTTGCATCGGCCTCACAACCCGCCAGCTGCAGCGTCACGCGCTTCGGTGGGTTCTTCAGGCTCAGTACATCCGCATTGCGCAACTGATCGGCGGTCTGATAGACATATTCCACCTTGAGCAGGTCTTTATCGTTTTTCGCATCATGCCAGCGTTCGAACAGAACCTGACCGCCAATTGGCGTTTTTTCCCAGGTATCAGGCAGCTCATAAGGCTTGACCTGCAGCGCGCTCAGCAGTGAAGCGATATTAGAGTCATGACCAACCATCAGCGTAATTTTCGGCGCGCTGGCTTTGTCCTGATCCACTAACTGACTGCGGATGTAATCCACCAGCGGAGCCGCCACTTCACGGGAAACGTCCGGGCTGGTAAACAGCGCGTCCTGATAACCATTTTTAATCGCGGACAGCTCTTTCCA
Source organism: Pantoea sp. QMID4 (assembly GCF_030270445.1). Classification (NCBI taxonomy): domain Bacteria; kingdom Pseudomonadati; phylum Pseudomonadota; class Gammaproteobacteria; order Enterobacterales; family Erwiniaceae; genus Pantoea; species Pantoea sp. QMID4. Next base: position 262,715 of record NZ_BSXL01000004.1, on the reverse strand, counting down.
CTGTTCAGGCGTTTTGATCTGGCCCCAGGCAACCTGCTCCAGCGGGAAACCTTCGTAATATTGCAGCGTAAAAGCATCCATCAGGGAGTTGCCCACTTTCAGCGGGCCACTGACCGTCGGCTCTTTCCCGTTTTCAGCGCTGAAAGTGTTCTGACCACTGCTGAGGTCGCACTGCTTTTTATTGTTACAGGCAGGCGAAGCTTTGTAGTCGACAATCTTTTCCAGCCGCTGGAAGGCAGGCTTCAGTGACAGTTTCTCATTGGCGGCGGCCATGGCGGCCAGCGCTTTTTTATTAAAGGCTTCACTGTCATCGGTGATGACGGGATTGAAGACGGGATCCATGGTGCCCATTTCATCCTGATGCGTGACGGCAACGTCACAGCCAGGGAAGGCACCATTGACAAAGAACTGCGCGGTAGCGACAGTGCGCTGCAGGCTGTTCGCGTAAACAAAGACATTATTGCTGTCAGGACAGGTGCCATTCTTCACCAGGCCCTGCTGTGCCAGCCACTGACGGGTGTAGTTACCCATGTAGACTTCCAGCACGCCACCTTTGGTGGTCAGCTGTCCGCCGGGAACATCCCACTGCGGCCAGCTCTTTTTGGTCGACTGCTCCAGCACGCTGCCATTATCGGCCAGCGGCGCACGCAGATTGTGACGGCTTAACATCAGCACCTGTTGCAGCTGCATATCGCCATCAGCAGCAAATGCTACCGTTCCGACCGGCAATGCAGCGAGCACTGACAATGCGCAAAGACTCAGTTTCTTGATCATTGTGCCTATTCCATTCATTCAGTAAAGAAACACTCTGGCTATCAACCGATTAGCTCGCCTCAGAGCGATGTATTTTACAGTGTAACTCAGCTCACCTCAGAAAAGCGCCAGATGTTTGCAAAAAACAGTGAGTGGACTATAGCAGAGATGCATCGGGCAGATGAATGCGCAGCCGCGCGTCATCGGAAGAAGCGTGCTTTTTTCGGACTGGAGGAAAAAACAGAGATGGCAGAAATGAAACAGGCCAGCACTATGTGCTGGCCTGTAAAATGTGGCGGAGGAGGAGAGATTCGAACTCTCGGATGGTTTCCCATCGGCGGTTTTCAAGACCGCTGCCTTAAGCCGCTCGGCCACCCCTCCGTTTTGAAACTGTACTGCTTCAGTAAACTTACTGGTTTACCGCTTTATTGCCTGTGGCAGATAAAGTGGCGGAGGAGGAGAGATTCGAACTCTCGGATGGTTTCCCATCGGCGGTTTTCAAGACCGCTGCCTTAAGCCGCTCGGCCACCCCTCCGCAATGACGCGCACTATAAACATCCCGTTTAGCGATGTAAAGCGTCTATCTGTCTATTCGCCTGAAAAACAGCCAGATTGTGATTTTTCGCTGTGAAAATCGCCATTCTGCTCAAACAAATAGCAGAATAGCGCGTAAAGAAGGGTAAAACGCCTTTTACCTCTTTAATAGCCTGCGTATTCTCGGCACATATTTAGTGTTCTGCTGATTAGTGTTCTGCTTAAAGGAGCGCAACATGGAAAGAATTGTCACCTCATCGCAGTCTTCACTGCTGTCAACGCACAGCGTTCTGCGTAATACCTATTTTCTGCTGGGACTGACCCTGGCCTTTTCTGCGGTGACGGCGACAGCCAGCACCCTGCTGGCGCTGCCTGCGCCGGGTCTGATCCTGATGCTGGTCGGCTTTTATGGCCTGATGTTTTTAACCTACCGTCTGGCGAACAGCCCGATGGGTATTCTGGCCGCGTTTGCGTTTACCGGCTTCCTGGGATATTGCCTGGGTCCTATCCTGAGCTCGTTCCTGACCGCAGGCATGGGCGACGTGATAGCGCTCGCGCTGGGCGGTACGGCGCTGGTGTTCTTCTGCTGTTCTGCCTACGTGCTGACGACCCGTCGTGATATGTCCTTCCTGGGCGGCATGATGATGGCGGGCTTTGTGGTGCTGCTGGTGGCGGTGGTCGCGAATATCTTCCTGCAGTTGCCTGCGTTGCATCTGGCTATCAGCGCCCTGTTCATTCTGTTCTCTGCCGGTGCCATTTTGTGGGAAACCAGCAACATCATTCATGGTGGCGAAACCAACTACATTCGGGCGACGGTCAGCCTCTATGTTTCGCTCTATAACATCTTCGTCAGCCTGCTGAGTCTGCTGGGTTTTGCCCGCAGCAATTAACCGGCAGTGACAGTCAGCCTGTGAAACCCCGCTTCGGCGGGGTTTTTGCTTTTACTGTCCGCCAGGTTTGCTAAACTGCGCCGTCATTTATAGAGAGGACGTCACGTGAATTTTAACGGTAACGAAATCGCCGTCGATGCCGAAGGCTATCTGAAGAGTATCGACGACTGGAGTGAGGCGCTGGCGGCGCACATCGCGGAACAGGAAGGGCTTACCATGACTGAAGCACACTGGGAAGTGGTCCATTTCGTGCGCGCCTTTTATCTGGAATTTAACACTTCACCTGCCGTGCGAATGCTGGTAAAGGCAATGGCGCAGAAGTATGGGGAAGAGAAAGGCAACAGCCGCTATCTGTTTCGCCTCTTCCCGGAAGGACCCGCTAAACAGGCGACGAAAATCGCCGGTCTGCCTAAACCGGCGAAATGCCTGTAGTTAACCGGTTTTAAAATCGCGGGGCGGTTCTGCGGGCTGGTGTGGCTCCACCAGCACCTTATCCACACGCGCACTGCGGGGGCCGCCCGCTTTAAGCCAGGCAATCAGCGCTTCAACCTGCTCCGCCTCGCCCCAGGCCAGCACCTCAACGCTGCCGTCATCCAGATTTCGCGCGTAGCCCAGTACACCCAGGGTTCTGGCTTCGGCCTGCGTACTGTAACGAAACCCAACGCCCTGGACGCGGCCATGAACCCATGCTTTAAAACAGGCTGCTGACATTGTTCTCTCCTGCTGCTGTTCGTTGCAATTTACCGTTATCCACCGGACAATGGCGCCTCATTTTTTCAGGTAAGCATAGCAAACTATGACAGTCAGATTGATTCTCGCAAAGGGACGTGAAAAGTCCCTGCTCCGTCGCCATCCATGGGTCTTTTCAGGTGCCATTGCACGTCTGGAAGGTAAAGCGCAACTGGGTGAAACCATTGACGTGTGTGACAGCAACGGTAAATGGCTGGCGCGTGCCGCTTATTCACCCGAGTCGCAGATCCGCGCCCGCGTCTGGAGCTGGCAGGCCGATGAATCCATCGATATCGCCTTCTTTGTGCGCCGTTTTGAGCAGGCGCAGCAGTGGCGAAAATGGCTGGCGACCCGCGATGGTCTGGATAGCTATCGACTGATCGCCGGTGAATCAGATGGTTTACCGGGCATCACCATCGATCGCTTTGGTAACTTTTTAGTGCTTCAGCTGCTCTCAGCTGGCGCGGAATATCAGCGCGCGGCGATCATCACTGCCCTGCAACAGTGCTTCCCTGACTGTGCTATCTATGACCGGTCTGACGTCGCTGTGCGTAAGAAAGAGGGGCTTGAGCTGACGCAGGGCACCGTCACCGGTGAACTGCCCCCGCCACTGCTGCCGATTACCGAACATGGCATGAAGCTGCTGGTTGATATTCAGGGCGGCCACAAAACCGGCTATTACCTTGATCAGCGTGACAGCCGTCTTGCCACGCGTCGTTACGCGCAGGATGCCCGCGTGCTCAACTGCTTCTCTTATACGGGCGGTTTCGCGGTTTCTGCACTGATGGGCGGCTGTAAAGAAGTGATCAGCGTGGATACCTCACAGGAAGCGCTGGATGTTGCCCGTCAGAACGTGGAACTGAATGGGCTGGATCTTTCCCGTGCACGCTTTGAGCGTGATGATGTGTTCAAACTGCTGCGCCGCTATCGTGACAACGGGGAGAAATTTGATCTGATCATCATGGATCCGCCAAAGTTTGTCGAAAACAAAAGCCAGCTAATGGGTGCCTGCCGCGGCTATAAAGACATTAATATGCTCGCCATTCAGCTACTGAACCCGGGCGGCGTGCTGCTGACTTTCTCCTGTTCCGGTCTGATGGCCACCGATCTGTTCCAGAAGATCATCGCCGACGCGGCGCTGGATGCGGGCCGCGAAGTGCAGTTTATTGAGCAGTTCCGGCAGGCAGCGGATCATCCGGTCATCGCCAGTTATCCGGAAGGACTCTATCTGAAAGGTTTCGCCTGCCGCGTGATATGACTTGAAAAATCAGCTCGTGCCCCCATATCGGAAGGAGAGCTTTTTTTTCGGAGGTCACTATGATTGCCAGTAAATTTGGTATTGGTCAGCAGGTCCGTCATCGTTTGTCCGGCGTTCTGGGCGTTATTGTAGATGTCGATCCTGAATACTCGTTAGATGAGCCTAAAATTGAAGAGGTTGGCGCGGAAGATAAGATGCGCACCGCGCCCTGGTATCATGTGGTGATGGAAGATGAGGAAGGCGATCAGGTTCATACCTATGTTGCCGAAATTCAGCTTTCCGGTGAAACCAGCATTGAGCATCCCGAGCAGCCATCAATGGATGAGCTGGCAGCGTCAGTACGTCAGCAATTGCAGGCACCACATCTGCGGCATTAATCTGTGGCGGCACGCTCTGCCGCCACGCTAATTTTTAACGCGTTATCCCCAGACGCGGAATCTCAATCTTCGGGCAGCGATCCATAATCACCGTCATGCCCGCATCCTGTGCCAGTACCGCCGCCTGCTCATTAATCACACCCAGCTGCAGCCACAATGTTTTTGCCCCTGCGGCAATAGCTTCCTGCGCCACGCCCCATGCGGCTTCTGAATTGCGAAAGACATCTACCATATCAATCCCGCCCGGTACTTCCGCCAGTCTGGCGTAAGCCTGCTGCCCCAGCAGGGTTTGACCGGCCAGTTTCGGGCTGACCGGGATCACCTCATAGCCCTGATCGAGCAGATATTTCATCACACCATAACTGGGACGGTCGGGACGATCGCTTGCCCCCACCAAGGCGATACGTTGGGTACGCGTCAGCACATCGCGAATTGTCTGGTCGTTCATCTTTATCTCCTTTCAGGTCAATGTTGAGTGTAGTTTGGCGCATGCATTAACAGTTAAGTCCCTGATGAAATTAATTGAGCCTGCGCACGAATAAATATGTTTAAATGTAAATTAACTGCCATAATGTAAGAATTTGCTACACGTTATCCTATGCGCCACTACTTACCGGAGTTGAAATGAAGCTGTCGCTGGCCGTAACGGGGTTACTTACACTCCTTGTTTCGGCATCCTGTTCTGCCATCACATTAAAGCTCGATCCCCAAATCGATCTGCTGGTGCTGGATGGTCGAAAAATTTCAGGCTCGCTTCTTAAAGGAGCAGACAGCTTAGAGCTGGATCGCGGTCAGCATCAGTTTCTGTTTCGGGTAGAGCTGCAGCACAAAGGGCAGAAAGAGAGTGTGATCGCTTATCAGTCTGCACCGATGATCGTTACCTTTACTGCCGTGGCCAAAACCATCACCATCCGGTTGCCGGCGCTGGAGACAAAACGTGAGCGTTATCATTTTGACCGCAGTCTGAATTTTCAGCTGGTGGATGAGAAAGGCAATGAGATCACCAGCGTGCGCGACCACCTGCCAGTCACCCCGACAGCGGATATGGAAAAAGCGATGCTGAATTACAATCGCACCCACAAGATTGCCTCTGTACCCCGGTTTGCAAATTCCGCTTCTTCTACGCCCTCTTCTTCCCGTCTCACCGCCGATCTGGACTGGACAACCCAGGCCGAACTGCCTTCGCTGCATCGCTGGTTTCACCGCTTCGACGAGGCTACGCGTCAGCAATTTCTGACACTGGTCAAAATGCTCCGTACAAGTTGATAGCATCAAAGGGCCAGAGGTAAACTCGTGCTTTCTCTAACTGCGCATGAGCCTTATCAGGACGCTTTTATGGAACAGACCTTTCGTACCCTTGGCACCACAAAACATATTGCGCTGGTCGCCCATGACCACTGCAAAGCTGCCCTGCTTGACTGGGTTAAACAAAACCAGCCCGCACTTGAACCACACATCCTCTATGCGACCGGCACCACCGGAAATCTCATCAATCGTCATACCGGTCTGAATGTGACAGCCATGCTGAGCGGCCCTATGGGTGGCGATCAGCAGGTTGGCGCGCTGATCTCGGAAGGAAAAATTGATACGCTGATTTTTTTCTGGGATCCGCTCAACGCCGTGCCGCACGATCCGGACGTTAAAGCTCTGTTGCGTCTGGCGACCGTCTGGAATATCCCGGTCGCCACGAACCGCTCCACAGCGGATTTTATTATTCAGTCATCCCTGTTTGCACAAAAGGTTGAGATTATGATCCCCGACTATCAGCGCTATCTGGCCGATCGTCTGAAATAACTCAGGCTTTACGCAGCACGGGAACGCCCAGTTCGCGGAAATGATCGACAAACGTTGACGGCGCGGCTTTATCAAACATCAGAAAGACCTGCTGGCACGCGCGCGTCAGCGCCACATAGGCCAGACGGCGATCCTCCGCATCCGGAAACGCTTCGGGCTGTGGTAACAGGCCCTGCTCAATAATCGACTCGCGTACTTCCGCCGGGAAGCCCTCTTTGCCCTGCTGCAATCCCAGCAGAATAACGTAATCCGCCTGCTGACCTTTGCTGGCATGGATTGTCATAAATTCAAGATTGAGTTTCGGCCAGCGGGTTCTGGCTTTATCAAGTAATTCCGGTCGCAGATAGTGATAGCGCGCCAGTAGCAGAATGCGCTCTTCAGGCTTCGCATAACCGCTGAGTTTGTTCAGCAGGGCTTCCAGCTGATCCTCCGCCAGCAGCGAAATCGACTTTTTATTGCCTTTGGTTACGCTGTTCAGCGGTTTTGCCAGCTGCTGCGGATTCTGCTGGATAAACCGGTTAGCAATGTCACCAATGCGGTCGTTAAAGCGGTAGGTGGTGTCAAGCACGCACCGATCGCCCTCACCAAAGTAGTGATGAAATGCGGTGGTCAGCGTCATCTCTGCACCGCTGAAGCGATAAATAGCCTGCCAGTCATCGCCGACAGCAAACAGCGCGGTGCGCTTATTCTGCTGGCGCAGTGCGCTGAGCAATGCGGCACGCTGAGGCGAGATATCCTGGAATTCATCCACCAGAATGTGTTTCCACGGACTGATAAACCGTCCTTTTTCCAGAATCGCAATGGCCTGGTGAATCAGTCCCGAAAAATCGACTGCGCCCTCCTCTTTCAGCGCGCTTTTCCACGCTTTCAGCAGGGGCGCCATCAGTTTGATGCGTTTACTGAAGCGATCCCGGATTTCTTCCGGCACATCCGCGATCATGGCCGCCTGTGCGCCGCCATGCATGCGCATCAGACCGAGCCAGCGCTCCAGACGTGACGCCAGCCGGTTTGCCAGCCTCTCGTCCTCCCAGAAAGGCCCTTCCGGTAACGCCCACTCCAGTTCGTCACGGAGCCACTGACGCCAGCCGTTTGCCATCGACTTTTTGTCATGGCACTGCTGCTGCCACTCCCTGAGTAGCAGCGTGCGACGCGCATCGGCATCGCTCTCGAGCTTGCTGATAACCGGCTGCTTATTACTGCCTTCACGGATAATATGCAGAGCCAGAGAATGGAAAGTCCGTGCCTGGATATCACCCACAGAGAGCCGGGACTGAATACGTGCGTTCATCTCTTCAGCAGCCTGGCGGCCAAACGCCAGCAACAGAATTTGATCGGCGCTGGCCAGTCTGCGCGCCATTAACCAGCCTGCACGGGCCACCAGCACCGAGGTTTTACCGCTGCCCGCACCGGCCAGTACCAGCAGGGAATCCTCGCCATTAACCACGGCCTCACACTGCGACTGATTGAGTGGGGTGCTTTCGACACTGGCGAAGAACGACTGATAGCGGGTCAGCATGGCGGCAGTCCAGTCGCGGTTTCGCTGCCGCAGGGCCGACTCACCCTGATCCAGCCAGTGCTGACAAAATGCCAGGTTATCACGGCAGTCAGGAAAATCGTTTAAGCGGGTGAGCGGCATCGGTAACGCGTCGAACTGTTTGAGAATCTTTGTCTTCAGCGCCTGCAGCTCATGGCGATTCAGCCAGCGATCCTGCGCGCTAAACGTTCCGATTTCGTCGCGCAGTGACTGGAGCACCTCGCGGCACACCGCACTCATCTCCAGACTCCAGTTCTGCCATGCCTGCATCAGATAGTGGTGAAAGCGCTGCGTCTCCTGCCATTCCGTTCCGTGCAGCCGGACCACTTTTTCATCGGCCAGCAAAAACTCCAGCTCGCCCCATACCAGCCCGCGCTTGCAGGCAATATCCAGTAACTGGTTAAAGGGGATCAGATACTCATGCTTATCGCCACTGACTTCGACACCCGCTGCCAGCAGACGAACACGGTTATAAGGATGCTGGGCAAGCCGTTTGCCCATTGAGGTTGCTTTCAGTTCCACGCCGACACCAATGTCAGATAACAGGATTAGGGGGAGTTTACCTGTCAGACCCTTGGCGCTCCAGCCTTAAAACAGGCTAAACTTGGCGTCACATCTTGCGGAATGCAAAAGGAAAAGTAGATCATGCGCACCGTTTTAAATATTCTTAACTTTGTCCTGGGCGGCTTTTTCACCACCCTGAGCTGGCTGTTTGCCACCTTAATCAGCATTGTGCTGGTTTTTACCCTGCCGCTGACCCGCTCCTGCTGGGAGATTACCAAACTTTCACTACTGCCATTTGGCAACGAGGCGGTACATGTTGATGTGCTGCGCCCTGAAAGTAAGAGCCACATTATGAATACCGGCGGGACCTTCCTGAATATCTTCTGGCTGATTTTCTTCGGCTGGTGGCTCTGCCTTTCGCATATCTCCGTCGGGATTGTGCAGTGCATCAGTATCATCGGTATTCCGGTGGGGATTGCGAACTTTAAGATCGCCGCCATCGCGCTCTGGCCGGTTGGACGCAGGGTGGTGTCAGTGGAAGAGGCGCGTGCTGCGCGCGAAGCCAATGCTCGTCGCTATTAATATGATGTCAGATGCCGTGCCAGGCTGGCGGAAATATCTGTTTAACAGTACCTGGCGCTACCTGCTGCGGATCCTGTTTGCACTGAGTGGCTGTGCCGCCATCCCCTGGTGGCTGCACCAGATTGAGTGGACTATACCCCTTACGCTGGGGGTGGTCGCAGCTGCGCTGGCCGATCTTGATGATCGCCTGGCTGGTCGTCTGAAGAATCTGCTGATTACCCTGCTCTGCTTTTGCTTCGCCTCGGTTTCCGTAGAGCTGCTGTTTCCCTGGCCGTTAGCTTTTATTATCGGGCTGGCGATTTCGACCTGGGGTTTTATTCTGCTGGGTGCCCTTGGGCAACGCTACGCCACTATCGCTTTTGGTGCGCTGCTGATTGCGGTCTATACCATGCTCGGCATCGGGCTGTTCAGCCAGTGGTACGTGCAGCCGATGCTGCTGCTGGTCGGCGCTCTCTGGTATAATCTGCTGACCCTGCTGGGTCATCTGATGTTCCCGGTCCGGCCGGTCCAGGAACAGCTGGCGGGAAGCTTTTCACAACTCGCGCGCTACCTTGATGCCAAGGCGAATCTGTTCGATCCCGATGCAGGCGAGCAGGATGATGCGGCATTTATCGATGCAGCGATGGTGAACAGCCAGTTAGTGGCGCAGCTCAATCTGACCAAAACCACGCTGCAAAGCCGTCTGCGCGGCGATCGCGGATCGCGTGGCACCCGCCGCAGTCTGCACTACTACTTTGTAGCGCAGGATATTCATGAACGCGCCAGCTCTTCTCATCTGCAATATCACCTGCTGCGCGGCGACTGGCGCTATAACGAAATTCTGTTTCGCTTTCAGCGACTGCTGAATATGCAGGCACAGGCCTGCCGCCAGCTGGCTCATTGCATCCTGATGCGTGAAAGATGGGTGCATGACAGCCGCTTTGAGCGCGCGCTTGAACGCCTGCAGAAAGCGATTGTACGGCTTGAGCAGCATGAGCCTGCGGCTCCGCATACCCGCGCGCTGTTCTGGCTGCTACGCAACCTGCGCGCTATTGACGCACAGCTTGCTTCCATTGAATCAGAGCAGACGCTGGCCGGGGACGATCCACAGCACAGTGACAATTTGCTGTCGCGCGAAGGGTTAAGTGGCTGGAGTGATATCCGGCTGCGCTTCGGCCGTCACCTCTCTCCCGCGTCGGCGCTGTTCCGGCATGCGGTTCGCATGTCAGTGGTGCTCTGTATTGGATACGGCTTCATTCAGATAACCGGACTGGAGCGGGGATACTGGATTTTGCTGACCAGCCTGTTTGTCTGCCAGCCCAACTATAGCGCAACGCAGCGACGTCTTGCCTTGCGCATCGGCGGAACGCTGGCGGGGATTATGATTGGTTTACCCGTTTTATGGCTGGTACCCTCCATTGAAGGGCAGTTAATCCTGATTGTGATTACCGGCGTGCTGTTTTTCGCTTTCAGGCAGGTGCAGTATGCACAGGCGACGCTGTTTATCACTCTGCTGGTGCTGCTTTGCTTTAACCTGTTAGGTGAAGGGTTTGAAGTTGCCCTGCCCCGTGTCGTGGATACCTTAATCGGTTGTGGTCTGGCCTGGCTGGCTGTCGCCTTTATCTGGCCTGACTGGCGCTTTCGTCAACTGCCAGCGGTGGCAGAGCGAACTCTGAAAGCGAACTGTCGCTATCTGGATGCGATCATGGAGCAATATCACCAGGGTAAAGATAACCGGCTTGCCTATCGTATCGCCCGCCGTGATGCGCATAATGCGGATGCTGAACTGGCCTCTGTCGTCTCAAACATGAATAGTGAAAGTCGCACCAGCCAGAAGCGGCGTGAGTCAGCTTTTCAATTGCTCTGCTCCAATCACTCATTTCTGAGCTACATTTCCGCGCTGGGCGCTCACCGCGATAAAATTACTGCCCCGGACCTGCTCACCTTACTGGACGATACGGTTTGCTTTGTCGAAGATGTGCTTCAGACAGACGTGGTCAGCGAGGAACATGTTGAAGCGATGCGCCACCAACTGGCTCAGCGAATCAGCCAGCTGGCTGCAGATGCAGATACGCGTGCGCCGCTGGTGCTCCAGCAACTCGGTCTGCTGGTGGCATTAATGCCCGATGTGGCTCGCCTGCGCCGCACGCTTGTTACTGACTAGCCTTCACTGCTTCTGAGGTTCGGGTTGGATAAAAGCGTGCGTTGAAACCATGCATTCAGCTCCGCCCGGGTTGCCTGCGGCAGCGCAGCCGCATGGTGGCCCGTAATAGCCCCCTGCAGCGCCAGTAATGTCTGAAATCCCACATGCTGGTTAATTGCTTTTAACTTCAGCCAGCACTGTTTGGCTCCTATCTGATAGAGATGATTGACGCTCATCACGCCCGCCTCAAAGAGCATCATCTCCATGCGTACGCTGAGATTAGGCAAATCTTTCAGCCGTGGAGAGGCTTGCCTGTCCTGCAACTCAAGTTGCGCCGTCTCTAAAGAGGCCGCAGAGAGCGCCAGCAGATGCTCAGAATCGCGCCATAATGCCTCATCAACCCGAAAGTAATTGAGGCTGACCAGTTTTCCCCGCTTGCGAAAAATTAAGGGTTGCAGCGGGCGAGCGGCAATGTACTCGCGCAGGGGTTCACTGGCCCGCAGATAGAGTTCGTCTTTATTAATTAACGCAAAAACCACACTTTCGACAGCCAGAGCGTACCCCCCAAACTGGGTGCGGGACTCTATCGGTCCCAATGGGGCCAGACGCGTTCTGGAGCACTCTACGACTGGGTTCACCTTTTTCATTGCACCACCTCCATGTAAGAAATTTTTCTTAAATTGCCTTGGGTATCAGGCAATTAGAAGATAGGAAAAAGTGTCAGCTGATTCAATGAATAAATAGTGCTTCAACTAATCTTGTCGCGTTTTTGCGAGGCGTTTTCAGAAATTTGGGTTGATCTTTATCCAGGATGACAGTACTGTATATTCATACAGTCAACTGCTGGTGATTAACTTATGCGAACCCAACATCCTGATAATGCACGCTATGCTCATCATTACGCGTCCTCTTCCGTTCCGGCCTCTCAGCGCGGTGGAATTACTGAGTTACGCTGCAGCGAGCAGCCCGGTATGATGCAGATGCTGTTGTTGCCATTATTACAGCAGCTGAGTCAGCAATCACGCTGGCAGTTGTGGCTCACACCGGCACATAAACTGAATCGCACCTGGATGCAGGAGTCGGGATTACCGCTGGATAAGAGTATGCATATCGCCGATTCTGAACGTCTGAATGCGGTGGAAGCGATGGTCAAGGCCCTGCGCACAGGAAATTACAGTGTCGTTCTGGCATGGATTCCTTATGACCTCGACGAAGATGAGCGCCGTCAACTTGAAAATGCGGCGGCTGAGGGTGAAGCGCTGGGTTTGATTTTACGGGCAAGCGGGACATCGGAAGCGCCTCTCAGACCGCAAAGTGCGATAAAAATTCAGTCGGATTTGTTTCATTAAGTAAAAATCAGAAGTTTCCCAAGCTATTTTTCTTATCTGTCGTCGCTAAACCACTGATTCTGTTAGTTCGAGCTGTGACAATGGTTTAGCAGGTTTTTAAGGCTTTTTGCCGCGACAATACTACCAGGCTAATTGTTAGAAATTGTGTATAAATCGCTGTTTTTTTACAGAAGCGCCTCACATCATACTTGTAAGTTTCCAATCTCGTTGTAGACTTTATCTCGCCAGGGTGCTCAATAACCTCCGTTTTTTGCGGTAGAGTCATAAGCGAGCGTTTTGACCCGGCGAAGGATTTAAACCAAGAGCAACCTTTTTGCTCATTGCCTATTTGGATGATAACGAGGCGCAAAATGAAAAAGACAGCTATCGCAATTGCAGTGGCACTGGCTGGCTTCGCTACCGTAGCGCAGGCCGCTCCGAAAGATGACACCTGGTACACCGGTGCTAAACTGGGCTGGTCTCAGTATCACGACACTGGTTACTACGGTAACGGTTACGAGAACAACAACGGTCCAACTCATGAAAGCCAGCTGGGCGCAGGTGCGTTCGTTGGTTATCAGGCAAACCCATATCTGGGCTTCGAGCTGGGCTATGACTGGCTGGGCCGCATGCCTAACAAAGGCACTGTGACTAACGGCGCATTCAAAGCACAAGGCGTTCAGCTGGCTGCTAAACTGAGCTACCCAATCTATGACGATCTGGACGTGTATACTCGTCTGGGCGGCATGGTATGGCGTGCAGATGCAACGCAGACTAACCCAACTACTGGCCGCATCAGCGACCACGACACCGGCGTATCTCCGCTGGCTGCAGTTGGTGTTGAATATGCACTGACCAAAAACTGGGCTACCCGTCTTGATTATCAGTGGGTTAACAACATCGGTGATGCACAGACCGTTGGTACCCGTCCAGACAATGGCATGCTGAGCGTAGGCGTTTCATACCGCTTCGGTCAGGATGACGTCGCTGCTCCGGCTCCGGCTCCGGCTCCAGCACCAGCTCCAGTTGTTGAAACCAAGCGTTTCACTCTGAAGTCTGACGTTCTGTTCACCTTCAACAAATCTACCCTGAAGCCAGAAGGCCAGCAGGCTCTGGATCAGCTGTACAGCCAGCTGAGCTCAATGGATCCTAAAGATGGTTCCGTTGTCGTACTGGGCTTCACCGACCGCATCGGTTCAGAGCAGTACAACCAGAAACTGTCTGAGAAACGTGCTCAGTCAGTCGTAGATTACCTGGTATCTAAAGGTATCCCTTCTAACAAGATCTCTGCACGTGGCATGGGTAAATCTAACCCAGTTACCGGCAATACCTGTGACAGCGTGAAAGGCCGCAATGCCCTGATCGATTGCCTGTCTCCGGACCGCCGTGTAGAAATCGATGTTAAAGGCATCAAAGACGTTGTAACTCAGCCACAGGCTTAAGCTCACACGTCATAAAAAACCCCGCTAAGGCGGGGTTTTTTTATGCCGGTAATCATTCTGTCAGCGCACACACTCTGAATTCCCCTGCCCGCTTACTCGCTCTCTGAACCCGATTTACCCAGAATCGCCTGCAAATCCTGCTTCAGACTCGACATCTGAGTAGCATATTTCTCTTTGCGTTCCGCATCTTCTATCAGCTGAACAATCGTTTCTGAAAGCGTGCAGCCGCGCCGCTGAGCCAGACCTGCCAGCCGCTGCCAGACCAGATACTCAAGGTCTATCGATTTTTTTCGGGTATGCTGATGTTCAGCGTTGAAATGGCGTTTCCGCCGGGCACGGATGGTCTGCTTCAGTCGGTTGTCCAGATCAGAGTGGATATGCTCCGCAATCCACTCATTCACCGTCACCGGATTGTTTTCCATCGCCAGCAGTTTATCCACTGCCGCCTGCGCCGCGCTTAACTCAAGGTGACGCGTGATCAGTTCACCTTCCCGATGTTTTTTCACCAGGTATTTCCACTTCCATCCACATTCAAGATTTTCGAGTTGCTGGTATTTCATCGGAATCTCATCGTGATCACGTAACGGGCTAAGAATAACAGCTTTTTTCCCGGATGCAGCAACGAAAAACATGCTGCCATCATCACATCTTCAACAGGAAGTCTGCAGTGCTTAACAAGGGTGAATCCTGTATAATCTCGCTTTTCTTAAAACAGACAAATGCGATTATTTTGACCAGCACTCAACTTACGTGGCAGACCTTACAGCCGGATAGCGCGCAATACCAATCCGTTTTCTCCCGAATTGCTGATGAAGAAACTGATGCTCTGGCAACGGTACAGCCCCGGTTGCTGAATGCGCTGGCACATTTACATCACCAGACGCAGGGATTCCCGTTACTGCTGGTTCGAAGCCAGGACAATCGCGATTATCTGACATTCATTGTTCAGGCCGCGCAGCGGGTCATGGCTGACAGTACCACTCTGTCCGGCGGTGATTACCATATCATGGCTGACAACGTCACGCTTCAGCCCCCTTCCGATCCGCAACGCCCGTTCACCAGTGAGGGGGGTATTCACTTTGCTGAATGGATTGAGATGGAGCAGTTATTTGGCTGCGTGCGCCAGTTTAAAGATCGCATCCAGCTTGAGCCAGGGCTTATCCATCGCGCCAATGGCGGCACGCTGGTGCTGTCACTGCGTAGCCTGCTGACGCAGCCGATTCTCTGGCTGCGCCTGAAAAAGTGTATTGAGCAAGGCTATGTTGAGTGGACATCTCAGGATGAACGCCGCCCTCTTCCTGTCTCGATTCCTTCATTGCCACTCAGTCTTGACCTGGTCCTGTGTGGTGACCGGGAAGCGCTGGCGGATTTTCAGGAACTCGATCCAGAAGCGCATGAAATGGCCATCTATACTGAATTTGAAGAGAACATTCAGATTCTGGATGAAGATGACATGCTGGCCTGGTGTCGCTGGAGTGCTGAGCTGGCGCAACAGGCGGGCCTGCCCCTGCCGGAAGCGGACTTCTGGCCAGAGCTGATCAAAGAAGGGGTCCGTTACAGCGGCGATCAGGATACGCTGCCACTCTGCCCGCGCTGGCTGCAGCGTCAGATGCGCGAGTCGGCCCTGATGGGCGATGCACTTGATGCCGAAGCGCTGCGTGATGCGCTTGAAGCGCGCTTGTGGCGCGAGAATTATCTCAATGAACGGATGCGTGATGAGATCCTGCTGCGACAGATTCTGATTGAAACCGAAGGCGAAGTGGTCGGTCAGATTAACGGCCTGTCAGTGGTGGAATATCCTGGCCATCCCCGTACCTGGGGCGATCCCTCTCGTATTACCTGTGTGGTTCATCCCGGCGATGGCGAGTTCATGGATATTGAGCGCAAAGCGGAGCTGGGCGGAAATATTCATGCAAAAGGCATGATGATCATGCAGGCATTTCTGATCGCCGAGCTGGAGCTCGATCAGCAACTGCCCTTCTCAGCCTCAATGGTCTTTGAGCAATCTTATTCCGAGGTGGACGGTGACAGCGCTTCGCTGGCTGAACTCTGTGCCTTAATTAGCGCACTGGCGAATCAGCCGATCAATCAGCAAATTGCCGTGACTGGCTCGGTCGATCAATTCGGCAACGTACAACCGGTAGGCGGACTGAATGAGAAGATCGAAGGCTTCTTTGATATCTGTCATCAGCGTGAACTGACGGGTCAGCAGGGTGTGATTATTCCTGCCTGCAACGTGCGTCATCTCAGTCTTAGCCAGGCCGTTGTAACAGCGGTTGAACAGGGTCGCTTCCATATCTGGGCGATCGACCGTGCTGATGAAGCGCTGCCGCTCCTGACCGGTAAAATCTGGAGTACTGAAGATGGTCAGGGCGACTGCCTGCTGAATACCATCCAGGAACGCATTAGCCTGTTTAACCAGCCGGACGTGCCGCAACGTCCCTGGGCGCTCCGCTGGCTTAACTGGTTCAACCACCGTTAATCCGATTTGCTCAGCGTACAACTGTTCGCTAATATTCGTGATTCACTAAAACAAGGCTTATTGAAAACATGGTAGATAAACGCGAATCCTATACCAAAGAAGATCTGATTCTGTCAGGTCGTGGTGAACTGTTTGGCGAAAATGGTCCGCCGCTTCCATCTGGCAACATGCTGATGATGGACCGCGTGGTCAAAATGACCGAAGACGGCGGCAAATATGATAAAGGCTTTGTTGAAGCGGAGCTGGATATCAATCCTGATCTCTGGTTCTTCGGCTGTCACTTTATTGGCGATCCGGTGATGCCGGGCTGTCTGGGCCTGGATGCCATGTGGCAGCTGGTCGGTTTCTATCTGGGCTGGCTGGGCGGCGAAGGTAAAGGTCGTGCGCTAGGCGTGGGTGAAGTGAAATTTACCGGACAGGTCCTGCCAGAAGCGAAGAAAGTGACTTACCGCATTCACTTCAAACGCGTAATCAATCGCAAACTGGTAATGGGCGTGGCTGATGGTGAAGTGCTGGTTGACGGTAATCTGATCTACACCGCCAGCGATCTGAAAGTCGGCCTGTTTAAAGATACCGCTGCTTTCTAAGCGTTTCCCCCGGAAACAAAAACCTCCGCGCATGGCGGAGGTTATATTCCCTTTTCAGTGACATCCGGTTATGCAGCTACCGACCTGTCTTCCATGGCTTGTCGCCAACCTCCCAACCAGTGAGACTTAGCGTCAATCAACTGATACGGACACATCTCTTTTGAGCGTCCAGTAATGCCTGCCTGATAACCACGTGAATGGGCGCGTTCGAGGCGGTCTCGTTTCTGTCTCTTCATACTCCGTGTCCCTCATGTAAGGTCTGTGGAATCTGGTGGAAAGAAAAGTGGTGAATTAATGTTCAACCACCCTTATGTTCTACCTTCTGCGCACCCAAAGATCAATGCTCAATCTTCATGCCAGTGTCATAAATGTGACCTTAATCGGTAAAATTAAGGACGTTTTGTGATGCATACGTCAGCACTATCTTTCTGAATAAGCTAATAAAAAAGCCCCGGAACAATGTTGATAAAACACGACAATCGTTCTGGGGCTTAGCTTATTTATTCACATCAATCTTAATTTAACGCAACCACACTATTAGCAATCTTCTGTGCGGTCTGCTGCCAGCCCGCCGCCAGCGTTCTGACCATTGCATCGTAGCCATCTTCAGTCTGCGGCAGCACGAGGTTAAACGCCTGTTTGGTCAGGCGACCCTGATGTTCCAGCGTCCATTCGCCACTGACAATCGCTTTGCCATCGTAGCGTCCCTGAAAACCTGTAATGGTTACATTCAGCGTGTCGTGCTGCGCGCCTAATGGTGATCCCGCCACTAATCGGCCAGGCAGCGCCTTACTCAGATTAGTAATCAGCGTTTGCTGCAACTGCTGATCAAGCGGGCTGGCCCAGAGATTATTCGCGGCGATAACATATTTGACATCGCTGGTCTGGTAAACCAGTCCATTGCCTGCCAGATAGTCCGGCACCGTCACCTGCTGCACCCATAACATCGGCTGCGCTTCATTCAGCTGACTGCTGGTGACCTGCATGGATGCCGCCCCGGAGGGCAGCTGATACCAGGTATTGTCAACGCTGCTGCTGCACGCACTCAACACCAGCGCGGCACAAAGTATCAATCCTTTTTTCACTGTTTCGCCCTCTTCGGCTGGGGATCCTGTCCCGGTTTCGCCTCAAATACCAGCGCATTGCTCTTGGTGTTTAGCGTTCTCAACACTGGCTGGAGTTCACGTAACACCTGATCCAGCCGCTGCATATCGCCGACCAGCTTGCTGTAGGCAGGCGAACCTGGCTGCAGGCCCTTCATGCTACGGTTCAGCTCGCGCAAGGTCTGCTGCAGATCTTCCGGCAGCGTTTTCATAGCCGGGCTGGCGGTGACTTTGTTGATGTTGTCGATGGTGCGCTGCAGATCACGCATCGTTTTCTGGCTCTCTTTCAGCGTACCCGTCGCTTCATTGACCATACCGTTCAGTGGCAGACTATTAATCTTATCCAGCGCCGCCATCAGCTTCTGCTGAATCTGACTCAGGCCACCGCTGACCGTTGGGATCACTTCATAGCCAGAAACTTTCTGTGGCCCTTTGTAAGCTGGCACATTGTCATAGAAGTCGAGATCGACATAGAGCGCGCCTGACAACAGGTTGCCGGTTTTCAGCGTTGCGCGCAGACCACGTTTCTTACCATCCTGCAGATGCTGCTCCAGATCGAAGTTTTCACCCAGTCGGCTGATAAAGCGATCCGGCTCGATGCGGATCAGCACCGGCACGCGGTAATCGTTATTCAGTGCCTGATCCAGGCCCGCTTTCATCAGTGGCGCTTCGGAGACGGTACCCAGACGAATGCCACGGAACTCAACCGGCGCACCCGCCTGCAGACCGCGAATCGAGTCAGAGAAGAACATCACGTAGTCGATATGGTTGGTGTAGAGCGAGTCCTGAATGCTGCGCTGATCGTCAAACAGATGGTAGTCAGACTTGTTCTGCGCGGGCTCGCCCAGCTCCCAGCCATCCGGCACGTCAAAACTGACACCGCCGCTGAATAAGGTAGTAAGCGATCCCATCTCCACCCGCATCCCTGAGGCGGACATATCCACGGCGATGCCGCTGTCCTTCCAGAAACGTACGTTGGTGGTAATCAGGCGATCGTAGGGTGCGGCCACAAACAGCTGATAGGTCATCATACGTTTGTCAGTATCAAAAACGCTGGTCTCAACCGTACCGACGCGGTAGCCACGGAACAGTACCGGATCACCCGGATTAAGCTGACCTGCCTTTTTGCTGTCCAGTACGATACGAATACCTTTGGCATCCGGTGGCGCTAACGGCGGCGCATCCAGCAGCTTAAATTGCTCGGGTGGCTGTTTTTTTGTGCCGGGCTGCAGTTCGATATACGCACCCGACAGCAACGTGCCAAGTCCGCTGATCCCTTCACGTCCCACCTGCGGTTTCACTACCCAGAACACACTGTCGCTGTGCAGCAGTTTTTCCATCCCCGCATTCAGACGCGCTTTGATTTCCACATGGTGAAGATCGTCGCTTAATACCGCACTCTCCACCACGCCGACGTCGACGCTGCGACTTTTAATCGTGGTTTTACCGGCAACAATACCTTCGGCATTTTCGGTGATTAACGTGACTTCCGGCCCCTGATGGCTGAAGTGATAAAAGAGGATCCATCCGCCGATTAACAGCGTAACGATGGGGACAATCCAGACCGGCGACCAGCGCTTAATCTGTTCCACCTTTGCATGGCCGTGGTTAGTTTCCGTCAAGGCGCGACTCCTTCATATTGTTTTCGCGTACACGATCCCAGGTTAATCGCGGGTCAAAGGTCATGGCAGCGATCATGGTAATAATCACCACCATCGCAAACAATACTGCCCCCCACGCGGGATAAACATTCATTAATTGCCCCATACGCACCAGCGCAGAGAGCACGGCAATCACAAACACGTCGATCATTGACCAGCGGCCAACAAACTCGACCACTTCATAAATTTTATGCATCTTATGACTGTCACGCCGCCCGCGTCCGCTGGCATCCCAGCAGAGCCAGCCGATTGCCAGCATCTTCAGCGTCGGCACCATGATACTGGCGATAAAGATCACCAGCGCCACCGGATAGGATCCATCGCCCCACAGCACAATGACCCCCGCCATAATATTGGAGGGATAAGCCGTGCCAAGGGTTTCCGTCACCATGATCGGCAACAGGTTAGCCGGGATATAAAGCAGTATTGAGGTGAACAGCAGCGCCAGCGTCCATTGCAGGCTGTGCTTACGTCGCGCATGGGCGGTAACGCCGCAGCGCGGACAGGTGTGCTCAGCTTCCGGCAGGATGGCGGTACAGCAGGGGCAGGAACGCAGGCCCTGCTCTAAACCACTGATGCCCACTTCAGGTGGATGAGGCAAGGCGGGTCGCGGGGAAAGACTGTCCCACAAGCCCCGCCGATCAACGCACTGAAAGGCGCGCAGCTGCAGCAGGCAGAACAGCACCCACGGCCAGAAGCTGGTTTCCAGTCCGATATCACCATAGGCCATCAGCTTGACGAAGCTGACTAAAACGCCCGCCATAAAAATTTCTGCCATGCCCCAGTTACGCAGCTGAAACAGGATACGTGCCAGACCAGTTTTGAGGCGGACGGGCAGAGGGACCGGATTAACCAGCAGG
This sequence comes from Pantoea sp. QMID4, assembly GCF_030270445.1. NCBI lineage: Bacteria > Pseudomonadati > Pseudomonadota > Gammaproteobacteria > Enterobacterales > Erwiniaceae > Pantoea > Pantoea sp. QMID4. Next base: position 242,175 of record NZ_BSXL01000004.1, on the reverse strand, counting down.
ATAATGGTGACCATGCAGAAGGCCGGAACCGCCTGCACAAACAGCAGAAACAGCGTTGCCAGGCTGCTGTAATCTTCCGTCACCATGACCTGGGGGATCTGCGACAGCGTAATCTGGCTGGTCAGCCCCGCCACTTTCATGGAGACAAAAGGAAACAGATTCGCCAGCAGCAGCATAAACAGCGCCGCCAGCGCATAGCCCGTTGGCCGTTTACGGGGTTCGTGCCAGTTGGCCGTCAGGGAGGTATGGCAGCGTGGGCATGACGCACGGCTGCCAACGGGAATGTCCGGCAGCTTAATCATTAAATCGCATTGTGGACAGAGCATCCACGCGTTACTTTTCACTGCTGAACACATCCGTTAGCCCCTGCCCTACGCGCCGTTTTTCAGTGACTCAAGCTCTTCCCAGCGCGCAAAAGCGGTTTCCAGCTCCTGCTCAGCCTGCGCCAGATTATCCAGCACCGGTTGCGTCTGATCGTGTGCCTGACTGAAGAAGTCCGGGTGACTCATCTTCGCCTGTAACTCACCGATGCGCGCTTCCAGCTGCTCCAGTTTTTGCGGCAGCTGTTCCAGCTCTCGCGCCAGATTGTAGCTGAGCTTATTCACGTTACGCTTCGCTTCACTCTTTTCGGCGGCGGGCTTAGCTGTAGTCGCTGTCGCTTTAGACGGTGCAGCAGATCTGTGCTGCCGGTAGGCGGCGCGCTGCTGCTGAGCATCGTGATAACCGCCCACAAAGGTACCGATTTCGCCGTTGCCTTCAAAAATCCAGCACTCGGTGACCGTATTGTCGACGAACTGACGATCGTGGCTCACCAGTAAAACGGTGCCCTGATAACCATCAATCAGTTCCTCCAGCAGTTCCAGCGTTTCGACGTCGAGGTCGTTTGTCGGTTCATCCAGAATCATCAGGTTGCTGGGACGCAGGAACAGACGCGCCAGCAGCAGACGGTTACGTTCCCCGCCGGAAAGTGCACGTACCGGCGTCATGGCACGTTTTGGATGGAACAGGAAGTCCTGCAGATAGCCCAGCACATGGCGCGGTTTGCCATTGACCAGCACTTCCTGTTTGCCTTCGGCCAGGTTGTCCATCACGGTACGATCCGGATCCAGTTCAGCGCGGTGCTGGTCAAAGTAGGCCACTTCCAGCTTGGTACCGGAATGCACGCGGCCGTGATCGGCTTTCAGCTGCTGCAGCATCAGGCGCAGTAAGGTCGTTTTACCGCAGCCGTTCGGCCCGATCAGCGCAATTTTATCGCCACGCTGAACCTGGGTAGAGAAATCCTTCACCAGCGTTTTGCCGCCCACCGCGTAGTCAACATTTTCCAGTTCAAACACAATCTTGCCGGAACGGGACGCTTCACCGACCTGCATATTGGCTTTGCCCATCACTTCACGACGTTCTGAGTGTTCGCGACGCAACGCTTTCAGCGCGCGCACACGACCTTCGTTACGGGTGCGGCGAGCTTTAATGCCCTGACGGATCCACACCTCTTCCTGCGCCAGCTTGCGATCAAATTCCGCGTTCTGCATCTCTTCAACGCGCAGCGCTTCTTCTTTGCCTTCCAGATAGAGATCGTAATTTCCTGGCCAGGAGACCAGCTTGCCACGGTCAAGATCGACAATACGCGTCGCCATGTTGCGGATAAACGAACGGTCATGCGAGATAAAGACGATGCTGCCGCTGAAGTTCTTCAGGAAAGTTTCCAGCCAGTCGATGGTTTCGATATCGAGGTGGTTGGTTGGCTCATCCAGCATCAGGACGCGCGGGTTACTCACCAGCGCACGGCCCAGCGCGGCTTTACGCAGCCAGCCGCCAGAGAGCGATGACAGCTCGGTATCGGGCTGCAGACCAATCTGTTCCAGCACGTCATGGATGCGGCTTTCCAGCTGCCACAAATTCTGATGGTCGAGAATGCTCTGCAGTCGCGCCATCTCATTGAGGTTTTTATCGCTGGGATCGTCCATCACAACATGGGAAATGGCGTGATAGGCTTTCAGATGCTCAGCCTGCTCTTCAACGCCCTCAGCCACGAAGTCGTAGACCGAACCGGTAATATTGCGCGGTGGATCCTGTTGCAGACGCGCCACCACCAGGTCAGTTTCATAAATAATGCGACCATCATCCAGTGGCTGTTCGCCATTGATGATTTTCATCAGCGTGGATTTACCCGCTCCGTTACGGCCCACCAGACAGACGCGTTCGTTCTCTTCGATGTGCAGCTCGGTATTGTCTAACAGCGGCGCATCGCTGAAGGAGAGATAAGCGCCGTGGATACTGATTAATGACATGTAATCTTATTCCTTACCGGCATGAGTGATCAGCCAGCAGTTGTGAATCTGACGGTTACGCGCGAAGTCCTGCGACTGCGTTTTCTGGGTAATATCCTGCGCCTGCAGGCCCAGTGCTTTCAGACCATCCATGTCCATTTTGAAACCACGTTTGTTGTTGGAGAACATGATGGTGCCTCCGCGACGCAGCAGGCGTTTCAGGTTACGCATCAGCATCATATGATCGCGCTGAACGTCGAAGCTCTCTTCCATACGTTTTGAGTTGGAGAAAGTTGGCGGATCGATAAAGATCAGGTCAAAATTCTCGTCACTCTCATTCAGCCAGCTCAGGCAATCCGCCTGCATCAGACGGTGCTGACGCCCGGTCAGTCCGTTGAGACGCAGGTTGCGCTCCGCCCACTCCAGATAAGTACGCGACATATCTACCGTGGTAGTTGAACGCGCCCCACCCAGACCGGCGTGCACACTGGCGGTGCCGGTATAGGCAAACAGGTTCAGGAAATCTTTGCCCTGACTCATCTGACCAAGCATTTTACGGGCAATGCGGTGATCGAGGAACAGGCCGGTGTCGAGATAGTCGGTCAGGTTCACCCAGAAACGCGCATTAGACTCTTTAACCTCAAAATAGTCGCCCTTCTCGCTGAGCTTCTGATACTGTGCTTTGCCTTTCTGACGCTCACGCGTTTTCATAATCAGACGATCAGCAGGCAGCTGCAGTACGCTCAGTGTCGCGCTGATGACATCGAACAGGCGCTGACGCGCTTTATTCGGATCGATGGTTTTCGGTGGCGCGTATTCCTGAATAATGACCCAGTCACCATAGCGATCGACAGCAACGTTGTAGTCTGGCAGATCGGCGTCATAAATGCGGTAGCATTCAATGCCTTCCTGACGCGCCCACTTTTCCAGCTTCTTCACATTTTTGCGCAGACGGTTTGCGTAATCTTCCGCAATCTGTCCCGCGCTTTCATGGCTGTTAACCGCCAGCTGATAGTTTTTCTGCACGCAATCCAGCGGACCATTCTTCGCTTTGAACTGGCGATCGGCTCGCAGTTGCAGGCAGCTCAGCAGTTCAGGCGAGGCGCTGAAAAGCGACAGGTTCCAGCCGCCAAAATGCTGCTTCATCAGACGTCCGAGCTGGCTGTGCAGCGCAATCAGCGCCGGTTCGCTCTCCAGACGTTCACCGTACGGCGGGTTACTCAGCACTGTGCCGTGAACCGCCGAATCGAGCGGATTGGTCAGTTGCAGCAGGTCCTGCTGCGCAAACGTAAAGTGTTCAAAGACACCAGCACGACGGGCATTCGCCTGCGCCCACTCCAGCACCCGGCCATTGATGTCATAACCAAAGAAGCGCGCCTGAGTCGCGGCCGTGCCCGCGCGGGCACGGTTCTGCGCCTCGGTTTTCACGTCCTGCCACAGCGCAGCATCAAACTTTTTCCAGGCAGTGAAGCCCCAGTGTTTACGCAGCAGGCCCGGCGCCCGATCGCAGGCGATCAGCGCCGCTTCAATCAGCAGCGTACCCGAACCACACATCGGGTCGATCAGCGGCGTGGTCGGCTCCCAGCCAGAACGCAGCACGATCGCCGCCGCCAGGGTCTCTTTTAACGGAGCCTGACCGGTTTGCTGACGATAGCCACGCTGATGCAGCGAACTGCCGCTAAGATCCAGCGCGATACTGGCGCGATCGTCATTCAGCCAGACGTTGATACGGATATCCGCCTGCTCACGATCGACATTTGGCCGCTCGAAATTCTGACGGGTAAAGCTGTCCACGATAGCATCTTTCACTTTCAGCGCGCCGAACTGGCTGTTTCGGATCGCGTCGTTGGTGCCGCTGAAGTGAACGACAAAGGTTTTATCGCTGCCGAACATCGTCGGCCAGTCCACGCTCTGTACACCCAGATAGAGATCGAGATCGCTGTAGACGCCAAACTCTCCCAGCGGCAACAGGATGCGTGATGCTAAACGACTCCACATCAGGCTTTGGTACATGGCGCGATCGTCGGCTTCGTAGTGAACGCCTCCCTGCACCACGTGCAAATCCTGCGCGCCCAGCGCGTCCAGCTCACTTTTTAACAGCTCTTCGAGCCCACGCGCCGTGCTGGCAAACAGAGAATTCATATCGTCACTTTTTAACTCTTGAGAAAATTGTCGCGCATTATAGCGAATCGGAGACCTATGTCATAAAGTTAGCTTCTTTTGTGTCGCGCGTCGGGTTCAAGGAGAACACCATGATCACGCTTTCCCGCTTATTCATTCATCCTGTGAAGTCAATGCGGGGATTAGCGTTGTCACATGCGCTGGTCACTGACAGCGGACTGGCATTTGATCGGCTGTTTATGGTGACCGAACCCGATGGCACCTTTATTACTGCACGTCAGCACCCGGAGATGGTGCGCTTTACGCCCGCGATCCTGCCAGATGGCCTGCTGCTGGCCGCGCCGGATGGCAGCCAGTCCCTGATCCGCTTCAGCGATTTTAGCGAACAGGATCATCCCACCGAAGCCTGGGGCAGCCACTTTACTGCGCGTATTGCCCCCCAGCCGATTAATCAGTGGCTGAGCCAGTTCTTCCCGCGCGACGTTCAGCTGCGCTGGGTCGGGCCGCAACCGACTCGCCGGGTCAAAAAGTTTGATCATATTCCGCTGAGCTTTGCCGATGGCTTTCCGTTTTTGCTGATCAACAATGCGTCGCTGCACGATCTGCAACAGCGCTGCCCGGCCAGCGTCCGTGCCGAACAGTTTCGCCCGAATCTGATCGTCAGCGGCGCGGCCGCCTGGGATGAGGATAGCTGGGCAGAGGTTCAGATTGGCGACGTCATCTTTATGGCTCCCAAGCCATGCAGTCGCTGTGTGCTAACCACGGTCAGCACCGAGACCGGACTTAAGCATCCCACCGGTCATCCGCTGGCCACACTGCAGACGTTCCGCACTGCTCAGGATGGCAGTGGTGACATCGATTTCGGTCTGAACTTAGTGGCGCGTAACAGTGGGGTGGTGCGTGCAGGTGATGAAATGATCGTCCTGAAACGTCATGCGCCGCGCATCTATGGTGCCGGCGAAGTGGTAAAAACGCTGAAACCACAGCAGCAGGCACCGGATGCCGTGACCATCACATTTCAGGGCAAGACCTTTACCGGGGATAATCAGCAGATATTACTGGATCAGCTGGAGATGCAGGGCTTTCGCATTCCTTACTCCTGTCGGGCAGGTCTGTGTGGTAGCTGCAAGCTGAGTCTGATTGCTGGTGAAGTAAAGGCGCTTAAACAGAGTACCCTGCGTCAGGACGGCACCCTCTTAAGCTGCAGCTGTATTCCGGCAGGTGATGTAGAAGTGAAGTGAAGTGAAGTGATCAGACCGCGCGGGCGTAGTGCGCGACATCCTGGTACCAGGGTAGCAGGCGGTCGTTCATCACCTTGATGGCATCACCAAGCACCATATTTTTACCGGCCAGGGTCAACCCTGGCTGCGCCAGCAGGCAAAGCGCCGCATTGTCACCACTTTCAACCACCAGCAGACGTGCCTGTGTGCCCTCTTCTGCCAGCGTAACCTGCACCATTTCACCGGGACGGGGCTGCATCGCCGGGGCATAAGCGGCGAAATGCCAGCTTTTTGGCATCAGAGGTTTGAGGAAGCGCGCGGCGACCAGCGCATTCAGCACCAGTTCAGCGCAATGGCTACCACTGAGTTTGCACTGACGACAGGTTTCTTCAAAGGTGTAATACAGAGCGGCATCATCGACACAGAAACCCGATTCAGTGAACGCGTCCGGCGTGAGCATTTTGCGGGAAAAGCGAGAACGGAAAAGCATCCCGTCAGCCAGGTCGAGCATCATTCGGTCGTGGCTGCTATCAAAATACCAGCGCCAGTTATCATCGGGTTTAATTTTCATCGTGTGCCCTGTCTTTACCGCTGCGCCAAAAATCGCGCAGAATTCAGCGAAAAAAGAAACATAAGGAAAAGCTGAAAAAGCGTGTAACAGGACAAAATATAAACGAGCCGAGGGGATAAATAAACCCCCCGGTTAATCATTGTGAGAATTGTCTTAGAGATGCGTGACGATATCTTTAATTAATCCTGGCCCCTGATAAATAAAGCCTGAATAAATCTGAACCAGCGTTGCACCTGCGTCGATTTTTTCACGCGCGGCGGTCAAAGAATCGATGCCGCCAACACCGATAATGGGAAGACGCCCCTGCAGCTCCTGAGAGAGGCGCTGGATCACCGCCGTACTGCGCGACTGCACTGGCCGTCCACTCAATCCCCCCGCTTCTTCAGCATGCTTAAGACCGCTTACCAGCGAACGATCGAGCGTGGTATTACTGGCAATAACGCCATCAATCTGATGACGAATCAAACTGTCCGCGACCTGAATTAACTCCTCTTCAGAGAGATCGGGCGCGATTTTTACGGCCAGCGGAACATATTTCAGATGACGCTTTTCCAGATCTTTTTGTTTCTGTTTGATGGAAGAGAGCAAATCATCCAGCGCTTCACCATATTGCAGTGAACGCAAACCTGGCGTGTTAGGCGAGGAAATATTGATGGCGATATAACCGGCATGGGCATAGACCTTTTCCATGCAGATCAGATAATCTTCTTTGCCCTGCTCAACCGGCGTATCTTTATTTTTACCGATATTGATCCCGAGCACGCCGTTAAAACGCGCTTTTTTTACATTCTCAACCAGGTGGTCAACACCGAGATTATTAAACCCCATTCGGTTGATAATGCCGCCCGCTTCCACCAGACGAAACATCCGCGGCTTGTCATTACCTGCCTGGGCGCGCGGCGTGACGGTGCCGACTTCAACAAAACCAAAGCCCATCGCCGCAAACGCATCAATGCACTCTGCGTTCTTATCCAGACCCGCAGCCAGGCCCAGGGCATTCTTAAAGGTCAGTCCCATGCAGGTGACCGGACGCGACGGCAGATTCTGGCGATAAAACAGCTCCAGCGGCGTGCCTTTCATAAAACGCAGTTGCTGAAAGGTGAGTTCGTGCGCGCGTTCGGGGTCGAGTTTAAACAGCGCCGGTCGGACGATAGGATAAAACATGCACTCTCCTGAAGGACGGAAGCAATCGTGAAAGTCGGTGCACGGGAAAATGTGCGCCAGAATGGTAAAGTGCTCTGGCGCAAAAGTAAATCGAACGGCGGGGATGCAGAAAACTATATGAAAATGCTTTGATCTTAAACGGCGGAATCGTTTACGGGCTGGTTTTTCACCTCGGAAGGAAACAGATACTCCCGCAGGATGCCGTGACGCTGCATGATGCCAAAGATACCGAGACAAACAAACGCTTCAGCTCCCACCATCGACCATGCGGCACCGATTGCGCCAAACTTCCAGGCCAGGAAACAGCATAGCGGCACGTTTATCACGCCAGCGGCCATCATGACCCACATGCGCTGACGTGCCAGACCGTGCGGGATAAGAATCTGTAATCCAGCCGGATAGGCAATGTTGCCAAACAGGAAACAGAGCACGAAGACGCGCAGCACATCCGCCGACGGAATAAAGTCTTTACCCAGTAAAATAGAGACCACCAGGTCAGCAAAGAACCAGGTAAAGATGACAATCGACAGACTCAGGGAAAACGACAGCAGCAGGCTTTTGCGCGTCGCCGCAATGGCGGCACGTTTATCCCGGCCAAACAGGTGGCTGACGCGCGGGAAGAAAGCACTGCCGATCTGCTCAGGTACAGAGTTGGCGGCTTTACGCAGACGATCTGCACCGTTGTAAATCCCGACCATATAGGTAGAGGTAAAGGAGGCCAGGATCACCACGTTGACGCTGTTAAACAGATTGGCACCCGCGATAGCAATAAACACATCCAGACTGTCGGTGATGCGCTGTTTGATTTCGCGCGGTTCAAAGCGATAACGACCAATGACGTTCATCTCCAGCACAAACTTCAGCGTAATCGCTGCGCTGATGATGGAGACAGTGCCAGGGATCAGTGCCGCCAGCCAGGTATCCTGTGGGGACTTAACCAGCAAAAAGGTCAGCGGAATGGCACAGAAGTTACCGAAGGTGGCGATCATCGCCGTTTTACCGAGCTTCTCAAAACCCTGCATCAGCCAGCCAAATGAAAACAGCGAGCCTATCAGCGTGGTGCAGTTTGCCAGAATGATAAAGAACAGCGGATGCCAGGCAGGATTAAACCAGGTCGCCGTCAGTAACGTGCCGCTGGTCAACACCAGCAGCATCAGCTTGGCGTTAAAGGTTGACCAGAAGAGCTGACTGACGCGTTCCTTGTCATCACGATGGTGAGCAATGTCTTTGGTGGTAAAGACGTTGAATCCCCAGTCAGAGATGGTGCTGCAATAGAGCACGCAGGCGATGGCCAGCGCCAGCGTACCCATCTGCTCTACACCCAGAACGCGGGCAAGATAGGGCAGCGTGGCCAGCGGAAACAAAAACGATGCGCCGCGGTAGGCCAGCAGCGAGAAAATATTAATAACCAGACTTTTATCGAGTACTTTTGCCATGACGCAACAACCTTATACACATTGCATGTCTCACCTTCTCATTTCGCTAAGGCATAAACAATATCGCTTAACATTTTTCAGAATCAGGCTGCTTTTCAGAATCAGGCGGCGTTCTTCAGCTCTTTTTTGACCTTGTAATGCTGAAGTGCAATAAACAGTTCAGGCCGATTGAACAATAACCACTCTTTAAAGCTTTCTGTTTTCACATTGCGGCCCATAAAGCGAATAGCGTTAAGCACATATTCCGGAACAGGCGTACGATTATAGAGTGATAAATAGATCATCAGACGAAATGAGTGAATTAAATAGGCTTTTTCAAGCGTATCGCGCCACGCTGATTTAATCAGAGAACCGGTTAACGTATTGCAGGCGTGCATAAAGGCATCATAACGCTGATAGAAAAACTCATTACTTTTGGAACTGTTCGTCAGTGAGCCGTTGCGAATACGCTGTTTATAATAAACCTGATGACTCACCCACGCCTGCTGGCTATTCATAAAGCAGGAGAGCGTAAAATTGTGGTCTTCATGAACGCGTTTAACAAAGCGTAATTTATGCTGTTCAATAACGCGTTTGCTGATGACGTAGCTCCACGCTGCCGACGTATAGCTGCCGTTACGCAGCAGGCCCAATAAGACTTCCTGCGGCTTTTGCTGCCCAAAGAGTTCGTGTCTGACTTTTGGCGAGGTGATATCAATCTGGCCATCGCGATAGACGCACGATTTAAAACAGAACAGGTCCGTTTCAGGATGTTTTTCCGCTACCATACCCAGTTCAACGACCAGCCCATCCACGACGACGTCATCCGGATCGCAGAAAAAGAGAAACTGACCCTGCGCCTGGTCAATACCGACATCGCGTGCATGACCAGCACCACCATTCTTAGTAGTAATTATTTTTACCTGAGAAAGATGCGCATAATTCTGTTCAATTAAGGCTAATGTTCCGTCGGTGGAGCCATCATTCACAATGATTATTTCATTGGGCGCTTTAACCTGTCGTAATAATGAATCGACGCATTCTACAATATATTTCTCTACATTGTAGGTTGGAATAATAACGGATAACAGGATGTCAGACATATGCAATTCTCTGCTGTTAGAAAATGACAATACGATTCACCTGCCAGATGCAGGGACTGACCAGAGGCGAAACGTCGAAAAGAGTAATACGCTACTATTATGATGACTTAGATTTAGCCTGCTTATCTTAAACCGGTTATGCGAAAAAAGACCAGTTGTAAAAATTATCTTAACGTTTCACCTGATTATCACTGTTAAAAAAAGTGCATCTATAGCCCGCTGTAATGTTAAAACCGTTGAGGAACGATTTAAATTACCCCCACCAGGCAGGCGTAACCAGAATCAGGAATATGTAAGCGAACATCTGAAATCGTGAATAACTTCAGCATTCCTTCATTTTTATTACAGTTTACGCTCTGCAATTAATCCTAATATCATGCCGGAACACCACTAAAATACGCTGATGTCAGGCTGCTTTACCCTCCGCTTTCAGGCTACCGCTGCGCTTCAACATGGTTCAGCCACAAGCAGAATGGTTAAGCAATCAGAAGAAAGATAATTTTTTTCACCATATGTCCTGTTTTAACCTTCTTGCATCACTGCTCTTAATGAATGGTTTCGCTGCTCGCCTTTATTTTAAGAATTATCGGAAGCGATGTTTTCATTATCTGCCACCGGTACGTCTATTTGCAGTTTTTACCCTTGCTTTGCCGGATAAATCATTTAAGCCCAATCCCCTGCTCTGACAGTATGAAGACATAAGTTCTCAACTTTTGATAATCAATAACTTTTAGTTATAAGGAGTGATGATGCGAGTTATTACGCTGGCAGGTAGCCCACGATTCCCCTCCCGCTCAACCTCGCTACTGACGTTGTGTCAGCACAAGCTGGAGGCACGTGGCATTGAAGTCATTCCCTGGAATATTCACAACTTTCAGCCTGACGATCTGATTAACGCGCGCTTTGATGCACCCGCGCTGCTGGCCCTGCGTGACGATCTGGCCGCGGCTGATGGCCTGATTGTGGCGACACCGATTTATAAAGCGTCGTTTTCGGGCGCTCTGAAGACTCTGCTCGACCTGCTGCCTGAGCGCGCACTTGAGCACAAAGTTGTGTTGCCACTCGCCAGCGGCGGCAGTGTCGGCCATATGCTGGCACTGGACTACGCGCTGAAGCCGGTTCTCAACGCTTTAAAAGCACAGGAAATTCTGCATGGGATCTACGCCGAAGATAGCCAGGTCACACATTACGATCGTCAGCCTGTACTGGAAGATTCACTGGCAGAGCGTCTTGATGAAGCCGTCTCCGCGTTCTGGCTGGCGCTGACCCGCCATCACCATCCTGTTGCGCAGGCAGTATAAGGAAGCGATCGATGAAGCAGAGATTAGGAAAGTGGCTGGTGGCAGGACTGTTACTGGCTGGCCTTCAGGTGCAGGCCGCAGAATCGGATCCGGCTGAGATTCGCATCGGCTATCAGAAAGGTTCAGTCAGCATGGTGCTGGCGAAGTCACATCAGTTGCTGGAGAAGCGTTTTCCCCATACTCACATTAAGTGGATTGAGTTCCCGGCTGGCCCGCAAATGCTGGAAGCGCTGAACATTAACAGTATTGATCTCGGCAGTACCGGTGACCTTCCGCCGCTGTTTGCCCAGGCCGCAGGCGCCGATCTGCTCTATGTCGGTTCGGAGCCGCCAAAACCGAAATCAGAAGTGATTCTGGTCCCGAAAAACAGCGCTCTGAAACAGGTTGCCGATCTGAAAGGCAAAAAAGTCGCTTTCCAGAAGGGTTCCAGTTCACACAATTTATTGCTGCGCGCCTTACAGCAGGCGAGCCTCACGTTTAAAGACATCACACCCGTCTATCTGACGCCAGCCGATGCGCGCGCCGCCTTCCAGCAGGGTGACGTGGATGCCTGGGCAATCTGGGATCCCTACTACTCTTCGGTACTGCTGCAGGGTAATTCGCGCCTGCTGATTGATGGCAGCTCACTGAATCTGACCGGATCCTTCTATCTGGCGACGCGCAGCTATGCCGAAGCCCACGGCGCGTTTATCCAGCAGGTGCTCGACACCTTCAGCAGTGCCGATGCGCTGACTATCAGCCAGCCTCAGCAGAGCACCACGCTTCTGGCACAGGCGATGGGCCTGCCTGAACCGGTTATTGCCAGCTATCTCAGCCATCGTCCACCCACCCGGATTTCGCCGGTCAGTGCTGAAACCGCAGCCGCACAGCAGCGTACCGCTGACCTGTTTTATGCCAATCATCTGTTGCCAGTCAAAGTGACGATCCAGGATCGCATCTGGCAACCGCATACCGTAACGCAGTAAGGAGCAATAATGAGCGTATCCATTTTCTGGTTCCTGCCGACGCATGGCGACGGCCACTATCTTGGTACCGCCGAAGGCGCGCGCCCGGTTGATCACGCCTATTTACAACAGGTGGCGCAGGCTGCTGACCGTCTCGGCTTTGGCGGGGTTCTGATCCCAACCGGCCGCTCCTGCGAAGATGCCTGGCTGGTTGCCGCCTCGCTGATCCCGGTGACGCAGCGCCTGCGTTTTTTGGTCGCGCTGCGGCCCGGCGTCATTTCCCCGACTCAGGCAGCGCGTCAGGCTGCCACGCTGGATCGCCTCTCCAACGGCCGCGCGCTATTCAATCTGGTGACCGGCGGCGATCCGGAAGAGCTGGCGGGCGATGGCGTGTTCCTGGATCACCGTGAGCGTTACGCAGAATCTGCCGAGTTCACCCGTGTCTGGCGCCGGGTACTGGAAGGCGAAACCGTCGATTACGAAGGCAAGCACGTGAAGGTTCGCGGCGCACGCCTGATGTTTAAACCGGTGCAGCAGCCTCGCCCACCACTCTGGTTTGGTGGCTCTTCTGAACCGGCTCAGGAACTGGCGGCCGAACAGGTCGATGTTTACCTCACCTGGGGCGAGCCGCCTGCTCAGGTTCGGGAAAAGATTGAACAGGTACGCGCGAAAGCAGCCGCGCAGGGACGTACGGTGCGGTTTGGTATCCGTCTGCATGTGATTGTGCGCGAAACGAATGAAGAAGCCTGGCAGGCCGCCGACCGGCTGATTGCCAATGTCGATGACGCCACTATCGCGAAGGCACAGGCAGCGTTCCAGCGGACCGATTCCGTCGGGCAGCGCCGGATGGCCGCGCTGCACGGTGGTCGCCGCGACAAACTCGAAATCAGCCCGAATCTGTGGGCAGGTGTGGGTCTGGTACGCAGCGGAGCCGGTACCGCGCTGGTCGGCGATGGTCCGACCGTGGCCGCGCGCATCAAAGAGTATGAAGCGCTGGGCATCGAGACCTTTATTCTGTCGGGTTATCCGCATCTGGAAGAGGCTTATCGCGTTGGCGAACTGCTGTTCCCGCATCTTGATCTGCAGGTGCCACTGGTGCCACAACCGCGCGTCGTTCAGGCGCACGGTGAAGCAGTCGCCAACGATTTTACCCCTGAGAAAAAAGTCGCCCGGGGCTGAGGAGAGCATGATGGCCAGAACCCGAAAACGCCTTGCTGATACGCTGGTGCCGTGGCTATTGCCGACGCTGCTTATTGTGGTGTGGCAGATTGCTTCACAAACTGGCTGGTTATCGAACCGTATTCTGCCCGCGCCGGAGAAAATTGTGACCACCTTCTGGCAGCTGACTGCCAGCGGTGAACTCTGGCAGCATCTGGCGATAAGCAGCTGGCGGGCGCTGATCGGCTTCAGCATTGGCGGTTCTATCGGCCTGATACTTGGGCTGATCACCGGCACCTCAAAAACCGGTGAACGCCTGCTGGATACGTCGGTGCAGATGCTGCGCAATGTGCCGCATCTGGCGCTAATCCCGCTGGTTATCCTCTGGTTCGGAATCGACGAGTCCGCCAAAATCTTTCTGGTGGCGCTGGGCACGCTGTTCCCGATCTATCTGAATACCTATCACGGCATCCGCAATATCGATCGCGGGCTGGTTGAGATGGCGCGCAGCTATGGCCTGTCCGGCTGGCGCCTGTTTATCCAGGTGATCCTGCCCGGCGCACTGCCAAATATTATGGTCGGCGTGCGTTTCGCGCTCGGTCTGATGTGGCTGACGTTGATTGTCGCTGAGACCATCTCCGCCAACTCGGGCATCGGCTATCTGGCAATGAACGCGCGTGAATTCCTGCAGACCGATGTGGTGGTGGTCGCCATCATTCTCTATGCCCTGCTCGGCAAACTGGCGGATGTCGCCGCGTTGTTACTGGAACGCGTCTGGCTGCGCTGGCACCCCGCTTACCAACTGAAGGAGGAGAACGCATGAGCCAGACTCTCTCACCAGCCCGCCTTAACACCGGCACGCCGGTTGGCGTTAATGGCGTCAGCAAACAGTATGGCAGTCGTACTATTCTCAATAAGATCGACCTGCATATTCCTTCGGGTCAGTTTGTGGCGGTAGTGGGTCGCAGCGGCTGCGGTAAAAGCACCCTGTTGCGCCTGCTGGCCGGACTCGAACAAAGCTCCAGCGGTGAACTGCTGGCAGGTAATGCGCCGCTGCAGTCGGCACGCGATGATACCCGCCTGATGTTTCAGGATGCGCGACTGCTGCCGTGGAAAAAAGTGATCGATAACGTCGGGCTGGGCCTGCGCGGACGCGAATGGCGCAGCGCGGCCATGGATGCCCTGACGGCGGTGGGACTGGCCGATCGCGCCAATGAGTGGCCAGCCGCCCTTTCTGGCGGACAGAAACAGCGTGTGGCGCTGGCCAGAGCGCTGATTCATCGGCCCGGCTTACTGCTGCTGGATGAACCCCTGGGAGCGCTGGATGCCCTGACCCGCATTGAAATGCAGGGATTGATTGAATCACTGTGGCAGCAACATCACTTTACCGTTCTGCTGGTCACGCATGATGTCAGTGAAGCGGTCGTGATGGCGGATCGCGTATTGTTGATCGAAGAGGGTGAGATCGGTCTGGATCTGCTGGTGGATCTGCCACGTCCGCGGCGTCGGGGATCGGCGCGGCTGGCAGAGCTGGAAGCGGAGGTGCTGGATCGGGTGATGCAGCGTACAGAACGACCGCAGCCGGTACGCTACGCGCAGCAGCGCTGAAAAAGGGAGCGTCTCAGACGCTCCCTTTTTTATTATCAGGCGTTCAGCGCCCGGGTAATTTTTTCGTAGAGATCGCCAGAGAGTTTATTCAGCTCCAGCAGCTGTTCCAGCGCCTGGCGCATCATTGCCTGACGGCCTTCGTCATAACGTTTCAGACGAATCAGCGGTTCTACCATTCGTGCCGCAACCTGCGGATTGCGCGTGTTCAGATCGATGAGCATTTCCACCAGGAACTTGTAGCCGCTGCCATCTTTAGCATGGAACGCGGCCGGGTTAGCCGAGGCAAAGGCACCCACCAGCGAGCGAACGCGGTTTGGATTGCTCATCGTGAAGGAGCGATGATTCAGCAGCTGACGCACATTGCGCATCACGTTGGCAGCCGGACTGGTTGCCTGCAACACAAACCATTTGTCCATCACCAGACCATCCTGATGCCAGCGCTCATCATAAGCCGCCAGCAGCGCATCGCGGCACGGTAACTGAGCTGCCACAGCAGCGGAAAGTGCCGCCAGCGTATCCGTCATGTTGGTTGCCTGGCGATACTGCGTCTGCACCAGTTTGTCCGCCAGCTGTGCATCGCTGAAGGCAAGATAGGTCAGGCAGATATTTTTCAGGCTGCGCTGACCAATCGCGTCATGCTCCACACGGTATTCAGGCTGCTGATTGGCGTTGTAGATCGCAAAGAACTCATCGGCCAGTTCGCGTGCCAGTGTGCGTTGCAGGGCGTCACGCACCAGCGCAATCGCCTGCGGATCGATAGTATCGAACAGCTCGGCAATCTCATTTTCTGACGGCAGCGTCAGGATCAGCGCGGTCAGGGCCGGGTCACAGTCGGTATCGAGCAGCACCGCGCGGAAAGCATCGGCAACATGCAGCGGCAGCGACAGATGCTGGCCCTGCTGATAGCGGGCAACGTTCAGGCGAATGTAGGTCGCCAGCAGGCTCTGAGCCGCATCCCAGCGGGAGAAGTCGTTGCGTGCATGACGCATCAGGAAGGTGAGCTGAGCATCACTCCATTTGTAGTCAAGCTTCACTGGCGCAGAGAATTCACGCAGCAGCGACGGCACCGGCTGGAAGTAGACATTATCGAAAATAAAGGTCTGGAACTCTTCGGTGACATTCAGCACATGATGCACCGGGTGGCCGTTATTCTGCAGCGGGATCACCTTGCCTTCACCGTCATACAGCTCAATATCCAGCGGGATATGCAGCGGCAGCTTCTCTTTCTGTTCGGCAGTCGCTGGGGTGTGCTGCGTAACGTGTAGCGTGTACTGCTCAAGTTCCGGATTGTAATCGTCGCGCACCGTCAGTACTGGCGTACCGGACTGGCTGTACCAGCGGCGGAACTGCGACAAATCGACATTTGAGGCATCTTCCATCGCCTGAACAAAGTCATCACAGGTGGCGGCGCTGCCGTCGTGACGGTCAAAATAGAGCTTCATGCCCTTCTGAAAGTTCTCTTCACCCAGCAGGGTGTGCATCATGCGAATGACTTCTGATCCCTTTTCATACACCGTCAGGGTGTAGAAATTGTTCATCTCGATAACCTGATCCGGACGGATCGGGTGCGCCATCGGGCTGGCATCTTCGGCAAACTGCGCGCCACGCACGATACGGACGTTATCGATGCGGTTCACCGCGCGTGAACCCAGATCGGAGCTGAACTCCTGATCGCGGAACACCGTCAGTCCCTCTTTCAGGCTGAGCTGGAACCAGTCGCGGCAGGTCACGCGGTTACCGGTCCAGTTGTGGAAATATTCGTGACCGATAACCGCCTCAATGCCGAGGTAATCTTTGTCGGTCGCCGTTTCCGCTTTCGCCAGCACATATTTGGCGTTGAAGACGTTAAGACCTTTGTTCTCCATTGCACCCATGTTGAAGAAGTCCACCGCCACGATCATAAAGATGTCGAGGTCATACTCCAGCCCAAAACGCTCTTCATCCCACTTCATGCTGTTTTTCAGCGACGTCATCGCCCAGTCGGCACGATCGAGATTCCCGCGATCGACGAAGATCTCCAGCGCCACGTCACGTCCTGAACGGGTGGTGAAGCTGTCGCGCAGCACGTCGAAATCGCCCGCCACCAGCGCAAACAGGTAGCAGGGTTTCGGGAACGGATCTTCCCACTTCACCCAGCTGCGGCCCTGCTCATCCCGGCCGCTGTCAATGCGGTTTCCGTTGGAGAGCAGGAACGGATAACGCTCACCGTCGGCATAAATGGTGGTGGTAAAACGTGCCAGCACATCAGGGCGATCGAGATACCAGGTAATATGACGGAAGCCTTCAGCCTCACATTGGGTGCAGAGCGCCTCGCCCGATTTGTACAGCCCTTCCAGCGCGGTGTTCTGATCCGGATGAATCACATTGATGATTTTCAGGGTGAAGCTGTCCGGCAGCTGGCTGATGACCAGTGCGCCCTCTTCTTCACGGAAGGCCGTCCAGGGTTGCCCGTCGATCTCCAGCGCAATCAGCGTTAACGCTTCGCCGTCGAGTCGCAGCTCAGCCTGGCTGTCACCCACGCGTTTAACCTGGCTGATGGCCGTTACACGGGTCGTCGACGCATCCAGTTCAAACGTTAAATCGATATCGGTGATGGTGTAATCGGGCGCACGGTAGTCGTGGCGATACTTGATTTGGGGCTGTTGCGTCATAGTGCGTCTCGCGTAGTTATAAGTTTACCGGCAAAGTCTAAGCTTGTTACTGCAAGCTTGCCATGCACAATGCACCTGAAGGGTGAAATGGCTACACTTTGTTAACAAAGGCACAGATTGGTCTCGACCCGCCCGATTGAAATATGCTGTGATCGGCTTCAGATAGTGAATTATACTTTTGCGTCTTTATGACTGTGTACAACACCGGGCACTGCGCCACCGAACAGGATGCTGAAACGCGCCATGACAGGACATGCTTCCCCGATACTGACCTCCCTGCTGGATACGGACGCCTACAAGCTCCATATGCAGCAGGCCGTTTTTCACCGCTATCATGACGTAACGGTGGCAGCGGAGTTTCGCTGCCGCGGCGACGAACTGCTGGGTCTCTACGCTGACGAAATTCGTGAAGCGATTACTGCCATGCAACACCTGGCGCTGACTGATGATGAAGCGACCTGGTTATCCCGCCTTCCCTTTTTCCAGCAGGATTACCTCAGCTGGTTGCGCCAGTTCCGCTATAATCCGGAGCAGGTTGAGGTGTGCAATCATCATGGCAAACTGGAACTTCGTATCCAGGGGCCGTGGCGGGAGGTGATCCTGTGGGAGGTGCCGCTACTGGCGCTGATTAGTGAGATTGTGCATCGTCATCGCACGCCGCAGGTCACCACCCAGCAGGCGATCGACCACCTGCATCAGAAACTGGGCGACTTTAAGACGCAGGTGGCTGACCTGGATATGTCGCGCTTCCGCCTGATGGATTTCGGCACCCGTCGTCGCTATTCGCAGGATGTGCAGCAGTCGATTGTCTCCACGCTGAAACAGGATTTTCCGTGGCTGATTGGCACCAGTAACTATGATCTGGCGCGCCGTCTGTCACTGACGCCGGTCGGCACGCAGGCGCATGAGTGGTTCCAGGCCTTCCAGCAGATCAGCCCGGTTCTCGCCAACAGTCAGCGTGCTGCGCTGCAGGCGTGGCTGGACGAGTATGACGATCAGCTGGGTATCGCGCTGACCGACTGCATCGCCATGGATGCGTTCCTGCGCGATTTCGGTCCGGTGTTTGCCCGCCGCTATCAGGGACTGCGTCACGACTCCGGCGATCCGGTTGAATGGGGCGAGAAAGCTCTGGTTCATTATCAAAAGCTGGGTATCGATCCGCAAAGTAAACACCTGGTCTTTTCTGACAACTTAAATCTCGACAAAGCACTGGCGCTCTATCGCCACTTTGGCCAGCGGACGAATGTGGTGTTTGGCATCGGTACGCGTCTCACCTGTGATATTCCAGGCGTGACACCTCTGAACATCGTTATCAAGCTGGTGCAGTGCAACGGCAAGCCGGTAGCAAAACTTTCAGACAGCCCGGGTAAAACCATCTGCCAGGATAAAGCCTTTGTCAGGGCCCTGCGTAAAGCCTTTGATCTGCCGCTGGTGAAGAAAGCGAGTTAAACCTCTTCTTATCGGGGCGTTGATGCGCCCCGCCTCTGCTGTAATAAATCCGCTTTCCCTCTGAATTTTGCTTGTTTCCTGAAGACTCACAAGTAACATAGCAAAACCCCGGATGGGGCAACTTTTAACTCACTTCTTCTATAGAGAGATATTTATGAGCGTAGTGCCTGTAGCGGACGTACTGCACGGTCGCGTCGCGGTTGACAGTGAAGTCACCGTACGTGGTTGGGTGCGTACCCGAAGAGATTCCAAAGCCGGTCTTTCCTTCATCGCTGTCTATGACGGCTCCTGCTTTAATCCCGTTCAGGCTGTCGTCAATAATTCTCTGAATAATTATCAGGATGAAGTGCTGCGTCTGACCACCGGCTGTTCCGTTATTGTCACCGGTAAAGTGGTGGCATCGCCGGGTCAGGGCCAGGCGTTTGAGATTCAGGCGACCAGCCTGGAAGTCGTCGGCTGGGTAGAAGATCCGGACAGCTACCCGATGGCGGCAAAACGCCACAGCATCGAGTATCTGCGCGAAGTCGCTCACCTGCGTCCGCGCACAAACCTGATTGGCGCGGTCGCCCGCGTTCGCCATACTCTGGCGCAGGCGCTGCATCGCTTCTTCCATGAAAATGGCTATTTCTGGGTTTCCACTCCGCTGATTACCGCCTCGGATACCGAAGGTGCTGGCGAGATGTTCCGTGTCTCGACGCTGGATATGGAAAACCTGCCACGTAACGATCAGGGCAAAGTCGACTTCAGTGAAGATTTCTTTGGTAAAGAAGCCTTCCTGACCGTTTCCGGTCAGCTGAACGGCGAAACTTATGCCAGTGCCCTGTCGAAGATCTACACCTTCGGCCCGACGTTCCGCGCAGAGAACTCCAACACCAGCCGCCATCTGGCTGAATTCTGGATGCTGGAACCGGAAATTGCGTTTGCCTCACTGGATGATGCCGCCGCACTGGCAGAAGCGATGCTGAAATATGTGTTCAATGCCGTGCTGGAAGAGCGCGCCGATGACATGGCGTTCTTTGCTGAGCGCGTGGATAAAGACGCGGTTGAGCGCCTGCAGCGTTTCATCACTACCGATTTTGCCCAGGTTGACTATACCGATGCGGTTGAGATCCTGATGAACTGCGGTCAGACCTTCGAGAACCCGGTTTCATGGGGTATCGATCTCTCTTCTGAACACGAGCGCTACCTGGCAGAGCAACACTTCAAAGCGCCAGTGGTGGTGAAAAACTATCCGAAAGACATCAAAGCGTTCTATATGCGTTTGAACGAGGATGGCAAAACCGTGGCAGCGATGGATGTTCTGGCGCCAGGCATTGGTGAAATCATTGGCGGTTCACAGCGTGAAGAACGTCTGGATGTGCTGGATGCACGTCTGGAAGAGATGGGTCTGAACCAAGAAGATTACTGGTGGTATCGTGATCTGCGTCGCTACGGTACTGTGCCACATTCTGGCTTCGGACTGGGCTTTGAACGTTTAATCGCCTATGTGACTGGCGTGCAGAATGTCAGGGACGTCATCCCCTTCCCACGTACGCCACGCAATGCAAGTTTCTAAAAATCAGCATTAAATATAAGAAATTCATATATATAAAGAGGTCGGCACTGCCGGCCTTTTTTTATTTTTGTAAATTTTGAGTTCTCTCACAAAGTTCCGTATTTTTTACATTTTGTAATACATATTTTCCTTTAGAAACCAGATTACGAGTTTAGTAGCATTTAAGCGCTAGAATTACGGCGGGTTGGATGGAAAGATGCGTGCAGACACAGGAAGACACCAAACTTCGCTCAGGGTTCTGTAAAGATTTCCTGACGGCAGTGGCAGGTGTACAAATAACTCCAATGAGGGTAATGAATAATGATGAAGCGCAATATTCTTGCAGTGGTTATCCCTGCTCTGTTAGCCGCCAGCGCAGCAAATGCTGCAGAAATCTATAATAAAGACGGCAACAAACTGGACCTGTACGGTAAAGCTGTCGGCCTGCACTATTTTTCTGATAATGATGCAGCGGATAACGATGGCAACAACGGCGACAAATCTTACGTTCGTTTCGGCTTCAAGGGTGAAACTCAGATCAATGACCAGCTGACCGGTTACGGCCAGTGGGAATACAACATTCAGGCGAATAACTCTGAAGGTTCTGACGCACAAGCCAACAACAAAACACGTCTGGGCTTTGCCGGTCTGAAATTTGGTGACGCGGGCTCAATCGACTACGGCCGTAACTACGGTGTGGTTTATGATGCAATTGGCTGGACCGATATGCTGCCAGAGTTCGGTGGCGACTCAGGATACTCAGATAACTTCATGAACGGTCGTAGCACCGGCCTGCTGACTTACCGTAACACCAACTTCTTTGGTCTGGTAGATGGCTGGGACTTCGCACTTCAGTATCAGGGTAAAAACGAGCGTACCGACACTCGTCGTGCTAACGGCGACGGCTGGGGCGCATCAACCAGCTATACCTCACCAATTGGTGTGGGTGTTGTTGGCGCATACAGCAGCAGCGATCGTACCGACTCTCAGGCAGACGGCACCACTGATATCAACGGTAACGTAGTCGGTCAGGGTAAACGCGCTGAAAACTGGGCAACTGCTCTGAAATATGATGCAAATAACGTTTACCTGGCAGCAATGTACGGTCAGACCCGCAACTCTACGCCAATCTCTGTTGTAACTGGTCTGAACAACACCACCAGCGCTGCCTCTGCTAACAAGGCACAGAACATTGAACTGGTTGCACAGTACCAGTTCGACTTCGGCCTGCGTCCATCCATTGCTTACGTGCAGTCTAAAGGCAAAGATATCGAAGGCGTGGGCGATGCTGACCTGGTTAAATACATCGACGTTGGCGCGACTTACTACTTCAACAAAAACATGTCTACCTATGTGGACTATCAGATCAACCAGCTGGATGATAACAACGCGCTGGGTCTGAACACTGATGACACTGTAGCAGTAGGCCTGGTTTACCAGTTCTAATCCTGCTTTAAGCATGCTGAAAAACGGGGCTACGGCCTCGTTTTTTATGCCTGTCATTTACCTCATCTGCATTTCTCTCCGCCCTTCTGCTCAGCGTTAACCTCAGCTTCTGTTCATAGCGAAATCAAAGCCGCTAAATAGAGGATTTTGTCTCCCAAACGGTTGGCATTTGCCTGGCCGGACGCTACCCTGACAGCTCTCTTGCTTACGTTCACGCTAATGGACCTGACACATGTTTGAATCGATCTCTGCTGCACCCGCCGATCCTATTCTCGGACTGGCCGATCTGTTTCGTGCTGATGACCGCCCTGAAAAAATTAATCTGGGTATCGGCGTCTATAAAGACGAAACCGGCAAGACCCCGGTACTGACCAGTGTTAAAAAAGCTGAGCAGTACCTGCTGGAAAACGAAACCACGAAAAATTATCTCAGCATTGATGGTCTGGCTGAATTTGCCCGCTGCACACAGGCCCTGCTATTCGGCAATCAAAGCCCGCTGATCACCGCAGGCCGCGCCCGCACAGCTCAGACGCCAGGTGGCACAGGTGCGTTACGTGTAGCAGCAGATTTCCTCGCCACGCAGACCTCCGTAAAGCGGGTCTGGATCAGCAATCCGAGCTGGCCGAATCACAACAACGTGTTCAATGCAGCCGGTCTTGAAGTTTGTGAATATCATTACTATGACGCAGCAAACCATATGCTCGATTTCGAGGGTATGCTGGCGTCGCTGCAGCAGGTCCAGCCGGGCGACGTGGTGCTGTTCCATGGCTGCTGCCATAATCCGACCGGTATCGACCCAACGGCTGAGCAGTGGCAGCAGCTGGCGCAGCTGTCACAGACTAATGGCTGGTTACCGTTGTTCGATTTCGCCTACCAGGGCTTTGCCCGTGGTCTGGATGAAGATGCAGAAGGCCTGCGTATTTTTGCCGCCTTGCATCAGGAGTTGATCGTCGCCAGTTCTTACTCCAAGAACTTCGGTCTGTATAACGAACGTGTCGGAGCCATCACCCTGGTGGCTCCGGAAGCCAGCGTGGCCGATACGGCGTTCAGCCAGGTGAAGTACACCATTCGTGCCAACTACTCCAATCCACCGGCGCATGGTGCTGCCGTTGTCGCCACCATTCTCGGTAACGACACGCTGCGCACGATCTGGGAACAGGAGCTGTCGGATATGCGTCAGCGCATTCAGCGCATGCGTCAGCTGTTTGTGAACACCCTGGCAGAAAAAGGCGCGCAGCGTGACTTCAGCTTTATCATTAAGCAGAACGGCATGTTTTCGTTCAGTGGCTTAACCAAAGATCAGGTGATTCGCCTGCGTGAAGAGTTTGCCGTCTATGCCGTCAACTCAGGCCGCGTAAATGTGGCGGGCATGACGCCAGACAATATGTCGGCGCTGTGCGAAGCGATTGTCGCGGTGCTGTAACGCTGTCGACGAAACAAAAATGGGCCTCATGGCCCATTTTTTATTTCGGAAAAATGACGAATTGTTTACTGCAGGAAAGGATTGCTGATGCGTTCATGTCCCAGTGTGGAAATCGGACCGTGACCGGGAAGAAAAGTCACATCATCGCCCAGCGGCAGTAATTTTGTGCGGATAGCATCAATGAGCTGCTGATGATCGCCCTGCGGAAAATCAGTACGCCCAACACCACCATTAAAAATCACGTCGCCTGAAATCAGCAACCGTCCTGGCCGGTCAAAGAACACGACATGGCCGGGTGAATGTCCCGGGCAGTGCAGAACGTCCAGCGTGGTCAGCCCGACCTGCACACTCTCTCCCTCTTCCAGCCAGCGATCGGGGGTAAAAGGTGCGCACTCGTCAAGTCCGAACATCCGGCTCTGAGTCGGCAGCGCTTCCAGCCAGAAGGCATCGCGCTTTTGCGGTCCGACAATCGGAATCTGATAAAACGCCGCCAGTTCAACAGCGGCCCCGACGTGATCAAGATGTCCATGTGTCAGCAGAATCTGAGCAGGTTTACGTTTTAGCTGTTCCAGCGTTTGTTTGATCAGTTCAGCATCGCCGCCTGGGTCGACCAGTGCGGCTTCACGAGTCGCGTCGCACCAGATAACTGAGCAGTTCTGGGCAAAAGCGGTAACAGGAATAATGTGGTAGTTCATAACGCTCCATGACCGGCTCACGCAGCGTTGCCGGTGTCACTACCAGTGCCTGATCGGACCGGTATCAATATGTACAAAGTTACTGCGGGGATAATATCCTACACCACCCGCACGCAGAGATAACGCCGCTTTGCGTACATTCGCCAGCGAAACCCCTTCAATATGAAAATCCATCGCCTGGCCTTTGGTATGATAGCTGTGTTTTGCGACTCCCGGACCACTCTCACGTAACATGTTGTTGGTTGCCAGTGAACGATAGCCGGAAACCAGCTGGATCGGTTTACGCATACCCAGCAGCGCCTGCAGGCGGAAAATCTGGTCAAACAGATGTGGATCGATGCTTTTCACTTTATTGGCGCGATAGTCACGGAAAAAATGATTTAATCGTGACAGCTCATCCTTGTCGTAACTCTTACCATTAAAAAACTCAGTTTTAAGGGTTTCACCGGTGTGAAGATTATTAAGCATCAATACACGCGGGCGAGACGTTGAAAGCGAGGCCCTTGCAGAAGCTGGCAATAATGCCAGTCCGGCGGCGGCACTACCGCACAGCAGTAGTTTGCGACGAAAAGAATCAATAGTAGACATGTAACGGTTTACCTGAGAGTGAAGCCATAGAAATGTGCAAAAAGCGCACAGGCCGAACCATAACTTTCTCCCGGAGAAGCGTCAACCCATCTGCCATGAGTTTGCGAGGCGATCCCTTGAGGGACCGCCATTTGATAATATTTTACTTTAATGAGGATTTGCGGAGAACGATTTAAAATCAATTACTAGAGCAGCAATCGCTCGGCCCGACTCAGGGCCTGACTGCCCGAACGGGCGGTGTCATCATAATTGTAAATATCTGTGCGGAACTGTGGTTTGCCATCATCCGCAACCCATGCCGTCAGGTAATAAAGGTTCACCGGAATGCGATGGCGAATCGGCACATAGCGGGTGTCGCCCTCTTTTAACGTGCTGGAAATACGGGAGTCGTTCCAGCCCGCATCCTGCAGCAATAACCCTGCCAGTTCAGACGCTTTGTTCACCCGCACACAGCCTGAACTGAGCGCACGGATATCACGCTGGAACAGGTTATGATTTGGCGTGTCATGCAGATAGATCGCATCTGAACTCGGCATATTAAATTTATACCGGCCCAGCGCATTCGCCACGCCCGGAGCCTGAATCAGCCGGTAAGGGAACGATGACGCGGTGACCATGCGCCAGTCGATCATGCTGGGGTCAATCACTTCAGCGTCTGCGCTCCAGCCCGACAGCAGGGTATACCCATGCTTGTAAAGATAGGTTGGATCCTGCTTCACCTTCGGAATGATGTCTTTACGCACCAGCGTTGTCGGCACATTCCACGGCGGGTTGAGCACGACGTTATTAAGCGCACTGCGCATGAGTGGCGTTTTACGATCGGGACGACCGACGATGACACGCGATGAAAGAATCTTGTTACCGTTGTTGTAATAGATCAGCGAGTAGTTGGCGATGTTCACCATGATGCCGTTGTGCATATCATCCGGCAGCAGACGCAGGCGCTGAATGTTCAGCGCAAGCAGCGAAGCGCGCATCTGCGGAGAGACGTTAAGCCACTGCCGCGTTCTGGTACCAATAGCACCATCGCCATCCAGTCCCTGCCACTGCTGGAAACGCTTCACTGCCGCCACCAGCGTATCGTCATAAATATTGGCGATATTCCCTTCCAGCGTCGAAATCCGGACGTTACCCGGTGATTGTGGTGAAGGCGAAAGCAGATTGGTGACTGGTGCGGCGGAAGGACTTACCGTGACAGGCTGGTCGCTGTGTGTCACCGGCGACGGCGCGACAGGCACCGCATCGTCATCCGGTGCGGGTACGTTAATCTGCGCCGTTAACATACCGCTGCGCTGCAGAATTTCACGCAGTGCTGGAACGTCATCACTGACCTGGCCGGGACGCAGGGTTTCACTGCTTTTTAGTTGCGGCCAGGGTTGCTTGTCGCTGAGCAACGTTTTCAGCGCAGCGTGCATAGGCTGATACTGTGGGTGCTGCGGCTGTAATGAGGCAATAAACGTGTCAGCCGAACCCGCATTAACCGAGTTTTGCCACTGATTCACCACTGCGACCGATGGCTGGGTCAGCCTGTAGGGAACATTGCTATAGAGCCAGGTTTCACCCTGCGTCGGCACATTTGAAACAAACTGCAGATAGCCCAGCATCGCATCAGAGAGCGCGACATCGCGGGCAAAGCCGGTAATAGCCGGATTAGTCAGACGCTCAATCCAGCGCGTGAACTGCGGCTGAACACCTGAAAGCGCCACCTCAGCCAGCTGCTGCTGAAATTTCTGCACCGCCTGAGCATCCTGCCAGAGCGGCTGCATATGGCGGGAGGCATAGAGCGTTGCCAGCGGTCCCAGATAGAATGGCTGGTCGGCACTGGAAAAAGCCTGACGGATTCGGTGCTGACTTTCGGAAACCGGGATAGCCGTCTGCGTTGTTCCTGGCATCGCGGCGATGACAGCAGCCTGTGGTAGCGTAAATGGAACAGCGGTTAGCGCCAGCGCTAACAATGATAAAACGCGATGATGATTTAATTTTTTTACCAGCAACATCCCTGCCCCCCTTAATTTTCAACTTCGCAATGTTCCCTGTATCCACTGCGACCGCGCCGTGACTCATAATGTGAGTATACAAACAAAAACGGCATTTGCCTCATGGGACAAATGCCGTTATCAGATTAACCACTGGTTCAGTTTTTGACTACGTTTCCGCCTGCGATTTTTCAGCGGTCAGATCGGGGAGCGCATCCGCTTCGCTTCCCGCACGCACCGGTGAAGGATCGGCAGCAAAACCACGCAGCCCGACCACATGCACATGCTCGGTGTTATTAAACACTTTACGAACCAGTTTGTAGGTCGTGCCTTTCTCCGGGCTGATGTTCTCCGGTGCTGCAATCACCAGCTGCATCTCCAGTCGCTCACAGAGTTCAAACAGTGTGGCGATGGAGCGGGCATCCAGACGGGCCGCTTCATCAAGGAACAGCAGTCGGCATGGCGAAATATCTTTGCCACGCAGACGACGGGATTCCTCTTCCCAGCTCTGCACCACCATCACCAGAATAGACATACCGGTACCAATCGCTTCACCCGTTGAGAGCGCACCGCTTTCTGCACGCAGCCAGCCATCGGAGCCCCGGTTAACTTCCACTTCCATCTCCAGATAGTTGCGGTAGTCGAGCAGCTCCTCACCAATGGTCTGCGGCGTTCGCTGCCCCATATCGATATGCGGGTTAAGACGCTGATAGAGTTTCGCCAGCGCCTCAGAGAAAGTCAGGCGGTTACTGTTGAACAGATCCTGATGCTGCTCATGCTCTTCTGATAGCGTATCCAGCAGCATAGCGTGGGTTTCACGCACGTTCACGTTGAGCCGCACGCTGCGGACCTGACCAAAGCTGACGGTCTGCAGGCCCTGGTTGAGCTGGCGGATGCGGTTCTGTTCACGCTGGATCGTTTTGCGGATAATGTTCGCCGCACTGCGTGAACTGATCGCCAGCATCTGCTCACGCGCGGTCAGCTCTTCGGTCAGACGGTTCAGTTCGATTTCCATCTGCTCAATCGCTTCGACCGGATCGTCGGTACGAATAATATCCTGACGAATACGCTCGCGCAGATGCTGATAGACCGCAATAAAGAACTGAATCTTACGTTCAGGACGTTTTGGATCTTCCGACAGTCGCAGTACGTCGCGCAGATGTTCGTTGTCCGCCACCGCCAGACGCAATGCACCCAGCGCTTTATCCGACATCGAGCGCAGCTCATCACCGCTCAGGTAAGCCAGTTCGCGACGATGCAGGCGACGCTCAACGCCATTCTCTTTCACCAGACGCAGGACGGTACACCAGCCCGCTTTCGCGCTGACCACCTGCTCACGCACCTGATGATACTGACGCTCCAGCTGACGCAGGCGCTTCTGCAGGTTATCCATCTCCGCTTCACAGAAGGTGAGCTGTTTCTCCAGCTGATTGCGGCGGGCACGGTTGTGGCTCAGTGCCGTGTAGAGCTCATCGCGGCGAACGCGCGCGCGTTCTTCTGCGCTGCTGTCAGCCTGGACGCCAATATCCTGCATTTCCTGCTGCAACTCTTTCAGCATGTCGCGCCTGGCGTCATAAGCGCTTTTCAGCGAAGCCAGCACCTGCGAGTATTGCGTCAGCTGTGCCTGATGTTCACGCAGGCGATCGCGGCTGCGTCTGCGTTCACCCTCCGCCTGCTCAAGACGCTGACGCAGCTTATCGCTGAGGTCGTTGTTGCCGTTGAGCATGCTGGCCGAGTCGTCATAGCTGAAGTGAGCGCGACGCTGCACCACTTCTGTCAGCGCAAAGGCCTGCTGACGCGCGTTACGCTGCTGCTGCTGCGCCTGCTGATAATCCGCCTGTAACTGCTCGTGCTGTTCCGGATCGCTCTGCAATACGGCGATGATCGGTTCCAGTTTCGCCAGTTTCGCGCCATGCTGATGCAGGAAGCGCGCTGCCTCCTGTGCTGCATCGACCTGCTCACGGATCTCTTCGCAGCGATCGCCCAGCGTATCGTCCAGCAGCAGGTTAACGCGAGGCAGCAGTCGGTTTAACTGCGACACGCCCTCTTTCGCCAGCTCATACTGCTGACGCTGCTGCTGATTATTGCTCTCATGCTGATTCAGTGCCCGCTCCAGTTCCCCCCGGCGCGCGCCAAGTTGACGGATCTGCGCTTCCGGGTCGGCATCAAAGGCTACGGCCAGATGTGTGCCGATAAAGCGGCTGAATGACTGATGCAGACGCTGCGTTTTCTGCACATCGAACGACAGCGTGGCGTAACGCTCAGCCAGTTTGTCGCGCTCAAGGTGCAGCAGCTCCAGCTGATTTTCGCGCGCTGCGCGACCAAACAGCGGGATTTTCGGGAAGCGGGAGTAGCGCCACTGCCGCTCTGCTACTTTCACCACGACGGCATTCTGCAGCTCATCAACGCTGAAAACACTGTCATCGAATGACTGCGGATCACCTTCGATCAGATAGAGATCTTCCGGGCACTCCTCCAGACCATCCAGCATCTCACGCACGCGGGAGAGATCCGGCACCACGATCGCATGACGGGACGGACCATAGAGCGCCGAAAAGTAAGGTGCATCATCCAGGGTCACATCATCATAAATCTCAGACAGTAATACGCCGCCAAAGCGTTCGGCCAGTTGGGTCAGGCGCGCATCTTCCGCCCCGCCCGGCTGACTGAGCCGCTCAATCTGCTGCTCGATATCACGTTTGCGTGCCGCCACTTCGTCGCGCTCGACGGTGGTTTCACGCTCGCGTTCCAGCAGTTGCTGCATAAATTCGGTGACGTCCTGGCTGCTGTTCAGCGCCTGGCCAGTCTGTTCACTGAGCTGGGTCAGGATCTCCTGTGCCGCCAGCCAGTGTGGCGCACGGGCGGTCAGGCTGGTGATGCGTTCGCGCAGCTGTTCCAGCTCCTGACGCATCATCATGCGCTGCTCACCGGCGTCCGAGACGCTGCTGTCCAGCTGTTCGATCTGCGCTTCAAACGCCTGCTGCAGTCCGGCCAGCGCATCGGCCTCGTACTGCTGCCCCTGACGCTTGCAGAACTCGGCCAGCAGCCGCTCCGCCTCATGCTGCTCGCGCAGGCGCTGTTCCAGCTCATTGAGACGCAGACGCAGCGACGAGAGCTGTTCGGCGTGATGACGCTGATTGCTGGCATCACGCAACAGTTCGCGGCCGGTCTGCCAGGCATCCTGACGGGTCACGTCACCGGCAATGCTGGTCACCAGCGCCAGCGCCTGTTCAAACTGACTGTGCGCGGCTTCGGCCACGCTCAGCTTCTGCTCCAGGCGCAGCAGGCGTTCTGTCGCCTCTTCCTCTTTCGCCTGGAAACTCTCCTGCCATTCTGCAGCATTATCGATGGTCAGATCGGGCAGCTGGCACAGCATGCGGGCGCGTTCCAGCGCCTGCAAAGCTTGCTGATACTGAATGGCGCGCGTTTGCTGCACGTCGAGTGCCTGCTGGAAATCGGCCAGCTGACTTTTCAGCTCATCCACTTCCAGCTCAGCCGCTTCGGCACGCGCTTCATTCTCTTCCTGAATTTCGCGCGCTTCGGCAACCACTTCGGTCTGCTCTTCCAGACGCAGCGTCAGATCGTCGATATCCGCATCGTAGCGCTCAATCTTCTCCTGCTGCCGCATCGCCGTCTGCACCAGATTCAGGTGATCGCTGGCAGCCTGATAATCGACTTCGAGATCGTTCTCTGCGCCACTGTGCTCTGACAGCTCGCGCGCCATCTCCACGTGACGATACTGCTCGGTGGCGAGTTGCTTACGGCTGCTGAACAGCTCATTGCGCAGCTGTAATGCGCTGTCGAGATGTCCACGGCGCTCGTTGGCGTGGCGCATGTAGTCAGCCGACACGTAGCTGGTTGCCTCGGAGATGAGATGCTTAAAGAGGTCGCGGTCTGACTGGGTAACGCGGATCGCCTCCAGCGTCATGCGGTTCTCGCGCAGCGCAGCTTCCATATCCTGGAACGCTTTACGCACGCCGCTGTTTTCAGGCAGCAGGTAATCACGCAGCGATCGGGTGATGGCACTGGAGATACCGCCATAGAGCGAGGCTTCGATGAGACGATAGAACTTGCTGCGATCGCTGGCAGAGCGCAGACGACGCGGCACCACGCCCAGATCAAACAGCATGGCGTGATAATCCGTCACCGAGTTATAAGCGCGGAATTGCACGCCTTCCTGTGCTTCAACCCGCTCTTTTACCTCATTCAGCGGTAAGACGCGTGCCTGACGGCTGTTAAGCACTTCCGTCAGCATATCGGTCGGGTTGGTATCGGTTGGCAAACCGTGGATACTGAACGGCTTGATATCGACCTTTTTATCGCGTCCGGCAACCTGTTGCAGACGCACACCGACCACCACACGCTGATGGCGAGAGTTCACCACATCCAGCATGGAGTAGCAGACACCAGCCCGCAATTTACCGTGCAGACCTTTGTCACGTGATCCTGATGTCGCGCCCGCTTCGGTGGTGTTACGGAAGTGCAGCAGCGTTAAATCGGGGATCAGTGCGGTGACAAATGCCGCCATGGTGGTGGACTTACCCGCGCCGTTACCGCCTGACAGCGTGGTCACCAATTCATCAAGATCAAAGGTACGGGCAAAAAAGCCGTTCCAGTTGATCAGCGTAAGCGAACGAAACTTTCCGCGCTCAATCATGCCTGTTCTTCCTCTGCGTTCTCACTCGCGTCGCCTTCCTGCCCTTCACTTTCATCGGTGTCAATCGGTGCAGTTGCATTTTCCAGTAGCATAGCCTCGCCATCACGAATCAGGCGAAGCTGCGCTTCACGGGCATCATCACCGCCGCGCACGTCGGCACCAAAGCGGAACACCGATTCCGTGATACGGAATTTGCTGCTGTCGTTGCCGAAAAACCACACCATACCAAGGCGGCGCAGGCGGCTCAGAGAGGCGCGTACTTTCTCCTGCAGTTTGGTGCGATCCAGGTCTGAACCGGTTGACCGCTGGTTAACCAGCTTCAGCAGACGGTTCTCATCGGCCAGCGAGAGCAGCTCGTCATAGAGCTCCTGCTGGGTGAAGATCCCCTCATTCGCCAGGCGTTCCGGGCTGAGATAGAGGTAGCAGAGAATCTTCCCGACCATCATGTCCAGCTCAGAGAGCACAGAACGCGGAATCAGCGTGGTTGAACGCGGTCGCAGATAGAAAAAGCCTTCCGGCGCACGAATTAACTCAACGTTATAGCGGGTATAAAACTCTTCGAGAAAGGACTGATAGTCCATCAGAAAAGCGTGGTTATCCAGCTCTTCAATTCCGATATGGCGTCCGGCGCGTAACTGGCTGTCCAGCGCGGGAAAAATCGGGTTGGCCAGTGCCTGTGCCAGCTTAACCGGCATCACTTGTTCAATACTTGTCGATGACATGTGCCTGCACCTTGGCTCCGTAATCATTGATGGCTTGCCATTCAACAGGCAAACCGGCTAAATCAGCTTCCGCTACGCCAAGGCGTACCGCCTGGTCCACCACAATGCGCGCCAGGTCGAAATGGCGGGCGCGTGGATACTGGGCCAGGTAGTCACGCATCACTGACGCGAGGTTGAGCGGTTTTTGTTGCGATTTGTAGACCTGCAGCGCTTCTTCAATCATCGCTGCCAGCTGTTCGCGAATTTCGTTAATCTCTTCGTATTCCATCTCTGGCGGCAGTTCGCCCATCACTTCGTCATTCCGCAGCGTCAGTGCCTCATCGCGCATATCATACAGGCGGTCGGCATTGGCGTAGGTCAGCGCCCAGGGCGCGTCGAAGTAATTCTGTACTGATACCCGCAGACGCTGGGCAAAGACGCGGTTTTTATCCATGTCGATGGCGGTACGAATAAATTTATGGACGTGCCGGTCATAGCCGATCCACAGGTCAATCGCCTGCTGGCCCCAACTGGTAATACGGTCGAGCTTGCTTTGCAGGTCAAACACCAGCTTATCGACGAAGCCCAGGTCCGGGCTGTCCAGCGTGGCATCCTGAATGCGCAGCAGGTTTTCCTGAAGTTTGTCGCCCGCCGCTTCCAGCGTATCCTGCAGTTCACGTAGCGTCCCGGAGGTTTCAGAGAGCAGCATTTCACAGCTGGAGATCGCCGCGCGCCAGTCTTTATTCAGCAGTTCAGCAATATCGTTTTTCACCGCCTGCTGCTGTTCATCCATCAGACGCTGGGTCATATCAATGCTGTCGAAGATCTCCGCCACCGAATATTTCAGCGGCGCGAAAACATTGCGATGCCAGTGAAACTCATCGCCGTTTTCCTGCGCGGCATCGGCTGCCCGCTTGAGCTCGCTGGCCACAATTGACAGCTGCATCGACAGACGCAGCGTTGAAAACTCACGCTGACGGATGTAGTAGTCGGTGATGCCGATCGCCAGCGGCGTCAGGCGATAGATAGCGTTGCCTTCGGTGAGTTCACTGGTAAAGCGGTTAAGCAGGCGCTGACGCACCATGTCGTTGATGGCGTTGTTGGCACGAACCAACACGGTTTCATGGGTTTGTTCAAAAGCTTTACTGACATGACGGAAAGCGTCTATCAGATCGCCTTCGCTCATTTCACCATCCATCCGCTCACCGTTGAGGGTGGCGATAGCCAGCAAAAAGGCCAGACGTTCCACTGGCAGCGCAAGAGAAAAGTCATTTTTGCGCGCCCAGGATACCAGTTCAGGTACCGTCTGGGAAAATTCACTCATAATTCGTCCTTCTGCCCCGGTTTACGCGCGGTGACATGGATGTAGCGCCCTAAGCTTAAAAAGGGTTCCTGACGGCAGTAACGCCGCTCCATCTCAATAATTTCGTCGTCGCTTTTTGGCTCGCCCTTCGGCGGTTTCATGTAGTCACTGAATACCCGGATCCCGGCACGCTGCTCAATCACAAAGCCACACGCCTCCAGCCAGCGATAGACCTGCTCGGGGTCGCGCGGATAGTCAGGCGACAGGGTTCGCTTTTTGCGTTTGGTCAGATTGGTGCGCAGATAGCCGAAGTTACCCAGCGTTAAGGTGCGCAATGTCAGGCCGTGCAGATTGTAAAACATCAGCGACATGACGCCCCCTGGACGCAGCAGGTCGAACAGCGCTTTGAGCACCTTCTCCGGTTCAGCAACCCACTCAAGCACAGCGTGGAACAATACCAGATCCACCGGCTTATCCAAATGTTCGCCCACCTGCTGCGCGCTAATTTGTCTGAATTGCATGTTGTGGCTCACATCCTGTGCCGCCGCATTTTCCGCGGCCCGGCGCAGCATCTCAGCAGAGAGGTCGCACAGCAGAACCTGATGGCCCTGTGCAGCCAGCCCGCTGGACACCTGGCCAACACCGCCGCCGGCATCCAGTACCAACAGCGGATGGGGTGACAGGCCGGGCACTATCTTCTCCAGCTCATCCCGGAGGATGGCCTGACGTATCTTCCCTTTGGTGGTGCCGTAAATATTTTGCGAAAATTTATCCGCGAGATCGTCAAAGTTACGATCCTGCATGGCATGCGCTCCGGTATGCTGCGGTGAGACTTGTGCTATTTTGTCACAGGCACCAGAAGAATGAACCTTTCATCCCCATCTTCCCTTCCGGGTGCTCTATTTTCGGACAACAGGACGCGTTTTCGATGTTATTTACCCTGAAAAAAGTGATTGGCGGGCTGCTTTTACCCTTGCCGTTTCTGCTTTTGCTGATGGCGCTGGGCATTTTACTGCTTTGGTTCACTGACTGGCAAAAAAGCGGTAAAACCGTGATCTCCGTCAGCTGGCTGTTACTGCTGCTGCTGAGCCTGCAACCGCT
Source organism: Pantoea sp. QMID4 (assembly GCF_030270445.1). Lineage (NCBI taxonomy): Bacteria > Pseudomonadati > Pseudomonadota > Gammaproteobacteria > Enterobacterales > Erwiniaceae > Pantoea > Pantoea sp. QMID4. The sequence goes on along the minus strand of NZ_BSXL01000004.1, from coordinate 207,779 downwards.
GGCCGATCGGCTGCTTTTGCCGCTGGATAACCGCTATCCGACCTGGAATGGCGCAGAGAAGGTGGACTACATTGTGGTGCTCGGCGGAGGCTATACCTTCAACCCGGCCTGGGCACCCAGCTCGAACCTGCTGAATAACAGTCTGCCACGCGTGGCGGAAGGTATTCGCCAATGGCAACGCAATCCACAGTCGACTCTGATTTTTACCGGTGCTGCCGGTGGCAGCAATCCGAAGAGCAGTGCGTGGGTAGCCGCTCAGGTGGCAGAAAGTCTGGGCGTGCCGCGCGAACATATTCAGATTCTGGACCAGCCTCGTGATACCGCGGATGAAGCGCAGGCGGTCAAAACGGTAGTTGGCGATCGCCCGTTGCTGCTGGTCACCTCAGCGAATCATATGCCGCGGGCGATACACTTTTTCCACGCGGTCGGTCTGAAGCCGATTGCTGCGCCTGCTAATCAGCTGGCGATTACCTCGCCGCTGAATGGCTGGGAACGGGCGATACCGTCATCGATCTGGCTGAGTCATAGCGAACGGGCTGTGTATGAGGCGCTGGGCACGTTACTGCAGCGACTTAAAGGTGAGGAAGGCTCAGCCGAGCCAGGGTAGTAGTTGCGTGCGGGCATGTTCAAAACGCGGACGATTGAACGTGCCGGTATGCACAAGATGCTCGATGCAGTCCCACAGTTGATAAACCCACCGGCGCCAGACAAAGCCCTCTGAGACGGGTGCCCGTTGCAGGTAGTCGTGCAGCAGCGCTGTCTCAGCAGGTGAGGTATCCAGATGGATCAGGTCATATTCACGGGGTGCCCAGAGAATGGTGCCCGGCTGTGTCATAGCGACTAACTGGTCACTGCGGCTGTTTTTCAGCATGCTCTGCAGCCGCACGTTGCCATGAACCATCACACAGGGATCATCGAAGTCGCGAAAAAGATGCGCCAGACGCGACCGGCAGCGGAACAGAATCTGACGATCCTCCAGCGTGAAGGCGGGTGGGCGCAGATAGCTCAGGGTCGACCACAATACTTCAACCCGTTGCGCATACCAGGCCAGCCAGTGATTCTGCTGGGTGCTGTCTACCGTTCCGACCAGGCCGTGGCTGTCGAGCCGGTGCCAGGCCAGCAGCCCCTCGACTGCCTGCTGGCAAAACTGTTGCCAGCGCTGAGCATCCCGCGCAGGCGCCTCAGCCGTCACCCCATTCAGTCTCGCCATCAGAAGCATTTCATGCACCGGTGGCTGCTGACTGAGCACCAGACCATACACCGCTGGCACGGCGATCAATCCGGCCTGCCGCAGTAATGCCAGCTTTCTGGCTTCCAGCGCTGCCCGCCCCTGATGACGAAAATATTTTGCCACCATCGGCATGGGGTGCCCCTGCCGATCGTACAGGGCATAGAGTCGGGTGGGCGGATGTTCACTGATTAATTCGAGGCGACTTATGGTTTCACCCAGCGCCAGCGTGAGTTCCGATTTAAGCTGTTCCATGCGGCATCCTCCTCAGATGAGTATCACACTATCCTGAAGGAAGTACTGGAGATAAGTTTAGCGGCGGATCAATAACGTTGCGCTGAAACGGGGAGACTGACTCCCCGTGTATCAGGCCTGCATGGCATCGCGGACGCGTTGCAAATCGTCTGGCGTATCCACACCCACGCTGGGAATGGTTTTTGCTACGGCGACATGGATTTTTTCACCGTACCATAAGACACGCAGTTGCTCGAGCAGCTCAATCTGTTCAAGAGGACAAGGCGCCCAGGCAACATAGCGGCGAATAAAACCGGCACGGTAGGCATAGATGCCAATGTGCCGCAGAAGCGTATCGCCAATCTGTTCGCGTGAGGCAGCATAGCGTTCACGATCCCAGGGAATGGTGGCCCGTGAGAAATAGAGCGCATAGCCATTCGCATCCATAACCACCTTCACCGCGTTCGGATTGAAGGCTTCTTCCACATCGGTAACTGGCACCGCCAGCGTTGCCATCCCGGCCGCTGAGCCTGCCAGATTGGTCGCCACCTGGCGCACAATCTCTGCCGGGATCATCGGCTCATCACCCTGCACGTTGACGATGATTTCGTCATCAGCAAACTGATATTTTTCGATCACTTCCGCCAGCCGCTCCGTGCCGGACTGGTGATCGGCGCGCGTCATGCAGACTTCACCGCCTGCCGCTTCCACTGCTCTGGCTACGTCAGGATGATCGGTGGCAACAATGACCCGGCTGGCACCCGATTCACGGGCGCGCTCCATCACATGCACGACCATTGGTTTACCGTGAATATCGAGCAACGGCTTGCCGGGTAACCGGGTTGACGCATAGCGCGCAGGAATGATGGCAGTGAAACTCATGGATGAATCTCTTCAACTGACAGGGTACGGGCTTCGGTTTCCAGCAGTACCGGAATACCCTCCCGAACCGGGAAGGCCAGGCCATCAGGCTTGCAGATCAGCTCCTGCTGAGCATTGTTGAAGTAAAGTTTGCCATTGCACACCGGGCAGGCAACGATTTCGAGTAAACGATGATCCATATGTCCTCCATCAGGAACCGAATGCTTAAGGCATCAAGCATACCATAGCGCGACGCAGTCGGGATGAGGTAAAAAGCCCTCCCGCAGCGACTACCGCAAAATTGATTAATCCAGCCGCCACTGGGCTGGCCAGTGGTCTTTGAGTGCATCAGGTGCCTGCAGAATAGTGACGCTTTCTGCCCCCTGCCAGGCCGCGAAGCGTTCAATTGCACGCCGGATATCCATAACAAAGCGCGCCGTGACGCGGGTCGTCTCTTCCAGCCAGAGTTTTTTAATCTCCAGCTGTTTTGCCTGACGCAGCATGCGGGCATCGAGCCGCCCTTTTATCTGCCCTCGATGAAGGATGGGCAAAACGAAATAGCCAAACTTGCGCTTCTCCTCGGGGGTGTAACACTCGATACGATAGTCAAAACTGAACAGCTCAAGCGCACGTTTGCGATCCCAGACCACCGGATCAAATGGGGACAGCAGCGCGCTGTGCGTTGCCTGCAGCGGTGTCTCCAGTAATGGCAGGTAGTCACGATGCAGCCACATCTCACCCAGCCCTTCTGTATTGATGGCGACCAGGTCGCCCGCAGCCTGGGCCTCAGAGATAAAGTCGTTCAGGGGTGCCCGTTTAAGCCGATAATAGTCCGGCAGCCAGGCCGCGCGGAAAATCCCTAAGCTACGGGCGCTATTCATCAGCATCTGTCGGGTGGCCTCGGCTTCGCTGATACCATGCACCGCATCCTGCCAGTCGGGCATGACGCGACTGCGCAAATCGTAGACGCGCTGAAAATTACGGCGTTCTGTGACCATCAGCTCACCGGCGCTAAAGAGATTTTCCAGATGTCGTTTGTGTGGTTTCCATGCCCACCATCCCGACTTCGGATTATCGGCATGGGTGAAATCAGCGGCGCGCACCGGACCGTTTTCCTGAATCAGCTGCAGTAATTCGGTAATCGCCTGCTGGTGGTCAGCAACCCATTGCGCATTGTATTTCCAGCCAAGGCGTTCAGGCGCCAGCATGCGATGACGAAGTAGTCTGTAATCAGCGCGGGGAATAAAGCAGGCTTCGTGCGCCCAGTACTCAAAGAGATCGCCCTGGGCCAGCGCCTGTTCCAGCCATGCCTGAGGATAGTTTCCCAGGCGACTGAACAGCACCAGATAAGGACTGCGGGCCACCACATGGATGGTGTCGATTTGCAGCAGCGACATACGAGAAATGCAGTTAATCAGATCCTGATAAACAGCGCGTTTTGCCGGAGGGCGCAGCAGGCCCTGCGCGGCGAGATGAAGGTGACGTGCTTGCTGTAACGAAAGTGAATGCGGGGTGTTCATCCTCTTCCTTATCGGGCTTCACCTGAATGGGTGCAGGTATCAGAGCGGGCGACGGCAGCGTTGTTCAATGTCGTCGAGTAACGGCGTTACGGCGTTACCGGTTAAATGGGCGTCCACTGGCAGATACCACCAGTCAGGCTGCGCAAAGTGACGGCATTTCACTGCGTCCTTTTCGGTCATCAGTAGTTGCTGATCCGGCTGTAGCAATCGGGTCAGCTCATCTTTGCTGTAGGCGTGATGGTCAGCAAAGGCGATCTCTGCGACCGGCGTTATGCCCTGCTGTTTAAGCGTGGTGAAAAAACGCGGAGGATGACCAATACCAGCCATGGCGACCACTGCGCCCAGTTGATCAGGTGCACGGGTTTCCCCGGTCAGCAGATTGGTGGCGAGTCCGGGCTGAAGTTGCATTGCAATCTCGTCACCCAGGGCCTCACCGCCATTAATGATGACGGCATCAACCTGCCGCAGACGATCGGCACGTTCACGCATCGGACCGGCAGGCAACCACCAGCCATTGCCAAAGCGACGAACGCCATCAACCACCACGATCTCGCGATCGCGCTGCAGCGCATAATGTTGCAGGCCGTCGTCAGTGATAATCACATCCAGCGGCCCCTGCTTCAGTAACGCCTCAATCGCCTGGCGCCTTTTCGGAGCAACCGCGACCGGCGCTCCGGTGCGCTGGGCAATTAAAACTGGCTCATCACCGGCCTGTTGGGTGGGGGTCTGCGCCGTGACCAGCAAGGGATAGTGGTCCGCCTTGCCGCCATATCCTCTGGAAACGACGCCAGTGCGCAGGCCGCGCTGCTGCAGCGCCTCGACCAGCCAGATCACGACCGGCGTCTTACCGTTGCCACCGGCAGTGAGGTTACCCACCACCACGACCGGCAGAGGCGCACGCCAGCTTTTACGCCAGCCGCGCCTGTAACTGAAACGTATCAGGGCCGTAATCGCACCATACAGCAGGCTGAATGGCCATAGCAGTAACCATAGCGGTGAGCGACCACTCCAGATACGGTCAATCATTGGCCGAATTGCATCTTGTGCAGCTGTGCATAGGCGCCACGTTCTGCTAACAGCACCTGATGCGTACCACGTTCAACAATCTGACCATCTTCAATCACCACGATTTCATCGGCTTTCTCAATGGTAGAGAGGCGGTGCGCAATCACCAGCGAGGTACGGTTCTTTTGCAACTCATCCAGTGCCGACTGAATGGCACGTTCCGACTCGGTATCCAGCGCAGAGGTCGCTTCATCCAGAATCAGAATCGGGCAATCACGCAGCAACGCACGGGCAATGGCAATACGCTGACGCTGGCCGCCAGATAACAGCACGCCATTCTCGCCAATCACCGTGTCCAGGCCTTTATCCATTTTATTGATAAAGTCCATGGCATGCGCCATGGTGGCCGCCTGCTCGATCTCTGCACGGCTATATTGCTCACTGCGGGCATAAGCGATGTTATTGGCAATGGTGTCGTTGAAGAGATGCACATTCTGCGACACCAGTGCCACCTGATTGCGCAGCGAACGCAGGCTGTACTCACGCAGATCATGACCGTCCAGCAGAATTTCACCCTGCTGAATGTCATAAAAGCGGGTCAGCAGGCTTGCCATCGTAGACTTACCGGAACCGGAACGGCCCACCAGCGCCACCGTTTTACCGGCCGGCAGCGACAGATTGATATTACGCAGTGCCGGGATATCACGGCCCGGGTACGTAAAGGTTACATCACGGAATTCGATATCCCCTTTAGCACGGGTGATTTCGCGCGTGCCATTGTCTACTTCCTGCTCGCTATCCAGAATCGAGAACAGTGTCTGGCAGGCCGCCATGCCACGCTGGAACTGGGCATTGACGTTGGTCAGCGACTTAAGCGGGCGCATCAAGGCAATCATTGAGGAGAAGACGACAGTAATCGTACCGGCTGTCAGCGTATCCATGACGCTGGGGAAGCTGGCGGCATAGAGTACAAAAGCCAGTGCCAGCGACGCGATCAGCTGAATAATCGGATCGGAAATGGAAGAGGCAGAGACCAGTTTCATACCCTGCTGACGCATGCGGTTACTGACGCGGGAAAAACGCTCTGATTCAATTTCCTGACCGCCAAAAATCAGCACTTCTTTGTGACCCTTCAGCATCTGTTCGGCGCTGGTTGTCACCTGCCCCATGGTGTTCTGCATACTTTTGCTGATGGTGCGGAAACGCCTGGATACGGTGCGAATGGCAAATGAGACGATAGGCGCCAGTACAATCAGAATTAACGACAGCTGCCAGCTGTAGTAAAACATCATGATAAACAGACCAATAATCGATGCACCTTCACGCACTACGGTAACCAGCGCCCCCGAAGACGAGGAGGCGACCTGCTCAGAATCGTAGGTAATGCGCGATAACAGGGTACCTGTGGACTGCTGGTCAAAAAATGAAACCGGCATGCCCATCATATGGCTGAACAGCCGACGGCGGATATTCATCACGACGTTGCCAGAGACCCAGGAGATGCAGTAGCTGGAGATATAACTGGTAATTCCGCGTACCAGCATCAGGCCAATAACGACTAACGGCATCCAAAGCATTACCGACCTGTCAGCTTTACCAAAGCCATCATCCAGTAACGGTTTCAACAGGGAGAGCATTAAGGCGTCGCCCGCAGCATTAATAATCAGGGCGACAGAGGCCACAATTAATCCCGCTTTGTTAGGCGCGATCATCGGCCAGAGTCGGCGAAACGTCTGCCACGTAGAGAGATCTTTATCTTGATGCATTATTTATTCACGCTGTTGGAAATAGCCGGCCATTCTACCTGGATTCGCGTTTGACGCCAAACCACTGATGATACCAACGAGGCATTAATTGTTCCCGCAGGGTGAAAACCTGTACTCTGCCGTGCTCTATCCTGATACTGATTTGTCCTGACTGGGCCGTGTCCAGCCACTTAAAACCAGCCGTTCGGTAATTTTCCAGCACATTTTTCGCGGGCATGCGCCATGCATTGTAGCGTGCCAGAGAGGCGATAGCGGTGTGCCCTTCTGTTTTGCGCAGTAGCAGGGAGGTCGATGAAGTCCGGCTTCCGTGGTGCGGTACCTGCACGATATCGACCTTCAGCCCCTGCTTCTCCAGCGCCACCAGCTGGCGTTCCGCCTTAGCCTCGATATCGCCGGTTAACATCAGCCGCACCTGTCCATCATCGACGATCACCACACAGGAGTCATTATTTCCACCCGGTAAGGGTGCCGTCAGCGGCCAGACAACCCGAAAGTGGAGCTGCCGCCAGCGCCACTGGGTGCCACGAACACAGGGTAAATGCGTCTTATCGGCCAGCACGCTTCTGATTTCAACCGCTGGCCAGCGTTGCGAGATCGCCTCCAGCCCGCCCGTATGATCCAGATGTTTATGACTGAGAATGATCTGTTTTAGCTGTAACTGCCTGCGCGCCAGCCAGGGAATAATCACCCTGCTCCCCGCATTATCGTTCTGCCAGCGAGGCCCTGTGTCATACATCACCGCTTCGTTACCCTGAGTGAGCACTATGCTCAGGCCATGCCCGATATCAAGCATATCGATGCGCCAGCCCTGCTCCGGCTCTGGCTGGCGACTCAGTATCATCGCCAGCGCTAACGCGCAGCTGCTCAATGGCAGTGAGAAGAAGAGCTGCGCACGCCAGAGAATCAGGCCGCCCCATACCATGACCGTAAACCATATTGTGCCACTCAGTGGCCACCAGCCCGGTGGGAGCAGCGTCAGACAGTGAAACAGGGAGCGCAAAGAGAAATCGGCGGCTCCCCAGAAGAATCCGGATACCTGCGCCATCGGTAATAACATGGCGAGCGTCACCAATGGCATGGTGATAAACGAGACGACAGGGATAGCGATAACATTAGCCACCAGCGCAGTCAGGCTGATGCCATTGAATATCGCCACCTGCAACGGCACCATCAAAATCATCATGCCTGCCTGCAAATGCAGCAGCTGTAACGGAATCCAGCGCCGTTGATGACGGAATCGTGCAGGCAGCGGGAACCAGTGGTACCAGACCAGCAACATGCCGACAGCCAGAACCGAGAGCCAGAAGCTGTCAGACAGCACCGTCAGCGGATCCATCACCAGCAGCAACGCAATACAGAACGTCCAGATCTGCCAGCTGTTCAGCTGAACACCCGCAAACCGGGTTAGTGCCCACAGCGTCAGGGCAAGCAGTGAACGGGCTGCGGGCGGCTGAGCCCCGGAGAGCCACGTATACACGGCAGCAAATAGCCAGCTCACGATGAGGGGAAAAAGATAGCCGATAAAGCGGGCTGGCAGGATAAATTGCACCCCACGCGCCATCATCCAGCCGGTGCTGGCGGCCAGAGCAATATGCATGCCCGATATCGCCATCAGGTGCGCCGTGCCGGTATCACGCAGTAGCTGGCGCGTCTGTGGGCTCATCTCTTCCCGGATACCAAATGCCAGTGCCTCCAGCGTGCCACGCGAAGGCATTTCACGGGTTCTGTCACGATGCCCTACAATAAATCGCCAGCGGCCATCACAGCGTTCGCTGACAGCATCCTGTTTAAGGATCCGCCCCTGAAGCGGCGTATTATTCGCGAGTGCAAAACGCTGGGCATCGAAATCGCCTTCATTCAGGCGGGCATGAACCGGTCGTAAGCGCAGCTGCATCGTCCAGCGTTGTCCAGGACAGTAAATCGTTGGGTCAGCATCGAAATAAAGCCAGGCAAAGCGAGGCGGAAATATCATTCGGCCCTCCTCTTCCAGCAGACGAACCCGGATTTGTTTTCGCTCTTGCCGCAGTTCATTAATCTGAAGTGTAAAGGTGGCGGGCCGTGCGGAAAGCTGTTCAATATCCTGTACCATCACGCGGGCATCGTGACAGGCCCATGCCAGAAACAGCAGAGCAATTCCCGTCAGACGAGCGGGCTGATAAGGACAATGCTGCAGAGCCACGCCCACAAAGAGCAGGGCCACTATCGCCTCACCGGAAGGCAGTCGGGCAATCAGCAGTAGCGGCAAGGTCGCAACGATCGCCAGTCGCGCCAGAACGGTCCATGTCAGCATCATCGTATCCATTGATTCAGTACGATTATTCTGGCCAAATCTGGTGAAAGTGACAGTGGACGATGAGTAAAGCTGGGGCAGTCTCGCAGAGAAAGTACAATATTACAGTGTTATTGCCTGAGATCTGGATATCAGGTCTCAAGCTGAATAACAGGCAAAAAAAACGACATCCGGAGATGTCGTTTATCTGGTTCGGTATCGGCTTAGCCGTAGATATTTGCGCGATCGCGCAGCTCTTTGCCCGGCTTAAAGTGGGGAACGTATTTACCTTCCAGGTCCACTTTGTCACCCGTTTTCGGGTTACGGCCAGTACGCGGAGCGCGATAGTGCAAAGAAAAGCTGCCGAATCCCCGGATTTCGATGCGTTCGCCCTGTGCCAGCGTAGTGGCCATGTGCTCGAGCATCTCTTTTACTGCATCCTCAACGACTTTCGCCGGTATATGAGTATGCTGTCCCGCCAGTCTTTCGATCAGTTCTGACTTGGTCATGTAACCTCCGGTTTATCCCTGTGGGAATGTATGACAGCTTTTACCGAAACCGGGTGGTTGCCCACCCGGTGCTTCAGGTCGATTACTCGCCTTTAGCCGCTTTGAACGCTTCAGCCATAGCGCTAGAGAAATTGCCTTCTTCCTGTTTAGTGTTAACAGTATTGATAGCTTCTTTCTCATCAGCCTGGTCTTTCGCACGGACAGACAGGCTTACGACACGGTTTTTACGATCAACGCCGGTGAACTTAGCTTCAACGTCGTCGCCAACGTTCAGAACCAGAGTTGCATCTTCAATGCGGTCCAGTGAAGCTTCAGAAGCGCGCAGGTAACCCTCAACGCCGTCTGCTAATTCAACTGTAGCACCTTTAGCATCAACTGCAGTCACTTTACCGGTGACGATCGCACCTTTCTTATTCAGAGTGATGTAGTTGTTGAACGGATCTTCTGCCAGCTGTTTAACGCCCAGAGAGATACGCTCGCGCTCTGCATCAACCTGCAGTACAACGGCAGCGATTTCGTCACCTTTTTTGTACTCACGAACGGCTTCTTCGCCAGTCGCGTTCCAGGAGATGTCAGACAGGTGAACCAGACCGTCGATGCCGCCGTCCAGGCCGATGAAGATACCGAAGTCAGTGATTGACTTGATTTTACCTTCAACACGATCGCCTTTGTTGTGCGTCTCAGCGAACAGCTGCCATGGGTTAGATTTACACTGCTTCAGACCCAGGGAGATACGACGACGCTCTTCATCAATGTCCAGAACCATAACTTCAACAACATCGCCTACATTAACAACTTTAGACGGATGGATGTTTTTGTTAGTCCAGTCCATTTCAGACACGTGTACCAGACCTTCAACGCCTTCTTCGATTTCCACGAAGCAGCCGTAATCAGTCAGGTTGGTAACACGACCGGTCAGGCGGGTGCCTTCCGGATAGCGTTTAGCGATAGCAACCCATGGATCTTCGCCCAGCTGCTTCAGACCCAGAGAAACACGGGTACGCTCGCGGTCGAACTTCAGCACCTTAACGGTGATTTCGTCGCCAACGTTAACGATTTCGCTTGGATGCTTAACGCGTTTCCATGCCATATCAGTGATGTGCAGCAGGCCATCAACGCCGCCCAGATCAACGAATGCACCGTAGTCAGTGAGGTTCTTAACGATACCTTTAACTTCCATGCCTTCCTGCAGATTTTCCAGCAGCTGATCGCGCTCTGCGCTGTTTTCGGATTCGATAACCGCACGACGTGAAACCACGACGTTGTTGCGTTTCTGATCCAGCTTGATGACTTTGAACTCAAGCTCTTTGCCTTCCAGGTGCAGCGTATCGCGCACCGGACGCACATCTACCAGTGAACCTGGCAGGAACGCACGGATACCGTTGAGCTCAACTGTGAAGCCGCCTTTAACTTTGCCGTTGATAACACCGGTAACAGTTTCAGCGTCTTCGTAAGCTTTCTCCAGCGTGATCCATGCTTCATGGCGCTTAGCTTTCTCACGGGACAGCAGGGTTTCACCGAAGCCGTCTTCCACTGCATCCAGAGCAACGTCAACTTCGTCGCCAACCTGGATTTCCAGTTCGCCGGCTGCGTTCTTGAACTGCTCTGCAGGAATTGCAGATTCAGATTTCAGACCCGCATCAACCAGAACGACATCTTTGTCGATAGAAACGACGATGCCACGAACGATAGAACCCGGGCGGGTTTCGATTGTTTTTAAGGATTCTTCAAATAGTTGAGCAAAAGATTCAGTCATATTGATAATCTTCAGGATTCTTCAATTTAACGTCCATCTGACTTCATGTCGGATGGGGTTGTTTCACATGCCCGGCACCGGATCCGTGGTACAGGGTGATAAATTCAGTTAAGCCGGAATGCCCAACTTCTCGCGGGCATAGTGTAGCGCTTTTTCAATGACCTGGTCGATAGACATCTCTGTAGAGTCCAGAACCAGTGCATCAGCAGCAGCCACCAGAGGCGCAATTGCGCGGTTACGATCGCGGTCGTCGCGTTCTTTTATCTCGGCTAAAAGGCGGTCAAAGTTAACATTAAAGCCATTTCCCTGCAACTGTAGCATACGTCGCTGAGCACGCTCTTCCGGGCTGGCATCAAGGAAAATCTTTACTGGCGCATCCGGGAAAACCACGGTGCCCATATCACGGCCATCAGCAATCAGGCCCGGCATCTCGCGGAAACCGCGCTGGCGGCGCAATAACGCTTCGCGCACCCGTGGAAACGCAGCGACACGTGATGCGGTGTTGCTGACCTCCTGAGTGCGGATTTCACCGGTCACATCTTCACCTTCAAGTATGACCTGCACTTCACCGTTTTGTGACAAAAAGCGCACATCAAGATGCGCAGCAATCGGCACCAGCGCCTCTTCAGATTCAATGTCCACCTGATGATGCAATGCGGCTAACGCCAGCACGCGATAAATAGCACCGGAATCCAGCAGATGCCACTGCAGCGATTCTGCCATCGCTTTGCAAAGGGTTCCCTTTCCCGCTCCACTTGGCCCATCAATAGTTATGACCGGGGCAGTTACTGTCATTATTCCCTCCTGTTGCTGCGTGCATTATGACCTTCAGGCCACCCTTAATGCTTAGCATTATACGCTGCATAGCAAGGCTTGGTTACCCTTTCGCACTGACGGGGTTCGAAATGTTAGTCAATTCAGAGGATATCGGTGCGGTTGCAGCCAGATTAAATCAGGGAGAGATCCGGTGCGGAACCGCACCGGAAAGGCAATATCAGGCGTGCTGGCTGATTTTAGCCAGCTGAACAAAATAGTCCGGGAAGGTCTTCGCTGTACAGCCAGGATCAAGAATGGTTACCGGCGTATCAGAAAGTGCAACCAGAGAAAAACACATCGCCATGCGGTGGTCATTGTAGGTGCCAATATCAGCATGAATCAGCGATGCTGGCGGTGTAATACGGATGAAATCATGACCTTCTTCGACTTCCGCCCCTACTTTACGTAATTCAGTGGCCATTGCGCTCAGTCGATCGGTCTCTTTTACCCGCCAGTTATAAATATTACGTAACTGGGTAATGCCCTCTGCAAACAGCGCGGTGGTCGCAATGGTCATTGCAGCATCAGGGATATGGTTCATATCCATATCGATAGCCTGCAGTTTTCCGGCTGTGCAGGCAATGTAATCATCGCCCCACTCAATTACAGCGCCCATCCTTTCCAGCACGTCAGCGAAACGGATATCGCCCTGCACACTCTGGCGTCCGATACCGGTGACGCGAACCGTCCCGCCTTTTATTGCGGCGGCGGCCAGGAAATAGGAGGCGGAAGAGGCATCGCCTTCAACCAGGTAATCGCCTGGTGACCGATACTGTTGCTGTCCCTTGATCAGGAAGCGCTGATAGCTCTGATTCTCAACCTCAATGCCAAAGCACTGCATCAGATTGAGTGTGATATCAATGTAAGGTTTGGAAACCAAATCGCCTTTAATCGTGATACAGGTATCCTGCTGTGCCAGCGGCGCGGTCATCAGCAGCGCAGTCAGGAACTGACTGGAGACGCTGCCATCCACGCTGACGTCTCCCCCGGTGAAACCTCCGCGTAAACGAAGCGGCGGATAGTTTTCATTTTCCAGGTAATCAATGATTGCGCCACCCTGACGAAGCGCATCAACCAGATGGCCGATTGGACGCTCTTTCATGCGGGGTTCGCCAGTCAGTTCGATATCGTGCTCACCCAGACAAAGTGACGCGGCCAGAGGACGCATTGCGGTTCCGGCATTGCCCAGAAATAGTGACAGCGGTTGAGAGGAGTGCAGCGGCCCGGCATTTCCCGTCACTTCACACACGGTACGATCGCTGGAAAGCGTATAGCTTACGCCCAGCGCGGTCAGCGCATTCAGCATATGCTTCACATCATCGCTGTCGAGCAGGTTAGTGAGACGGGTTGTACCTTCAGCCAGCGCAGCCAGCAGCAATGCGCGATTGGAAACGCTTTTTGAACCGGGCAGATTTACGGTGCCATCGACGCGCGCGATCGGTTGGAGAGTCAGGGAGTCCTGCATGTGAAACAAAATCCTCAAAAAATACAGAGACCTCGCCGTATGGCGAGGTCTGGCATCAGCATCAACGCTGATATCTTAATAATCAGCCGTGACGGCGTTCAAAGTCGACCATGAAATCGGTCAGCGCTTTCACACCTTCCAGCGGCATCGCATTATAAATAGAGGCACGCATACCGCCTACTACACGATGGCCTTTAAGCGCATGCAATCCTGCCTTAAATGACTCTTCAAGGAACAGCGCATCGAGTGACGCATCCGCCAGCTGGAAAGGAATATTCATGCGTGAGCGGTTTTCTTTAGCCACATCGTTACGGTAGAAGCCACTGTGATCGATAACGCCATAAAGCAGGTCAGATTTTGCCTGATTGATACGATCAATTTCAGCTACACCGCCCTTCTCTTTCAGCCATTTAAACACCAGGCCTGAGAGATACCACGCAAATGTTGGCGGGGTATTAAACATCGAATCATTATCGGCCAGCACTTTGTAATCAAGAATTGAAGGTACAGAGGCGTGCGCCTGACCCAGCAGATCTTCGCGAACGACGACCAGCGTTAATCCTGCCGGACCGACATTTTTTTGTGCGCCGGCATAAATCACGCCATAGCGGCTCACATCGATCGGACGTGACAGAATGGTAGATGAGAAGTCAGCGACAACCGTTTTACTGCCGAAATCGGGCTGTTCATCAATAGCGATGCCATCGATAGTTTCATTCGGGCAGAAATGCAGGTAAGCAGACGCATCACTCACCTGCCATTCGCTCATCGGCAGAATGGCACGTTTACCATCGCGGGTGGTTTTTACATCCAGCGTGCGTGGGGAGCAATACTTTTCCGCTTCTTTTATTGCACTGTGCGCCCAGTAGCCGCCATCAACATAGTCAGCGCTGGTCGCTTGCCTGAGCAGATTACCTGGTACAGCAGCGAACTGCGCACGCGCGCCGCCATGACAGAATAAAACTTTGTAATTAGCCGGTATTTTTAGCAGATCACGGAAGTCCTGCTCCGCTTCCTCAGCCACCTGAATAAACTCTTTACTGCGGTGACTGATCTCCATTACAGAGGTTCCCAGACCGCGCCAGTTCGTCAGCTCCTGTTCTGCACGACGAAGGACTTCAACCGGTAGCATCGCCGGGCCAGAGCTAAAATTATAAACTTGCGTCATTTCCCCTCACCACTGTCATATCGAACGGTTATGAATAACCATCCGGTTTTATCACTGCATTCTGATAGCTGCAATCATAAATCAGGGTGCGGTCACATTTTCTGAATCCGGCTCGCCGGAGGTTATGTTACCAATGCAAATCTGAACGGAATTTTATGAGGCTTTATCCAGCTCCATCAATCTGCGTTTGGCCAGAGTGCCGCTGTGATGAAAACTACGCCGGTAAACTAAGCCGGTAAAAATGTCCCGCCCTGATAGCGGTCAGTAAGCAAAATCCGTATCATGGCGCGCTTTACGCACCCTATGACAACAGAGAGAGCGGCACTATGACGCAAACATTTATCCCGGGCAAAGATGCCGCACTGGAAGACTCCATCGCGCGTTTCCAGAACAAGCTGCAGGATCTTGGTTTTAATATTGAAGAAGCCTCCTGGCTTAATCCTGTTCCCCATGTCTGGTCTGTGCATATCCGCGACCGCGATTGCCCGCTCTGCTTTACCAATGGTAAAGGAGCCAGTAAAAAAGCGGCACTGGCCTCTGCACTGGGCGAGTATTTTGAGCGTCTTTCTACTAACTATTTTTTTGCTGACTTCTGGCTGGGGAAAAAGATCGCCAGCGGTGATTTTGTCCACTATCCCAATGAAAAATGGTTTGCGTTACCGGAGAATGATTCCTTACCTGAAGGCATTCTGGATGCGCGCCTGCATGCGTTTTACGATGCCGACAATGCTCTGACGGCTTCCGGCCTGATTGATTTGCAGTCCGGCAATACTGAGCGTGGTATCTGCGCTCTGCCCTTTACCCGCCAGTCCGATCAGCAAACTGTCTATATCCCGATGAACATCATCGGCAACCTCTATGTCTCAAATGGCATGTCGGCGGGCAACACCGCGAATGAAGCGCGTGTTCAGGGGCTGTCAGAAGTGTTCGAGCGCTACATTAAAAACCGCATTATTGCTGAAGCAATCAGCCTGCCAGCGATTCCTGATGAGGTGATGCAGCGTTATCCTGACGTCATTGAGGCGATTGCACGCCTGGAGGCAGAAGGCTTCCCGATTTTCGCCTATGACGCCTCGCTGGGCGGCAAATATCCGGTTATCTGTGTGGTGCTGTTTAACCCGACCAACGGCACCTGTTTTGCCTCATTTGGTGCGCATCCCGATTTCGGTGTGGCGCTGGAGCGTACCGTTACCGAGTTGCTGCAGGGTCGCAGCCTCAAAGATCTGGATGTGTTTACACCACCAACCTTTGATGACGAAGAAGTGGCTGAACATGCCAACCTTGAAACACACTTCATCGATTCAAGCGGTCTGATCTCCTGGGATCTGTTTAAAGAGACGGCGGATTATCCCTTTGTCGACTGGTCTTTCGCAGGCAGCACTGAGCAGGAATTTGCTACGCTGATGGCGATCTTCGCTTCAGAAGATCAGGAAGTCTATATCGCTGACTACGAGCACCTGGGTGTCTATGCCTGCCGCATCATCGTACCTGGCATGTCTGATATTTACCCGGCGGAAGATTTGTTCCTGGCGAATAACAGCATGGGTGCTGGCATGCGTGAAACTCTGCTTGCTTTGCCTGACAGCAACTGGAATCCGGAAGAGTATCTGGATCTGATTGGACAGCTGGATGATGAAGGTTTTGACGACTTCACCCGTGTTCGCGAGCTGCTGGGACTGGCAACCGGTAAAGACAACGGCTGGTACACGCTTCGTATTGGCGAATTAAAAGCGATGCTGGCGCTGGCGGGCGGCGATCTGGATCAGGCATTGATCTGGACAGAATGGACAATGGAGTTTAACAGCTCAATCTTTACGCCAGAGCGGGCTAACTACTATCGTTGCCTGCAGACCCTCCTGTTACTGGCAATGGAAGATGAGCGCGATCCGCTGCAGTATCATCACGCCTTCCTGCGTATGTATGGTGAGAACGCAATGGAAGCGGCTTCCGCCGCTATTAGTGGTGAGAATCCGTTTAACGGGCTTCAGGCTGTGGATGAAGCGTTGCAGGCATTCCCGGCCCATCAATCCCTGCTTGCTGCCTACGAAAAACTGCAAGCTGCTAAACGTCATTACTGGAAAAAAGCGTAAGGCATAACGCCTGGAGCTGGAAAAAAATAACTCAATATGGCACTGGATTTATCTGGTGCCATAGTTTCCCTCTGTCTCAATTAAACATCAGCTGTAATGAAAATACCTTCCGCCACATTGCATCATTTCACTTAACATATACGATATTAATTCGTAACATAGACTGAATTAAAAGTGCGAGCAACCGCATCCTATTAAAATATATTTGTATTTTTAAAATTTATTTAAACCTTTATTTTCATGAAGTTACGCTATTATTTTTTCATTTACATGCGAGATGATGGCTACCCTTTCGGCAAACATGATCCACATCAATTACCGATTGATACTCCTTTGTTAGTATTTTTTCAGACAACTTCAGGAGTAAGTTAGTGTGAAAACTGACAACCCTTTTAATCTTTTATTACCATCCGCAATGGCGAAAGTGGCCGAAGAGGCGGGTATCTATAAAGCAACCAAACATCCCTTTACTACCTTCTTTCTGGCAATAAATGCTGGCGTATTCATCTCAATCGCATTCGTTTTTTATATTACAGCAACTACCGGCAGCGGCGCGATGCCCTATGGCATAGCCAAACTGATTGGCGGTATCTGCTTTTCACTCGGTTTGATGCTGGTCGTGGTGTGTGGTGCCGACCTTTTTACCTCAACGGTATTAATCGTCGTGGCTAAAGCCAGTGGTCGCATCAGCTGGGGTCAGCTGGCCCGCAACTGGATTAATGTTTACGCCGGTAACCTGGCAGGTGCACTCTTCTTTGTCGCCCTGATGTGGTTTGCCGGACAACATATGGTTGCGAACGGTGCCTGGGGCTTAAATGTCCTGGAAACCGCCGATCACAAGATGCATCACACCTTCTTAGAAGCAGTCTGTCTGGGTACTTTAGCTAATCTGCTGGTCTGCCTCGCCGTCTGGATGAGCTATTCCGGTCGCAGCCTGACCGATAAGCTGGTCGTGATGATTCTGCCTGTTGGAATGTTTGTCGCCAGCGGTTTCGAACACAGCATCGCCAATATGTTTCTCATTCCCTACGCCATTACTATTCGTGACTTCGCAACACCTGAGTTCTGGCAGGCTGCTGGCACCACGGCTGCACAGTTTCACGCGCTGACAGTCAGTAACTTTATTCTCCACAATCTGATTCCCGTCACCATCGGTAACATCATCGGCGGTGGCGTTCTGGTTGGTCTGACTTACTGGATTATCTATCTCCGCAACGGTGACCAGGTACATTAAACGCATTTTTGACGGCACAGGACGTTGACTGTGCCCGACCGTAAAGTCTCTTCATATAAGGCAGGTATATTATGACCGAACTTAATGCAAAACTGGCTTCAGCATGGGAAGGATTTGCTGAAGGCGAATGGCAGAACAGCGTCAATGTGCGCGACTTCATTCAGAAAAACTACACCCCCTATGAAGGTGATGAGTCATTCCTGGCGGGCGCCACTGAAGCGACCACCAAACTGTGGGAAAGCGTGCTGGAAGGCATCAAAATTGAGAACCGCACCCACGCGCCAGTCGACTTCGACACCGATCTCGCCTCCACGATTACCTCGCACGACGCGGGCTACATTAATCAGTCTCTGGAAAAAATTGTTGGGCTACAAACTGAAGCGCCATTAAAACGCGCCATCATTCCTTATGGCGGCATCAAAATGGTTGAAGGTTCATGCAAAGTGTATGGCCGTGAACTCGACCCTTCTCTGAAAAAAATCTTCACCGAATACCGCAAAACACACAATCAGGGTGTATTCGATGTTTATACTCCGGACATTCTGCGCTGCCGCAAATCAGGTATTCTGACCGGTCTTCCTGATGCTTATGGCCGTGGCCGTATTATCGGTGACTATCGTCGTGTGGCGTTATACGGCATCGATTTCCTGATGGCGGATAAATTCGCACAGTTCGCATCACTGCAGGCAGATTTAGAGAACGGTGTGAATCTCGAAGCGACCATTCGTCTGCGTGAAGAGATCTCCGATCAGCATCATGCACTGGCCCAGATAAAAGAGATGGCCGCAAAATATGGTCATGACATTTCCAGCCCGGCAACCAACGCAATGGAAGCTGTTCAGTGGACTTACTATGGTTATCTGGCTGCCGTTAAATCACAAAACGGTGCTGCCATGTCGTTTGGCCGCGTCTCAACCTTCCTGGATGTTTACATTGAGCGTGACCTTAAAGCCGGTAAGCTGTCGGAAGAACAGGCTCAGGAACTGATTGACCATCTGGTCATGAAACTGCGCATGGTGCGCTTCCTGCGTACCCCGGAATATGATGAGCTGTTCTCTGGTGATCCAATCTGGGCAACTGAATCACTGGCAGGTATGGGCGTTGATGGTCGTACA
Organism: Pantoea sp. QMID4; assembly: GCF_030270445.1. NCBI lineage: Bacteria > Pseudomonadati > Pseudomonadota > Gammaproteobacteria > Enterobacterales > Erwiniaceae > Pantoea > Pantoea sp. QMID4. Next base: position 188,743 of record NZ_BSXL01000004.1, on the reverse strand, counting down.
CTGGTATCAAAAAGCACCTTCCGCTTCCTGAATACCCTTTACACCATGGGTCCTTCACCTGAGCCAAACATGACCATTCTATGGTCAGAAAAACTGCCAATTAACTTTAAAAAATACGCCGCTAAAGTTTCTATCGATACCTCATCTTTGCAGTATGAGAACGATGATCTGATGCGTCCTGATTTTAACAATGATGATTACGCCATTGCCTGCTGCGTTAGCCCGATGATTGTCGGCAAACAAATGCAGTTCTTTGGCGCACGTGCCAACCTGGCGAAAACGCTGCTTTACGCAATCAACGGCGGCGTGGATGAAAAACTGAAAATGCAGGTCGGACCGAAAGGCGACAAAATCAGCGACGACGTGCTGGATTTCGACACCGTCATGGAGCGTATGGAGCACTTCATGGACTGGCTGGCAAAACAGTATGTGACTTCGCTGAACATCATCCACTACATGCATGATAAGTACAGCTATGAAGCGGCACTGATGGCTCTGCATGACCGGGATGTCTATCGCACCATGGCTTGTGGTATCGCCGGTCTCTCTGTTGCTGCGGATTCACTTTCTGCAATTAAATACGCCAAAGTGAAACCGGTCCGTGACGAAGATGGTCTGGCGATCGACTTCGATATCGAAGGTGAATATCCTCAGTTCGGTAACAACGACGCTCGTGTTGATGACCTGGCCTGCGATCTGGTTGAACGCTTCATGAAGAAAATTCAGCAGCTGACTACCTATCGTAATGCCGTGCCGACGCAGTCTGTTCTGACCATCACCTCGAACGTGGTATATGGTAAGAAAACCGGTAACACCCCGGATGGACGTCGCGCTGGCGCACCGTTTGGACCTGGTGCTAATCCGATGCATGGTCGTGACCAGAAAGGTGCGGTGGCTTCACTGACTTCTGTCGCTAAACTGCCCTTTGCCTACGCGAAAGATGGTATCTCCTATACCTTCTCAATCGTACCAAACGCGCTGGGTAAAGATGATAATGTGCGCAAAACCAACCTTGCCGGCCTGATGGATGGTTACTTCCATCACGAAGCCAGCATCGAAGGCGGCCAGCACCTTAACGTCAACGTTATGAACCGTGAAATGCTGCTGGACGCGATGGAGCATCCGGAGAAGTATCCGCAACTGACGATTCGCGTTTCTGGTTACGCTGTACGCTTTAACTCACTGACTAAAGAGCAACAGCAGGATGTGATTACCCGTACCTTCACACAGTCACTGTAATCACGGCTAAACCCGATAAAAAGGCTCCTCGCGGAGCCTTTTCCTTAAAAGTCTGTTCTGATGGTCATCTTCATCAAGGTTCCCACCAGAATCGATTTCCTGCCCTGAGCGCAACAGAGATTGCGCCGTCTGTCCCGGCAGACTCACTGGAGAAACATCGCAATGTCAGTTAACGGTCGTATCCACTCATTTGAATCCTGCGGGACCGTTGACGGTCCCGGCATCCGTTTCATCACCTTCTTCCAGGGCTGCCTCATGCGCTGTCTCTACTGTCACAACCGTGACACCTGGGATACTCACGCCGGCAAAGAGATCAGCGTCGAGGCGCTGATGGCGGATGTGCTCTCCTATCGCCACTTTATGAATGCCTCTGGCGGCGGTGTTACTGCGTCAGGCGGTGAAGCGATTCTTCAGGCTGAATTTGTGCGTGACTGGTTTCGCGCCTGCAAGGCCGAAGGCATCCATACCTGTCTTGACACCAATGGCTTCGTACGCCGCTACGATCCGGTAATCGACGAATTGCTTGACGTGACTGACTTAGTGATGCTCGACCTGAAACAGATGAATGACGATGTGCATCAGATTCTGGTGGGTGTATCCAATCATCGTACGCTGGATTTTGCCCGCTACCTGCAGAAAAAAGGCAAGCGGACCTGGATCCGATTTGTTGTGGTACCTGGCTATTCTGACGATGATGACACCGCGCATCGGCTGGGTGAATTCACACGTGATATGGAGAACGTCGAGAAGATTGAATTGCTGCCCTATCACGAGCTGGGTAAGCATAAATGGATTGCGATGGGTGAAGAGTACAAGCTGGATGGGGTAAAACCACCGGGGAAAGAGACGATGGAACGCGTTAAAAACATTCTCGCCAGCTACGGCCACGAAGTGATGTACTGAAGAATCGGTCACAAAAAAGGGAGCTTAACGCTCCCTTTTTACTGTTCAGCGATCAGGCATGTGCCACTGGCGTCGCCTGCTGGTCCGCTTTACGCAGCAGCATCAGCAGATAGATCAGCGCTACTGCAGCGATCATCACAAACAGCAGTCGGTCAGAGTAATTCTGCATCAGAACGGAGGTCATTGCCGGTCCAGCCAGACTGCCAACGGTATAACTCATCAGCAGCGCCTGATTCATCGCAACCAGCTCATGATGTGCAACCGTCTCACAAGCCCAGGACATCGCCACCGGATAAAGGGTGAAGCCCGCCAGCCCCAGAACAAACAGTGCTGGTGCCATTGCGGCATTGGTTAGCATAGCCATCGCACCCAGGATAACGACAAAGACCTGCACCCGCAGCACCAGCAGGCGACCGAAACGATCGGCCAGGCGACCAACTGGCCACTGACCGACAATACCTGCGCTGACCAGTAACGCCATCCAGTAGCCGACATTGGCATCACTCATTCCCTGATGCGACAGGTAAAGCGGCATCAGGCCATAAAGCGAGCCTAAAACGATACCGGAGATAATGCAGCCATTAATGCCGAGACGTGAACTGCGACGACGAAGCATTGGCCAGATGCGAGCCGGTGCCGTTTCAGCCGCTTCACCGGTAGCTGATACACGTGTAAAGACCAGAGGCAGTACTGCACAGAACACCAGTGAAGTGACCCAGGGTACTACACTCAGTAATTCTGTAGAGAGGGTGCTGACCAGTAACTGACCGGTTACGGTGCCGAGATAATAAACAATCATATAGGCAGCCAGTAGCTGTCCACGATTGCGGACGGTTCCGCTACAAAGAAGTGCGCTTTCAACCACGACCCACATCAGTGCACAGCCTACGCCCGCGACAAAACGAAGCGAACTCCATGCCCAGAAACCTTCCATTGTTGCCAGGCAAATCGTTGCCACGGCAAAGAGTCCGGTTGCCAGATAATAACTGCGATTAAACCCGTAATGCCTGATTAACCAGCCAGCCAGCAATGTACCTGCCAGATTGCCGGTGTAATAAGAAGAACTTACGATGCCTACCTGCCAGGTTGTCAGTAAGTCATGCGTCAGCCACAATGGAACAAGCGTATTCAGCACGGCAATGGCGACAGTCATTAACATCAGGCCGCAAAGCAGCAATATCACGGGGCGTGACCAGGTTGACATAGGGGTTAGAAACCAGAGCAAAATGAAGGAAATTGCGCGCAGTTTGCCACTGGCTTTTTTAAAGTCAATGGGCTGAATCTGACAGCAGCACATTTTGCTGCGGGACAATTTAATTTACTAATCTTCAGTGAGTTACAATTATGTTATGCGGCATATTGCTGAATGCTATCTCTATGAAATATTAGATTTTTAAGCGTTCCGGCGCACCTGGTATCGATAACGTTTATTTGTGATTAAAATCAGTCTCAATAAATCCTTTTTTCTCAGATAACAGGCATAAAAAAACCCGGCCATGGCCGGGTTTAAGAATTGTGAATCGCTTAGCCGATGATATCGACGCCATTCATGTAAGGGCGTAAGACTTCAGGCACGGTGATGCGGCCATCTTCCTGCTGATAGTTTTCCAGCACCGCGACCAGAGTACGGCCTACGGCCAGTCCTGAGCCATTCAGGGTATGAACCAGACGCGGTTTCTTTTCCTGCTTATTGCGGTAACGCGCCTGCATACGACGGGCCTGGAAATCACCCATATTGGAACAGGATGAAATTTCACGATAGGTATTCTGCGCTGGCAGCCAGACTTCCAGATCGTAGGTTTTGGTCGATCCGAAGCCCATATCGCCGGTACAGAGTAAAACCTTACGATACGGCAGGTTCAGCAGTTGCAGCACTTTCTCCGCATGACCTGTCAACTCCTCCAGTGCATCCATTGACTGTTCCGGCGTGACAATCTGCACCATTTCAACTTTGTCGAACTGGTGCATACGGATCAGGCCGCGCGTGTCACGACCGTAAGAACCCGCTTCAGAACGGAAGCATGGCGTATGCGCGGTCAGTTTAACCGGCAGGCTATCCTCTTCCACGATCTCATCGCGCATCAGGTTGGTCAGCGGTACTTCCGCGGTAGGAATCAACGCATAGTTGCTGCTGTCTGACTGCTCTTCCAGCGGACGGGTGTGGAACAGGTCTTCACCAAACTTAGGCAGCTGTCCTGTGCCATAAAGCGTTTCGTGATTGACAAGGTAAGGCACATAGGTTTCAAGGTAGCCATGCTGCTCAGTGTGCAGGTCAATCATAAACTGACTCAGTGCACGGTGCAGGCGGGCAATCTGACCCTGCATGACTACAAAGCGCGAACCGGTCAGTTTCACGGCAGCCGCAAAATCCAGGCCTTTCGCCGCTTCACCCAGCTCAACGTGATCTTTAACCTGGAAACTAAACTCGCGTGGGGTACCCCAGCGGCTCACTTCCTGGTTTTCGCTGTCATCTTTGCCCAGCGGCACTTCATCTGCCGGAATGTTAGGCAGCGCCAGCGCAAAGTCACGGATTTGATTCTGCAGTTCATCCAGTTCTGCTTTTGCGGCATCCAGGCGTTCGCCCAGCGCGTTCACTTCCTGACGCAGCGGCTCGATGTCTTCCCCACGTGCTTTGGCCTGACCGATGGATTTGGATCGGGAGTTACGCTCTGCCTGCAGATTTTCAGTTTCCACCTGCAGTACTTTGCGACGCTCCTCAAGCGAACGCAGCGTTTCCACATCCAGTTTGAATCCCCGGCGTGCCAGTTTTTCTGCGACTGCGTCTGGCTCGTTACGCAGCAGATTGGGATCGAGCATGCTTATCCTGTGTATAAAAAGTTGGTTGAAAGAAGGGGCGCATTCCTGCGGAATGCGTTGAAAACATTGCCCACATTACCGTAACGTCTGTTTCAGCGGTAGCGTTTTGTCGGGCTATTTTGATCCTGCTCAGCGAGCCAGCTTAGCTTTTCACCAATCTTACCCTCAAGCCCGCGCTGGGTTGGAGTGTAATAGCGTGCGCTGGCCAGTTCCTGCGGAAAATAGACTTCACCGGCGGCATAGGCGTTGGTTTCGTCATGGGCATAACGATACTCTTTGCCCAGGCCCATCTCTTTCATCAGCTTCGTCGGCGCATTACGCAGATGTTCCGGCACATCGTAATCGGGATGGTCGCGCGCATCACGCATAGCGGCTTTAAACGCGTTGTAGACCGCATTACTTTTAGGCGCGCAGGCGAGATAAACAATGGCCTGAGCGATGGCGCGCTCCCCTTCTGCCGGACCGACACGTGTAAAGCAATCCCAGGCCGCAATCGCCACCTGCATACCGCGCGGATCGGCATTGCCAACATCTTCGGAGGCAATAGCCAGCAACCGGCGTGCCACATAGAGTGGATCGCCACCCGCGGTGATAATGCGCGCATACCAGTAAAGCGCCGCGTCGGGTGCGGAACCGCGAACCGATTTATGCAGTGCCGAAATCAGGTCGTAAAAGCGGTCGCCTTTGTTATCAAAACGCGCGGATCGCTCACCCGAGACTTCGTTAAGCAACTGCGGCGTCAGTTCACGCTGACCCGAAGCGGTGATTTCAGCCATATCCGCCATCATCTCCAGCGTGTTCAGCGCCCGGCGTGCATCGCCATTAACCAGTTCAGCGATCATCCTGCGTGTATTGTCCGGCAGCACGATATCACTGTCGCCATACCCACGGGCTTTGTCCTGCATCGCCTGATCCAGCACCTGCTCAATATCCTCGGTCGTCAGTGATTTCAGCAGGTAAACGCGGGCGCGTGACAGCAATGCGGAGTTGAGTTCAAAAGAGGGGTTTTCGGTGGTCGCTCCAATAAAGGTAATCGTGCCGTCTTCGATATGCGGCAGAAAAGCATCCTGCTGGCTCTTGTTGAACCGATGGACCTCATCCACAAACAGGATGGTGCGCCGCCCGGCATGTTTATTCTGGCGGGCACGCTCAATCGCTTCACGAATCTCTTTCACACCCGAAGTGACTGCTGAGATACGCTCCACATCGGCGTTACCGTAATGCGCAATAATTTCAGCGAGTGTCGTCTTGCCGGTCCCGGGTGGTCCCCACAGGATCATCGAGTGCAGGTGCCCTGCTTCAATCGCGCGCGGCAGAGGTTTGCCCGCATCCAGCAGATGTTGCTGACCAATGTACTGTTTCAATGTTTCTGGCCGCATACGCGCGGCCAGAGGTTTGAAATTTTCGGTGGAAAAATCCAGGGACAGGTTACTCACCGTGACCTCACTGACGTTGGTCGTCCACCGTCACGCCTTTTGGCGGTGTGAACGTGAATTTATCCGGGCTGATAGCGCCATTCTGCTGGCTTTTCAGTTGGTAATCACTGCGCTGGCCATCCTGTTCGATAGCGCTGAAGCGGTTAATGGTGCCGCTGGAGGTCACCTGAATGGTGAACTGTTTCAGGTTGCCATCGCTGTTTTTCGGAGTCAGCTCGAAATTGTCACCCTGCTGTTTAATGTTGTACTGCTTCCAGTCATTCGACTGGTTGCGGGCAATCAGCATAAACGGTGTGTTGCTGGTCGCATTCTGCAGCAGGCTAACGGTCGCCTGCTCAACAAATGGGTTGTAGAACCACAGCGATTTGCCGTCAGAGATGATGATGCTTTCATCCGGCGCGGTCATGTGCCAGTTAAACAGGCTGGGACGTTTAACCCACAATTCGCCTTCACCATCCTGCACATTCGCGCCGCTGCTGTCGGTCACTTTTTGCGTGAAGCTGGCATGGAAGCTGCTGACCTTATTGAGGCGCTGTTGCAGATCACTGGAAGCATCAGCCAGAACGCTGGCTGAAGAAAAGGTGGCCAACAGGCCCAGAGCGATTACGCGTAATTTCATCTGCTTCAATTCCTTATTTAAACGTTCCCATTAATAACCACAGTAAGCCTGGTCGCCGTTCCGCCAACAGAACAGAGGAAAAAGCCGAAAGCTGATCCAGATATGGGGCTTAACCGCGTAAAAACAATGAGCCAGTCGGAACTGGCTCATTAAGTAGTGTTTCAAAACATTTAACCCCTACATATCGTGTGGTGGTGGCGACAGCACTTCACGGTTACCATTGTGTCCCGGTGCAGAGACAATACCCTGTGCTTCCATCTGCTCAATGATACGTGCCGCACGGTTATAGCCGATGCGGAACTGACGCTGAACGCCTGAAATCGAGGCGCGGCGCTTATCAACCACAAAACCGACTGCCTGATCGAACAGCGGATCAAGTTCTTCATCGCTATCAATGCCACCGGCACTTTCGCTCTCTTCGCCTGCCGTAATACTGTCGATATATTGTGGACGACCACGTGCTTTCCAGTCCTGAACCACCGCATGCACTTCCTGGTCACGCACAAAGGCACCATGTACACGAACCGGCAGGGAGGAATTTGGCGGCATGTAGAGCATATCACCCATACCCAGCAATGACTCCGCGCCGCCCTGATCGAGAATGGTACGGGAGTCGATTTTGCTCGAAACGGTGAAGGCGATACGTGTCGGGATGTTCGCTTTGATCAGGCCGGTAATCACATCCACGGATGGGCGCTGTGTTGCCAGCACCAGATGGATACCCGCCGCACGGGCTTTCTGTGCCAGGCGGGCAATCAGCTCTTCAACTTTTTTACCCACTGCCATGATCAGGTCAGCAAACTCATCGACCATTACCACGATATACGGCAGTTTCTCCAGCACCGGCGGCGTCATATCCATGCTGTCGCCCGGTTTCCAGAACGGATCAGGTATTGGACGGCCCATCGCTTCGGCCTGCTCCACTTTCTCGTTGTAACCCGCCAGGTTACGCACGCCCAGCGCAGACATCAGCTTATAGCGACGCTCCATTTCGCCGACGCTCCAGCGCAGCGCATTCGCGGCGTCCTTCATGTCGGTGACAACTTCGGTCAGCAGGTGCGGAATACCTTCGTAGACCGACAGCTCCAGCATTTTCGGGTCGATCATAATGAAGCGAACGTCTTCCGGTGTCGCCTTGTAAAGCATGCTGATGATCATGGCGTTTACGCCCACAGACTTACCGGAACCGGTGGTACCGGCAACCAGTAAGTGCGGCATTTTCGCCAGATCGGCCACGACAGGCTGACCGGCAATGTCTTTACCCAGCACGACGGCCAGCGGCGATGGGTTGTCGCGGAATTTAGGGCAATCCAGGACTTCACGCAGATAAACGGTCTGACGATGTTTGTTTGGCAGTTCCAGGCCCACATAAGGTTTGCCAGGGATCACTTCCACCACGCGAACCGCGACAGTCGAGAGTGATCGTGCCAGGTCGCGCGACAGGTTAGAGATACGTGCTGCTTTTACACCCGGTGCCAGGTCAAGCTCGAAACGGGTGATAACCGGGCCGGGTGAGATGCCGACCACTTCGGCTTTGACGCGGTAATCGCCTAAGCGTGACTCCACCAGACGGGCAGTCTGCTCCAGCGAGAACATATCAACCGGCTCTTCCTCTTCAGGAGGCGCCGTCAGCAGATCCAGCGAAGGCAGTGGCGTGGACGGTTTCTCCAGCGGCTGCTCGTGGCGCATCAGGAACGGATGGATCAGGCTGTCATGCAGTGAAGGTTTCGCTTCTTCAACTGGCTGAACCGGCTCAACGGCTGGCGTGCCATAAGCCGGGGCCTGAGGCGCCGTTGGTGCAGCATACACAGGCGCAGATGGCGCGGCATAACCCGCTTCAGGCTCTGAAGGCGTACCATAAGCAGGCGCAGAATAAGCCGGTGCCTGAGGTGCCGCTGGCGCACTATATACAGGTTCTGCCGGTACAGAACGGGCAGGTGCAGGCACCTGAACCGGCGCCTGAGGACTTGAGACCTCACTCACCTGCTGCCACGGTTCGTGTGAAACTGCAGGGGCTTCCGGCTCCGGCGTCGCAGCAATGGTAAACAGTGGTTCAGACGGGCCGTCATCCACCAGATCTTTCATCGGTGAAAAATCGAACGCGGAGGCTGTATCAATGTTCAATACCGGCTCTTTTCTCACTTCAGGTTCATAGCGCTGCTGTTGCTGCTCGGCGAACTGACGCGCCAGTTCATCCTGCTGTTGCGCATCCTGCTCCTCTTCTTCGTCCTGTTGCCAGCTGGTGCCGTAACGCTGCTGTTGTTCAGACTGGAAGGCCTGACGCAGTTCAGCCTGCTGCAATGCCTCTTCAGCATCAGGTGCTGTGGAAACCGACGTTGCCGATACCGTTTCGCTCTCTTCCGCTTTGGCTTTCTCTTCAGCCATGCGCTGAGAAGGTAACTTAATGCCATAAGAGGCCAGCTCACGACGCGTAGGCAGTTTTACCGGATTAGGACGCGGCAGCGCCGGTCCGATACCCTGTTTAACCTGCGGATTCAGATTGGTTTCAGGGGCTAAATCGAAAACAGGCGCAGTACGTGTGGCCGCCGTTGCGGCAGCGGCGGCTGTAGCGGCCGCTGGGATCGCTGACGTGTCACGCCAGTTACCCATTTTAGGTTCGTCATCGTCGTAAGCATTAAACGACGGCGCGGCCGGAGCTTCATCTGGCATTTCAAAGTGGTAAAGCGGTGGTGAGGCTGCGGGTGCAGAAGCACTCTGCACCGGAGTCGGGGCCGTCGCGGCACCATAGGATGCAGGGGTGCTCTGTACAGCTGCTGGAGCAGGTTGTGCCGTCGGCGATGCAGGTGTTGCTGCTGACGCGGCAGGCGCCGATGCAGTTAAGGCCGCTGCAGCAGGCGCCGCGTTAACCGGCGCTGCGGGAGCGATAGTCACTTCTGCAGCTTCCGCAGTGGCGGCTACCGCCGCACTGGTTGCGGCTGCTGCTTTCGCCAGTAGCGGATCCGGCTGTGTCGTAACAGGCTGAGCGGCAGCGCGTGGCGCGGCAAGCAGCACATCATCATCCTGATCGACAGCACGCGGAGCAGACAGCAGCACGTCATCATCCTGATCGGCGGCATGCAGTGCAGGGACATCCGCATAATCTTGCACGTCCCGCTCGTCATCCCCTTCCTGCCAGGGTTCATCGTGGCGTGAGCGGTTGCTGGCAAATGTCAGTACGCCCATGACGACACCACCAATTCTTTCTGCAATGGTGAGCCAGGACCAGCCGGTATACAGGGTTATCCCCGCTGCCCAGACGCAGAGCAGCATCAGCGTGCCGCCAGCCGGACTGAACCAGGGGGCAATAGCATTACTGACCAGACTACCAATCACGCCGCCCGAAGCGAAGTACCAGATATCATCAGCGTTCAGCGCTGCCATACCACAGGTCGTTACCACCAGCGCAAGAACGCCGATTAAGCGTAACCCCACGGCAAAGTAGTCAAAATAGTCCTGGCTGTCGCGCTGACGGAAAGCAATCCAGCACAAACCCAGTATGACGGGCGGAATGGCGTACGCCATCACACCAAAGATGAAAAGTAAGGTGTCAGCCAGCCAGGCACCAACGCTGCCGCCGATATTATGGATAGGTTCATGCCAGGCCGTTTGCGACCAGCTCGGATCGGAAGGGTTAAAACTGACCAGTGAAACCATCAGGTAAATGGCAAACAGCGCCACCAGAATGAGCAACGCCTCCAGCAGACGACGTCCACTGCTCAGCGATTGTAACGAAACGTCTTTATCTTCTGTATATTCCTGGCTCAAGAGGACTCTCCAGGTGCCTGTAAAGTAAGAAGCAACAGCGTCGGGCAAGCCCGACGCTGATCCTGTATGAATGCACAGGAGTGTACCGAAATCTCACAGGTTTTGCACCTGCCCCGCATCAGCGAGTTTTGATCACCAGTCGATTGCTCTGTTTGACCTCTTCCATCACCACATAAGTTCGCGTGTCGTTTACGCCCGGCAGGCGCAACAGGGTTTCACCCAGCAGCTTACGGTAGGCAGACATATCAGGTACGCGCGTTTTCAGCAGGTAGTCGAAATCGCCGGAAACGAGGTGACACTCTTGAGTTTCCTCAAGTTTTTGCACAGCGGCGTTAAATTGCTCAAACACATCCGGCGCACCACGATTCAGAGTAATCTCAACGAATACCAACAGAGAGGCATCCAGATAGTGCGGGTTTAACTGCGCGGTGTAACCAAGAATAAATCCCTGGCGTTCCAGACGGCGTACACGCTCAAGACATGGCGTAGGCGATAAGCCTACGCGTTTAGAAAGCTCTACGTTTGAAATGCGACCATCTTTCTGAAGTTCATTCAGAATGTTCCTGTCAATTCTGTCGAGGTCTTTCCCGGGGCGTTTCTTATTGTCTACCATTATTATTGTCTCTCTTAATTCCTTCCCTTTACCTGCCACGCCCTGAAAACGCTCAATGTTCGGGGCATTTCTGAAGTGAGCTAACAGAGCCTGTGATCTGACTCCTATCGATATGACGCATGTTGTCTGTCCACATCATGCGTCATTATCCATATCAGGCTGCTTTTATTCGGCGTTACACGCAAAACAGGCGAGGAAAACCTGTTTTGTTCCGATAAATGTTATTCGCTTCTGATAATGTTTTCGCAAAAGCGCAGGCGATTGTCAAAGTAAAATCACCAAATTCAGGACAAGATGCCAGACAGACCGCTGGGTATCTGTTTTTAAATGAGTATTTTTCCACTTTTGCACCCTATAAAGCCGATTTTTGCCCCATTCTGGCGCATTGACCAGGCAAAACCGTCGCTCATCGTCTACGCCACTTGCAGCTATCGTTAACAAAATTGGCTAAGTCTTGTTATTGTCGCCGGATATTCCCTACAATCGCAGGCTATGTCAGCCGAATGAAACTGAGGAACGCATGAGTACGGCCAAACACAGTAAGTTACTCATTCTGGGCTCCGGCCCAGCGGGTTATACCGCAGCCGTTTATGCTGCACGCGCCAACCTGAACCCGGTGCTGATCACCGGTCTGGAAAAAGGCGGACAGCTGACCACAACCACTGAGGTGGAGAACTGGCCGGGCGACCCGCACGATCTGACAGGTCCATCGCTGATGGAGCGCATGCACGAGCATGCCGAAAAATTCAATACTGAGATCATTTTCGATCACATTCATACCGTGGATCTGCAGAACCGTCCGTTCACTCTCACTGGCGACAGCGGCGTATACACAGCAGATGCCCTGATCATCGCAACCGGTGCATCAGCTCGCTACCTGGGTCTGCCGTCTGAAGAGGCGTTCAAGGGCAAAGGAGTCTCTGCCTGTGCAACCTGTGACGGTTTCTTCTATCGCAACCAGAAAGTTGCAGTGATTGGCGGGGGTAACACAGCCGTTGAAGAGGCGCTCTATCTGGCGAACATTGCGGCTGAAGTGCATCTGATTCACCGTCGTGACAGCTTCCGCGCAGAGAAGATCCTGATCGACCGGCTGATGGAAAAAGTGCGCAATGGCAATATCGTGCTGCACACCCATCGTACGCTGGATGAAGTCACAGGCGATCAGATGGGTGTGACAGGTCTGACACTGCGTTCTACTCAGAACAGTGATGAAACAGAAGCGCTGGAAGTCGCGGGTCTGTTTGTTGCTATCGGACACAGTCCGAATACGGCCATCTTCGAAGGTCAGCTGGCGCTGGAGAACGGTTACATCAAAGTTCAGTCGGGTCTGCACGGCAACGCCACTCAGACCAGTATTCCAGGCGTCTTTGCGGCAGGCGATGTGATGGACCATATCTATCGTCAGGCGATCACCTCGGCGGGCACCGGCTGCATGGCGGCGTTAGACGCTGAGCGTTTTCTTGACGGGCTGGTTAAAAACGATCGGTAAGTTGTTAACCCTCTGATCTCAAATGTTCCAGGCGACGGTTTTTCCGTCGCCTTTTTTATGGCTCTCATGCTAAATTCTGGCGCCTGAAGAGATGGAATTGTCTTTCCATTTTCCCCTGTCACCGACATTTAGCATGGTCTCGCATGGACAAATCGCGGCAGCAGCATCTTACCCGCTGGCTTCGTCAGCAACGTCGTTTTGCCGGTCGCTGGTTGCGGCTCAACACGCTGCTGGGCATGGTAAGTGCCCTGCTGATCATTGCCCAGTCGGGTTTACTCGCCTCGCTGCTGCAGGCGCTGATCATAGACCAGCAGCCGCGTGAAACCCTGACTGTCAGCATCCTGCTGTTACTGCTCTGCTTCGCACTGCGCGCCCTGATCAACTATGCCCGCGAGCTGACCGGTTATCGGGCGGGGCAGGCTATCCGTCAGGCGTTACGTCAGCAGGTCTTAGACCGGCTATCTGTGCTGGGCCCGGCATGGATACAGGGAAAACCAGCCGGTAGCTGGGCAACCCTGCTGCTGGAGCAGATCGAAGAGATGCAGGAATACTACGCTCGCTATCTGCCGCAGATGACGCTGGCAGTGTTGATCCCCTGCTGCATTCTGCTGACTGTTTTTCCGCTGAACTGGACGGCGGGTCTGATCCTGTTTGCCACTGCGCCGTTAATTCCGCTGTTTATGGCGCTGGTCGGCATGGGTGCGGCCGAAGCCAATCGCCGCAACTTCCTGGTGCTGGCCCGCCTGAGCGGTAACTTTCTCGACCGTCTGCGCGGCAGAGAAACGCTGCGGCTGTTTCATCGTGGTGAAGCAGAGCAGCAGGCGGTTGCCGACGCCACCACCGATTTTCGCCAGCGCACCATGGACGTGCTGCGTTTAGCGTTTCTCTCCTCCGCCGTGCTGGAGTTTTTTGCCTCGTTAGCCATTGCTGTGGTAGCCGTCTATTTTGGCTTCTCCTATCTGGGTGAATTGCATTTCGGTGATTATGGCCAGGGCGTGACGCTGTTTGCCGGGTTCCTGGTGCTGATCCTCGCCCCGGAATTTTTCCAGCCATTGCGCGATCTCGGCGCGTTCTATCATGCCAAAGCCCAGGCGGTTGGGGGTGCCGATGCACTTGAAACCTTTATGCAGGCAACACCGGACGCCGCGCCGCAGGAGGAGGGTCCGTTACCTTTCACAGCCGACCGTTCCATCGCGCTTGTCGCCGATGAGCTGCGGATCTGCTCGCCCGATGGTCAGGTGCTCTGCGGCCCGCTCACTTTCACTATTGCCGCTGGCGAGCAGATTGCGCTGGTCGGTCAGAGCGGAGCCGGGAAAACGGCACTGATGAACGCCCTGCTTGGCTTTCTGCCTTATCAGGGCTCGCTGAAAGCGAACGGCATTGAACTGCGTGATATACGGCGGAGCGACTGGCATCAGCAGCTTAGCTGGGTAGGACAGAATCCTCAGTTACCGGCCACCACCTTGCGCGATAATATTGTGATGAATGCGGTCTGGGATAGCGAGCGCTTTGCGACGCTGCTGGAATCGTGTGGCATTAACGAGTTCCTGCCTCGTCTGCCCAGCGGGATTGAAACTCAGCCCGGCGATGGCGGTAATCAGCTGTCGGTGGGTCAGGCACAGCGGGTCGCGGTCGCACGCGCCCTCTATAAATCCTCACATTTATTGCTGCTTGATGAACCCGCAGCCAGCCTGGATGCACTCAGCGAACGTCATGTCATGGTGGCCCTGAACCAGGCGGCTGCTCGCCAGACAACCCTGATGATTACCCATCAGATTGATACGCTGAGTCGCTGGCAGACCCTCTGGGTGATGGAGGCGGGTAAGCTGGTGCAACAGGGTAACTGGCAGCAGCTATCGCAACAGCCTGGTGCCTTCAGCGAGATGCTGAAGTATCGTCAAAAGGAGATCCGCTGATGTCGGCCTTGCGTCCTTTTCTTCGTCTCTGGCTGCGCCACCCTTTCCGTCTTGCATTAGGCATCGTGCTGGCGATTGTTACCCTGCTGGCCAGCATCAGCCTGCTGACCCTGTCAGGCTGGTTTCTCGCCGCATCGTCAGTAGCAGGCGTAGCGGGTCTCTATACCTTCAACTATATGCTGCCCGCGGCAGGCGTCCGTGGCGCTGCGATCGTCCGCACCGCCGCACGCTATGCTGAACGTCTGGTCAGCCATGATGCGACGTTCAGGGTGCTTCAGCATCTGCGTGTCCACACCTTCAGCCGCCTGATGGCACTTTCGCCGGGACAGTTGTCACAGTTCCGCCAGGCGGATCTGCTCAACCGTTTTGTCGCCGATGTTGATACGCTGGACCATCTCTATCTGCGCGTCATGTCGCCGCTGCTCGGCGCATTTGTGGTGATAGTGGTCGTTACCCTTGGTATGAGTTTTATTGATGTTCCGCTGGCACTGACGCTGGGCGGTATCATGCTGAGTACGCTGGTTCTGATGCCGTCGCTGTTTTATCAATTGGGCTCACCGGCAGGCATCGCGATTGCCCGTGGACGCGCCCGCTGGCGTCTGCAGCTGATGCAGTGGCTGGCGGCGCAGGCTGAACTTACGTTATATGGTGCCTCACAGAGCTGGCGTCAGCAACTTGACCAGGATGAACAGCGCTGGCAGCAGGCACAGAGCCAGCAACACCGTTTACAGGCCGCCGCCCAGAGCCTGCTGCTGCTGGTCAGCGGCGTAACCGTAACCCTGCTGCTCTGGCTTAGTGCTGCGACAATCAGTGAACAGCAGTTACCCGGCTCGCTGATTGCCCTGGTGGTGTTCTGCGCCCTGGCCGCCTTTGAGGCACTGGCACCGGTTGCAGGCGCTTTTCTGCCTATGTCGCAGGTGACAACCGCCGCGCAACGGGTTAATGACATTATCGATCAGTCACCCGAGATCACCTTTCCGGCACAGTCAGACGCCCGATCAGGACCGCTCGACGTCAGTATCGATCGGCTTGACTTCAGCTACCCCGACCGTCCGGATAAGGTACTCAACGGCTGTTCCCTGCAGGTGGCCGCGGGTGAACATATTGCGCTACTGGGACCGACCGGCTGCGGAAAATCGACGCTGCTGGCGCTGCTGACCCGCGCCCGTGAGAGCCAGCACGGTGTCATCAGCCTGAATGATCTGCCGATTACCGCCTGGTCAGAGCCCGCGTTGCGCCAGCGTATCAGCGTGGTGACGCAGCGGGTTCATCTTTTCAGTCAGAGCCTGCGCGATAACCTGCTGCTGGCTCGTCCCGATGCCACTGATGAGAAGCTATGCCGTGTACTGAACGACGTTGGCCTGCAGCGCCTGCTTGAGAACCAGGAAGGATTAAACGCCTGGATGGGCGAAGGGGGTCGCCCACTTTCTGGCGGTGAACTGCGCCGGCTGGCGCTGGCGCGTGCGTTACTGCACGACGGCGATCTCTGGCTGCTGGATGAGCCTACTGAAGGGCTGGATGCCACCACCGAGCAACATATTCTCGCCCTGCTGCAACGGCTGACCGCCGGAAAAACCACAATCATGGTTACTCACCGGCTGAGTGGCCTGGAGCGTATGGATCGTATCTGCGTGATGGATAATGGCGAGATTGTTGAACAGGGCAGTCATACGGAATTAATCTCAAAAGCGGGGCGCTACTGGCGTTTCCGGCAGCGTATTGCGTTATAGTCTTAGCGAAATGCCGATGAGTAACTTAACGCGATGAGACTGGTACAACTGTCACGGGAATCTCTGCTCTTTCCCCCGCCTGAGATGGCGCTGCGTGAGCCAAACGGCCTGCTGGCCATGGGCGGTGATCTTTCCCCTGCCCGGTTACTTAACGCTTACCAGCACGGTATCTTTCCGTGGTTTTCGCCCGGTGATCCCATTCTCTGGTGGTCGCCCGATCCCCGGGCCGTTCTGCTACCAGAACAGTTTCATCTCAGCCGCAGCATGAAACGTTTTCACAATCGTTCACCTTATCGGGTGACAATGAACGAGTCTTTTGCCGAGGTGCTTGAGGGCTGCGCCAGCGGTCGCGAGGAAGGCACCTGGATTACCTTTGAGATGAAGCGTGCCTGGTTGCGACTGTATGAACTTGGCCACGCGCACTCCATCGAGGTGTGGGATGAACATCAAC
The DNA here is from genome assembly GCF_030270445.1 of Pantoea sp. QMID4. Lineage (NCBI taxonomy): Bacteria > Pseudomonadati > Pseudomonadota > Gammaproteobacteria > Enterobacterales > Erwiniaceae > Pantoea > Pantoea sp. QMID4. The sequence continues at coordinate 171,765 of NZ_BSXL01000004.1, read as the reverse complement.
TGGTGGGTGGCATGTATGGGCTGGCAATGGGGCAAATATTCTGCGGTGAGTCGATGTTCAGTCGTCAGCAGAATGCATCCAAAACCGCACTATGGGTATTTTGTCAGCATTTCATCCGGCATCAGGGCCAACTGGTTGATTGTCAGGTACTTAATCCCCATACTGCCTCGCTGGGCGCGCAGGAAATCCCGCGTGCTGATTATCTGCAATATGTACAAAGCCTTGCTTACCAGCCGGTCAGCGATGGCTGCTGGCAGACCCAAACGCTTTTTTAGCCGTGCAGAGATGTTTTGCACACATAAAGGCGCATAAGTGGTATAATAGCCGGGTTTGGTATGTCGTCCGCGTTTCGCAATAACGAGCCGGAATTGCCAGGCTGGGAATCTCAACGCACTCTCGGAACTGTTTTCAATCGTGCGCATGTAACCGGTTGATTCAGATTCCTGGCCCGCTAATCCCCTGCAGACGTCACCTTAAACACCCTAATTTTACCGGATGCGCGCAACTGACGTGCATCCCTGCAAAGCGTTGGCAAAATCGCCGACGGTTCTTTACATAAATCGTTGAATTGGGCATTATCTTGCCGGTTCAACTGAAAGGTAGTACACCCAGAGGATTCGATGGCCAAAGAAGACAATATTGAAATGCAAGGTACCGTACTGGATACGTTGCCTAACACCATGTTCCGCGTAGAACTTGAAAACGGACACGTGGTCACTGCTCATATCTCCGGTAAAATGCGCAAAAACTACATCCGCATCCTGACGGGTGACAAAGTGACCGTTGAGTTGACCCCGTACGACCTGAGCAAAGGCCGCATTGTCTTCCGTAGTCGCTAATTTGCAGTAATCTCATCGCTCTGCATATTGCAGCAAAAAAAAAGGCCGGATTTTAATCCGGCCTTTTTCACCTTTGTAGCAGGTGATTAATGCACAGTGCCTTCGGTTTTTCGTTTTTCAGCACTCATGAAGTGATAGGTGAGTTCACCTTTCTCACGATCCAGCGCGACTGATACTGAGCCGCCATCCACCAGCGAACCAAACAGCAGTTCGTTAGCTAACGGTTTCTTCAGGCTGTCCTGCACGGTGCGCGCCATCGGACGTGCGCCCATCGCTTTGTCGTAGCCTTTCTCAGCCAGCCAGTCACGCGCTTCATCGCTGACTTCCAGCGACACGCCTTTCGCATCCAGCTGCGCCTGCAACTCGACAATAAACTTGTCGACCACCTGATGGATCACCTCTGGTGACAGATGACTGAACCAGATAATGTTGTCAAGACGGTTACGAAACTCTGGCGTAAAGATCTTTTTGATCTCTTCCATCGCATCGGTGCTGTTGTCCTGATGAATCAGGCCAATCGACTTACGTTCAGTCTCACGCACACCGGCGTTGGTGGTCATGACCAGCACCACGTTGCGGAAGTCCGCTTTACGACCGTTGTTGTCGGTTAGCATGCCGTTGTCCATCACCTGCAGCAGCAGGTTAAAGACATCCGGGTGCGCTTTCTCAATCTCATCCAGCAGCACGACCGCGTGAGGATGCTTGATTACCGCATCCGTCAGCAGGCCACCCTGATCAAATCCGACGTAACCCGGAGGCGCACCAATCAGACGACTGACGGTGTGACGCTCCATATACTCAGACATATCAAAGCGCAGCAGCTCAATGCCCAGTGCTTTCGCCAGCTGCACGGTGACTTCCGTTTTACCCACACCGGTTGGTCCGGCAAACAGGAAGGACCCGACCGGCTTACGATCCTGACCCAGACCGGCGCGGCTCATTTTGATTGCTTCGGTCAGCGCCTCAATGGCGTTATCCTGACCAAACACCAGCATCTTCAGGCGATCGCCCAGATTTTTCAGCGTATCGCGATCGGTTGCCGACACGCTTTGCTCAGGAATACGGGCAATACGGGCCACCACGGTTTCAATGTCAGAGACATTGATGGTTTTCTTACGCTTACTGGCTGGCATCAGGCGCGCACGCGCACCCGCTTCATCAATCACATCAATGGCCTTGTCAGGCAAATGACGATCGTTGATATATTTCACCGCCAGTTCCACGGCTGCACGCACCGCTTTCGCGGTATAACGCACATCGTGATGCGCTTCGTACTTGGTTTTCAGGCCGTTCAGGATCTGCACCGTCTCTTCAACGGAAGGCTCCGTGATATCGATCTTCTGGAAGCGACGCGCCAGAGCACGATCTTTTTCGAAGATGTTGCTGAATTCCTGATACGTGGTGGAACCCATCACGCGAATCTTGCCCGAAGAAAGCAGTGGTTTGATCAGATTAGCGGCATCAACCTGGCCGCCGGACGCGGCACCTGCACCGATGATGGTATGGATCTCATCGATAAACAGAATGCTGTGTTCGTCCTGTTCCAGCTGCTTCAGCAGCGCTTTGAAACGTTTTTCAAAGTCACCACGGTATTTAGTGCCCGCCAGCAGTGAACCGATATCCAGCGAGTAGATGGTGCAGTCTTTCATCACTTCCGGTACGTCGCCCTGCTCGATGCGCCAGGCAAGACCTTCTGCAATGGCGGTTTTACCCACACCCGATTCCCCCACCAGCAGCGGGTTGTTTTTACGGCGACGGCACAACACCTGAATGGTACGTTCCAGCTCTTTATCGCGACCAATCAGTGGATCAATACCACCGACGCGAGCAAGCTGATTAAGATTGGTGGTGAAGTTTTCCATACGCTCCTCCCCGCCTGCTTGCTCTTCGTTAACCGGATTTTCAGCGCCTGGCGCCTGGCCCGGCTCGTCTTTGCGCGTACCATGAGAGATGAAATTCACCACATCAAGGCGGCTGACTTCATGTTTGCGTAACAGATAGGCCGCTTGCGACTCCTGCTCGCTGAAGATGGCGACCAGCACATTTGCCCCAGTGACTTCGCTGCGACCGGATGACTGGACATGGAAAACCGCACGCTGCAGGACGCGCTGGAAGCTGAGCGTTGGTTGTGTATCACGCTCCTCTTCACTGGCAGGCAGCACCGGCGTGGTTTGTTCGATGAAGGCTTCGAGTTCCTGCCGCAGAGCCACAATGTCCACCGTACAGGCTTCCAGTGCCTCTCTGGCCGACGGGTTACTGAGCAACGCCAGTAACAGATGCTCGACGGTCATAAACTCATGACGGTGCTCACGCGCTCTGGCGAAAGCCATATTTAAACTGAGTTCCAGTTCTTGATTGAGCATTAGGCACCTCCCCCAATTATCGCCCTTACCAGTTTCCTATATGGAGCCTGGTTCAGGCTTTTTCCAGCGTACACAGCAACGGATGATGGTTTTCCCGCGCATAGTTGTTCACCTGGGCCGCTTTTGTTTCGGCGACTTCTGCAGTAAATACACCACAGGTCGCCTTGCCGTGATAGTGAACTTTCAACATCAGCTGCGTTGCACGTTCAACATCATAAGAAAAGAACTTTTGTACGACGTCAATAACAAATTCCATAGGTGTATAATCGTCATTATTCAGAATGACTTTATACATAGAAGGCGGCTTTAACCCTTCGCGTACTTTGTCTTCGGCCAGATGTTCAAAGTTAAGCCAGTCATTTGTGTTTGCCATAGTGTTCCGTTGAGATTTTGCTTTGAGCCTGATGGCTACATGTTGAGAGTTTAACATGCCTGTCAAGCTCCTGGTCGCTGCTGAAAATTTATTCAGAAATTCCCTTGCGCGACCTGCATCACAAAATTTCTAATAGCGTTAACTACCTCAAATTTTGATGATTTTTTCCCCACCTGGCCCGGTGGTTTGCTTGACGCCAGCGGCGCTTTCTCTACATTCTACCTGCACACGCTGATTGAGTTTTAATCAAATCCGACTCACAGCCTGTAAGACCTCACCTACTTATAAAATGTCTTGCGAGGGAAGTAAAAGCATGGAGACGGGCACAGTTAAATGGTTCAATAATTCCAAAGGCTTTGGCTTTATCTGTCCGGTTGGCGGTGGCGAAGATATTTTTGCACACTACTCCACCATTCAGATGGAAGGCTACCGCACGCTAAAGGCAGGCCAGCAGGTTCAGTTCGACGTTCATGAAGGTCCGAAAGGCAATCACGCCAGCCTCATCGTGCCGGTTGAGATACAGGCCGTGGCGTGATACTTACCCCACCTCTGAATAGTGACGCAAAAATGCCAGCCAGTGCCGCTGGCATTTTTCTTTCCGGAGCAGACTTAATCTGCCTGGCGCTGCGCCAGCCCGATCACCCGGGCAAACATCTGCCGTATTAACGGCGGGATGGCCTCCGGCCCGCGTTCCGCCGCCGACGTCGCCACTGCGATCGCCAGTTCTGGCTTGGAGCTCTGATGAATCGCTTTAGTAATAATACGCCTGGAACTCATCGGAACGTTTAACGGCAGGTGCGCCATCTGATGATAGATATCCTGGAAACCCTGATGATAGAGAAAATTCTCCATATCCAGCGCCGGTAGCTGCGTCAGAAAACGCGGCTCAGGATCGCCGGGCTGTAACTGCGTCCGTGCGGTGCTGGCATATTTGTTACCCGCCTGATCGCCGTCTGTCAGCACATGCCAGGCGATGCCCATGCGGCGGGCAAACTTCAGCAGCGGCTTTAAGCCCGACTGAGCAAACTCAATTACTTTTACCCCTTCAGCCGCGAAGTTGTAACCGCACTGCTGTGCCAGCTCATTCATGATCCAGACTTCGGTTTCCCCCTCCACCAGCAGCCAGCAACGGGCAAACAGCGCAGCAGGCCGGTTAACACGAATATGGAAGCCGATGCGTCGGCTCTCTTCGGCACTCAGTCCCTCCGGACCGATGCGCCAGGCCGTCACGCGCGAGGAGCCGCGTACCAGACGACAGACATTCTCTACCGGCACCTGAGACAGCAGCTCAGCGGAATTGGTGGTGGCAATTTTTTGCAGCGGCAACAGCCTTAGCAGGTTCCATGCCACCGACAGCATAATCGGATGCAGCCGGGTTTCCGGATCTTCTATCAGCAGCAGCGGCCGGGCATCAGCGGCCAGCGGGACGTCGCCTCGCGCCTCAATCAGCAGGGTAAACATCTGCAGCAGGATCAGCTGACGGCTGCGGGAGTCGGTTCCGGCAATCAGCTGATTGAGATGATCCAGCGCCCGCCATCCCTTTTCCCCGTCGCGTGTCTGCGGATCCCGTGACCAGAGTCCGTTGCCCGCATCGGGCAGCTGCACCAGAAAGTAGTGCTGCATCAGTTGCTGCATGGTCTTCAGCCCCTGTCGCAGCACCTCATCACTGAGCTGCTGAGGATGGCGCTCCAGATCGCGCGCCAGCGACGTCATGCCCGCCAGCAGCTCAGGATGGGGAGTCGCCACCGGCGCACTATTACGCGTGCGCTTACTAAAGCGCGCATCGCGTAATCGCAGCACCGGATAGCGTTTCAGCAGCAGATCAATGGCCGCCGCGCAGTGCTGTTCAGGCAACAGCTGTGCGTTCACATCAACGAAACGGCGTCGGGTCTCGATGCCGCTGTCACGCCAGGTCGCGCTGACGCTGTAATAAAGCCGACGCTGGCCCTGAGTATCGTGCTGCCAGAAGGCCGAGAGCACCGCATCCGGGTCGCTGCCATCATCGCGAAAATGAAATACCACTGACAGACGGCGCATGGGATCGGTCACATCGCCTGGGGTGAAATGGAAATCAGCCTGGGTAAAAACATAGGCCGGTTCATGGGGCGAAAGTAGCAGGCTCAGGGCATCCAGCAGGCTGGATTTCCCCCACGCATTTTCACCAATCAGCAGATTGGTCCGGGTTAAAGGGAGTGAGAGTTTATTGATGCCGCGGAAACCGCGAATATCGATATGTTCCAGAATCATAGGCGTCCGTCCTCAGGTTATAAACAGCATGGTTGCCGCCAGCGAACCGGTCAAGCTGCTATGGGGTTTACTCCGATACGCTTTTTCGCTAGCGTGTGGCCTCTTCCCCCATGGATGGCATTGATATGTACTCCGGACTTCTGATTATTCTGCTGCCGCTGATCGCCGGCTGGCTGTTACCGTTCCGTAAAATCACCACCCTGCGCCGGGTAAATCAGCTGCTGGGCTGGATGGTTTACGTCATTCTGTTCTTTATGGGCATCAGCCTGGCTTTTCTCGACAATCTGAGCAGCAACCTGCTGGCGGTCTTTCACACCGCGCTGGTAGCGGCGTTCTGCATTCTGCTGTGCAACCTGCTGGCGCTGCGCGGACTGGAAAAGTATGCCCCCTGGCAGCATGCGCACCGGCAGGAGAAACTGCCATCGCGACTGCATATGGCGCTGGACTCCCTCAAGCTGTGCGGCGTCGTTGTCCTTGGTTTTTTGCTTGGGCTGACCCAGTGGCCACTGCTGCATCACGCCTCGACAGCCAGCGAGTACGCGCTGATCTTCCTGCTGTTTCTGGTGGGCATTCAGCTGCGCGGCAGCGGCATGACGCTGCGGCAAATCATCCTGAACCGTCGTGGCATGCTGGTGGCCGTTGTCGTGCTGGTCAGCGCGCTAATCGGCGGCATGATTGCCACGCTGGTGCTGGGCATACCACTGAAGACCGGTCTGGCGTTAGCCAGCGGCTTTGGCTGGTATTCTCTCTCCGGTATTCTGATGACCGAAGCCTTTGGGCCGGTCATTGGCAGCGCCGCCTTCTTCAACGATCTGGTGCGTGAACTGGTGGCGATCATGCTGATTCCGGCACTGATTGGCCGTCATCGCTCCAGTGCACTCGGCCTGTGCGGTGCCACCTCAATGGACTTTACCCTGCCGGTCCTGCAGCGGGCGGGCGGTAATGAAATTGTTCCGGCCGCCATTGTGCACGGCTTTGTCATGAGTCTGCTGGCCCCGATTCTGATCGCCTTCTTCTCTGCCTGAATCCTGTCTGAGATGCGCTGAGCTCTGCCAGCGCATTTTTTCACGTCTGTTTTTCTGCCCTGTCGTCTACGCTTCTTTTTTCGGTTCTGGTCACGTCACTCTTTAGTACGGGCTGACAAAGGAGAAGAGCATGAAACAAACCGTGGCGGCGCTGGTCGCCAAAACGCTGGAAAGCGCGGGCGTTAAACGCATCTGGGGTGTCACCGGGGACTCCCTTAACGGCCTGAGCGACAGTCTCAATCGCATGGGCACCATCGAATGGATGCCAACGCGCCATGAAGAAGTGGCCGCCTTTGCGGCGGGTGCGGAAGCCCATATCAGCGGCGAACTGGCGGTCTGCGCCGGTTCCTGCGGGCCAGGCAACTTACATCTGATTAACGGTTTGTTCGACTGTCATCGCAACCGCGTCCCGGTTCTGGCGATTGCGGCGCATATCCCCTCCAGCGAAATCGGCAGCGGCTATTTCCAGGAAACCCATCCGCAGGAGCTGTTCCGCGAATGCAGCCACTACTGTGAGCTGGTCTCGAATCCTGAGCAGTTACCGCAGGTGCTGGGCATTGCAATGCGAAAAGCGATTCTGAATCGTGGCGTCTCAGTTGTGGTACTGCCTGGTGACGTGGCGCTGAAACCGGCACCGGAAAGCGCCAGCACTGAGTGGTATCCGCCGCAGTTGCCGCAGGTCCTGCCTCAGCCCGCCGAACTGGCCCGGCTGGCACAGACGCTGAATGACGCCACCGATATTACGCTGCTGTGCGGCAGTGGCTGCGCCGGTGCGCATCAGGAAGTGGTCGCGCTGGCCGAAGCGCTGAAAGCGCCTATCGTCCATGCGCTGCGCGGTAAGGAACACATCGAATATGACAACCCTTATGATGTTGGCATGACCGGACTGATTGGCTTCTCATCCGGTTTCCACGCCATGATGAATGCCGGGACGCTGGTATTGCTCGGCACCCAGTTTCCCTACCGCGCCTTCTATCCCGAAAAAGCTAAGATCATTCAGATTGATATTAATCCGGGCAGCCTGGGATCACATTGTCACGTCGATCAGGCTTATGTCGGCGATGTGAAAAGCACGCTGCAGGCATTGCTGCCGCAACTGACGCACAAAAGCGATCGCAGCCACCTCGATAGCGCAGTTAAGCACTATGGCGAGGCGCGTAAAAGTCTGGACGAGCTGGCGCAGCCCAACGACAAGCAGCCGATCCACCCGCAATATCTGGCACAACAGATCAGCCACTACGCCAGTGACGACGCTATCTTTACCTGTGATGTCGGAACACCGACCGTCTGGGCGGCGCGTTACCTGAAGATGAACGGCAAACGTCGCCTGCTGGGTTCGTTTAACCATGGCTCGATGGCGAATGCGATGCCACAGGCACTGGGCGCGCAGTCAATCGATCGCAACCGTCAGGTCGTTGCGCTGTGCGGCGACGGCGGTTTTAGTATGCTTATGGGCGATTTTATCTCGCTGGCGCAGCTGAAAATGCCGGTAAAACTGGTGATCTTTAACAATAGCGTACTGGGCTTTGTGGCGATGGAGATGAAGGCCGGCGGCTATCTCACCGATGGCACGGAGCTGGAGAATCCCGATTTTGCCGCTATCGCCCAGGCCTGCGGCATTCATGGTATCCGGGTAGAAAAAGCGTCGGAACTGAATGGCGCGCTGGAGCAGGCGTTCGCCCATGATGGCCCGGTGCTGGTGGATGTCATCACCGCCAAAGAGGAGCTGGCGATGCCGCCGCAGATCAAAATGGAGCAGGCCAAAGGCTTCAGTCTTTACATGCTGCGCGCCATCATGAACGGTCGCGGTGATGAGGTGGTAGAACTGGCGAAAACCAACTGGCTGCGGTAAAACAGAAGTTCCATCCAGGCGGGCGCGATGCCCGCCTTTTTTTTCTCTTTCGCCACATCCAGGAGCATAAGGTGATCGATTTACGCAGTGATACCGTGACCCGGCCCAGCGCCGCCATGTTAAGCGCGATGATGTCAGCCGAAACCGGTGATGACGTCTACCGTGACGATCCCACCGTGAATGCGCTGGAGGCGGAAGCTGCACGGCTGAGCGGCAAAACCGCAGCGCTGTTTTTCCCGACCGGCACCCAGGCAAACCTGGTGGCGTTACTCAGCCACTGCGAGCGCGGCGATGAATATATCGTCGGTCAGCAGGCACATAATTACAAATATGAAGCGGGCGGAGCGGCGGTGCTGGGCAGCATTCAGCCGCAGCCGGTGCTGGCCGCCGACGATGGCACCCTGCCGCTCGATGTGGTGGCAGCGGCCATTAAGCCGGATGATATTCACTTTGCCCGCACCCGCCTGCTGAGTCTGGAGAACACCCACCACGGTAAAGTACTGCCGCTGGATTATCTGGAACAGGCCTGGACCTTTACCCGCGCGCATCAGCTGGCGCTGCACATCGATGGCGCGCGCATTTTTAACGCGGTAGTCGCGCAGAAGACCACGCTGGCGGCGATCGCCCACTACTGTGACACCCTGACCATCTGTCTCTCTAAAGGTCTGGGTACGCCCGTCGGTTCGCTGCTGTGCGGCGACACGGCGCTGATTGAGCGCGCCCGTCGCTGGCGCAAAATGACCGGCGGCGGCATGCGTCAGGTGGGTATTCTGGCGGCGGCGGGTCTCTATGCGTTGGAGCACAACGTGGCGCGACTGCAGGAGGATCATGACAATGCCGCCTGGCTGGGACAGCAGTTGCATGAGCTGGGCGTCAGCGTCATCGATCAGCAGACCAACATGCTGTTTGTAGCGGTGCCGGAAGCCCAGGTCAAACCCTTAGGCGAATGGATGAAGGCACGTGGCGTGTTAATCAGCGTGGGAACACGCACCCGACTGGTTACTCATCTGGATGCGGACCGTGCAGCGCTGAAGCAGGTTGTCGCCCACTGGAAGGCGTTTCTCCAGCAGTAATCCGCTATTCCGCCGCGCCATACTTCTCCAGTAGCGCGGCAGCTATCGCGGCGGTTTCGGCATCGGGCTGACCGCGATAATCCGCAGGCCGGAAATGCATCTGAAACGCGGCAATCACTTTCTGCTGCTCACGCGCACTCATCCCCGCTGTCACTGAATAACCGTAGCGTTGCAGGCTTTCCATAAGGGGCTGTACGAGCACCAGGGCGTGCGGATCCTGACCCGCTAAATAAAACCGCACCCGTCCGGCATCGGGCCAGGCACCGAGTCCGCGCTGCGCCAGTTGCTGCCAGGGGAACAGCGGACCGGGATCCTGCTTACGCTGCGGCGCGATATCACTGTGCCCGATAATGTTTTCTGGTGGGATGCCGTAACGCTGTGCAATATCCCGCACCAGCGCCTCCAGCGTGGTGATCTGCGCGGCGGTAAAGGGCTGCCATTCGAGGCCGGTCAGCGTCCGGCGATAGCCCCGGTTCACCAGTTCAATGCCAATCGAGGTGTCATTGATGCGGGTGGCTCCACGCCAGAAGCTGGGCCCGGCATGCCAGGCGAGCTGCTGCTCCGGCACCAGCTGCCAGATAACGCCTTTACCGGCGTGCTGTGGCGGCTGGCGGGGGATCAGATAGTGGGCGCTGACTTCCCGATCGGTGAGGGTCGCCAGCGACGAAGAAAAATCCTCGGCGGTGTAGTGGACCACAATCACCTTCACTCGCGGTCGCGCGCCCTGTGCCGGATGCCGCAGATCGGCCCAGTAGCCGTCACGCGATTCCATCCCGGAGTGACAGCCCGCCAGCAGCAGCGCCAGTATCAGCCACAGCCCGCGTTTCAACGAATGATCACCGCCGTGCCGCTGACGCTGACCATCAGCATGCTGCCATCTTTGCCGACCGTTTCGTAATCAATGTCGATACCGACCACCGCGTTGGCACCCAGCGCTTTCGCCTGCTCTTCCAGCTCTTCAAACGCGATCTCCCGCGCTTTACGCAGCTCTTTCTCATACGCGCCGGAACGGCCACCGACCACATCACGAATGCCCGCGAAAAAATCACGGAAGATGTTGGCACCGAGAATCGCTTCTCCAGTTACCACACCGCAATATTCACTGATGCTATGACCTTCCAGCGTTGGGGTTGTTGAAAATTTCATCGCATTCTCCTTGTTGTAAACCGGGCTAAGGCTCTTTCGACTAAAAAGCACGGCTATACTCTATGCTAAAAAGGGCACCTTGCCAGAGAACCATAAGGAAATCGAGATGAGAAACAACGCGTTTGCGCTAATGATCCCGGCGGCCCTGCTGCTCAGCGCCTGTACCACCGTTGAGCCAGTCATTAAGGATAATGGCCCGCGCACCGCCCCCTGCATTGACGGCGGTCCTGACCAGGTAGCCCAGAAGTTTTACGACCTGCGTGTCGGGCAGCCTGTGCAGGGTCTGCCCGACAGCAACACGCTGGCAAAATATCGCCCTTACCTGAGTGATGCGCTTTATCACTCCCTGCAGGCGGCCAGCGGCAGTAATGCCGGCTCACAATGGCGCAATGGCGATCTCTTCTCCAGCCTGTCACAGGGTCCGACAGCTGCCAGCGTCGCCGATGCCTCCACCATTCCGAACCGTGATGCACGCAACATTCCGCTGCGGGTCGATCTGAGCCGCGACGGCAAACAGTGGCAGGATGAAGTGCTGATGATCCATCAGGGCACCTGCTGGGTCGTTGACGACGTGCGCTACATGGCGAATCCTGCGCATGCCGAGGGCGGTAGCCTGAGCCAGATGCTTGAAAAATCAAAAAAATAATTCAGACTCAACGGTTATGAGAAGCGCAGCCACCGCAGGTGACTGCGCTTTTTTTATTGCCACTACCCGCTACAGGGCCTTTTACTGACGCCAGACAGCGCATGATATTGTGCTAAGCTTTTGCTGTTTACCTGCTGTTTTACAAATTTTAACCCACCTTAATTGCATAACTATTCTGGTGACGTTAAAATCCGCGACACTAATAGCTATTCAAATCTGGCGCATGAGTATTCAACTAAACGCAATAAACTGCTTCTACGGTGCTCATCAGGCGCTGTTCGACATCAACCTTGAGTGTCCGCAAGGCGAGACCCTGGTGCTGCTGGGGCCCAGCGGTGCGGGCAAGAGTTCGCTGTTGCGGGTGCTTAATCTGCTGGAGCAGCCCCGTTCAGGTCAGTTGCAGATTGCCGGCAATCAGTTCGACTTCACGCAGAAACCGTCTGATGCCGCGATTCGCGAACTGCGTCAGAACGTCGGCATGGTGTTCCAGCAATATAATCTCTGGCCACATCTGACCGTGCTACAGAATCTGATCGAAGCGCCCTGCCGGGTTCTGGGCCTCAGTAAAAGCGACGCCCGCGCCCGCGCCGATAAACTGCTTGACCGGCTGCGCCTGACGCCCTACAGCGATCGCTTTCCGCTCCATCTCTCCGGGGGGCAGCAGCAGCGTGTGGCCATTGCCCGTGCGCTGATGATGGAGCCACAGGTGCTGCTGTTCGATGAGCCGACGGCCGCGCTGGACCCTGAAATTACCGCACAGATTGTCAGTATCATTCGCGAACTGGCGCAGACACGCATTACCCAGGTGATCGTGACCCATGAAGTGGAAGTGGCACGTAAAACGGCCAGCCGCGTGGTTTATATGGAGAACGGTCACATTGTGGAACAGGGCGATGCCAGCCGCTTTACACAGCCGCAAACCGACGCGTTTGCTCACTATCTTTCGCACTAAGTCAGGATGCTAAAAATGAAAAAAATGGTACTTGCTGCACTGCTTGCCGGTTTTAGCCTGAGCGCTACCGCGGCACAGACGATTCGTTTTGCGACCGAAGCCTCTTATCCTCCTTTTGAGTTTGTGGATGCGGACAATAAGATCCAGGGCTTTGATGTCGATCTGGCCAATGCGCTGTGTAAAGAGATTGATGCTACCTGCACCTTCACCAATCAGGCATTCGACAGCCTGATCCCGAGCCTGAAGTTTCGCCGCTTTGATGCGGTGATGGCGGGCATGGATATCACGCCGGAGCGTGAAAAGCAGGTCCTGTTCACCAAACCTTACTATGACAATTCAGCGCTGTTTGTGGCCCAGAAAGGCAAAGTGGCCAGCGTTGAGTCCCTGAAAGGCAAACGCGTAGGCGTTCAGAACGGCACCACCCATCAGAAATACCTGACGGAAAAACACAGCGACATTACCACTGTGCCTTACGACAGCTATCAGAATGCCGTTCTGGATCTGAAAAACGGTCGTATTGATGCCGTGTTCGGTGACACCGCCGTGGTCAACGAATGGCTGAAGCAGAACCCTGCACTGGCGGCCGTCGGTGACAAAGTGACGGACAAAGCCTACTTTGGTACCGGTCTGGGCATCGCCGTGCGCACCGGCAACACCGAGTTGCAGAGCAAATTCAATGGCGCGCTGGATAAGATCAAAGCAGATGGCACTTACAAAACCATCTACAGCAAATGGTTCCAGCAGTAATCTCTGATGAATGAAATGATGACCCTCGCAAGCGCCGCCGGTATGACCGTCGGCCTTGCTGTTTGTGCTCTCATCGCGGGCCTGGTGCTGGCGATGATATTCGCTGGCTGGGAGTCGCTGCGCCTGAGGCCGCTGGCGTGGATAGGCACCGGTCTGGTGACGCTGATCCGTGGCCTGCCGGAAATTCTGGTGGTGCTGTTTATCTATTTTGGCGCTTCACAGCTGCTGCTCACCCTCTCTGATGGTTTCACGCTGAACTTCGGGCTGTTTACGCTGCCGGTTCAGATGCAGATAGAGAACTTCGATGTCAGTCCGTTCCTGTGCGGTGTGATTGCGCTGGCGATGCTCTATGCCGCCTACGCCTCACAGACGCTGCGCGGCGCACTCAAAGCGGTGCCGGTCGGTCAGTGGGAGTCGGGTCAGGCGCTGGGCATGAAAAAATCGGCCATTTTTCTCCGGCTGATTATGCCGCAGATGTGGCGTCACGCCCTGCCCGGTCTGGGTAATCAGTGGCTGGTACTGCTGAAAGATACCGCGCTGGTTTCGCTAATCAGCGTCAACGATTTGATGCTGCAAACCAAAAGTATCGCGACGCGTACCCAGGAGCCGTTTACCTGGTTCCTGGTGGCGGCCGCGATCTACTTAGTGATTACGCTGTTCAGCCAGGCGGTGTTACGCCGCATCGAACTGCGCACCACCCGCTTTGAACGGGGGAACAGCTAATGCTGGCCTATCTGCCCGAACTCCTGAAAGGGCTGCACACCAGCCTGACGCTGACGGCGGCCTCGCTGGTAGTGGCACTGCTGCTCGCGCTGCTCTTCACCGTGGTGCTGTCGCTGAAGACGCCGGTACTGAATCCGCTGGTAAAAGGGTTTATCACGCTGTTTACCGGTACGCCGTTGCTGGTGCAGATCTTCCTGATCTACTACGGTCCGGGACAGTTCCCCTCGCTCCAGCAGATCCCCTGGCTGTGGCATTTACTGTCGCAGCCGTGGCTGTGCGCGATGCTGGCGCTCTCGCTGAACAGTGCGGCTTATACCACGCAGCTGTTTTACGGTGCGGTCCGGGCGATTCCTTCCGGACAGTGGCAGTCGTGCGCAGCACTCGGTATGAGCCGCAAAGATACCCTGCGCATTCTGCTGCCTTATGCATTTAAACGCGCCCTCTCCTCCTACTCCAATGAAGTGGTGCTGGTGTTTAAAGGCACCTCGCTGGCCTACACCATCACCCTGATGGAAGTCATGGGCCACGGCCAGCTGCTCTATGGTCGCACCTATGATATTACGGTCTATGCCGCGGCGGGTCTGATTTATCTCTGCGTTAATGGTTTGCTGACGCTGATGATGCGCCTGATCGAAAAACGTGCCCTGGCCTTTGAACGGCGTAACTGAATACCGGGCGAGGCTGCTCGCCCCTTTCGCCTGAAAACCCACTATAATTGCATAAAAATTCATTTTATGGCAGGGTATCGCCTTCTCTGGCTGACCACATCACAGGAATCATAAAATGAAAAAATGGATTATCGCTGCTGCGCTGGCTTCGCTGGCAGTGACCGCGCAGGCTGCGGAAACGATTCGCTTCGCTGCTTCAGCAACCTATCCGCCCTTTGAATCTCTGGACAAAGGAAATAACCTCGTCGGGTTTGATATCGATCTGGCTAAAGCGCTGTGCCAGCAGATGAAAGCGGAGTGTACCTTCACTAACAATGCCTTCGACAGCCTGATTCCGTCACTGAAATTTCGCCGCTATGACGCCGTGATTTCCGGTATGGATATCACCACGGAGCGCAGCAAGCAGGTCGATTTTACCCAGCCCTATTACGCTAATTCCGCCATCGTGATCGCGCCCAAAGGCCGGTTCAGCAGCTTTGGTGATTTGAAAGAAAAGCGCATCGGCGTTGAAAACGGCACCACCCACCAGAAATACCTGCAGGATAAGCATCCGGAAGTGAAAGTGGTGGCGTATGACAGCTATCAGAATGCGATTCTGGATATGAAAAGTGGCCGGCTGGATGGCGTGTTTGGCGACAGCGCGGTAGTGAATCAATGGCTGAAGACCAATCCGGATCTCGCCACGGTCGGTGAACATGTCACGGATGCAGACTACTTCGGTACCGGCCTTGGCATTGCCGTGCGCAAAGGCAATATGGCGCTGCGCGATCGGTTCAATCAGGCACTGACTGAACTGAAAGCCAACGGCAGCTGGCAGCAGCTCAATCAAAAGTGGTTCCCGGAGTAAGGACCGGGTGAAACTCCGGACTTAGTGCTGACGGCGGGTTAACAGCGTCAGCACTTCAAAATGCGCGGTGTGCGGGAACATGTCGAACAGCTGCACTTTTGTAACCTCATAGTCACTCAGCCGGGCAATATCCTGCGTCATGGTCTGCGGATTACAGCTTGAATAGATCAGATAGTCCGGAGCCATCTGGCTGAGATAGTCACACAGCGCCTCACCCATCCCACGGCGCGGCGGATTCACCAGCACCAGCTGCGGCACTGCGTCGCGTCTGGTGGCAAACGCCGTCGAATCCAGCGCCGCAAACTGCACTTTTTCCAGCCCCAGCATTTCAGCAGAACGTCGGGCGCATTTAATCGCCTCAGCGCTAATCTCGATGCCGGTCAGTTCCATCTGCGGTGTCGCGCAGTGCAGGCCAAAACCACCTACGCCGCAGAAGAGATCCCACATGCTGTTAACCGGCAGCGCACGCACCCAGTCGCGCGCGGTGGCATAGAGTGCGCTGGCAACCTGCGGGTTGGTCTGAAAGAAGCTCTGCGGGCGGATCCACAGCGGCACGCCATTGAAGTTCTCTGCCAGCGACTGATCGGTCGTGAGTGCAATCTCCTCTTCTCCCTCCAGAATCGCCATATGCACCGGCTGAATATTGACCGAGATCACCGCCAGCTGCGGTAACTGCTGTTGCAGCCACGGCAATGCCGCACGCAGCTGTTCCAGCTTGGCGGCTGAGCGCAGGACAAAACGCAGCATCACGCCGCCCTGCTGGCTCTCGGTGATCAGCAGAAATTTGAGTTCGCCGCGTTTACGCGCCACGTTGTAAGGCGTCAGCCCGGCACGGGCGATAAAGGGCTTAAGCGCTGCAAACACCGGCTGAAAGCTGGCGGGATAGAGCGGACAGTCGCAGAGATCGACCGGCTCACCATCACGGTGAATAAGACCCAGCACCGGACGCTCGACGCTGCCGCTGACCACCATTTTGGCTTTGTTACGAAATGCCTGCTGCGCTGATGTTACCGGCGGCAGCCAGACCGCAACCGGCTGTTCAGCCAGTAGCTGCTCCAGCATCGACTGTTTGTCGTTCAGCTGAGTGGGATAGGGTTTTTCCAGCCACTGACAGGAGCGGCAACGGTTAGCGTCATAAAGCGCGCAGTGCATGGTAAAGCCTTAACGATGGGGTCGGGCGGAGCGCGATTGTATCACCGCTTTCTGAAAAAAGCGCGGCTGCTGGCAGGCAGAAACAGCAACATTAGCACGACCAGATCCGGGATTTTCTGCGACAGGGTGTGGTGGATAATCTGGACGTTATTGTCGCCATCAATGCTGAAAATCTCGGGGTAGATCCCGCCCAGCGAGGCGACCAGCATATAGCAGAGCACTATCACCTGGGTTGCCACATATCCCCAGCGGCCACGGTTACTGCCGCGCATCAGGGTAAAGGCGCAGCGCAGTTCGAACAGGAAGATCAGCTGGCTGGCGATAAAAATAAGCGTAGCGTCCCAGGACTGGGCGCTGCGATGAACAAAGTTAGCGATTTCACTGTAACCCAGCTCATTGGCCAGCATCAGTACGCTCAGGCAGCGGGTCGCAATAATAGCAATGCCCGCGACCGTCACCGGAACCGGTGCGTCTGAAAGCGTTGCACTGCTTTTGAAGATTTCTGACATAGTCCCTGGCTCCACCTGATCGAAAAACGGGCCGGTTAAACCGGCCCGTTCATATAGTGGCAAAGGTTACGTATTTCAGCCACGTTTAGCTTTCTGAATATCGCTTAAACGCTGTTTTTCTTCGTGCGCCATGAATCGCCAGGCGATAAAACCGACTAAACCGACCACAAACAGGATCAATGAAGCCAGCGCATTGATTTCCGGGTTCACGCCGCGGCGTACGGTAGCGAAGATCGCCATCGGCAGCGTGGTGGCCCCCGGGCCAGTCACAAAGCTGGCGATCACCAGATCGTCAAGTGACAGGGTAAATGCCAGCAGCCAGCCGGTCACAATTGCTGGCGCAATCATCGGCACGGTAATGACGAAAAAGACCTTCAGCGGCGTCGCGCCTAAATCCATCGCCGCCTCTTCGATTGAGCGGTCCAGTTCACGCAGACGCGAGTTGATTACCACCGCCACATAGGCGGTACAGAATGTGACGTGCGCCAGCCAGATGGTCAGCATCCCGCGCTCACTCGGCCAGCCAAAAGCGTTGCCCATGGCCACAAACAGCAGCAGCAGCGACAGGCCGGTAATCACATCGGGCATCACCAGCGGCGCCGTCAGCATAAAAGCAAAACCGTTGTGCCCACGGAAACGACCAAAGCGCACAATGATCACCGCCGCCAGTGTGCCCAGCACCACCGCCATGGTGGCCGACAGCCCGGCAATGCTCAGACTCAGTAGCACCGCGTCAATCATCGCGCTGTCCTCAAACAGCACTTTGTACCAGTGGAATGAGAAGCTGTCCCACACTGTCACCAGCGGTGAGCTGTTGAAGGAGTAAACCACCAGCAGCAGCATCGGCGCATAGAGGAAAAGGAAGCAGCAGACCAGAATGCCGGTACGCCAGGGCGAGCGGATGGTTGGCAAATTATTCATGCCTTCTCTCCCATTTCACGGTTTTGATGCTTATGGAACCAGATGATTGGCAAAATCAGGATCAGCAGAATAATCACCGCCAGCGCGGAGGCCACCGGCCAGTCGCGGTTATTGAAGAACTCCTGCCACAGGATACGGCCAATCATGATGCTGTCCGGGCCACCCAGCAGTTCAGGGATCACGTACTCCCCCACCGCCGGAATAAACACCAGCATCGACCCGGCAATAATGCCGCCTTTGGTCAGCGGCACAATCACGCTGAAAAAGGTCTTCAGCGGGCGTGCACCCAGATCCAGTGAGGCTTCCACCAGTGAGTAGTCGATACGGGTTAGCGCGGTATAAATCGGCAGCACCATAAACGGCAGATAGCAGTAGACGATACCTATATAGACCGCGGTATTGGTGTAGAGGATCACCAGCGGATGATCGATCACGCCCAGCCACAGCAGGAACCGGTTCAGAATACCGTTGTTATTTAGCAGGCCCATCCAGGCGTAGACGCGCACCAGAAACGAGGTCCATGACGGCAGGATCACCAGCAGCAGCAGGATGGTGCGCATCGACGGCTTGCTGTGCGCCACGGCCCAGGCAAGCGGATAGCCAATCAGCAGACAGATGACGGTCGAGATCGCCGCCACTTTCAGCGACTGCAGATAGGCGTCAATGTAGAGCGGATCGTCGGTCAGCGTCAGGTAGTTGCTGAAGTTGAGCACAATACTGAACTGGTCGTCAGCCCAGCTCACCAGCTCGGTGTAAGGGGGAATCGCTCGCGCAATGTCCGCGAAGCTGATCTTCAGCACCGTCAGAAAAGGCAGCAGGAATAACAGCACCAGCCAGACATAAGGCAGTGCGATCACCAGCTTGCGGCCATGCTGCATTTTTACCCGCGTGGCCCAGCGTTGCAGCGGCGTGCCGACCAGTCGGGCGGGCGCTTTAGCGCGTTGGAAAATCTGGCTCATAGCCGCTCCTTAAACTGTCAACACCACGCAGCTGTCGCTTTCCCAGCAGAGGCGGACTTCATCACCCCAGGTCGGCAACCCTTTGCGGTAGCGATGCGCGTTTTGCAACTGTGCGCTGATCATCTGTCCGCTGTGCAGACGGACATGGAAAATGGAGAGGTCGCCGAGATAGGCGATGTGAACCACTTCGCCCACCGCAAAGTTACAGCCATCGGCAGGCACGTCGTCGCACAGCATGACTTTTTCCGGACGCAATGCGACATGCACCGGCACGTTATCCACTACCGAAACATCGGAGTCGACTTTCAGCGGATGCATCAGGCCAGGACTCTCAATCACCAGACCATCTGCCTGACGTTCACGCAGTAAGCCTTCAAAGACGTTAACCGACCCAATAAATTCGGCACTGTAGCGGCTGGTTGGATGCTCGTAAATCTCCTCCGGCTCGCCAATCTGCACGAATTTACCGCGATTCATAATCGCGATACGGCCCGCCATCGTCATCGCCTCTTCCTGGTCGTGCGTCACCATCACGCAGGTCGCGCCCACACGCTCCAGAATATCGACCACTTCCAGCTGCATCCTGTCGCGCAGTTTTTTGTCCAGTGCGCCCATTGGCTCATCGAGCAGCAGCAGTTTTGGCCGTTTCGCCAGGCTGCGTGCCAGCGCTACGCGCTGACGTTGACCACCGGAGAGCTGATGCGGTTTGCGTTTTGCAAACTCCTGCATATGCACCAGTGCCAGCATTTCAGCGACGCGGCTGGTGATCTCCCCTTTCGGCAGCCGATCCTGCTTCAGACCAAAGGCGATGTTCTGCTCTACCGTCATGTGCGGGAACAGTGCGTAAGACTGGAACATCATGTTGATCGGACGCTGATAGGGAGCAACGTGCGACAGATCCTGACCATCCAGCACAATCTGGCCGCTTGTTGGGGGCTCAAAACCGGCAAGCATACGCAGCAGCGTGGATTTCCCACAGCCCGAAGCGCCCAGCAGGGCAAAGATTTCACCTTTATAAATGGTCAGACTGACATCATCCACGGCGTGCTGCCCGTCAAAGGATTTGGTCAGGTTGCGAATTTCCAGCAGCGGCGTTAACGCCTTTGCGGTTTTATGTTGAGGACGGGAAATGGCATCGTTCACAAAGGGTTCTCTCCGGAGCCAGGCGGAACATTGCGGCGAAGTTTGCCGCTAAAAATGGCACAACAGAGGCCGGGGTTGCGCCTCTGTTGCTGATGCGTGACAGGTCAATCCGTTAAGGACGAACTACTTACCACTTTTTACTTTAGTCCATGCGCGGGTACGCACACGATCCAGTTTCGGATCCTGGACTTTCAGCACGAACAATTTCGACATCGCTTCTGGCGTCGGGAAGATACCCGGGTTGTTGCGGACGTCGGCATTGATCAGCGGCAGCGACGCTTTGTTGCCGTTGGCGTAGTTCATTTTGTTGGAGACATCAGCGATCACTTTCGGATCCATGATGTAGTTCAGCCAGGCGTAAGCGCCGTCGAGGTTTTTCGCATCTTTCGGGATCGCCATCATATCGAAGAAGGCCAGAGCCCCCTCTTTCGGCACGCTGTAGCCCAGATGCACGCCGTTTTTCGCCGCGTCGGCACGGTTTTTTGCCTGCAGAATATCGCCCGACCAGCCGATGGCCACACAGATGTTACCGTTAGCCAGATCGTTGATGTACTGCGACGAATGGAAGTAGCGGATATTCGGACGCAGCTTCAGCAGCAGGTCGGTCGCTGCGCCGGAATACTCTTTAGAATCCGAGGAATTCGGATCTTTACCCAGATAGTTGAGCACGGTGGCGAAGATCTCTTCCGGTGCATCCAGGAAGGAGACGCCACAGCTTTTCAGCTTCTCCAGATTTTCCGGCTTCAGAACCAGATCCCAGCTGTTGACCGGCGCATCGGCGCCCAGTGCGGCTTTAACCTTGTCGATGTTGTAACCGATACCGGTGGTGCCCCAGAGATATGGAATGGCATATTTATTACCCGGATCGTGCTGCGCCACTTTTTCCATCAGCGCCGGATCAAGGTTTTTGTAGTTAGGCAGTTTGCTCTTGTCCAGCGGCTGGAATACGCCGGACTGCAGCTGACGCGCCAGGAAGCTGGAAGATGGCACCACGACATCGTAGCCGGTACTGCCCGCCATCAGTTTGCCTTCCAGCACTTCGTTGGAGTCAAACACATCGTAGACCACTTTAATGCCAGACTGCTTTTCAAAGTTCGGGACGGTATCTGGCGAAATATAATCGGACCAGTTGTAGACGTGCAGCGTTTTATCTTCCGCCATACTGCTGGCCGACGCGGCCATCAGCGCAGCAGCTACCAAAGCTGACAGCCATTTCTGACGTGAGTTGAACATATTTTTCCATCCTCCTGAGCGGGTCATTTCAACGCTGCAAACCTGAGATCCCTGCATTGCGTTCTGTACAATACGTCAGTGACACAATGAATCATTATTCAGCGGGAGTTTAATAGCAAAATCCTATAGCTGGGACGCAGTTACACGTCTGTTACAGCCCCGCAAGCATAGCCCCCCCTGTCAGGCTTCACCAGACCCCAGCGTAAAAAACGCCTGAAACCGATATTTTATGCATGTTTGAGCTATGAGGTTCGGCTTTGATGGCATAAACCACGACAAATATGTGGCGGTAAAGGGCAAAATGCAGAATAAAAAAAGGTGGCGGCAAATCACGGGCATAAAAAAGCCGTCTCAGGGACGGCTTAATGGGTGACCCTATCGGGCTTAGTGCAGCACAGAATGAACGCTGGCCACCGGAACGTGCTCTTCTTCTTCACCCACAATCAGCAGATTATTGGCAAAGGCCTCCAGGATCACCATGGATATTTGTTCTTCACTCTGTTTCATAAAGTGTGAGAACTGACCAAAGGTTAATCCGGCGGTAGTGGTCATTGACTGACAGACAATGAGCTTCGGCAGATTATCATCCTGAATGTCGATAAAGGCTTTCACCGTCAGTGAACTGGCATTGATTTGCGACAGATCGCCAACCAGCGGAATCAGCGCCGTTGGCTTAACTTCAGCCAGCGCCGAAAACAGAATGACGTTGTCGACCAGATCGATTTTGGCGTCAAACACCCCATCGAAGTTTTGCATGTGCGGCAGATGAAGTGCCTGACAGGCATCGCATTCGAACCAGGTGATATTTTGCTGATCCAGCCAGCGACGCAGCAGGTCGATATCCGGAACGACAAGAGAATCCATCGTAAAATCCCAGTGGGGTGATAAACAGGCGACTTAGCTTACGGAAAAATGCGCGGCGATGCCACGAAAACTGCTGAAAAGCGCGTGTCAGCCAGCGGTTTTAGGACGGAGCCCGGGGGTGGCCTGCTGCTCAATCCGCAGAATCATCAGCGCAGCAATGTTAAGACCGCTGCTGGTTTCAATGCCTTCCAGCCCGGGCGAGGCGTTCACTTCCATCACCAGCGGACCGCGATGCGCACGCAGAATATCGACACCGGCGATTTCCAGCCCGAGGGTGGCCGCTGCTTTCACAGCGATCTGCCGCTCCTGTGGCGTGATCGCTATCGGATACGCTTTACCGCCGCGATGCAGGTTAGAACGGAAATCGCCCTCTTTCGCCACCCGCTCTATCGCTGCCACCACCTGATTGCCAATCACCAGACAGCGAATATCTCGTCCCTTTGCTTCTTTAATGAATTCCTGCACCAGGATATGGGCATTCAGGCCGCGGAAGGCATCGATGACGCTCCCGGCCGCCTGACGCGTCTCCGCCAGCACCACACCAACACCCTGGGTGCCTTCTACCAGCTTAACCACCAGCGGCGCACCGCCCACCATCGCGATCAGATCGTCAGTGTCATCGGGTGAGGAGGCAAAGCCGGTGACCGGCATGTCGATGCCTTCGCGTGCCAGCAGCTGCAGCGAGCGCAATTTGTCCCGGGTACGGGTAATCGCGGCGGACTCATTCAGCGGATAGCTGCCGCACATCTCAAACTGTCGCAGCACTGCCGTACCGTAAAAGGTAATGGCATTGCCAATGCGCGGAATAACCGCGTCGAAATGGCCCAGCGGTTCACCACAATAGTGAACCGCTGGGGTGGCGGGATTGATATTCATATAGCAGGAGAGCGGATCGATGATTTGCACCGCGTGGCCGCGTGCAGCGGCCTCGTCACGCAATCGCCGACTGGAGTAGAGCGTCTCATCGCGCGACAGAATGGCTATCTTCATCGCAGCTCTCCCCTGTGCATTAACGCGTGGCCCAGCCCTGCTGATGCAGATAATCGAGCATAAAAGGACGCGTCTCTTTAATAATCAGCCGCTGGATCAGCTCGCTCCAGGTTTCGCTGCGCTGGTTGCTGTCGCGCTGCTGATAGTAGAGTTCCGTGCGGCTGTCATATTCGGCCAGCACTGTCGCATCCAGAGGCTGATAGCGGTTTTCATGCACCAGCATCGCATGCGGCATACGCGGTTTGACGTCCGGCTTTGACTCCGGATGCCCCAGGCAGAAACCAAACAGCGGCAGCACAAATTTCGGCAGACCCAGCAATTCGGTTACTTCCACGATGCTGTTACGAATTCCGCCGATAAAGACGCCGCCCAGATCCAGCGATTCCGCTGCGACCATCGCATTCTGCCCCATCAGGGCGGTGTCGACGCAGCCCAGCAGCAACTGCTCGGCACGGCCCAGTTGCGCGTCCGGGCAAATCTGCAGGTGGCGATTAAAGTCCGCGCAGAAAACCCAGAACTCAGGAGCATCTGCGACCCACTTTTGTCCACCGGTCAGCGTCACCAGCTTGTCACGCAGCGCTTTGTCGGTGATACGGATTATAGAAGAGCACTGTAAAAAGCTGGATGTGGACGCCGATTGCGCCGCATTAATAATCGCTTCACGCTGAGCTTCGCTGACTGGCTGGTCAGTAAAGGCGCGGATTGAACGGTGGCTGCACAGTAAATCAATGGTCGGTGTCATAACGTCTCCAGCAATATTATCTTTTTTTATCAATCTGATTGAACAGCTGTGGTGCGATAGCTTTCGCGGTGCGCCACATCAATAGCCAGGCAGCATCAGCACAACGCCAGCGATGAACAGCACGGTAGCCAGCGTTCTGGCATCAGCCTGATCTGGCAGCGGCAGCCAGTGGTTAATCAGCAGCAGCGCACCCAGAATTAACAGGCCGCCAGCCGCCTCCAGCACCACGATAAACCGGGGTAATCTGGCCACACTTTGCATCACATCCTCCTGCCCTTGCGGCTTACTGAGCGTCAATTATGGTCAACAACCCAAAAATTGCGCGGGTTACACGGTTTGCAGTCGTGAAAAAGCCCTTGTTTCAGACGCTTCCTGAACGGCGGCAATAGCGTGCGGGCATCAGACTAACAGGCAAATCCTGCTTTCCTTAAGCGATACGAGCGGGCATGATGGTTGCCATTCTCTGTTTGATCATGTGATACACGTCACATAATCGTCGCTGCAAGGAGTTCTTAATGATTGCTGTTATTTTTGGTCGTCCGGGCTGTCCCTACTGTGTCCGTGCCCATGAACTGGCCGACAAACTGACCGCGGAGCGCGATGACTTTAGCTATCAGTATGTTGATATTAATGCAGAAGGCATTACTAAAGCCGATCTGGAAGCCAGCGCGGGTAAACCCGTCAGCACCGTACCGCAGATTTTCGTGGACGAAAAACATATTGGTGGTTACACCGAGTTTGCGGCCTGGACCAAAGAGAATCTGGGATTTGTCGCGTAAGCGCAGATAACCGGAATGATAGAGGCGAGGCAGGATTTCTCTGTCTCGCCTTTTTGCTTTCTGACTGACGTCAGCCCTCGGGCACCGTGTTAGTTAAGTGACGCCATTACAATCTGCATTAACCGCACCAGCAGCGCCCCGCAGCCTGCCCAGAATAGCGCGCTAAGACTCCACGCGATGGCAAACAGTCCGCTGCTGTGAATAAACAGGCTGTTATTGAGCAGCAGTGCTGCCAGCAACGTTCCCCAGAGCCCCATCAGCAGCGTGCTTTTTAACGGGCTTTGCACCTGCATCAACGCCATCACAATACCGGGTAACATAAAGAGCAGTAATTCGGGCTGACCGCGAAGCGGGCCGGGACCGACCTGCCAGAAATGACAGGTTAAAACAAATACCAGACTGTACAACACCACGCCGCACAGGCGGGTAGTCCAGAGATAAGAACGCTGCGGCATACCACCCCACTGATTAAAAGTAACCCCGACAATAACCTGCTGATATCCCTGATGCGTTCTGGTGGAAATAAAAAGAAACAGTTCGTTATGGCAACGAATGAAACAGCGAATAGCTGTATAAGATATTTGTGATTAGAATAGCGCCGCGATAACGGTTCCATTTGCAGTGTTGATACAACAGAACCTCAACGGCCTGATCACGATAGCGAAAAAAAGGCCACTCTTCAACAAGTTACACGTAAACAAGAAGTTAAACAGTGAATATTAACGTCGCAGGATTGTTAAGCGGAAATGACATTTTGTTATTATTTGTCGTTTTGGCGCTCGGCCTCTGTCTGGGAAAGTTGCGTCTTGGCTCGGTTCAGCTGGGAAATTCGATTGGCGTGTTAGTGGTTTCGCTCTTATTAGGGCAGCAGCACTTCGCGATCAATACCGATGCGTTGAGTCTGGGCTTTATGCTGTTTATTTTTTGTGTTGGTGTTGAAGCGGGTCCCAACTTTTTTTCTATTTTCTTTCGCGACGGCAAAAACTATTTCATGCTCGCCATCGTCATGGTGGTCAGTGCGCTGTTGCTGGCACTGGGGCTGGGCAAACTCTTTGGCTGGGATATTGGTCTCACCGCCGGCATGCTGGCCGGGTCGATGACCTCAACGCCGGTGCTGGTGGGCGCAGGTGATACCCTGCGGCAAAGCATCAGCGATCCAAAGCAGCTTGGATTGATGCAGGATCAGCTGAGCCTCGGTTACGCTGTGACCTACCTGATCGGCCTGGTCAGTCTGATTTTCGGCGCACGCTACCTGCCCCGTCTGCAACATCAGGATCTGCCGACCTGTGCGCAGCAGATTGCGCGGGAACGCGGTCTGGATGCCGACAGCCAGCGTAAAGTCTTCCTGCCGGTGATCCGCGCCTATCGTGTGGGCCCGGAACTGGTGGCGTGGAGCGGCGGCAAAAACCTGCGCGAGCTGGGTATCTATCGTCAGACAGGTTGTTACATTGAGCGTATTCGCCGCAACGGTATTCTCGCCAGTCCCGATGGGGATGCGGTGCTGCAGCTTGGTGATGATATCTCGCTCGTGGGCTATCCCGATGCACATGCCCGGCTCGACCCCAGTTTCCGTAACGGCAAAGAGGTGTTTGACCGCGATCTGCTGGATATGCGCATCGTCACCGAAGAGATCGTGGTGAAGAACCACAACGCAGTGAACAAACGCCTCAGCAAGTTAAACCTTACCGATCACGGATGCTTCCTGAACCGGGTGATACGCAGTCAGATTGAGATGCCGATCGACGACAGCATCATGCTCAATAAAGGTGATGTGCTGCAGGTCAGCGGCGAGGCGAGACGGGTGAAAAGCGTGGCAGATCGCATCGGTTTTATCGCGATTCACAGTCAGATGACCGATCTCCTGGCCTTCTGCGCTTTCTTTATCGTGGGTCTGATGATTGGTCTGATTACGTTTCAGTTCAGCAATTTCAGTTTTGGAATCGGTAACGCGGCGGGTCTGCTGTTCGCCGGTATTATGCTCGGTTTCCTGCGCGCCAACCATCCGACCTTTGGCTATATTCCGCAGGGCGCGCTTACCATGGTGAAAGAGTTTGGCCTGATGGTGTTTATGGCGGGTGTGGGATTAAGTGCCGGCAGTGGGATTAATCACGGGCTGAGCAGTGATGGTGCGCTGATGCTGCTGTGCGGTCTGCTGGTAAGCCTGATTCCGGTGATCATCTGCTATCTGTTTGGGGCCTATGTGCTGCGGATGAACCGCGCCCTGCTGTTTGGGGCCATCATGGGCGCGCGAACCTGCGCACCCGCCATGGAGATCATCAGCGATACGGCACGCAGTAATATTCCGGCGCTGGGCTATGCCGGAACCTATGCGATCGCCAACGTGTTACTGACGCTGGCGGGGACGCTGATTGTGATTATCTGGCCGATACTGCCCTTATAAAATTTTTTTGCTGACGTCCAGAACTTTATTGTTAAGCGATAGTCATAATAAGTGCCACTGCTTTTCTTTGAAATCCCCAAATTGTGGAGCCCGCTGGTCTTTTTCCCGGCGGGTTTTTTTATGCCTTTTTTTCATCCGATCCTGCGCTTATATACTGAAATTACCTCTCAAACCGTCATAAAACTTAAACAGTTATGCAACTCATTATGAGATTAAGAGCCTTTCCATAGACGAACTGGCCGACAAAAAGCAGGATAGCGCACTGTTAAGTTAGCAAATTGTGCTGATTGATTGGTCGGGCGCGCTGTCGCTGAACGTTTATTTGCCGCTGTTATCGTGCCTGGGTGACCGGATGTTGCCTGAAGCTGATGACCGGCCTGTCTGCTGAGGAATTTATCCCGATATGGAAGAGCTGAACCACGCACTGTTTACTGCTATCAATGCCACACCGGCGTCACCCGCCTGGTTGCTGCAGCTGGCGACCTTTATTGCCAGAGATTTGATCGCTATCGTGCCGCTGTTAATCGTCGCGATGTGGCTCTGGGGACCGCGCGATCAGGTTTCTTCACAGCGGGTGCTGGTACTGAAAACGGGTATGGCGCTGATCTATGCGCTGGCGATCTCATGGTGTGTGGGCCATCTGCTGCCGCATCCCCGCCCTTTCGCCATTGGTTACGGTTATCAGTTCCTGCACCACGCCGCTGATGACTCTTATCCCAGCGATCACGGCACGACAATATTCACCTTTGCTCTGGCCTTTATTTTCTGGCATCGCCTCTGGTCGGGTGTAGTGCTGATGGTGGCGGGTTGCGCCATCGCCTGGTCGCGGGTCTACCTGGGCGTTCACTGGCCAATGGATATGCTGGGTGGGTTCCTGGTAGGTCTGCTGAGTTGTCTGGCATCGCATCTGGCGTGGCAGTTCTATGGCGAGCGGATGCTGGCGGTGATCAACCCGCTCTATCGGGCATTATTTGCTTTACCGATTCGTAAGGGCTGGACGCAGAATTAAGAAAGGGATGCGGTTACGTCTCCTTAATTGTCTGGAATCTGCTTCAACTGGCGGTAAGATCAAACCTGCGCAGGGAACAGGGTCAGATCGGAAAGACGCAAAAACCGCCATCCATGGCACGCTCGACCCGCGCCGTCCATGGCGCGGGACGCTTTCCTCTTCTGACCCAGTTCCCAGCGCGCTGGGCTAAAGCGTTGCTGCTGAATTCTGATTTGGAAACAGCACTCGTCTCAGGGACGCCTCAGCGTCCCTGCTCGCTTATGAGAGCCACTTCCCGAACCAGCCGTTGAACTTCATCATCACAAAATCAATCATCCGGCTGAAGAAGCCGCCTTCCGGCACATCCTGCAGTACCACCAGCGGACGCTGCTCAATCGTCTTACCGTCTAACTGAAAGTCGATGGTGCCGACCACCTGATTCTTCTTCAGCGGCGCTTCGAGTTGTGGTGTCGTGAGTCTGAAACTCGCCTTCAGGTTCTTCATCTGCCCTTTCGGGATGGTCAGCGCGGCATCTTTCGCCACGCCCAGATTCACCTGGCTCTTATCACCAAACCAGACCCGCTGCTGCGCAAACGGCGCATCCGCTTTAATCGGCGTCACCGTTTCAAAGAAACGAAAGCCCCATGTCAGCAGCTTTTCACTTTCGCGGAAACGAATCGCATCGCTGGCGGTGCCGAGCACCACCGAGATCAGACGCATGTCGCCTTCGGTCGCGGAAGCCACCAGGTTATTACCCGCGCCGGAGGTGTGACCGGTTTTGACACCATCCACCTTGAGGTTGGTGCTCCACAACAGACGGTTACGGTTAATCTGGCGAATCTTATTAAAAGTGAACTCTTTCTCTTTATTCAGTGCGTACTCTTCGGGCACATCGCGGATCAGCGCCTGAGCAATCAGCGCCATATCACGCGCGGTACTGTACTGCCCTTCTGCATCCAGACCATGCACCGTCATAAAGTGAGTATTTTGCAGTCCCAGCGCCTTCACATAGTTGTTCATCAGTCCGATAAACGAATCCTGACTGCCCGCCACATAGTCCGCCAGCGCAATACAGGCGTCATTACCTGACTGGATCACAATCCCTTTGTTCAGCTCATGAACTGGTATCCGATCGCCAGGCTTGAGGAACATCAGCGAAGAGCCACGCAGCTTAGGATTGCCGGTCGCCCAGGCATCCTGTCCCACGGTGACCAGGTCATCCGGTTTGATTTTGCCCGCTTTAATCGCCTGACCGACCACGTAGCTGGTCATCATCTTGGTCAGACTGGCAGGGTCGAGACGCTGATCGGCACTGGATTCGGTTAACACTTTACCGCTGGCGTAATCGATCAGAATCCACGCTTTAGCATCAATGCCAGGCGCAGCCGGAGCCTGCTCAGCAAAAGCACTGATGGGGGCGATAATCAGTAATGAGGTGGCAACGAGGTGCCGCAGGCGAGATGTGAAGCGAGTGTTTGTCATGGGCTTGGCCGGATTGTCCTTGTTAAATCAAAATTCCAGGGGCAGAAAATTCTCACTCAAACGCTAACCCTTGCCGGCAGCGAAAAAAACCGTCGAATCGTAAAGTTTTTTAGAGTTTAGTAGAGTAACCCTGGCATAAGCGCCGCGCGCGTGCCGCTTTTCGCCGCGTATGTCACTTTCAAAACTGCGTGAAATTCCGATTTTTCGCAGAAGAGTTAAGCCCGTCACAATTATCGGCTAACCTGAAAGCCAGTCAGCCGAGGAGACCGACCATGGACTTAGCCCTTTTTGATCTTGATGAAACACTGATTTGTGAAGACAGCACCAGTCTGTGGCTGCGCTGGCTGGTATCACAGGGATTCGCCCCCAGCGAACTGATTGATCAGGAACAGGCATTAATGAATCAGTACTACGCCGGCACGCTATCGATTGAAGAGTATATGAATAAAACACTCTCCCCGCTGGCAGGCATGGCAACACTGACTGTTGAAGGCTGGGTGCGCCGCTTCATTCATCGCGACATCATGCCACGCGTTTATCCTGCCGCCCGCGAGCGCATTGAGTGGCACCGGGCACGCGGTGACAGAGTGATAATCATCTCCGCCAGTGGCGAACATCTGGTGGTGCCGATTGCCGAGAATCTGGGTGCCTGCGGCGCGCTGGCGATTGGCGTTGAGATCGTGGATGAGCGCTACAGCGGCAACACCTACGGCACCATGACCTACAAAGAGGGCAAAGTGACCCGCCTGGGTGACTGGAAAGCGCTGCAGCAGGAGGAGAACTTTGACCGCACCTGGGCTTACAGCGACTCCATGAATGACCTGCCGCTCCTCCAACAGGCCGATCATGCCCACGTCATTAATCCTGACGAACAACTGCACCAGGAAGCGCTAAACCGCGGCTGGCAGATTTACCACTGGGCACGCTGACTCAGCGCCTGTCCCGGCAGGCATTATTATTTCGGGCTGTCGGGACACGGTCTGCGCGCATTCATCAGCGAGTACACGTAATACGTGAAGAGGGTGAGCACGGCTCAGGTCCAGACTGACAAATGAAATCGTCTGCCAGCCCGGGTCCTTAGCCGCGGGACGCGCCAGCGTCCTGCGCTAATCCCACTTTCAGCAGTTTGCCATTGGCCTCATCGGTCAGCACATAGAGCCAGCCATCCGGTCCCTGCCGCACATCGCGGATGCGCGCTTTCTGATCGCCCAGCAGGCGCTGCTCTTCCACCACTTTTTCGCCGTTAAGACTCAGACGGATCAGGTTTTTCTCTTTCAGTGCCCCGATAAACACTGAATTCTTCCACTGCGGAAAACGGGCGCTATTATAAAATGCCATGCCGCTGATGGCCGGAGAATCCTTCCAGTGATAAAGCGGCTGTTCGGTGCCTGCAGCATGGGTGCCCATTGATTCCGGCACCTTATCGCCGTTGTAGTCAATGCCGTACGTCGCCAGCGGCCAGCCATAGTTTTTGCCACGGCTCATGATATTTACTTCATCGCCACCGCGCGGGCCATGTTCATTTTCCCATATCGTGCCGGTCCAGGGGTTGTGCGCCAGTCCCTGCGTATTACGCAGTCCATAGGCCCAGATCTCAGGCCGTGCGCCGGGCTTTCTCACAAACGGATTATCGTCTGGCACGCTGCCATCGGCGTTAAGCCGCAGCAGTTTGCCCTGCAGCTTATCGAGATCCTGCGCGGCACTGCTGACAAAATTATCGCCGAACGCGATCCAGAGGTAGCCCTGCGTATCAAACGCCAGCCGGGTGCCGATATTGTTGCCGCTGGAGAGCATCGGCGTCTGCCGGACTACCTCGCGGAAATCGCTGAGTTGCTGGTTATCCGGACTCAGCGTCCCGACGCCCACGACGGCACCTGCTTTACCGCTGCTGTTCGCCTCGGTGTAGCTGAGCCAGACACGACGGCTGGTCGCAAAATCAGGTGCCAGCACGACATCCAGCAGGCCACTCTGCCGTTCTGCCCAGACCTTTGGCACACCCCGAATCGGCTGCGACAGGCCACTCTCCGGGCTCCAGCTGCGCAGCGCTCCGCTACGCTCGGTAATCAGCAGCGTTTTGTTATCGGGCAGGAAGGCAACAGACCATGGATGTTGTAACTTATCCTGCAAGACCTCGACTTTTACGTCAGCGGCAAACAGTGGCGAGGCGCAGAACAGCGCGCCGCCGAGCACAAGAGCAGTCGAAAAACGGGACATAAGGTTCTCCTGACGGGATAGCGTGCCCTTAAGCGTAGTCATCCACTGCGTGGTGAACCTGAGGATTTACAAAAGATTAAACAAAGTGACAAGGATGCGTTGCCCCAAAGGTTATGGCGCGTTGAAACTGACCGTGTCACGAACCAGCGTATCAATACCCGGCTTCAGATCATCAAAAATGAGTGGCGTCGTGCTGTTACTGACCGTTTTGCCAAAAGCTTTTCGTATAACCCGTATCAACGGTTTGCTGGTCACGGCATCGCTGGCTTCGATTTCCAGGGACAGTTCACTGTTCTGAGTTCGGTGACCTGAGGCCGCCATTGTACTGGCGACGACTGCCGCAATCGGCACCACTTCGTAAAACTGTGCGCCCTCGTTCTCTGCCCAGACGGCGGTGATCGCGGCACGTACTTTAAGGGCATGTGACGAAGCCTGATTAACCAGCGGCAGACGGGTGGCAATCGCCCCTTTTAACTGAATATCGGTGTAACTGCGCATCTGATCCAGCGTCTGCTGACTGACGCGAGCCGTAGGCCGTGCAGCCGGATAGAACACGACCGGTATATAGAGCACATCCTGATACTGGCTGCTCTTATAGTCGGGAGACACCCAGCGCAGGGTTGGTTACCCGCTGGCTGATTCAGAGGGCTTTAGCTGGCTGTAATCTGCTAAGAAACCCGAATAGTGCTGCTTGTCTGCAACATGAGAAGTACATCCACTGAGCAACAGTGCGGAGACAGCCAGCAGAGCAGTAACGGACGTTTTACGCATGATCAACTCGCTTGTGTCAGGAAGGTTTAAGCAAGCATAGATAAATCACGGAGAAAATGCTTAAAACAGGCGTCTTTTCAAGGGGGTTATCTGAGCATAAGATCGGAAAATACCCGCTGCATAACACAGCGGGTGAAAAGCATTACTCGAAACTGGCATCAGGATTATCAGACAGGGTGATGAACTGCTTACCGCCCTGAGTCAGTGCCATGATGGTGCCGGTTTCGATGTCGTAAACCCAGCCGTGCAGGCGCAGTTTGCCGTTACGCAGGGCAACGGAGACCGACGGATGAGTCTTCATGTTATTCAACTGAGCGATCACGTTCTCTTTAACCATCTCGTTCAGCTTCTTCTCTGGCGAGTCATATTCACGCTGCTCAACTACCGCTTTTGCCGCATCGGCATAGCGCAGCCAGTGCTCAACCGCAGGCATAGTATCCATGCAGGCGCAGGAAGCGATGGCGTTCATGGCACCGCAGTTGGAGTGACCGCAGATGATGATGTCTGAGACGCCCAGCGCGACCACCGCATATTCGATCGTGGCGGAGACACCGCCCGGCTCCGGGCCAAATGAGGGAACGATGTTGCCCGCATTGCGGATAACGAACAGCTCTCCTGGCTCCTGCTGCGTCACCAGTTCCGGCACCAGACGGCTGTCTGAACAGGAGATGAACAGCGCTTTCGGATTTTGATTTGACGCCAGGCTTTTGAAAAGATCCTTCCTTTCAGGAAACACATTCTGCTGGAAATTCAGAAATCCGTTGATGATCTCTTTCATTATTTAGCTCTCACATTATCCATTTCATTACCTGAGGGGCATAGCCCCCTCAGTGGGGTTTGCTGGTTTATTATTAATGAAAACAAGTGAATATCAACCCGCGTTTTTCGGACAGCTCTGAACTGATGGCATCGTCAGCGTTTCGCTTATCCGCCATCCAGCGTTTTCGGAGCCGATTTCTTTTTACAGCACGGGACGTTACCGGAAAAGGCAGAGTGTGATCCAACCGATTTTTTTGTCCGAACCGTGGACCAGCTTTTACGCGTTTTTTCATTACTTTACGTCGCGGTTTGACCGAAACCAAAGATTTCTCATTTGCATCTGGCCTTTCAGGGCTGACAAAGGGGAGCAGGATAACGCCCGGAGAACGAGCCGGGCGGGTTCAGGCAATGACGGAAGCCACGGTGGAGGTGGCCGGGGGAGGAAATTTAGCGTTTAACCATACTGCTGCTGATGCGCTTTTTTGCGGCGCAGGTAGTCCTCATCTTCGCGCAGTTTGTCCCAGTAAGCTTTGAAAATAGCGGCCGCAGCGGCCTTTTCCTCATTAACGCCGCGCGGCAGCTCCTTGCCGTCCGCATCATATTTGCGGCCGCCTTTGTGATTACTGTAACGCCGCGCTCGGGTATATCCCATCTGGATAAATTTGCGCGCCATATCCATGCCGACAAAATCGTCCTGACGCCGGTAATCCTCAAACAGCGCCATGATTTTTTCAGCCGACTCTTCAGCAATGGGAACGGTGCGAAAACGCCAGTGCGGCAGAATTTCGCTTTTATAAGGCTCGACCATCAGCACACCCTGCTCACCTCGCCCGACCTGATAACGCTCGGGATGCTGGCGGAAGTCGATTGTGCTGAAGTCCTGATCATAATCGAAAGGTTTCATCTCTTTAGTTTAGGATCAAGTGCGTCACGTAGCCCGTCGCCGAGCAAATTAAATGCCAGAACCGTGAAGAAAATCGCCAGACTGGGGAAAATCGCCACGTGCGGGGCAATCACCATATCGGCCCGCGCCTCATTCAGCATGGCGCCCCACTCCGGCGTGGGCGGCTGTGCACCCAGCCCGAGAAACGACAGACTGGCGGCGGTAATGATGGAAGTACCAACCCGCATAGTGAAATAGACCACAATCGGCGATACCGTGCCGGGCAGGATATGCCGTATCAGGATCGTCCAGTCAGAGGCGCCGATGCTGCGTGCCGACTCAATATAGGTCTGATGCTTCAGCACCAGCGTGTTACCGCGAACCAGACGGGCAAAGGCCGGGATACTGAAAATAGCGACTGCCACAATCACGTTGCTCATGCCGCTGCCCATAATCGCCACCACCGCAATCGCCAGCAGAATGCCGGGGAAAGCAAACAGCACATCACAGATGCGCATGGTGATACGGTCCCACCAGCCTTCGTAATACCCTGCCAGCAGACCAAACAGCGTGCCAATCACTGCGCCAATAACCACCGAGAAAAAGCCGGCAATCAGGGAAATACGCGTGCCGACCAGCACCCGGCTGAAGATGTCGCGACCCAGCGAATCAACGCCAAAGAAATGCATCATCGATGGACCGTCGTTGAGCCGGTCATAATCGAAGTAGTTCTCTGCGTCGAACGGCGCAATCCACGGGGCGATCACCGCCAGTACAATCAGTATCAGCACAAATACCCCGGCCAGCAGCGCCACCGGCTGATGCCGGAAGCGTCGCCAGAACTCACGCCATGGCGTACGCACCCGGTTCTCCACTATCAGCGGCATCGTTTTCAGTGCCGCTTCACGTCGCCAGTTTTTCATCGCGACTCCTTAAAGCGAATAGCGGGGTTAATCACCGCATAGAGCATGTCGACAAACAGATTGATCAGAATAAACTCCAGTGAAAACAGCAGTACTTCAGCCTGAATAACCGGATAGTCGCGCATCGCCACGGAGTCGACCAGCAGACGCCCCAGGCCCGGCCAGTTAAACACCACCTCGACCACGATTGAGCCACCCAGCAGAAAACCAAACTGCAGCCCCATCATCGTGACCACTGGGATCATCGCGTTGCGCAGGCCATGTTTCACCACAACCAGCGACTCGCGTACCCCCTTAGCCCTGGCGGTGCGCATGTAATCTTCCTGCATTACCTCCACGAACGAGGCGCGGGTAAAGCGCGCCATGACCGCGGCGACCGCTGCACCCAGGGTGATGGAGGGCAGAATGTAATGCTTCCAGCTCTCAGCCCCGACGGTGGGCAGCCAGCCCAGCTCAACCGAGAAGACCTGCATCAGCAGCATCCCCAGCGCAAAGGCAGGAAACGAAATGCCCGACACCGCCAGCGTCATCCCCAGCCGATCGGGCCAGCGGTTACGCCAGACAGCCGAAACGATGCCGATGGTCATGCCAAAAATTACCGCCCAGATCATGCTGGCCAGCGTCAGCCACAGTGTCGGCATAAAGCGTGAGGCGATCTCATCCGCAACCGGCCGCTTTGAGACCATCGACTGACCGAAATCACCCTGCAGTGCATTCAGCATAAAGTGCCAGAACTGCTGTGGCAGCGGCAGATCGAGACCCAGCTCCTGACGCACCAGCGCCACCACCGAGGCATCCGCTTCCGGCCCGGCGATGAGGCGTGCCGGGTCGCCCGGCAGCAGGTGAACAAACAGGAATACCAGCACCGCCACGATCAGCAGTGTGGGGATCAGCCCAAACAGTCGTTTGAGAAAGTAGTTAAACATGCATGCAACATCCTGCAGTTGCGGCCAGCCACGCGGGCTGGCCGGCTCCGTTACTTCAGCGTGGCCTCATCAAAATTGAATGAGGTATCGGGCATCACATAAAAACCAGTCAGGTTTTTGCTGTTGGCAGAAACCAGCTGCTCAACCACCAGCGGGATCCACGGATGGTCCTGCCAGATGGTATCCTGCGCCTCTTTGTAGAGACGCGCTTTTTCAGCACGGTCGGTGGTTTTCAGCGCATCGGCCAGATCTTTATCGACCTTAGGATTGCTGTAAAACGCGGTGTTGAAGATTGCCGGTGGCCAGGCTGCGGTGGCAAAGAGTGGCGTCAGCGCCCAATCGGCTTCACCGGTTGAGGCGGACCAGCCGGTGTAGAACATGCGCACGCCGCTCTCTTTCTGGCCTTTACCTTCGACTTCAGCAGCTCGCTGACCCGCATCCATCGCTGTGACTTTTACCTTCACGCCAATCTGCGCCAGCTGCTGCTGAGTGAACTGCAGCACCTTCTGCGCGGTGCTGTGGTTGTGCGACGACCAGAGCGTGGTTTCAAATCCGTTCGGGTAGCCCGCCTCTTTCAGCAACGCTTTCGCTTTAGCGGGATCGTAGCCGATAGCCGGATAGGTCTGCGCAAAGTCAATGGCGGGCGGCACGATGCCGGTCGCAGGCGTGGCGTAACCGGCGAAGGCCACCTTCGCCAGCGCCTGACGGTTGATGGCATACTCCAGCGCTTCACGCACCTTCGGATTATCGAACGGCTTCTGCGTGACGTTAAGGCTGATGTAACGCTGCATAATCGAAGGCGTGGTCACCACATCGAGCTTGTTGTTCTTCTCCAGCAGTTTCGCCTGCTCATAAGGCACCGGGAACGCAAGGTTCGCTTCGCCGGTCTGCAGCATGGCCGCGCGGGTGTTGTTATCCACCACCGGTCGCCAGGTAATGCTGTCCAGTTTCGGATAGCCCGGTTTCCAGTAGCCGTCCCACTTCTTGACCTTCACAAAGTCGGTCTGATTCCAGGTTTCAAACACAAACGGACCGGTGCCCACCGGATGGAAACCGATCTCTTTGCCATATTTTTTCAGCGCGGTGGGCGAAATCATCGCCGCCGCCGGATGGGCCAGATTGTTGATAAAAGCAGAGAACGGCTCTTTCAGCGTCACCTTCACCGTCGTCGGATCCACGACTTCGGTACTGGCGATGCGTTTGAACAGGTTGAAACGCTTAAGATGATTATCCGGATTGCTGGCACGATCGAGGTTGACCTTCACCGCATCCGCATTGAAGTCCGTGCCATCCTGGAATTTAACCCCGGAGCGCAGCTTAATCGTGTACGTCAGGCCATCGGCGCTGGCCTGGTAGCTCTCCGCCAGCACATTGGTGAGTTTCATATCCTTATCGAAGCCAAACAGCCCCTGATAGAACGATTTCGCCACCGCCTGCGACAGCGTGTCGTTGGCATCATAGGGATCGAGCGTGGTGAAGTTGGACGCGACGGCAATCACCGCATCCTGTGCTGCCCAGGCGGGCAATGTCATTGCGCTGCTTAACACGCCAGCCGCCAGTAACCCTTTACGCATCGTAATCTGCATCTTCTTCTCCTGTAATCCCTGTCGGGTTGGTCGCCGGGGCGACATCTTCACTGTTCAGGTCGCGCTGATAACGTGGCGGGCGACGAAATGGCCCGGAGCCACCTCCATCAGCGGCGCCACTTCAGGTTCATCCCCTAACGCATGAATCGGGCTGGGGATCTCATCGACCAGTAAGGCGCGTTCACGACGCCGGTGCGCCGGATCGGCTACCGGCACCGCGGCCATGAGTTTTCGGGTATAGGGGTGCTGAGGCTGTTCAAACACCGCCTGGCGCGGCCCTATCTCGACAATCTGACCAAGATACATTACCGCCACACGGTGGCTGACACGCTCCACCA
Organism: Pantoea sp. QMID4; assembly: GCF_030270445.1. Classification (NCBI taxonomy): domain Bacteria; kingdom Pseudomonadati; phylum Pseudomonadota; class Gammaproteobacteria; order Enterobacterales; family Erwiniaceae; genus Pantoea; species Pantoea sp. QMID4. The sequence goes on along the minus strand of NZ_BSXL01000004.1, from coordinate 133,701 downwards.
CCGCCATATCGTGAGAAATAAACAGAAAGGCGATGCCAAACTCGCGCTGCAGGTCGAGCATCAGATTAATAATCTGCGCCTGAATCGACACATCCAGCGCCGAGACGGATTCATCGGCGATGACCACCTTCGGATTCAGCGCCAGCGCGCGGGCAATACAGATACGCTGGCGCTGCCCGCCGGAAAATTCATGCGGATAGCGCTGAGCATGTTCCGGCAGCAGACCGACTTTATCCAGTAACCAGGCGACACGCTGTTCCGCCTCGCGACGCGGCATCGCCTTGTGGACCAGCAGCGGCTCCATAATTGAGAAGCCAACCGTCAGCCGGGGATCAAGCGAGGCGTAGGGATCCTGGAAAATGAACTGAATATCGCGCCGCAGAGGGGCGAGTGCAGCACCTGTGAGATGGTCGATGCGCTGTCCGTCAAATGTCAGCGTGCCGCCCTGGCTGGCAACCAGCTTCAGCAGCGAGCGTCCGGTGGTCGATTTACCACAGCCCGACTCCCCCACCAGCGCCAGGGTCTCTCCGGCATAGAGATCAAAACTGACTTTTTCGACGGCATGGACCCGGCTTTTGACGCGATTCAGCAGGCCGCCGCGAATATCGAAGCGGGTGACCAGATCGCGTACCTGCAGAATGGGGGGCTGCAGGCGGCGTACCGTATCCTGCGGTACGTCATCAACCGCGTCGCTATGCAGCAGCGGGAACTTGGCCGGCAGGGGCTGGCCCTGCATCGAACCGAGTCTGGGCACCGCGGCCAGCAGCGCCTGGGTGTAGGGCTGCTGCGGTGCGCTGAACAGTTCGGCGACGGGCGCATTCTCCACCACATCACCGCGATACATGACCTGAACGCGATCGGCCATTTCGGCAACCACGCCCATATCGTGCGTGATAAAAATCACCCCCATCTGCATCTCTTTTTGCAGCACGCGGATGAGTTGCAGAATCTGCGCCTGAATAGTGACATCGAGTGCGGTGGTCGGCTCATCGGCAATCAGCAGCGCCGGTTTGCAGCAAAGCGCCATCGCAATCATCACGCGTTGACGCATTCCGCCTGAGAGCTGATGCGGAAAACGAGACAGGACATTGTGCGCATCGGGGATGCGCACCAGATCAAGCATCCGCCGCGCCTCTGCCAGTGCCGCGGCGTGGCTCAGCCCCTGATGAAGACGGATGGATTCAGCAATCTGCTCGCCCACGGAGAAGACCGGATTCAGCGAGGTCATTGGCTCCTGGAAGATCATCGCCATATCCGCGCCGCGCACCCGACGCATCTGACTTTTTGAGGCGCGCATCAGATCCAGCACCTCGCCGTTGCGACGACGTAATTGCACCTCACCGCTCACCCTGCCGCCAGCCTGCTCAATCAGCCGCATCAGCGCCAGCGAGGTGACCGATTTTCCTGAACCTGATTCTCCTACCAGCGCCAGCGTTTCGCCGCGAAACAGATCGAGTGACAAATGACGCACCGCGTCTGTGACGGTGGCTTCGTGCTGAAAACGCACACTGAGATCGCGCACCGCCAGCACCTGATCAGGGGCCAGCGGCGGTAACGTTTGCCTGTCGCTCATTTCTGCATCCTTAACTTTCGCGATAGATAGCGACGTCAGCCGCCTCGCCAACCCGCGCAACGCCCCGGTACATGCCTTCGCTGTTGAACGGCAGCGCCACGTTGCCTGCGCGATCGACGGCGATTAAGCCGCCACTGCCGCCCAGTTCCAGCACGCTGTCATGAATAACGTTAACACTCGCCTGCTGCAACGAGCGTCCGGCGTAGCGCATCTGCGCGGCCACATCGTAGGCCGCCAGCGTCCGCATAAAGACTTCACCGGTGCCGGTACAGGAGACCGCCACGCTGTCGTTGCTGGCGTAGCAGCCCGCGCCCGGCAGCGGCGAGTCGCCGACGCGTCCGGCCTGCTTATTGGTCATCCCGCCCGTTGACGTGGCCGCAGCGAGGTTGCCCGCCAGATCCAGCGCGACCGCCCCGACAGTGCCGAACTTACGATCCGGGTCGAGCGGGTCGTCGCTATGTACGGCACCATCATGGTCCAGCACCGTGGTATCGCTGTTGAGCGCGCGCTGCAGCTGCTCCCAGCGTTCCGGCGTTGAGAAGTAGTCAGGCGCGACCGTTTCCAGCCCCTGCGCCACGGCAAACTGCTGCGCGCCTTCTCCGATAAACAACACATGCTCACTTTTTTCCAGCACGGCACGTGCCGCCAGGACCGGATTACGTAATCGCGTTACACCTGCGACCGCGCCGACATCCAGCGTGCGGCCATCCATAATGCAGGCATCGAGTTCATGGGTGCCCTGATGGGTGAAGACCGCGCCTTTGCCCGCGTTAAACAGCGGACACTCTTCCAGCAATCGTACGGCCTCGGTTACCGCATCGAGTGCACTGCCGCCCTGGGCCAGTATCTGCTGACCCTGAGTGACAATATCGTGGAGCGCCTGACGGTAGCGTTGTTCCTTTTCAGCGCTCATTGCTGCGCGCGAAATCGCACCTGCGCCGCCGTGAATGGCGATCACTGCATTGACCATAACGCTCTACCCTGTGATTACATCAGGACGAAAAACACTGATTTAGAATGATTTTCACCCATTTTGGTGATTTTTGACTATAGAAAGCCTGCTAAGTGTTGTAAAGCGGAAACTGTTCCTGTGGTTATAACCTTTTCTTACCGCCATATTTCACTTTGGTCGCAATGACCGGCAGGTCAGGCCGACGCCGATGTGACTCAGCGGCCAATTCCCACCATAATAGGCAGCATCTGAAATAACCAGGCTGGACTGTTCATGGAAAGTTTTACTGCAGGTTTGATCTCCCTTGAGGAGGCACAACAAAAAATGCTGTCACAGCTGACGCCCATCACCGACTCACTGAGCGTGTCGCTGGCCGAGGCTGTCGGGCGCATCACCGCAACCGCGGTCACCTCACCGATTGCTGTGCCACCCTTTGATAACTCCGCGATGGACGGCTACGCCGTCAGGCTTGCCGATGTCAGCAGCGGACAGCCGCTTTCCGTGGCAGGAAAGGCCTTTGCTGGCGCACCGTTCAGCGGTGAGTGGCCGCAGGGCAGCGTGATTCGCATCATGACCGGTGCGCCGGTACCTGCAGGCTGTGAAGCGGTAGTGATGCAGGAGCAGACCGAAACTCAGGGCGATGCGATTGTCATTGCCGCGCCGGTGCGTCAGGGACAGAATATCCGTCTGACCGGCGACGACATTCAGCCGGGCCACATGGTGCTGGAAGCGGGAACGCGTCTGGGTGCCGCCGAGCTGCCGCTGCTCGCCTCACTGGGTATCGCCAAGGTTAGCGTGCTGCGAAAACTGCGGGTCGCTATCTTCTCCACCGGTGATGAACTTCAGCCAGTTGGCGAGCCGCTGGCAGACGGCCAGATATATGACACCAACCGTTTTGCAGTCTCGCTGATGCTGCATAAGCTGGGTTGCGAAGTCATCGACCTTGGCATCATCAAAGATGATCCCATCGCGCTTCGCGCAGCTTTTGAAGAGGCCGATCGGCAGGCCGATGTGGTGATCAGCACCGGCGGCGTTTCTGTGGGTGAAGCGGACTTCACCAAAAGCATGCTGGAAGAGCTCGGTGCCATCAGTTTCTGGAAGCTGGCGATCAAGCCCGGCAAGCCGTTTGCCTTTGGCCGCCTCAACAGCAGCTGGTTCTGTGGCCTGCCGGGCAATCCGGTTTCCGCCGCCGTCACTTTCTATCAACTGGTGCAGCCGCTGCTTGCCACCCTCACTGGCCAGCAAAAATCCGCCTTGCCACCCCGTCAGAAAGTGCGCTGCGCCTCGCGACTGAAAAAGTCACCGGGTCGTCTCGACTTCCAGCGTGGCATCCTGCGCCAGAACGCAGAGGGTGAACTGGAGGTAGAGACCACCGGGATGCAGGGTTCGCACGTCTTCAGCTCTTTTGCCCAGGCGAACTGCTTTATTGTGCTGGAACGGGATCGCGGCAACGTGGAATCGGGTGAATGGGTTGAGGTGGAACCGTTCAACGCCCTGCTGGAGGCGTAAATGCTGCCTGAATTAAGTGATGAGGAGATGCTGCGCTACAACCGGCAGATTGTCCTGCACGGCTTTGATTTTGACGGGCAGGAGCGGCTGAAAGCCAGTCACGCGCTGGTCGTCGGGCTGGGCGGGCTGGGCTGCGCCGCTGCGCCCTACCTTGCTTCTGCCGGCGTCGGCAGCCTGACGCTGCTGGACTTTGATACCGTGTCGCACTCCAACCTGCAACGGCAGATCCTGCATCATGACGGGGATATCGGCCGCGCCAAAGTGGACTCTGCCGCACAAAGCCTGGCCGCCATCAATCCACATTGTCAGTTGCACTCTGTTAATGGACAACTGGACGATGCGGCGCTGCTGGCGCTGATCGTCCAACAGCAGGTGGTACTGGACTGCACTGATAACGTCGCGGTGCGTGAGCAACTCAATCGACTCTGTCGGCAGCAGCGGGTACCACTGGTTTCTGGCGCCGCGATTCGGATGGAAGGTCAGATCAGCGTATTCAACTGGCAGCCTGGCACACCCTGTTATCGCTGCATCAGCCGCCTGTTTGGCGAACAGACCCTGAGTTGTGTGGAGGCGGGCGTCATGGCTCCGCTGGTTGGCGTGATTGGTGCGATGCAGGCGATGGAAGCGATTAAAGTGCTGACGGCATTCGGCAACCCCGCCACCAGCCGGTTGCTGATGTACGATGCGATGAGCGCCGAGTTCCGCAGCATGAAAGTATCACAGGACGCGCATTGTGAAGTGTGTGGCGGTGGGGCTTAACATCAAAAGCAATACATCTGCTCCATGAAGCCAGCGCTGTTTTGAACTCTGCCTGCTTTAGGGAACACGGTCAGATTGTAAAGTCGCTTAGACCATCCCTGGGCGCTCTGCCCGCGCGATTACGCACCTCATCCCTGAGGTGCGCCCGTTGCCGGGCCAACGCGTTGCGTTGTTCAAAAACGCTCCCGGCGTTTTTGTCCATGGCGCGGGACGCTTTCCTCCTCTGACCGTGTTCCCTGCGCCTTGAACATTTGCGTTGCAGCCAAATTCACTCAAATTCACTCTGAACTGGCTTTACCTGAAGGGCCTGCGTTGAGCCCCAAAACCACGCTCAATCCACTTACAGACAGCTCAAAACTTAAAGCGATGGGAGCATACGCCTGTAGCAAAGCATAGCGGGCCAGGGATGGCGTCCTTTGCGTCTTTGCGAAAGGCGTATGCTCCCTGAAGCCCACACAGTAGTGACGTTTTACCTGCTTAGGGAACACGGTCAGATCGGAAAGTCGCATAATTCATCAATGGCCGCTCAGCCCCTGGGGCATAAAAAAACGGGGTGGCCTGCGCCACCCCGTTTTTATCAGACGATACCCTGACTCCGCAGGTAATCTTCGTAGTTACCAGTGAAGTCCACCACCTTGTCTGCTTTCAGCTCAATCACGCGGGTTGCCAGCGAGCTGACAAATTCGCGGTCATGCGAAACAAACACCAGCGTACCTTCATACATTTCCAGCGCCATATTGAGCGATTCAATCGACTCCATATCGAGGTGGTTGGTCGGCTCATCCATAATCAGGATATTCGGTTTTTCCATCATCAGCTTACCGAACAGCATACGACCCTTCTCACCACCGGAAAGCACTTTGGCCGGCTTCTTAATATCATCCTGCGAAAACAGCAGACGACCGAGAATACCGCGAATGGTCTGCTCATCATCGCCCGGCTGTTTCCACTGACTCATCCAGTCAAATACCGTCAGGTCATTGGCAAAATCATCGGCGTGATCCTGAGCGTAATAACCAATACGCGCATTCTCTGACCATTTAACCGTGCCATTATCTGGCGTAAGCTGACCCACCAGCGATTTCAACAGTGTTGACTTACCAATACCGTTGGCACCGATTACCGCCAGCTTCTCGCCCACTTCCAGCAGCAGATTTAAATTCTTAAACAGCGGACCGTTATCAAATCCTTTGGTTAATCCTTCCACTTCCAGCGCATTACGGAACAATTTCTTGTCCTGCTCAAAGCGGATAAACGGGTTCTGACGACTGGAGGCTTTCACTTCATCCAGTTTAATTTTATCCATCTGCTTAGCACGTGAAGTCGCCTGACGTGATTTAGAGGCGTTGGCGCTAAAACGACTGACGAACGATTGTAAGTCAGCAATCTGCGCTTTCTTCTTGGCATTATCAGATAACAGACGTTCACGTGCCTGCGTTGCCGCGGTCATATATTCGTCATAATTACCGGAATAAACCCGCAGCTCGCCATAATCCAAATCGGCCATGTGGGTGCAGACCATATTGAGGAAGTGACGGTCATGCGAAATGATAATCATGGTGCTGTCACGCTCGTTCAGCACCTGCTCCAGCCAGCGAATCGTATCGATGTCCAGGTTGTTCGTCGGTTCGTCGAGTAACAAAATATCGGGATTAGAAAAAAGCGCCTGCGCCAGCAGCACACGCAATTTAAAGCCCGGGGCGATTTCGCTCATCGGGCCATAATGCTGTTCAACCGGAATGCCGACGCCGAGTAATAATTCACCGGCACGCGACTCGGCGCTATAGCCATCCATCTCACCGTAAAGCGCTTCAAGATCGCCGACTTTATACCCCTCTTCTTCGCTCATTTCTGGCAAGGAATAAATGCGGTCGCGCTCCTGCTTTACTTCCCATAATTCATGGTGGCCCATGATAACGGTGTCCAGCACGCTGAATTGTTCAAAGGCGAACTGATCCTGACGCAACTTACCAATGCGCTCGTTGGGATCGTAAGAGACGTTGCCGCCTGAAGGCACCAGATCGCCACCCAAAATCTTCATGAAGGTGGATTTTCCGCTGCCGTTCGCACCGATTAAACCGTAACGATTACCGCCGCCAAATTTAACGGAGATATTTTCGAACAGTGGCTTGCTGCCAAACTGCATGGTGATATTGCTGCTAACTAACACGGCATTGACCTTTGTGAAGAGAATGGATGAAAAAACGGCGGCTATTATGCCAGATGTGACGCAGCGCACGCCAGCGTCAGGCGTGGATTCCTGGCGGGGTGATTGATATCCCGACAGAAATAAAAAAGCCGGAGGACCATAATGGCCCCCCGGCTCCCACTTACAAGGATTGTGTTGATCAGTCGATCAGGAAACTGTCCAGGCTTTTACCGGAATCCAGCGCTTTTTTAATCGCTGCCGGGGTGCGGCCCTGACCTGTCCATGATTTCTGCTCACCGTTTTCATCGGTGTAGGAATATTTAGCCGGACGAGGCGCACGCTTGGTACGTTTTTTTCCGCTTTCCAGCGCACCTAATAATTCATTAGGATCGATACCGTCAGCCAGCAGCATTTCGCGATATTTAGACAGTTTTTCTTCTTTTTCGCGATTCTGCGTCTCTTCCGCTTCTGCTTCTTCGCGGCGCTCAGTAACAACAACGGTTAATTTTTCCAGGATCTCTTCAAGATCGGTCAGTGGCAGTTCACGAGCCTGGGCACGTAATGTGCGAATATTGTTCAGTACTTTAAATGCGTCACTCATCACAATGTCCTTGATTAAGGGGGGTTAATAAAACTGTAGCGCCAAGATTACCTAATTCAAATAAAAAAATAAATTATTTTTACGCTACAGATAATTCTTAAGTATTAATTCAGATAAAACAGCACTATTAAAATCGGCTGTGCCTGACGTTTATTAACGCTGAATTAACAACAAATCGTGCTCAGGCTCCATTGTTGAAAACGATTTCAGCGGTTTTATACCGAAAGCTGACTGTTTACCTTATCCACTAAAGTGGGTTTTTACAGCATCATTATTTACGGATGCGGACCTGGCGATAGCAGATTTAAAACGTGCTTTGATCGCGATCTCAGTCACACCAGCTTACAGATTATGCTTAAAAATCGTCCTCCGGGCCGTTAAATAGCCCAAAATAATTACCGCGCTGGTGAATTTTTAATAATGCCCGCCGCCCTCTGTTAACTTTTTTTTCCGCTGCGTTTAGCAGCAGAGTCAGATTATTCGCAGTGCCCTCAGCTGTGCAATAACAGTTCAGCCTGACGCAGGCAAAGGAATAGTTGCGCCCGGCTTACCAGCCTGCTCATGAGGCGACTTAAAAACCCGCTCTGGAAATAAATTCAGAAAGGTGACCGAGTTCAAAAAGCGGAATCAAAATGGGACAGCAACATAAAAATAACGCTGCTTCGCGACTGCTGATAATAACCCTGTGCTCATCACGCGTTTATTTTCTGCTGCCTGTGTCGGGCAGAGCGGCGGTGAGACACCTGGTTATTCAACAGGTTAGATAATCATCAATCGCCGGGAGAGGCTGTCAGCCTCTGACGTAATGCTGACAGGAAGAAAGATTAAGGGCGGTTACTGCACAGAGGCAGCGACCGCCAGAGGACTAATCTGCCTGGGTGGCCGGGCCAAATACCGGATATTGCGGCATCTCCACGTTCTGGTACGTTTCCCAGCCGCCACCCAGCGCTTTATAGAGCGCGACTAAATCAAGGGCACTCTGCATCCGCGCCTGTGTCGCCTGCTCCTGCGCCTGCGCCAGCTGACGCTGTGCATCCAGCACCTCGAGGAAGGTTGAAAGTCCCTGCCGGTAACTGTCGCTGGCAAGATCAAAGGCGCGCTGAAGGGCACCGGTCGTCTCATCCAGCGCAGTAACACGCTGCTGATCGGCGCGATAGCTGACCAGCGCATTCTCCACATCCTGCAACGCCGTCAGCACCGTCTGACGGTAATCCAGTGCGGCGCTGGCCTGCTGCGCCCGGGCGAGTTTCACGCTCGACACCAGCTGTCCACCCTGGAAAATCGGAATCGACAGCGACGGACCGTAACTGTAGAAATGGCTGCTCCAGTTATCCAGATAGCTGACGTCGGTATTGCGCACGCCCAGCTGACCTGTCAGTGACAGGCTCGGGAAAAGCTGCGCCACTGACACGCCAATCTCTGCGGTCTGAGCATGCAGCATCGCTTCAGCCTGACGAATATCGGGACGACGACGTGCCAGCGTGGAGGGAATACCCACCGGGACAAACTGCGGTAGCGGGGGTAATGCTTTTGGCGTACTGAGTTCAGCATCCAGTGCTCCCGGTGTTTTACCAAGCAGCACCGCCAGCCCATTCATCGCCTGTCGTGCCTGTGACTGATACTGCGGCAGTTGCGCCTGCAGCGTGCTGAGCTGGGCTCGGGCATTTTCCACATCGGTCAGCGGTGCCAGACCATTTCGCTGCTGACTTTGGGTCAGCTCGGTGGTTTGCTGCGCCACCTCAATCTGCTGCTGCAGCGTCTGAATGGTGCTCTGCGCGCCTCGCAGCTGCAGCCAGGCTCGCGCCACTTCGGCCTCCAGTGAGACTAGCGCATCATTGCGCTGCTCTATCGCCGCCTGCTGCTGGGCATTGGCGGCCTCGACCTGACGGCGCACTTTGCCCCACAGATCAAGTTCCCAGCTGGCATCAAAGCTGCCCTGATACAGATTAACCGGCTGGGTCAGGCCATTAAGCTGGCTTGCCACATTGCTGTCGAGCTGATCGGTCGCGCCATTGGATTCCAGCAAGCCTTTAAGTCCGAGCTGCTGACGCGTCACTTTGGCCGAACCGTTCAGACTCGGGAACAGACTCCCCTGCGCCTGCGTCAGCTGTTCACGCGCGCCAGCAATGCGCAGTACCGTCTGCTGCAGACTCAGATTGCCCGCAATCGCCCGCTCAATCAGGCTGTCGAGCTGTGGATCGTTGAAGCTGCGCCACCAGCGGGAATTAATTGCGGCAGTTTGCGGTTTTGAAGCCTCTTGCGAATCCAGGGTGTTGTAGCTGCCCGGTACGGCGGGTTTCGGTGCCTGATAATCAGGTCCGACGGCGCAGCCTGCCAGCCCAAGGGCCAGCAGTAAACTCAGAGGTTTCAGGCGATGAGAGAAATAAACCTTCATGTTAGTGTGCTCCTGCACTGCCTTCGCTCTTAATCGGCGATAGCAGCCAGCAAAATGGAATCAGAATCAGGGCGACAATACTCAGGCCTGAGAAGACATCGATGTAAGCGAGGATGCGCGACTGCGCAATCATCTCCTGATAGAGCTGTCCGGTTGCCAGCGTAACGGGATCACCCACCGCCGAGGTAAAATCACGTATCGCCTGCGCCCAGTGCTGAAGCGTAATGTTGAACGGCTCGTTCAGCGGCGTCATGTTATGCACCATATGCGCTGAACGTACCTGTTCACGCTCGGTGATGGCCGCGGTCGACAGCGAGATCCCAATCGATCCGGCCACGTTTCGGAACATGGTAAACAGCGCCGAGGCGTCAGCATTAAGCCGCTGTGGAATGGTGACAAAGGCGATAGTGGTCAGCGGGACAAACAGGAAACCCAGCCCGATGGACTGTGCGCTGCGCATCAACACCAATGTTTTAAAATCGACATTGGGCGTTAAGGTGGAGGAATAGAGAAACGCCACGGCCAGACAGCTGAAGCCAAACGCGATAATGTATCGCGTCTGTACAATCGGCATCAGTTTCAGCACCAATGGAATCGTCAATACAATCAGCACTGCGCCAGGCGACAGCACCAGCCCTGACCAGGTAGCGGTGTACCCCAGATCCTGCTGCGCCAGCTGTGGCAACACCACGGAGCTGCCATAGAGAATCATCGCCATCCCTGCCATCAGCAGCCCAGCCACCCAGAAATTGCGGTCTTTCATCACCAGAATATCGACCACCGGTTTACGGGCATACATCAGCCAGTAGATGGCCCCGACGATACCGACCAGCGCAAGCACCGCGAAAAGTACGATAAAGTGTGAAGCGAACCAGTCCTCATCTTCTCCACGATCCAGCATCACCTGCAGGCAACCCAGCCCCAGCGTAATCAGACTGATACCGATGTAATCGATCTTCAGTTTGCCTTTGGCCCATTTACGCTCCCACGGTGGATCTTCCAGCAGCTGATAAATGGCCAGCACGGTCAGCACACCGACCGGAATGTTGATAAAGAAGACCCAGCGCCAGCTGTAATTATCAGTAATCCAGCCACCTAATGTCGGGCCAATGACCGGCGCGACAATAATCGCGATAGAGGAGAGACCAAAGGCCTTGCCGCGATCTTCCGGCTTGAAGTAGTCCAGCAGTACGGACTGCTGAACCGGCTGCAACCCGCCGCCAAAAAAGCCCTGCAGCACGCGGAACAGAATGATTTGCCAGAGTTCCGTGGCAATGCCGCACAGAAATGAGCAGATGGTGAACATCACGATGCAGATCAGGAAAAACTGTTTACGGCCAAACAGCCGGCTGAAGAATGCAGAGATAGGCAGCACGATGCCGTTTGCCACCAGATAAGAGGTCAGCACCCAGGTTGACTCATCGTAACTGGAGGAGAGCGAACCGGCGATGTGCGGCAGCGCCACATTAACGATGGTGGTGTCGAGAATCTCCATAAACACCGCCAGCGTTACCGTGATCGCCACTAACCACGGATTACTGGCGGGTTTCCAGCTCTGCGCCGTACTCATTCCACGGTTACCTTCGGTTCAACCGAGAGACCCAGCGGCAGCGGATGGTTCGGATCAAGGCCCTTATCAATAACGATTTTTACCGGCACGCGCTGAACGATTTTCACATAGTTACCGGTGGCGTTTTCTGACGGGAAGGTCGAGAAGCGCGAACCGGAACCCATCTGAATACTGTCAACATGCCCTTCCAGCTTCATATCCGGCCAGGCATCGACGCTGATATCCACTTTGTCGCCCGGATTCATACGTTGCAGCTGAGACTCTTTGAAATTCGCTGTGACCCAGATCTCAGGTGAGACCAGCGAGAACAGTGAGGAACCAGCCTGCACCAGGGTGCCCAGCTGAACGTTACGTTTAGTAATAAACCCGTCATAAGGCGCACGAACCTGGGTATAGGAGAGATTCAGATCGGCTGTACTTAACTGCGCTTTCGCCTGCTCAACCTGTTGCTGACGCGCTTCAACATTGGTCTCCTGCTGGCGAATCTGCAGGGCAACCTGTGACGCGACTTCAACCTGCGCTTTCGCGCTTTGTAACTGCGCCTGCGCCGAACGTAACTGCGCGGACGCGCTGTCAATATTACGCTGACTGGTCGCACGCGGGTCGACGCCACGCTGGCGACGATAATCCGCCTGCGCATTCAGCAGGTTCGCCTCTGCTTTCGCCTGGTCCGCCAGCGCCTGGTCGCGCTGTGCCGGATACTGTACTTTTGACAGCGCCAGCTGTGCCTGCGCCTGATGCAGCTGTGCGACCGCTAAACCAAGCTGCGCATTAGCCTGTTCGCGCTGAGCACGATTGTCGCTGGGATCGATTTCCACCAGCAGATCGCCCTTCTTCACCCGCTGGTTATCTTTCACCAGCAGCTTCACGACATAGCCGGACGCTTTAGGCGCAATGGTAACGGCATCGCCTTCGGTAAAGGCGTCATCGGTGGTTTCAATATTGCGGGTTGAGAACCAGAACCAGAAGCCGACAATCAGCATAATCACCACCACCACCGCCAGAATAATCAGCGGCTTTTTACCGGGGCGTTTACGCTCAGGCTGCTGGTCGTTGTCCTGATTTTCCTCTGACTGACGGCTTTTATCCGTCGCGTTATCTGCGTCCTGCTGGTGTTGATCGCGTTGGTTATTCTCGCTCATAGTTCCCATCACTGGCTAAGGCCCTGATTCCGGGCATAAAGGTCATGTTAACCTTATCTCGGAAATTGACAAAATCCAGTGCAACTTTACGAAACCTGAGGAATGGCGCACATCCTGCCACTTAATGTGGCGTAGCAGGATGCGTCCGGGCTAAGGGAGTAACTTTAACAGCAGCCAGCCGCTGGCCATTGACCAGGCCAGCAGAGGAAGGGAAAAGAGATGGAATTGCCACCAGATAGCTTTATCTTTCGCCATGCGCAGGGCAATCAGGTTAGCAAGCGATCCCGGCAGCAGACCGAATCCGCCGATGTTGACGGCCCAGGCGAGCACATCCGCAGGCGGTACTTTTTGCAGCAGCAGAATCGTTGCCGGGACGTTGCTGATCACCTGAGACAGACCAATCGCCAGCAGATAGAGCTGTCCCTGGCCGAAATGCGCCACCGCATCGAAGTGCGCCTGCATTACCGGCAGACGCGTCAGCAGGAAGATGTCAATAAACATGGCGATAAACACCGCCAGCAGGCTCCAGTCGATGCGCTGCAGCACGGGACGTGCCATCACCAGGAAAGTGGCGAGGATCAGTAGCAGTATCCAGCCGGTGATCTCCAGCTCCAGACCGGCAATGAACAGCAGGTACAACACGACGCTGACGATAAACAGCGGCTTCTGCCACTGCGGCTGTTCCGGGTTGTCATGCTTATCAATCGACCGCTTTGAGAAGCTGAACCAGGTTAACACCACCAGACTCAGCAGCAGCCACGCGGCCAGCGGCAGCATCTGCACGATAAATGCCACCACGCTCAGCTTGCCGTGGCTCCACAACAGAATGTTCTGCGGATTGCCGACCGGCGTCAGCAGCGATCCGGCATTAACCGCCAGCGCCTCAAAAATAATCAGTCGCGAGATAGGTAAACGGGAGAACTTACGCAGCGTCAGCGTCAGCGGTACCAGAATGAACAGCGCCACATCGTTGGTCAGAAACGTAGAGAGCAACGCCGCAGCCAGCACCATAAAGAGTGCAAGCGCGCGTTCGTGCCGGAAACGCGCAACCAGCCGTCCCCCCAGCACGTCAAAGTAGCCGCTGGTTTCCAGCCCTTTGGTCAGAATCAATAACCCGGTGAGCGTAATAATGGTATGCCAGTCTACGGCACCGGACAGATCGGCCCAGCGGAAATCCGCCAGAAATGCCAGAACTACACCCATCACGATTAATAAATGCAAAACAGAGTCATGCAAAAAAGATCGAAGCAGTTGAGGCATGGTGAGGGTACGCCTTAGCGTTAACGGGTTTCGGAGAACTTCTTAAATACAGCCAGCGTTTCATCACTGACGTGATGCTCAATACCTTCTGAATCGCGTCGGGCTGTTTCGGGACTAATGCCTAACGCCAGCAGAAAACTTTCAACAATATGATGACGGGCGCGGCTCTCTTCTGCCAGCTTCTCGCCTTCGCTGGTCAGGAAAACACCGCGGTAAGGCACCTGCTCAACCAGCCCGGCACTGCCAAGCCGCTTCAGCATTTTCGCCACGGTAGGTTGCGAAACGCCCAGACGGGCCGCCATATCGACCTGACGCGCTTCGCCAAATTCACCAATCAAATCAGAGATTAACTCAACGTAGTCATCAATTAATTCCCGACGATGCGCTTCACGCACCTGCCGAAAACCTTCGACATGCTCTTCAATATCTTTCAGTGGTCCTTTTGGCGCAGAAACCACGCTTTTAGCACGACGACTCATTCAGCTTCCTCATTATTATTTCCCGTACTGACACTGCTATACGGATTTAGCTGCACTCATTGTAAACCAGCCGCAAAGAAGCTCAAATTTTTCGTCATTAGGCTTGGCTAAACAATATAGCCAGTGCTATATTTGTTGATAATGTAAGCAGCAAAAAAATGGGATCCTGATTGATCCTCTGTTGCACCGGTGTGATGACATTTCTCACCGCTGGCTGCTGACTACCGCGTTGACAATGATTGGGAGGTGATTCTATGAGCACCCTGAAATGTTGCTTAGATTGCAGCAAATGCTTCCAGGCTGAGAAAAAAACAACCACGGAGATGAAATCCTGGTTGTGCCTGCTGACGCGTTCCCCGTTCACACTGCGTCTGATGTTGATTGAAAAGCTGCTGGGCCATAAGCCTGCCGATCGTCGCTGCCAGAATCTGATCTGGCGCGGCTAATCCAGATTCAGCGCCTTTCAGCCAGCGGCTGAGAGGCTCACTCCCCTCTTTCTGCATCCCTTTATCTTATTTACCCACGAAACCTGTATGCCTTATGGCGTTAACGGCTAAGGCTGGTTATCAACTGTTGATAGCACAAGGAATCGAAGAGCGATTCGATGTAGAGGCGGGATGAGTAAAATCAGCACAATAAAAAACGGCCCACAAGGGGCCGTTTTTTGCAGGTCAGCTAAGCTAAACTTAGAAGCTGTAACCTACGCCGGCAATCCAGGTACCAACGTCAACATTGCGGATGCGGCTCTGCTCGTAGCCCACGTCCAGCGCAACGTCCTGAATTGGGTTAAACTGCAGACCTGCACCGTAGGAGAAGCCTACGTCGCTTGAATCAGTTTTAGCGCGTGATGCGGTATCGTTCTGCTGGAATTTACCGTAGCCGACACCTACAACACCGTAGATGCTAGCCCAGTCGTTCAGACGGAAAGCTGGACCACCGGTCACACCGTAGTACTGGCCTTTGTTGTAGATGCCATCTTCGGTACGATCTTTTTCAGTGTAGGTGAATGAACCGATCCAACCCAGTGGGTTAGAACCGTCTTCGTAGCGGTATTTCAGGTTGAAGCCGTTAGCTTTGCTAGCCACGCCCTGATAGTCGCTCTGAGCATAGCCACCAGTTACGGTGCTCTGTGCCATTGCTGAACCTGCAGATACTGCCAGTACACAGGCTAATGCTGAAAGACATGCAATTTTTTTCATAACCACCTCAAATGTGAAAATACTTCTCTCCTGACAACGCTGAAAATATAACAAAAAATAGCGAGAAACTCTGCCCGGATTTTGTTGTCTAACAGAAAGTTTGGTGTAACAGGAAGTTAATGCGACATCCTATGTCATTCATTTTTCTTATAAAATCAGTCATCTTTTTGCAATAATCATTTTGTGCTCATTTCGTGCTTTAAGTTAAATCCTAAAAAATCCTGACATTTCTTTACCTAAATGGCCCTGATTCTGGCTAAAACCTGCTCAGTTAAGCCAGATTTAAAACGCGATTTCGTGAATCTTTGCCCGCTATTTCCTTTACACTGGCTGACTTATGACGTTAATGACCAGGAAAAGTACACAGGATGTCTGCCTCTCCCACTTCCAAAAATCTTGCCCCGATAGTCATGCCAATTGCCGTGCTACTGATTGCGATGCTGTCGCTGCAGGGCGGCGCTTCACTGGCAAAAAGCCTGTTTCCTTCTGTAGGTGCCACCGGGATTACCGCACTGCGTCTGGGCTTTGGGACCCTGATACTCTGCGTCATTTTCAAGCCCTGGCGTTTACACTTTAGCCGGGAGCAGCGTCTGCCCCTCCTGATATATGGACTGGCTCTGGGCACCATGAATTTCACGTTCTATCTGGCGATTCGTACCGTGCCACTGGGCGTGGCGGTGGGACTGGAATTTACCGGCCCCCTGGCGCTGGCGCTGTTTGGATCGCGCCGGCCACTGGATTTTGTCTGGGTGTTGCTGGCGGTAATTGGCCTGTGGTTCCTGCTGCCATTTGGTACAGACATGACCGCAATTGACCCGCTGGGCGCAGCGCTGGCAGTGGGTGCAGGTGCCTGCTGGGCAATCTATATCCTGGCGGGACAACGGGCGGGCGCAGAACATGGACCCGCAACCGTGGCCATCGGTTCGCTGATTGCTTCGGTCATTTTTGTGCCACTCGGGCTGACGTTCGCCGAAAGCGGCATCTGGACATGGGCGGTTATGCCGATCGCGTTGCTGGTCGCGCTGCTCTCCAGCGCTATTCCCTATTCCCTGGAGATGATCGCCCTTACCCGCTTACCGGCGCGCATTTTCGGCACGCTGATGAGTCTTGAACCCGCCATGGCCGCCTTTTCCGGCATGCTGTTTCTGGGGGAAACGCTGACCGGACTTCAGTGGCTGGCGCTGCTGGCCATCATCATCGCCTCAGCCGGTTCAACACTGACTATGCGTCCGAAAAAGAGTCAGTTAAACAGCATTGAATTATCAGACGACTGCCATAAATAAGCGATTTCAGCCCGCCACGCTGGCGGGCGAAATAACAATCATCCTCAGCATGATAATTATTCTTAACCGCTGCGCTTTACGGCTCATCCTATTTTGAAACAGTCACTTACCTGTTATTTACAACTGATTATAACATTATGATTTTAATGACTATTTAATAATAGTTATATTTTAACATAGCTTTAACCTTACCTGCCCAGCCCGGCTTTTAATAAAGACATACGCTATTTCATCCATCGTCAAAGTCGTTTCTGCAAAGCTGAAAAGCGCTGCTATACTTATCCGGTACTTGATTAGGACAACCATCAAAGAGAGGACTGAAACGATGAGTACCGCTAAATTGGTTAAAACGAAATCTTCTGACCTGATTTATACCCGCAACGACGTGGCCGAAGATGAGAAGAAAGCCACTATCGCGGTGTTAAACCGTCTGGTAGTCGAGTTTATTGACCTGTCATTGATCACTAAGCAGGCGCACTGGAACATGCGCGGTGCTAATTTCATCGGTGTGCATGAGATGCTGGATGGCTTCCGCACCACGATTACTGATCATCAGGACACCATTGCCGAGCGTGTGGTACAGCTGGGCGGCGTAGCGCTGGGCACCACGCAGGTTGTGAATGACAAGACTCCGCTGAAAAGCTATCCGCTGAATATTCACAGTGTTCAGGATCATCTGAAAGCGCTGGCAGACCGTTACAGCGTTGTGGCGAACGATACCCGTAAAGCGATTTCAGAAGTGAAAGATGAAGATACCGCTGACATTTTTACTGCGGCATCGCGTGATCTGGACAAGTTCCTCTGGTTCATCGAAGCCAACATTGAATAATTCGCAATGCACTCAATCAGGCGGGGAAACCCGCCTTTTTTATGTCTGTGTTACCTCAATTTTATGACCCTGTTAACAGTTTTTCCCTCCCCCCGCTTCACAGCCTTAACATCTGAGGCAAACTACCGCTTGCACCAAAACAGTCACCTGCACCAAAATTGAGCACCAATAGGGTGCAATGGCAGAATTAACTGCAAAATCGTGTCAGCTGTGTTATTTAACTCTCTGATTTCGCGGATTTTGCAAAGTTGGCATAATTCTTTCATATGACAAGCCGCAAACGCAGGCCCTGCCGCCTGGTAGTAAAAAGGAAAAAATGATGAAGTCACTGTTAAAAGTTTCTGTGGCCGCGCTGGCGCTGGCCTTCTCTCTCTCTTCCACCGCAGCAGAAAAAAAGCTGGTCGTCGCTACTGATACCGCCTTTGTTCCGTTTGAATTCAAACAGGGTGACAAGTATGTCGGTTTTGATGTGGATCTGTGGGATGCCATTGCGAAAGAGCTGAAGCTCGATTACACCCTGAAGCCAATGGATTTCAGCGGCATTATCCCTGCACTGCAAACGCGCAATGTCGATCTGGCATTGGCAGGTATCACCATTACCGAAGAACGTAAAAAAGCGATCGCGTTCTCAGATGGCTATTACAAAAGCGGTCTGCAGGTGATGGTGCGTAATAATGAAAACGACATCAAAGGCATCAGCGATCTGAACGGTAAAGTCGTCGCAGTGAAAAGCGGCACCGGCTCTGTGGAGTACGCCAAAGCCAACATCAAATCGAAAGATTTGCGTCAGTTCCCGAACATCGACAGCGCTTACATGGAGCTGGGCACCAACCGTGCGGATGCCGTGCTGCATGACACGCCAAACATCCTGTACTTCATTCACACCGCCGGTAAAGGCCGCTTTAAGGCGGTAGGCGATTCGATTGAAGCGCAGCAGTATGGTATCGCCTTCCCGAAAGGCAGCGACGATTTACGTGAAAAGGTAAACGGCGCACTGAAAACCCTGAAAGAGAACGGCACCTACAACACGCTTTATAAAAAATGGTTCGGCACCGAACCTAAATAATAATTTGCCCGTTATCTGATTTCAGCAGGGAAACTTTTTCCCTGCTTTTTTCCATCGCAACATATCTGGAGTGACACCATGGAGTTTGACTGGAGCGTCATCTGGCCCGCCATGCCAGCGCTGCTCGAAGGCGCCAAACTGACCTTAATTATCTCAATCATTGGTCTGGTTGGCGGCCTGTTTATCGGGCTGGTGGCCGGTTTTGCCCGCGCTTACGGTGGCTGGATCACCAATAACATCGCACTGATATTTATCGAAATTATCCGCGGCACCCCTATCGTGGTGCAGGTGATGTTTATTTACTTTGCGCTGCCGATGGCATTCCCTGACCTGCGTATTGATCCTTTCACCGCCGCAGTGGTGACCATCATGATTAACTCCGGCGCGTATATTGCCGAGATCACCCGTGGTGCCGTGCTGTCGATCAACAAAGGATTCCGTGAAGCCGGACTGGCCCTTGGCCTGTCAAGCCGCGAAACGCTGCGCTACGTGATTATGCCGCTGGCACTGCGTCGTATGCTGC
The DNA here is from genome assembly GCF_030270445.1 of Pantoea sp. QMID4. Classification (NCBI taxonomy): domain Bacteria; kingdom Pseudomonadati; phylum Pseudomonadota; class Gammaproteobacteria; order Enterobacterales; family Erwiniaceae; genus Pantoea; species Pantoea sp. QMID4. The sequence goes on along the minus strand of NZ_BSXL01000004.1, from coordinate 114,412 downwards.
CGCCGCTGGGTAATCAGTGGATTGTCAGCATCAAAGATACCTCACTGTTTATCGTTATCGGCGTGGCCGAACTGACACGTCAGGGTCAGGAGATTATTGCCGGTAACTTCCGCGCTCTGGAAATCTGGAGCGCCGTCGCGATCATCTATCTGGTGATTACGCTGGTGTTGAGCTTTGTGCTGCGCCGCATTGAGAAAAGGGTGAAAATCCTGTGATTGAATTTAAAGATGTCTCCAAGCATTTTGGCCAGACCCAGGTGCTGCATAATATCGATCTGAAGATTAACCAGGGCGAAGTGGTGGTGATTATCGGCCCATCCGGTTCCGGTAAGTCGACGCTGCTGCGCTGCATTAACAAGCTGGAAGAGATCACCAGCGGCGAGCTGATTGTTGATGGCCTGCGCGTTAACGACCCGAAAGTCGATGATCGGCTGATCCGTCAGGAAGCGGGCATGGTGTTTCAGCAGTTTCATCTTTTCCCACAGATGAGTGCGCTGGACAACGTCGCCTTTGGTCCCATCCGGGTGCGCGGTGCCAGCAAAGAGGCAGCACGCCAGCTGGCGCGGGAGCTGCTGGGCAAAGTAGGCCTGGCAGAGCGTGCACATCACTTCCCATCCGAGCTGTCCGGCGGCCAGCAGCAGCGTGTGGCGATTGCCCGTGCGCTGGCGGTGAAGCCGAAGATGATGCTGTTTGATGAGCCAACCTCAGCGCTGGACCCGGAGCTGCGTCACGAAGTATTAAAAGTGATGCAGGATCTGGCGGAAGAAGGCATGACGATGGTGATTGTGACGCACGAAGTGGGCTTCGCACAGAAGGTCGCCTCGCGTCTGATCTTTATCGACAAAGGCCGGATTGCGGAAGATGGCGATCCCGACAGTCTGATCAGCAATCCCCCCAGCGAACGTCTGCGCGAATTCCTGCAGCACGTCTCCTGATCAAAACGGGCCGCTTAGCGGCCCGTTAAGCCTGATGACAACCCAAACCAGGATAAATCTGGCAGCAACGAACAAACCCGAAGCAAAGGGAACACGGTCAGAAGAGGAAAGCGTCCCGCGCCAGGGACGGCGCGGGCCGAGTTTGTCATGGATGACAGCCTTTGCGTCTTTCCGATCCGACCGTGTTCCCTGTGCCAGCTCGGTCTTACCGCCACCGAGTTGGACGTTGTCAACAATCAAAACGGGCCGCTTAGCGGCCCGTTTTTTTATGCCCCGAGCCGCAGTAATACCGTGCCTGCACTGGGAACACCTCAGCTTCCCAGGCGACTCAGCAGCTTGCTGCGCTGGGCGGCAGGTATAAAACTCCACGCCAGGAAGCGGCTCTGCTTCTGACCCTGCGCCATATTCACCACCCGCACCTCTTCGACCTCGAGCGCCTTCAGCTGTTTTTCCAGCGCCGGTAAATTCTCTTTGCGTGACACCAGCGAGGTAAACCAGCCAATCTGGCGACCAAATGCCACGCTCTCGTCGATCATCTTGCCGATAAACGCCTTTTCGCCACCGGGATACCACAGCTCATTATGCTGTCCGCCAAAGTTAAGCGGCGCACTCTTATTCAGCCCGAGATTGCGCACTTTACGCTGCGCTCCCGAGAACGCCTCTTCCGCCGACGCGTGAAACGGCGGATTACACATCACCGCGCTGAAAAATTCATTTTTGCTGACCACACCCGCCAGCACCGCATCGCTGTTTTTCTGACGACGCAGACGGATCTGACGCGTCAGGCGCGGATTGGCTGCGACAATGCGGTTAGCGGCTTTGATGGCGGCTTCATCTATCTCGGTACCGGTGAAGCGCCAGCCATATTCCGCCGCACCAATCAGCGGATAGATACAGTTTGCGCCGCAGCCGATATCGAGCACGTCCGCTGCCGGGATCGTACCGTTGTTGTCCAGCGCCAGCAGATCGGCCAGGTAATGCAGATAATCGGCACGTCCCGGCACAGGCGGGCAGAGTGAGCCGGGCGCCAGCTGCCAGTCGATGTCATAAAACAGTTTGATGAGCGCCTGGTTCAGCAGCATCACCGCCTCCGGGTCCGCGAAATTCACGGACTGCACGCCATAACCGTTAGGCCGGACTTTCGCCGCCAGCGACGGATGGGCAGCGGTTAGCGCGGCAAAATCGTATTCGCCCTGATGGCGATTGCGGGCGTGAAAGGGCGACGTGCTGGCTGACTTTTTCATACATTCTCTCAATTATTCAGGCGCGCGTACAATACGCTGTAGGCGGCGGAAAATAAACCCGCACCATCCGCTTACCGCTTTCCGATTCCGTCGGGTGATGCTGTCGGGCTAAGATATATAAAATCATCTGCTGGAGACGTTATGACCCGGAAACGCTATTCCTGGCAACCCCGTGCTGGTCACGGACTGCCGCACGATCCGCTGAACGCTATCATCGGGCCGCGCCCGATTGGCTGGATTAGCTCTGTCAGCGCTAGCGGACAGCGCAATCTTGCCCCTTACAGCTTCTTTAACTGCTTCAACTATAATCCGCCGATTATCGGTTTCGCCAGCAGCGGCTGGAAAGACAGCGTACGAAATATCGCAGAGACCAAAGAGTTTGTCTGGAACCTGGCGACCCGTCCGCTGGCCGAAGCGATGAATGAAAGTTCAGCCTCGCTGCCTGCCGATCAGGATGAGTTCGCCTTTGCCGGGCTAACGCCGCTGGCCGCTTCACAGGTCAGCGCCAGTCTGGTGGCGGAAAGCCCGGTCAACTTCGAGTGCCGCCTGACACAACTAATTCAGCTGCAGGATGCCAGCGGTAACCTGCTCGACAGCTGGCTGGTGATGGGCGAAGCAGTGGCGATCCACATCGATGAATCGCTGCTTGAAGAGGGCATCTATCAGACCGCCAAAGCCGAGCCGATTCTGCGCGCGGGCGGACCCAGTGCCTATTACGGGATCAGTGAAGCGCAGCGCTTTGATTTAGTCCGCCCGGACGCACGCCGCAGGTAATCTTATTCCACAAGCGCATCGGCCCGGTGCGCTTTAATCTGCACCACCGCGCGGGCAATGTCGGGAGCCAGCCAGCGATCCTGCTGCCAGCGATCAACCACCTGCCGCAACAGCTGCCAGGCGCGCCGCGTGCCTGCTGCCAGCTGTGATTCACCGTGAAACTCCAGCGCCTGCGCCGCCAGCAGATACTCAATCGCGATAATGTGATCGACATTGCTGACCAGCTTCAGCAGCTTCAGCGCCGACCCGGTGCCGAGACTCAGATGATCCTCCTGTAATCCCGAGGTGACATAGTTGTCGAGTACCGCAGGCTGTGCCAGCTGACGGTTTTCCGCGCAAAGCGAGGCCGCCACATATTGCGCAATCATCATGCCGGAATTGACGCCCGGCTCAGCCACCAGAAACGGCGGCAGACCGCTGACCAGCGGATTGACCAGCCGATCCAGCCGTCGCTCGGCAATACTGCCCAGCTCCGCCAGCGCAATCGCCAGCAGGTCGCAGGCCATCGCCACCGACTCACCGTGCGGATGTGACTGCGACACCACGCGCCAGGCCTGTGGGGTGCCCAGAATCAGGGGATTGTCGGTACAGGCGTTGAGTTCGGTCTCCACCTGACGGGCGGCGTGCTCGAACTGATCGCGGCAGGCACCGTGTACCTGCGGCATCGACCGCAGACTCAGTGCATCCTGAGTCCGGATGCCGACGCTCGCATTCAGCAGCGGACTGTCACGTAACAACTGACGCAGGCGCTCGCCGCTGCGCTGAATCCCCGGACTGGCCTTGAGCGCCAGCACCTCAGGATCAAACGCCACCAGCTGTCCGCGCAATGCTTCAAAGCTCATCGCGCCGGTCACATCCGCCCAGTCCAGCAGACGTTCAGCATCGTCCAGTGCCAGACAGGCTAAGCCGGTCATGCAGGGCGTGCCGTTAACCAGACTCAGCCCCTCTTTTGCGCCAGGCCGGTATGGCACTAACCCCGCCTGTTCCAGCGCCTGCTGCGCGGGGATGATTTCGCCACGCCACTCCACCTCGCCAATACCAATCAGTGTCAGGCCGATATGCGCCATGTGGGTCAGATAGCCTACCGATCCCTGCGACGGCACCTGTGGCGTAATCTGCAGATTCAGCAGCGCCAGCAGCTGCTGCACCAGCGCCACTGACACACCCGATTTGCCGTGGCTGTAATTGGCAATGGCGGCGCAGATAATCGCGCGCACCTCTGCTTTTCCCAGCACTGGCCCGACGCCACAGGCATGGCTCATCAGGGTATTGCGCGACAGCTGGCCCAGCTCATCTTCAGACAGTGTGATGTTGCAGAGCGCTCCCAGCCCGGTATTGATGCCGTACGCCACCTGCCCCGCCGCCACGATGTTGCCGACAATTTCACGGCTCTGCGCGATGCACTGCCAGGCGCAGTCGCTCAGCGTCAGGGTGGCATCGTGCCGGGCCACCTCCACCAGTTCCTGCCATTTGAGCGGACCGTCGCCCCAGACCCGCGTCTGCTTTGTCACGTCACTCATACCACCGGCTCCACCTGATGATGACTGGAGATAAACTGCTTAAAGCGCGTCGATCCCGCCTTGCCGAACATCGCCTCTGGCGTGCCCTGGCAGTCAATCGTGCCCTGATGCATAAACACCACCCGGTTTGAGACGTTGCGGGCAAAGCCCATCTCGTGAGTGACTACCAGCATGGTGCGCCCCTCTTCCGCCAGGCTGCGCATGACCTTCAGTACCTCGCCCACCAGTTCCGGGTCCAGTGCTGACGTCGGCTCATCAAACAGCATCACCTCCGGGTCCATTGCCAGCGCGCGGGCAATCGCCACCCGCTGCTGCTGACCGCCTGAAAGCTGGGCGGGATAGAAGTCTTTGCGATTCAGCAGGCCGACCCGATCCAGCAACTGTTCCGCCTGGGCGATACAGGCTTTTTTATCGCGCTTCAGCACGTAGTGCGGCCCTTCAATGACATTCTGCAGCACGGTGAGATGTGACCAGAGGTTAAAGCTCTGAAACACCATCCCCAGCCGTGATCGCAGCCGTTCAATCTGACGCGGATTAGCCGCCAGCTGATGCCCGCGTGCATGGCGCTTCATCTCGATGGTTTCGCCGCCGACGCTGACCACGCCGGAGTCGGGCGTCTCCAGCAGGTTAATGCAGCGCAGCAGCGTACTTTTGCCCGAGCCGCTGGCACCGAGAATAGAGATGACATCGCCCTTGTGCGCCTGCAGCGAGATACCTTTCAGCACCTCCATGGCACCAAAAGATTTATGGATATCGCTGGCCGACAGCGTGACGGGTTGCAGTTCAGACATTTTTCTCTCCTCCGGTAATCGGCTTAGCGGTCAGTAACGGCTTTTTTTCCGGTTTATGTACCGGCGTCAGACGCCGCTCCAGCAGGGCATAGAGTTGAACAATAATGAAGTTCAGGATCAGGTAGATCGCCGCCGCACAGAGAAACACCTCCATGGTGCGGTAGGTGCGCTGAATGATCTGCTGCGCCACGCCGGTAACATCCCAGACCGTCACCAGGCTGGCCAGCGCGGTCGATTTCACCAGCAGGATCGCTTCGGTGGAGTACGCGGGCAGCGCGTAACGCAGCATCACCGGCGCGATAATCCGTCGCAGCAGCAGCCCGCGCGACATACCGCAGGCCATTCCCGCTTCCACCTGACCGGGCGGCACCGCCAGCAGCGCGCCACGCAGAATCTCCGCGGTGTAGGCAGCGGTACAGAGCGACAGTGCCAGCACCGCACAGGTAAAGGGCTCTCGCAGGAACGGCCAGAAGAGACTGTGACGGATCACGCCAAACTGCCCCAGGCCGTAGTAGATCAGGAACAGCTGAATCATCAGCGGCGAGCCGCGAAATACCAGAATGTAACCACGGGCAAATGCGCTCAGCACTCGCCAGCGGCTCATGCGCAGCGCCAGAATACCCACCGCCAGCACGCCTCCGCAGAGAAACGCACTGATAAACAGGCCCAGCGTGACCGGCAGTGCGGCGCTGAGTTTAAGGAAGGTGTCAGTGAGGAACGCAAAATCGATCATAAGTCTCCTTAATGCTGCGCAGCAGTGCGGCTTTGCCAGGCGCGACCAAGCCGGGATTCGGCGCGCAGAAAGGCGCGGTTCGACAGCAGCGTCAGCAGCAGGTAACAGGCTCCGCCTACCAGGTAAAAGAAGAAGTAGTCACGGGTCGAACCGGCCGCAATCTGGCTGGCCCGCATCAGCTCGACAATACCGGTCACCGACACCAGCGCCGAATCTTTCAGGCTCATCTGCCAGACGTTTGACAGGCCGGGCAGCGCATAGCGCGCCACCTGCGGCAGCAGAATGCGTTGCCGGATGCGCCAGCGCGGCATGCCAATCGCGACAGCGGCTTCAATCTCCCCTTTCGCCAGTGCCAGCCGTGCGGCGCGGTAGGCTTCCGCCTGGTAAGAGCCGGAGATCAGCCCGATAGCCAGCGCACCGATCAGAAACGGTGGTGCTTCGATAAAGCCGTCCGCGCCAAACAGCTGTCCGATCTGCGTGATCAACCCCGATCCGCCGAAGTAGAACAGGTAGATCACCAGCAGTTCAGGAATGCCACGGAAGATCACCGAGTAACCTTCCCCCAGCCAGCGCACCGCCCGGTGCGGCGATAACTTTGCGGCAGCAACGCCCGACCCCACCAGCGCGCCAACCAGCAGCGCGGCAAACGACAGCAGCAGCGTGGTCAGCGTGGCACTCAGAATCAACCGTCCCCAGCCGTCCGGGCCAAAACTCAGCAGGCTTATCATCCGTTACCTCTCTCAGGGTGTGACGTCAGTTTTGAACCACTTCTCGCTCAGCTTTTTCACTGTGCCGTCGGCCAGCGCGGCTTTGATCGCCTGATCCAGTCGGCCTTTCAGATCGTTGTCTGCCATGCGCACGCCCAACGCCTCGCCCTCACCCCAGATCGGGCCGCCCAGCTGCGGACCGCTGAAGCTGAGGTTACGGTTATCCGGTCGCGCCAGCATCGACTGGGCAAAGGTCACATCATCAAACACCGCATCAATACGTCCGGCCTGCAAATCGAGGATCGCATCAGCTGAGCTGGTGTATTCACGCACATCCGCCACATCTTTAAAGTATTTGTCGATAAACGGCGTATAGACCGTGCCGGAGGCGATACCGATCGTTTTGCCCTTCAGCCCGGCTTTCAGGGGTGCAATGGCAGGCTCTATAGTTTTTTCATCGTCGGTAAGTTTGATGATCTTGCTGTCGGCGGGCAGCAGTGAACCTTTCACGGTGATAAAGGTGGCGGGCGTGGAGGCATAGGGCACGGTGAAATTCACCACTTTCCTGCGATCGGGCGTAATCACAATCGCATCCATGATCACGTCATATTTCCCGGCATTCAGTCCGGCGATCATGCCATCCCAGTTCTGCACCACCAGCTTGCACTGAATTGCCATGCGCTGACAGAGATCCGCCATCAGCTCCGGCTCAAAACCGCCCAGCTTGCCGCCCGGCAGGGTGAGGTTCCAGGGTTCATAACTGCCTTCAGTGGCAATGGTGATCGACTTCCACTCTTTAGCCTGGGCGCTGACGCCACAGAGCAGCAGACTGGAAACCAGCGTAGTGAGACATAAACGACGAAGGGTCAGAGGGTGCGTCATACGGTTCTCCTGAAAGTAGCGGCCTGGTGATCGCCCTGCGAGATTTAACATAAATTTCACAGGATGATATGTCATGTATATACAAGTTAACGTTGTGCAGTTCATTGCTGGCTTTATCAATTTGTGAGCCAGACGGGATTTATTCAGATTGAGCACGCGCTGCAGCACTTGTACATACAACTAAGCAAAGGTTATGCCAGCTCTGCAAAAGTGACGAATGGAGGCGGAAGTAAGGGAGCAGCCAGACAGGCTGCTCTCACCTGCCCCCGATTAGCGCAGCGCTGCACCAGGGCGGCGCATCGTAGATTTATTGCGGTCTGGCCTGCGCCAGCATGGCGTGGATCATCGCCTTTAACACTTTTTGTAACTCTGCGGCACGCGCCTGTTGCCAGGCATAAGGCGGGGTTTCATCCATGTAGTTCAGCTGCGCCAGCTCCAGCTGAACTGCCTCAATCTGCTGCTGTGGCTGGCCATAGGCGCGGGTGATATAACCGCCTTTAAAGCGGCCGTTGAGCACCCAGCTGTAGTCGTGCTGTGCGGCGCACACCGCCTCTATGGCTGCGCTCATCTCAGGCGTGCAGCTCGCGCCGTCGTTGGTGCCGACGTTGATATCGGGCAGACGGCCCTCAAACAAACGGGGAATTTCACTGGCAATGGAATGCGCGTCAAACAGCAGCGCATAGCCGTGCTGCGCTTTGAGCCGCGCCAGCTCCTGCTGAATCTGCTGATGGTAAGGTTGCCAGATTTGATCGACGTAGCCCTGACGCGCCGTGGCATCGGGCGTTTTGCCTGGTGCAAAGGTCGGCGTGCCGTCGAACAGGGTTTCCGGGAACAGGCCGGTGGTGGCGGTGGTGTAGAGCGGCTGATTATCGGGTGGACGATTAAGATCGACCACAAAACGGGAATAGCGGCCAATTAACACACTGGCCCCGAGGTCACGCACAAAATCATACAGCAGTGGGATGTGCCAGTCGGTGTCAGGCAGGCCGCGCGCGGCCTCGCTCAATCCGGCATCCACCTCAGGCGTCAGTTCAGTACCGGCGTGGGGAATGCTGACCAGCAGCGGCAGGCTGCCCTGGGAAAAATAGAAAGGGTTCATTGCGGTTCTCCACGATAGATAACGGTACAGGGCAGTTCACCACCCAGCCAGTAAACCAGTTCTGCCGGTCGTGCCAGCGGCCAGTGGACAAAGTTTGCCACTTTACCCGCCTCCAGCGAGCCGTGACTCTCCGCCAGCCCCAGCGCTTTTGCCCCCCACAGGGTGACGCCCGCCAGCGCCTCTTCCGGCGTCATGCCAAACAGCGTACAGCCCATATTCAGCATCAGACGCAGCGACAGCGCGGGCGAGGTGCCGGGATTGGCATCGCTGGCCAGCGCCATCGGCACGCCGTGGCGGCGGAAGAGATCCACTGGCGGACGCTGGGTTTCGCGCAGCAGATAAAACGCACCGGGCAGCAGCACCGCCACGGTGCCATGCTGCGCCATCGCCCTGGCATCCTCTTCGGTGGCATATTCAAGATGATCAGCAGAAAGCGCACCATAGCGGGCCGCCAGTGTGGCACCGCCCAGCGCTGAAAGCTGTTCCGCATGCAGCTTTACCGGCATACCCAGCGCTACCGCCCGGTCAAACACCCGCGCCACCTGCTCCGGGGAAAAGGCGAGATGCTCGCAGAAAGCATCCACCGCATCCGCCAGCCCCAGCGCCTGCACCTGCGGCAGCAGACGGTCGCAGATGATGTCGACCCAGCCATTCGGGTCGTGCTTAAACTCCGGCGGAAAGGCGTGCGCGGCCAGGCATGTGGCATGGACATCAGCGGCAACGCGCTCTCCCAGCTGACGAATCGCCCGTAGCATTCGCAGTTCGCTCTCTTCATCCAGACCATAGCCGGACTTGATCTCCACGGTGGTCACACCCTCAGCCAGCAGGTGGTCGAGTCGCCAGCGGGCCGAGGCCACCAGCTCCTCTTCAGTCGCCGCGCGGGTGGCGCGCACGGTGGAGAGAATGCCTCCGCCCTGCGCGGCAATCTCTGCGTAGCTGACGCCATTCAGACGCTGTTCAAACTCCTGGCTGCGGTCGCCGCCAAACACCAGATGAGTATGACAATCCACCAGCCCCGGCGTCACGATACCGCCTGGCAGACGATGATGCCGATCGGCGACGAAGGCGGGCATCTCCGCTTCAGGCCCGACCCACACCAGCCTGCCCGCCCGCACCACCAGTGCGCCCTGTGGGATCAGATGGTACTTTCCGTCACGCATGGTGACCAGGTCGGCCCCCGTCCACACCGCCTCTACGCGCATCTCTTCTGTCATCGCCGCCTCAAGCCTCCGCCGTTTACACTGTGCCTCAAAGTATGTATATGTATATACAACCACATCCGGTGAGGATCAACCATGGCGACTTTTTTTGCCCCGCGCGCACTGCTGGCGGAGGGCTGGCAGCAGCAGGTACGTATTACGGTCAATCAGACCGGTTTTATCGACTCCCTTACCCCGGACAGCCACGCAGATCAGGCTATCCGCCTCAACGGCGAGGTGATCCCGGCGATCGCTAACCTGCACTCGCACGCTTTCCAGCGGGCGATGGCGGGTCTGGCGGAAGTGGCGGGCGATCCACAGGACAGCTTCTGGACCTGGCGGGACCTCATGTACCGCATGGTGCAGCGCCTGACGCCAGAGCAGGTGGGTGATATTGCCGCCCTGCTCTATATCGAAATGCTGAAAGGCGGCTACACCCAGGTGGCAGAGTTTCACTATCTCCATCACGATCCCAGCGGCGCGCCCTACAGCGATGACGCGATGCTGCAACAGCTGATTGAAGCAGCAGAGATTGCCGGTATCGGTCAGACAATGTTGCCGGTGCTCTACAGCTACAGCGGCTTTGGCAGTCAGCCTGCGGCGGCCGGTCAGAAACGTTTTATCCAGCAGAGCGAACACTACCTGCAACAGCAGGCGCGGCTGGATACGTGGCAGCAGCAGCGGCCCCTGCTGAACCGTGGCCTCTGTTTCCATTCGCTGCGGGCAGTAAGCGAAAGCCAGATGCACGAGGTGCTGGCGGCCAGCGATCCGGCGCTGCCGGTGCATATTCATGTGGCTGAACAGCAGAAAGAGGTCAATGACTCGCTGGCGTGGAGCGGCGAGCGTCCGGTGGCCTGGCTGCTGAACCGCTTTGGGGTGGATGCACGCTGGTGCCTGATCCACGCCACCCATCTGGATGAAGATGAACTGTCGCGTCTCGCGCATAGTGGCGCGGTAGCAGGTCTCTGTCCGACCACCGAAGCCAACCTCGGTGACGGCATCTTTCCGGCGGTGGAGTATATCGCGCAGGGCGGACGCTGGGGCATTGGCTCCGACAGTCACGTCTCGCTGAGCGCCCAGGAGGAGCTGCGCTGGCTGGAGTATGCGCAGCGGCTGCGCGACCAGCGTCGCAACCGGATTACCCTGCCCGGCCAGCCGTCGGTGGGCGATTTGCTGTGGCAGCAGGCCGCGGCGGGCGGAGCCCAGGCGTGCGGCATTCAGCAGGGCGCGCTGGCGGTGGGACAACGTGCCGACTGGCTGGTGCTGCGCGATGATGCATGGCTCGGCAGCGTGGATTCACATACGGTGCTGAACCGCTGGCTGTTTGCCGGACAGCGCGATCAGATTCGGGACGTTTATGTGGCGGGTAAGGCCGTGGTTGAAGATGGGGTGCATCCGCAGCAGGCGGCGTGTGCTGCACGCTTTGCTCAGGCGATGGCGGCGCTGCGATGATCGCCCGGTTCAGGTACGAAGATCTGCCGGTCAGCCGCTGGCGCAACGGCGGCGGCGAAACCCGCGAGATCATCAGCTTCCCGCCCGGCGCAGATCGCTTCGGCTGGCGCGCCAGTATTGCTACGCTGGCGCAGGATGGTCCCTTCTCCGCCTTTCCGGACATCGATCGGGTGATTACCCTGCTGCATGGCGATGCGGTGTTGTTAACCGCGCCCGGCGTTCAGCATCTGCTGACACCGCAAAAGCCGTGGGCGTTTGCCGGTGAGCTCGCCTTAACGGCGCAGCTGCAGGGTAGCGTCAGCGAAGATTTTAATATCATGGCCCGGCGCGGTGAATGGCAGGCCACAGCTGAGATAGTTACCGCGCAGGTCAGTAGTCTGCACGGCGTCGCCTGGGTGCTGGCGGGTGCGTGGCAGACCGCTGACGGGGAAAGGCTGACCGCGCAACAGGGCGCGTGGTGGGTCGATGAAGAAACACAACTCAGCCCGTGCGAGCCGGATGCCCGGCTGCTGTTTACCCGACTTAGAGCCTATCCCACCAGGCGTAATTGTTGCAGGTAGTCTGGACACGGACAGCGCGGAACAAGCAGGCGTACACGTAGTACGTGAGGATTACTCGCTGTGCTCGCCCCTTCAGGGCCGCACTTCAGGGCGTTCAGGTTGCTAAAGCAGCCTGTGTGAGCACTGCCCAGGTCCACACTGACAAATAAAATAACCTGATGGGCTCGGCTCTTAACCGTGTCCCCTGAAGCGCCCCAGTAGTTTGTAACGTGAGCCGGGATAAAGCAGTCGCGCATAGGTGACGATTTTCGTGTCGCTCCAGGTCTGACGGCGAATCAGCAGGCAGGGTTCGTGTTCATCCAGCGACAGATGTTTACGCTGACGCGCATCGGGCAGTACCGCTTCAACAATATGCTCACCTGCCGTCAGCGGCGCGACCCGCATCAGATAGGTATAGGGCGTCATCTGCTGATAATCCTGCGTCAGGTAGTCTGGCGCGACCAGCGGATTGACCAGACGGTCCTCAAGCTGCACCGGCAGATCATTTTCGTAATGCACAATCAGCGAATGGTAGAGCGTTTGTCCAGTGGTGAGCCCCAGCACGGCGGCCTGCTCAGGATCGGCTTTGTTCTGGCCGATGGCGAGAATTTTACAGCTGTGCTGATGACCGCGCTGAGCGATCTCATCGGCGATGTTATGCACCTCCAGCATAGCGGTATAGCCTTTCATCTCCGCCACAAAGGTGCCGACGCCCTGCATCCGCACCAGAAAACCTTCGCTGGTCAGTTCGCGCAGCGCCCGGTTAATAGTCATGCGGCTGACGCCCAGCTCATTCACCAGTTCACTTTCTGATGGCACACGCTGATTCGCTTTCCACAACCCTTCACGGATCTGGCTGACGATGGCCTGCTTCACCCGCTGATAAATCGGGGCGGGTTCATCGCTCATTGCCGCCGCCAGTTGTGCCAGTGCCGTATGCTCGACCATTTGCTGTTCCTTATGCTGAAAGTCCCTTAAGTTTACTGTCTCACTGCGTGAATGTATATACATCCAGTAACGCGCGCCGTGCCCCACTGGTGCAGTCTGCGCATCCTGATGGTGCACTCTCTCCGTCGCGTATAACCCGCGACCCGCGCCGGTTAGACATTCATTTTTTGTGATCGGTCTGGCACGGCACTTGCTTAGTCTGTTTGATTGTATAGACAAGCATAGACAAGAATTAACGCTTATGTTTCACTCACATTATTCCGCTGGTTCAGGGCATGGAAAGCAGCTTAGCCTTGCCAGCACACTTGTATAGACAGGAGTAGACTATGTCAGGTTCGTTTCAGGCATTGCGCCTGGTGCCCGGCGAGGTGGACCTCGCCACATTACGCGCTATCTATCAGGGTAACGTCACGCTGAGTCTTGACGACAGTGCGCGTCAGGCGATTGCGGCGGCGCAGCAGACCGTGGAGATGATTGTCGCCTCCGGCAACGTGGTGTATGGCATTAATACCGGCTTTGGCAAGCTGGCACAGACGCAAATCCCGGCCAGCCGGCTGGCGGATTTGCAGCGCAATCTGGTGCTGTCACACAGCGTGGGTCTGGGCGATCTGCTGCCCGACAATGTCACCCGTCTGGTGGTCGCCACCAAAATCATCAGCCTGGCGCGCGGTCACTCTGGCGTGCGTATCGAACTGGTTGAGGCGCTGCTGGCGCTGTTCAACGCGGGCGTAATGCCCTGCATTCCGGAAAAAGGCTCGGTCGGTGCCTCCGGCGATCTGGCACCGCTGGCGCACATGTCGCTGATGCTGCTGGGCGAAGGTCAGGTGCAGGTCAATGGCACGCTGATCCCGGCAACAGAGGGACTGGCAAGCGTGGGCCTGTCACCGTTTGTGCTCGGTCCGAAAGAGGGCCTGGCGCTGCTCAACGGCACCCAGGTTTCGACCGCGCTGGCGCTACGCGGCCTGTTCGAAGGTGAGAACCTGTTTGCCGCCGGTCTGATGGCCGGTGCACTGTCGCTGGAGGCGATCAAAGGCTCGCTGAAACCGTTCGATGCCCGCATCCACAAGGCGCGCGGCCAGCAGGGCCAGATTGCGGTCGCGGCAGCCGTCAGCACCCTGATTGAAGGCAGCGAAATTCTGCAGTCGCATACGAATTGCGGCCGCGTTCAGGATCCCTACTCCATCCGCTGCGTGCCCCAGGTGATGGGTGCCTGCCTGGACAATGTCAGCCACGCGGCGCGGATTCTGGAAATCGAAGCGAACGCCGCCTCGGACAATCCACTGGTGTTCAGCGACAGCGGCGATGTGATCTCCGGCGGCAACTTCCACGCTGAGCCGGTGGCTTTTGCTGCTGACATCCTGGCGCTGGCGATTGCCGAAGTCGGCGCCATCTCTGAACGGCGACTGGCGCTGCTGCTGGACAGCGGCTTATCCGGTCTGCCGCCCTTCCTGGTACGTGACGGCGGCGTGAACTCCGGCTTTATGATCGCCCAGGTCACCGCCGCCGCGCTGGCTTCTGAGAACAAATCGCTGGCCCATCCGGGCAGCGTCGACAGTCTGCCAACCTCTGCGAATCAGGAAGATCACGTCTCCATGGCGACTTACGCCGCCCGGCGTCTCGGCAGCATGTGCTTCAACAGCGCCGCCGTAGTGGGCATTGAGGCGATGGCTGCTGCGCAGGGCATTGAATTTAACCGGCCACTCAAAAGCTCCACGCTGATTGAGCAGGCCATCGACACCATTCGCGAGCAGGTCGCCTTCCTTGAGGAAGATCGTCTGCTGGCGCCCGATATCGAGGCAATGCGTCAGTGGGCAAGTCGCGCTGACTGGCCTCAGGCATTGACCGCGCTGCTGCCGAGCATGCGCCCAACTTCTTGAATTAAGGATTCCTTCATGAGCGAAACTCTTTCTCAGGCTCTGGCACGTGAGATTCGTGCACCACAGGGTACTACGCTGCACTGCGCCAACTGGCTGATTGAAGCGGCTTACCGCATGATTCAGAACAACCTCGATCCCGATGTCGCTGAACGTCCGGAAGATCTGGTGGTGTACGGCGGCATCGGTAAGGCGGCACGCAACTGGAAATGCTTCGAACAGATCCTGCGTTCGCTGCGGGCGCTGCAGCCGGATGAGACGCTGCTGATCCAGAGCGGCAAGCCGGTCGGCATCTTCCGCACCCACGCAGATGCACCGCGCGTGCTGCTGGCGAACTCCAACCTGGTGCCGCACTGGGCGACCTGGGATCACTTCCATGAGCTGGATAAAGCGGGTCTGATGATGTACGGCCAGATGACCGCCGGTTCCTGGATTTATATTGGTGCGCAGGGCATCGTGCAGGGCACTTATGAAACCTTCGTGGAAGCGGGTCGTCAGCACTACAACAACGACCTCAGCGGACGCTGGATCCTCACCGCCGGGCTGGGCGGTATGGGCGGCGCACAACCGCTGGCGGGTGTACTGGCCGGGGCCTGTGTACTGGCGATTGAGTGCCAGGAGTCGCGCATCGATTTCCGTCTGCGTACCCGTTACGTGGACTACAAAGCCACCACGCTGGATGAAGCGCTGGCGTTAATCAGCGAAGCCACCGCCGCCAGGAAAGCGATTTCGGTCGGCCTGCTGGGCAATGCCGCTGAGCTCCTGCCGGAGCTGGTGAAACGCGCCCAGGCGGGCGGGCCGAAGCCGGACATCGTGACCGATCAGACATCGGCGCACGACCCGATTAATGGCTATCTGCCGATTGGCTGGGATCTGACGCGCTGGCAGCAGGAGCGCGTCTCACAGCCGAAAGCCGTAGAGAAAGCAGCCCGTGCTTCTATGGCGGTTCATGTCCAGGCGATGCTCGACTTCTGCCATATGGGCATCCCAACCGTCGATTACGGCAACAACATTCGTCAGGTGGCGCTGGATGAGGGTGTCAGCAACGCGTTCGATTTCCCTGGCTTTGTGCCAGCCTATATTCGTCCGCTGTTCTGCGAAGGCAAAGGCCCGTTCCGCTGGGTCGCGCTCTCGGGCGATCCGGAAGATATCTACAAGACCGACGCGAAACTCAAAGAGCTGTTCCCGCACCAGCAAACGCTGCATCGCTGGCTGGATATGGCGCAGGAGCGCATCGCCTTCCAGGGCCTGCCTGCCCGTATCTGCTGGCTGGGACTGGGTGAACGGCATCTTGCCGGTCTGGCGTTTAACGAAATGGTCCGCAACGGCGAGCTGAAAGCGCCGGTCGTAATTGGCCGCGACCATCTCGACTGCGGCTCAGTCGCCTCTCCTAACCGTGAGACCGAAGCGATGAAAGATGGCTCGGATGCGGTCTCTGACTGGCCGCTGCTCAACGCCCTGCTGAATACCGCAGGCGGCGCAACCTGGGTCAGTCTGCATCATGGCGGCGGTGTCGGCATGGGCTTCTCACAGCACTCCGGTGTGGTGATTGTCTGTGACGGCAGCAAAGAAGCTGATGCGCGTCTGGGTCGCGTATTGTGGAACGACCCGGCCACCGGTGTGATGCGTCATGCCGACGCAGGCTATGAGCTGGCGCAGCAGTGCGCGGCTGAACATGGCCTGAATCTGCCTATGCAGAAGTAATCCTTTGACTGGGGCGAGCAGCAGCTTGCCCCGTTTTCCCCCGCTATTCCATTCTTACCCCCTGGCGTAAACATCACTTCCTTATTACTTATTCCATTTTGATTTAGCCTATAGCCAGATTTAGTCCTGACGGCGATAGACGCCGCATCACCCGACCACTAAAGTGAAATCTTCTCATTCTGTATGGAGCGCGACTCTGCATGACCCTTTCCCCTGCCCTGCTTGAAGATGCCCTGCGCTGGCGCCGTGAGTTTCATCGCCATCCCGAATTAGGTTACCAGGAACAGCAAACCAGCCAGTTTATTGCGGAAGAGTTAGCGCAGGCGGAATTGCAGGTGTTCCGTGGCCTGGCGGGCACCGGCGTCATCGGCACACTGGAAAACGGTCCCGGCCCGGTTATCGGGCTGCGTGCAGATATGGATGCGCTGCCGATTACTGAAAAAGGGGACGCTGAGTGGCGTTCTGCGACGCCCGGCGTGATGCACGCCTGTGGACACGACGGTCACAGCGCTATCCTGCTGGCTGCCGCCCGCCAGCTGGCTGCCACACGTCAGTTCAGCGGCACGGTGCATTTCATCTTTCAGCCTGCCGAAGAGAATCTGGGCGGGGCACGCAAAATGGTGGAAGAGGGGCTGTTCCAGCGCTTTCCGATGGATGCAATCTACGCCATGCACAACTGGCCGGGATTGCCGCTGGGCTCCCTGGCGGTCAACCCTGGCGCGATGATGGCGTCGCTGGATTCGTTTGAAATTACGCTGCACGGCAAAAGCTGCCACGCGGCGATGCCGGAAAGCGGTGCCGACCCGATGGTGGTGGCGGCCGAGCTGATTCTGGCACTGCAGACCATTCCGTCACGCCGGCTCTCGCCGCTGGCGTCAGCCGTGGTCAGCGTGACGCAGATTCACGGTGGTGAAGCGATTAACGTCATCCCGGAGCAGATTGTCTTACGCGGCACGGTGCGCTGCCTGCAGACCAGCGTGCGCGAAAAAGTGCGCGGGCTGATTGATGAGTTTGTCGCGACGCTGCCGCGTCCGTTTGGCGTGAGCGGTGAGATTGACTGGCTGCCGGGCTATCCGGTCACCGCCAATCATTTGGCACCGGCTGAGCAGGTGCGCGAGGTTGCACGCTCAACACTGGGAGCTGAACAGGTTCACTGGCAGGTTAATCCGTCGATGGCGTCAGAAGATTTTGCCTGCATGATGGAAGCCTGTCCCGGCGCTTACTTCTGGCTGGGCGCGGACGGCGAAACGCCTTCCGCGCCGCTGCACAACGCCCGCTATGACTTCAACGACGCGCTGCTGCCGATTGGCATCCGTTTCTGGCAGAACCTGGTTGAACAGGCGCTGCCGGTAGCCTGAATCAGTAACCGGCGGCGAGAATCTGCTGCTCTGCCGCCGCCAGCGATTCGCACTGGCCGCTGGCGCGCAGGCAGCAGGCGAGCTGCAGTCGCAGTGACGCAGGCACCGGGCGCTGCTGATTCAGTACCTCTTCGATCCAGCGCGCAGTGACTTCTGCCGTTTTGTCTGCCGGCAGTTCAACGGCCACTTCCGGCTGACGCTCCACCCACACTTCCGCTTCCGCGCCTGCGCCCTGAATCATACTGATCGCCGGACAGCGCTGGGGATTCGCATAGACTTCCCCTTCGGTGCCATTGAGCAATATCGCAGGCGCATCGATGTCGCTGAAGAATTTCGCTACACGCGGTACATACTCAGGATGCGAGACGCTCGACAGCCGCAGCGCTGCCCGCTCCGCAAACGGCGTAGCCAGTTTTGCCAGCGTGTGGGCGCTGTTACGCACCCCCATCCGCCAGCGCAGCGACAGCTGTTTCGCCATTGGCGGGCAGAGATGATCGATGGTGATAAACGCCAGGCCCTGATCGAGTTTTGCCTGCGCCGCCTCAGCGGTAATCACAGGCGTAATGCCCAGCGCGGCAAACACCGCTTCACTGGTGATGCGTGTTGCGTCGTCGCTGACGCCGTGTACCAGCACCGGGAAGCCAAGTTTCACCAGCAGCAGCGCCAGCAACGGTGTCAGATTTCCCTGGCGGCGTGCGCCGTTGTAGCTGGGGATCACTACCGGCATCGGGCGGTTTTCCGGCGCATGCAGCTGCATCATCTGCGCCTGCATCGCCTGATAAAAGCCGCGCATTTCCGCTTCGCCTTCGCCTTTAATGCGCAGCGCAATCAGAATAGCGCCCAGCTCAAGATCCGGCACGTCGCCCGCCAGCATCGCGCCATAGAGCGCCACGGCAGTATCAAAGTCGATATCGCGGGCATGATTTTTACCGCGACCCACCTCTTTAATGATTTTATTCAGTTCCATCGCTCGCTTCCGGTTAAGTGCGCTTAGCGCCGCGTGGGGCGGCGTTTACGCACGGTGTGCTTTGGCACCACGGTGGCCGGTATCGCTGCCGGCTCTGGCGTTTCCGGCTGCTCAATCGGGAAGATTGGCAGCGCCGCTAACAACCGGCTGCCATAGGCTTTGCTCAGCAGACGGCGGTCGTAAATCACGATTTCGCCATAGCATTGATGGCTGCGAATCAGGCGTCCGACCTGTTGAATCAGGGTAAATGAGGCGCTGGGTAAACTTTGCACCTCAAACGGATAGCGCTTCAGGCTTTTCAGCCATTCGCCTTCGGTCAAAATTACCGGACTGTCCACCGGGGGAAAAGCGATTTTATGGATATGCACCTGACTCAGCAGATCGCCTTTGAGATCCAGCCCCTCAGCAAACGACTGCAGGCCAATCAGAATGCTGGTGTCACCTTGGGTAACGCGCTGACGGTGCAGATCCACCAGGCGGCTGCGCGGCTGATCGCCCTGCACCAGCATCGAGAGCCGCAGATCGGGCAGACAGGCGACAAACTGCTGCATCGCCCGGTTGCTGGCAAACAGCACCAGCACGCCCTTATGCTTCTTCTCCACCATCTGCTGACGGAAGAAACCGGCCATCTCAGCGATGTGCTCCGCTTCGTGCGTCATTAGCGGCTCAAGGCGCATCAGCGGGATCACCAGCTTGCCCTGCTCCACATGGTTAAACGGTGAGTCGAGCGCCACAAAGCGGTCGCCCGCTTTTACGCTGAGCCCCGACATCTCCTGCAGGCGATTGAAGCTGTTGAGCGATCGCAGCGTGGCGGAGGTGACCACCACATGCGGAATTTTGCGCCACAGCATCTTCTCCAGCTGATCGCTGACGCGGATGCCGGCGCAATGAAACAGCAAATGCGCCTGACCTTCGCGCAGCTCGCGGGTAATCCACTTCGATACCGGCGCGCCAGAGGCTTTTTCCATCGCCGCCAGCCGCCAGAGCTTGCTCACCGATTCGAACCAGCCAAACTGCCGGTTGAGCTGGAGCAGGTTGCGATGCAGCCGCACCATATCGACCTTGCCGGTCTGCTCGCTGAGCGCATTAATCAGGCCTTCGCTCAGTCCCCGCAGGGCATCGCTGAGTCTGAACAGCCGGGCGCAGAGATCCAGTAGCTCCTGCGGCAGCGCACCCAGCACAAAGCGGAATTCGCCCGGCTGGTTATTAGGCGGCAGCAGCGGATTCAGCGCCTGCGCGGTGATCGTCAGCAGCTCACGCAGTTCATCGCAGTGCGCTTTCAGCCGCTCAGGATTAGCCAGCGGCGGCGGCGATTTTGGCCGCATCTGCGTCATGATGCTCTCGACCAGCTTGATAAAAAGGTCGAGCTGCAGGCTGCTCCAGCCCGGTGTGATATCGGCGCTCATCTCCAGCGCATCGCGGGCCACTTCCGGCAGATGATGTCCTTCATCCAGTACCAGCATCAGGTTTTTAGCGGGCGGCAGTACCGACTCATTCTCCATCGCCGCCATCACCAGCGCATGGTTCGCCACCACCACATCGACCTGCTCGATTTCGCGCCGCGCCACAAAGAACGGACATTCACGATACCAGTGGCAGTGCGAACCCAGACAACTCGCTTTATCAGTAGAGAGGCGCTGCCACAGGCTGTCGCTGACGTTCTCCTCGCTGTGATCGCGCAGACCATCCCACTGGTAGCGATCCAGGGATTTCTGCAAGCGGCCACACTGCGTCTGTTCTTCTTTGGTGCTGCTGACGGCGTCATCATCCAGATAAAGCAGCAGATCGCCCTGCTGGTCGTCATCGGCCGCCATCGCCGCCAGATTGCGCGGACAGACATAGCGCCCGCGACCAAAGGCGGCGGTGAACGTGAGGTCGGGAATAATTTTCTTCAGCAGCGGCAGATCTTTGGTGAAGATTTGATCCTGCAGCGCCACGTTGGCGGTGCTGATCACCAGCTGCTTTTCCTGAGCGCGGCTGGCTGCGATGCCCGGAATCAGATAAGAGAGGGTTTTGCCCACGCCGGTCGGCGCTTCGACCGCCAGATGACGCGCATCGTCGCCCGCCAGGCATTTCGCCACTTCGGCGATCATCTGGCGCTGCGGTGCTCGCGGAATGAAATCAGGCACCTGCTGCTGAAGCGCTTTATACCACTGCGCTATCTGGCTTTTTACTGCGGCTGTCAGGGCCATGATTTGCGTTACCACACCGAAAAAATGGCCTGTATTTTTACACAGTATCCCGGCGGCGTCAGCTTTCGCGCCGAATTTTTCGTGCGCCGTCGTAAAATTCAGCGGTTGTCCGACGACGGTGTTTTACGCCAGCACTTTGTACATATAGGTGGTGGCATCCAGCACGCCTGCGGTAGATTCGGCATAACAGGGAATCGATCCCGCCACCTGCCAGCCCAGCGAACGGTAGAGATCGCTCGCGACATCGCCGCTGCGCGTATCCAGCACCAGCAGGGTTTTACCCTGCGCGCGTGCTCGCTGCTCCGCACGCTGCATCAGTTCACGGGCGATACCCTGACGGCGCGCCTGCGGATGCACCAGCAGTTTGCTGATCTCTGCGCGGTGGCGGCCATTAGGCATGCCGCTGCGGCTAAGGATGACCGTGGCCACGATGCGACCATGCTGACGCGCAACCAGTAATTCGCTGTCGCCACTGGTGATGCTGGCGATCCGCTGCTGCCAGAATCGCACCATCACCTCATCATCTTCAGCATCAATAAAGCCGACGCTGGCACCGTCTGCCACGCAGCCCTGCAAAACGTCGGTCAGTTCACCCAGCAGCTGTTGCGCCTGGGTCGCGCTGAGAGTTGCATAGTCCGTCATGGTTTCGCCACCACCAGTAAATATCGCGCACCGTCGGTCAGGTGCGCCTCAAAAGCCGATTTTCCGATCAGATGAAACCGCAGGCAGTCGCCGGGCTGTAGCGTCCACGCCTGAGACCCCATCGTGACGGTGAGACCGCCCTCGCGCAGCCAGATATGCTGCTCCAGCCCCTGAATGGGTGGCGCATCATAATCAATACGCGCACCAGGCCGTAACTTGCCCTCAACGAGTTCGCATCTAAAATGAAGTGCAGGTGGTGAAATATTCTGGCGGATAAAGCCGCTGGCGTCATCCTGCCACACCGGCTGCTGCTCATTTCTGACCAGCAGACGGGACTCATCTTCCACTTCACTGAGCAGGCGCGACATTGTTAACCCGTATGCGACACACAGACGATTAAGCAGTGCAGCCGTGGGACTGGTCTCGCTTCGCTCAATGCGCGATAATGTCGCGCGGCTGATGCCGGTAGCGACAGAAAGTTCATCAAGAGACCAGCCGCGTTGCAGGCGTAATTCTGCCAGCCGCACCGCCAGTCGTTGCTCCGTATTCAGCTCCGGCATGGTTTTTTCTCATTTGTGGGAATAATTCTCTTATTTGAGATATAGCCTGGAAAAGCCGTATCAGTCAAGTTGTACATTGAGAAATGTATTGTACAACTTAATTTGCTTCGTTATGGTAATCGCACTCAGACCAATCGAAAGAGGAATTTATGACCTTATACAGTATCGGTGACGTCGCCGAGCGCTGTGGCATAAACCCAGTCACCCTGCGCGCCTGGCAGCGTCGTTATGGCTTACTGAAGCCGCAACGTACCGAAGGCGGACATCGTCAGTTTGACGAAGAAGATGTACAACGCATTGAAGAAATCATGCGCTGGATTGAAAGTGGCGTGCCGGTCGGTAAAGTGAAGGCACTGCTGGAAGGTGGCGATGTCGATGCACACGATGGCTGGACCACACTGCAGGATGAGCTGATTAGCGTACTGCGCCACGTCAGACCTGCTAAGCTTCGTAATAAAATTGCCGCGATTGGTCGCGAACATCCGATTGATGCGCTGATTGATCACGTTTTCATGCCGGTGCGCCAGAAGCTGAGTCTGGATCAGAACACGGCCCGCACCATGTGCAGTCTGCTTGATGGCCTGCTGATCGACTATGTTGCATTCTGTCTGACCGCCAGTCGCAAAAAATCGGGTAAAGATGCGCTGATTATTGGCTGGGGCATCGACGATCGGACCCGTATCTGGCTGGAAGGCTGGCGTCTGTCGCAGCATGGCTGGCGGATTGATGTCCTGGCAGAACCGCTGGATGTTCCACGCCCTGAACTCTTTCCCGGCATGAATATGTTTGTCTTTACCGGTAAAAAACTGACCCGTCGTCAGCAGGAGCAGCTGTCACACTGGCAGGAACAGGGCTATGGCGTGCGGTTACACGAACCGGCCTGATAACAAAAACGCACGCCGGGCACTTTGCCTCCTGCCTTGCGCGCGCTATTATCCCCGCCTCATTATTAACAAGTTCAGGTTTCACCCATGAATGTCAAAAAAGCCTTTTTCGCCACGCTGTTCTTTATTATGGCTCTCGGTGGCACCAGCGGTCTGATGCTGGTGGGATACTCTCTTATTGTTCACTCACGCTAAGCCAGCGCTGCAGGCGTTCAAACAGGCGATCGCTCACTATTGCCAGCAGCGCCACCAGTAGTGCTCCCTGAATCACATAAGCTGTATTAAATCCGCTCAGGCCAATAATCACCGGCGATCCCAGACTTTTAGCGCCCACCGTCGAGGCGATAGCCGCGGTGCCAATGTTAATGATGACCGACGTGCGTATCCCGGCGATGATCACCGGTGCAGCGAGCGCCAGTTCAATCTCCCACAACCGCTGCCAGCTACTCATGCCGACCCCAATGGCAATCTCCCGGCTGCTAGCGGGTACGCTATCAATGCCCGCCAGCGTACCCTGCAAAATCGGCAGTAATCCATACAGCAGCAGCGCCACTACCGCCGGCCACGCGCCAAAGCCCATTACCGGTACCGCAATCGCCAATACCGCCACTGGCGGAATAGTCTGCCCCGCCGCCACAATAGTCTCCATCAGCGGCCGGAAAGCGCGCCCCGCTCGCCGGGTCACCAGCACACCGCTGCCAATGCCGATAACGATCGCCAGCAGGCTGGCGGTGATCACCAGAAAAAGATGCGCCAGCGTCAGCTGCCAGAAGCTCTCCTGCCGATAAAGTGGCCGCGCCAGTTCGGGAAACCAGCGGTGAAACAGCGGCCCGCTGTAAGGCATCAGGGTCAGCAGCGCGCCATAGATCAGCACCAGCCACAGCAGCGGATCCTTTAGCCTGCGCATGTTACCCCCTCGCGCAGTTGCAGCAGGTCGCCAAAGTGGAGCACGCCCAGCGGCTGCTGCTGATCGTCAACGACCGGCAGTTTATCAGTGCGCCGGGCGATAAACTGCGACAGCGCATCACGCAGCGTCAGTGCGGCAGCGATCGGTTCGCCCGCCAGCCACTCGCCGCGCCGGACGGCGTTACCGACCTGTTCCAGCGACAGCAGCCGGACGCCCATTTCGCTGCGGCCAAAGAAGTCGCGCACAAAGTCATTTTCTGGCTGGGTCAGCAGCTCTGCCGGCCTGCCCTGCTGAACAATTTTACCGTTATCCATTAATACGATGCGGTCCGCCAGCGTCAGCGCTTCGTCGATGTCATGCGTCACCAGCACGATTGTGCGGCCCGACAGCCGATGAATACGCAGCATCTCCTGCTGCAGGACGCCACGCGTCACCGGATCGAGTGCGCCAAACGGCTCATCCATCAACAGCACTTCCGGGTCAGCCGCCAGCGCCCGCGCCACGCCTACCCGCTGCTGCTGCCCGCCGGAGAGCTGATGCGGATAGCGATTCAGCAGCTGCGCGTCAAGGTTCAGCAGCGCCAGCAGCGCCGCGATGCGTTCATCGATCTGCGCTCTGGACCAGCCCAGCAGGACCGGCACCGTGGCGATATTCTTCCGCACCGTCCAGTGCGGAAACAGGCCAATCGACTGAATGGCATAGCCCATGCGTCGGCGTAATGTGCGGGCATCGAGCTGGCGAATCGACTCACCCGCAAAGCGGATCTCACCGCTATCAAACTCCACCAGTCGGTTGATCATTTTCAACGTGGTCGATTTGCCGGAGCCGGAGGTGCCGAGCAGTACGCAGAATTCCCCTTTTGCCACCTGCAGCGACAGATCTTTTACCGCCGCTTTACCGTTAAAGGCACGGGAAACGCCATCAAACTCAATCATCTTTTCTCTCCAGCAGTGAGATCAGCAGGCGGAACAGCGCATCAATGACGACCGCCAGTGCAATCACCGGGATAACGCCCAGCAACACCAAATCCAGCGCACTGCTTAACAGCCCCTGAAAAATAATCGCGCCAAAACCGCCCGCGCCAATCAGCGCCGCCACCACCGCCATGCCCAGCGTCTGCACCACGACGACTCGCAGACCTGCGAGCCAGACCGGCAGCGCCAGCGGCACATCCACCGCGATAAACTGCTGCCAGCCGCTCATGCCCGTGCCGCGCGCGCTTTCGCGCACCTCATGCGGCACCTGTTGCAGCCCCACCACCACGCTACGCACCAGCGGTAACAGTGCATAAAGCACCAGGGCGATCAGCGCCGGGGCCATACCAATGCCGCTGATACCCCAGTCACCTAGCGACGGAAAATGCTGAGCCAGACCGGCCAGCGGCGCAATCAGCAGACCAAACAGCGCCACTGACGGCACCGTCTGAATCACATTCAGTACACCGAAGACACTTCCCTGCCAGCCGGGCCGCCGGAACAGCGTGACGCCCAGCGGCAGCGCAATCATCAACGCAGGCAAGACCGTACCGGCCAGCAGCGTGAGATGACGGCTCAGCGCCGCATCAAACACCGCATGACGGTTGGCATACTCTTTCAGCAGGGAGAGATCGGCGAGCTGGCCACTGAACAGCAGCAACAGTGGCAGGAGCCAGACCTGCAGATTAAGCAGCAGCTGTGCCAGCCGATGCGGGGTCAGCTGCCGCACCTGATCGGTGATCAGCAGCAGGATCAGTGCACCGCTGCACCACAGGCCGCTGGCAAAGCTGGTGCGCGCCAGACGGCTGCCCTGCTGACTGAGCAACGTCGCCTGATGACCGCTGAGCCAGATGATCGCCGCCAGCATCAGCTCAGCCGCCAGCAGCGCCATCATCAGCGTGACGCGCCCGGGCTGACGCCACAGCAGCAGCCACAGCATCACCAGCGGCAGCAGCAACAGCCCGAAGCGGTTTATCTGCCAGCCCATCAGTGGTTCACCCGCCACCAGACGATTGGGGGCGAAGTTAAGAAACGGCAAGGTCACCAGCGCCAGGCTCAGCAGCGTCAGCAGCAGCAATGCCACCGGCTGCTGAACCGGACGGCATATCGCGTCCCGCGATATCTGCATCGGTTACAACAGCTTTTTCTGCTGCAGCCACTCGGTCGCTACGCTGCTGGCGTCCTGGCCATCGACCGCAATTTTGGCGTTAAGCTGTTGCAGCGTTTTCTCATCAAGCGCGCTGAACACGGGCTTCAGCCAGTCAGCAATCTGCGGCCAGGCTTTAAGTACTGATTCGCGGATCACCGGCGTTGGCGCGTAAATCGGCTGAACGCCTTTAGGGTCGCTGAGCGTCTGCAGACCCAGTGCCGCCACCGGACCGTCGGTACCGTAGGCCATCGCCGCGTTAACGCCAGAGGTCTGCTGCGCCGCCGCGCTGATGGTCACAGCGGTATCGCCGCCCGCCAGCGACAGCAGCTGATCCTGCTTAAGGTCAAAGCCGTAGGCTTTTTCAAAGGCCGGTAAAGCATCGCTGCGTTCGATAAATTCGGCTGAGGCGGCCAGCTTGAAGATGCCGCCCTTTTTCAGAAAGGCGCTGAGATCGGCCAGCGAGGTGAGCTGGTTCTTCTCCGCCAGATCTTTACGCACGGCGATGGTCCAGGTGTTGTTGGCCGGAGCCGGTGTCAGCCACACCAGATGGTTTTTCTCTGCGTCGAGCTTCTTCACCTTTTCGTAGCCTGTGGCGGCATTCTTCCAGGCGCTGTCTTTCTCATCGTTGAAGAAGAATGCGCCGTTGCCGGTATATTCGGGGTAGATATCGAGCTCGCCCGCCGTGATGGCACCGCGCACCACCTGCGTTGTGCCAAGCTGGATTTTATTGACGGTTTTTACACCGTGCTTTTCCAGCACCTGAAGGATTACGTTGCCCAGCAGTGATCCTTCAGTATCAATTTTGGAGCCGACCCGCACCGGATCCGCCGCCTGTGCCATTCCCACACTGAGCAGCAACGCGCTGACTCCCACCCAACCCCGAATTCTGACCATGGTTTTTTCCTTATCGCAGTACGTTGTTTTTACATGATGTTTTCGCGTGATGACTCGCAAGGCATGGGACGCCTTAGCGTTGAGGCTGCTCGCCTGCCGCTGAGAGAAAGACTGACAAAGCGTGCAGCGGAAATAATCTGCCTTAAAAGCGTAGCCTGGCGCGGCGGCGATGCAGCTGACTTTATCGCGAAGAGATAACGATTTGGGATTAAAAAATTATTATCTATAACCGAAATGAATTTACGTCTGGGCGTCTAAACGGCTATTCTCGAAAATCTGTTTTTATAATAAAAGACGTACAACATCATGTCCGACCTGACCTCTTCCGCCCATGTGGCAACAGCAGGGAGTTCGCCCGGTGGCGAAACACAATGGATTCGCAGCGCAGCTGACGTTTCCCGTTTAGTGAACAGCGGCGACAGCGCCCGTAACAATGCCCGTATTGTGGTGGCGATTGCGCTGGGAGGCGTGTTTCTTGACGCCTACGACCTGGGTGCGCTGGCGTTTGGGATTAAAGACATCACGCGCGAGTTTAGTCTCACTCCGACTGGCACCGGCATGGTCGCCTCGGCCATCACCTTCGGCGCGATCATCGGCGCGCTGATTGGCGGCTATCTCACCGACAAAATCGGCCGTTATCGGGTCTTTATGGCCGACATGTTCTTTTTTGTGGTGGCGGCTATCGCCTGTGCGTTTGCCCCGAATGAGTATGTGCTGGCTGGCGCGCGTTTTGTGATGGGACTGGGCGTCGGGATCGATCTGCCGGTGGCGATGGCATTTCTGGCGGAGTTTTCTAAGCTGCGCGGCAAGGGTAATAAAGCCGCCAGCGTGGCGATGTGGTGTCCGACATGGTACGCGGCGATCAGTATCTCCTATCTGCTGGTGCTGCTGCTTTATGCGGTGCTGCCTGAAAGCCACACCGACTGGCTCTGGCGGCTGATCCTCGGTTTTGGGGCCGTTCCGGCGATTGTTATCATCGCCATCCGCAGCCGTTACATGAGTGAATCGCCGGTATGGGCGGCTAATCAGGGCGATCTGAAAGGGGCCGCCGCGATTTTACGCAATGCCTGGAGCATCAACGCGCAGGTGGCACCCGACGCCGGGCTGACCGCTGCCACACCGGTGCGCAGGGCGAGCTGGCGCAACTATGGCGCGCTGCTGCAGGGTGTTTATCGCCGCCGCACGCTGCTGGCGACCATCACCTCTATCGCCTCGTCATTTGCTTATAACGCGGTGGCGTTTGGTCTGCCGGTGATTATCTCCAGCTTCTTTGCTCAGTCGATGCTCACCACCATTCTGGTGTCGCTGGCGCTGAATCTGCTGTTCGCCTTTGTCGGCGGGATTCTGGCGGTGCGACTGGTGCCGCGTCTGGGTGCGTGGAAAATGTCGGTGGCGGGTTATGGCTGTCAGTGCGTGGCACTGCTCGGGCTGGCGCTGATTGGTCGACCGGAAGGCGGTCAGGAAGCCGCGCTGGCGATCGGCATGCTGGCGCTGTTCCTGTTTGGTCAGGGCTTCGGGCCGGGTTCTCACACTATGACTTTTGCGTCGCTGAGCTACCCAACTTCGCTGCGCGGCGTGGGCGTCGGCTTCAACCAGACGCTGATGCGCGGCAGTTCGACCGTTTCGCTGTTTCTGTTCCCGGTACTGGTCGCGGCACTGGGCACCGGCGTCTTCTGGGTGATCTTGCTGGCCCCGCTGGCCGGACTGCTGGCGTTGCTGGCGATCCGCTGGGAACCATCGGGCTATGATGTGGATGCAGAGGATTTTGAGCTGCCGCGTTAAACAGCGGTCAGGGCGTAAATAGAGCGCAGGAAAACCGCAACTCAGTGCGGTCAGACTGCTGACAAACCCAAATCAGGGTGAGTCTGGCAGCAATGAATAAGCTCAATGCTCAGGGAACACGGTCAGAGGAGGAAAGCGTCCCGCGCCACGGACAAAAACGCCGGGAGCGTTTTGAACAACGCAACGCGTTGGCCCGGTTACGGGCGCACCTCAGGGATGAGGTGCGTAATCGCGCGGGCCGAGCATGCCATGGATGGCGGTTTTGCGTCTTTCCGATCTGACCGTGTTCCCATCGATGGCTCGGACTTACCGCTACCGGGCCGGACTTTGTCAACAATCTCACCGCACCTCGGTGCGGTTTTTTTATGCCGTTACGGCCGGGAAAGGAAACTGCTCCAGATAGTCCGGGATACGCGGGAAGGTATGCAAAAACCACGGCGTGAACTGCTGTGGCTGCTGCTGCATCTGCTGCTCAATCAGCGCCATCGGACGATAATCGAAGGCATCGGCTTCCTGGGGATTCAGCTGCGGCAGGCTGTCGCAGACGGCAAAGAAGACGTGACCATATTCATGCTCGGTCAGGCCATTGCTCAGCTTCAGGTTGTAGCTCAGTTCAAATACCGGCGTCAGCGTCACGATCATCCCCATCTCTTCACGCAGACGGCGCCCGGCGGCGTCGCGGGTCGATTCATGTGGATAAGGATGGCCACAGCAGGTATTACTCCACAAGCCACCACAGTGATATTTATCGCTGGCACGCCGCTGCAGTAACAGCTCCTGCCGGGAATTGAAGACGTAAACCGTCACCGCACGGTGCAGTAATCCTTTTTCATGCACTTCCAGCTTTTCCATTTTGCCGGTGGGACGATCGAGGTGGTCAACGAGGATAACTTCAATAGCAGACATGGCGTTTCCTTGAGATTATTCCCAACTATTCTGGCACAGAATAAGCAGTCCGGGTGGAACCTCGCGGAATTTTTGCGCGTCTCAGGCTAAGAGAAGCAGATGAAGCAGAGAGGAAATCAGGCCAGCAACGCTGGCCTGGAGAGGAATTACAGTCTGAAGCTCTGAACCACCCGCTCAAGCTGGGTGCTCTGCGATTCCATCGCCTGCGCGGCAGCGGAAACCTGCTCTACCAGCACGGCGTTCTGCTGGGTAGTGCCATCAAGCTGGGTAATCGCCACATTAACCTGTTCAATACCCATGCTCTGCTCGCGGCTGGCGGACATGATTTCGCTCATCAGGGTGGTCACACTGCTCACGCCCTGCATCAGCTCATCCATGGTCTGACCCGCCTGCTCAACCAGCGCGCTGCCGGTATCGATGTTTGCCACTGACTCTTCGATTAACTTTTTAATCTCACGCGCCGAGTTAGCTGAACGCTGTGCCAGATTACGTACTTCCGATGCGACTACCGCAAAACCACGGCCCTGTTCACCGGCCCTGGCAGCTTCTACCGCGGCGTTGAGTGCCAGGATGTTGGTCTGGAAAGCGATGCTGTCGATCACGCTGATGATGTCGACCACTTTACGGGACGAGTGATGAATCTCACCCATCGTGGTGACCACCTGACGAACCACTTCCGTACCACGTGCGGCCACCTGCGAGGCATCGCCCGCCAGCTGGTTAGCGTGAGTGGCGTTGTCGGCGTTCTGACGCACGGTGCCTGTCAGCTGCTCCATCGACGCGGCCGTTTCAACAATCGAGCTGGCCTGATCTTCGGTACGGGAGGAGAGATTGGCGTTGCCGCTGGCAATTTCGCGCGAGGCAGCGGTAATCGCCAGTGCGCTGTCGCCCACCTGCTGCAACAGTCCCTGCAGATAGCTGATGAACTGGTTAAAGCTCTGCGCGACGGCGTTGAACTCCGGGCTGTTGCTGGCTGGCAGACGCTGCGTCAGATCTGCACCGCCGGTCGACAGCGCTTCGATGTTGCTGTTCAGCACGTTCAGGCGTTTCATCATGGCGCGGACAAAGCCCAGCGACACCAGCAGCAGGATCACCGCCAGTGGGATCTGCACCAGGCCCAGGCGGGTCAGCATGTTGTGCGACTGCGCTTTCAGCAGGCTGGTCGGCAGGCTGCTGGCGAGATACCACGGGCTGCCAGGAATGGCCTGCACGAACAGCGTCTGCTCGCCTTCGCTGCTGTCATAGGTCGTTTCCAGCGGCTGATTGCCCACGCCATTCAGCAACGTTTTCAGCGGTGCGGCCATCGGCATCTGCACGTCAGCCAGGTTCTCCAGCTTCGGCGCGGCATTCACCAGCGCGCCATTGCCCACGACTTTGCCGTCGGCTTCGACGATCAGCACGTTGCCGTGAATAGTTTCACCCATCTGCTTCGCCAGCTGGTTAAAGAACCCCAGGGTCACGTCGATAGTAGCGACACCCCAGGCCGAGCCATTGCGGTAGATAGCCATGGCGCAGTTGGTACGTGGCTGCGGGCTGGCGGCATCCTGATAGGCTTTTGCCCAGGCACACTGCCCTTTCGCGGCAGCCAGACCATCTTTATACCAGGGTTGCTCCCAGTATTTGTCGGCGGCGTCGGAGTTCCAGTAGGTGTTGGCCTGCAGTTCATTGCTGGCATTACGGGCAAAGAAGCTGCTGTCTTTCTCTTTGGCCGGATCGCGACGGTTTGGCAGTGGCCAGATACCGCCACCAAACACGTTGCTGTCCTGATACTGGTTCACCAGCGTCGGTAACAGGGTGTCGATAGTGGCGCTGTCCATGACAGAGGCGGCTTCGGTAATCGCACGCTGCTGTGCCTGCACGCGGTTCATCTGTTCAACGATGCCGGAGGCGAGTGAATCGACCTGATAGCGGACCAGACGACTTTCGCTGTCGACCAGCTGTGGCGCGACGAACTGATTGATGACCCAAACTGTAACGAGTAAAAGCGCAACAAAGAACGCGATCATTGTTGCGGTGAAGCGGGATTGTGTTGTTTTAAACATCTTTGGTCCCCTGAACCTGGTGCGGCGCGATTGCCTGATCCGGATTAACGGCTCGCTAAACAGGAACTTGAGATGAGCGGGATCACATATTTGAGAAATGTTTGATTTTTGTAAAAATTTAATTTCAGGGAGGGACTATCACGTCCCCGACTGTTGTCGGGGATAGCGTGAACAGGCGCGTTATTGCTGGTCTACTCTTCGGAGTTAATCACCTGCTGGCGCGGACGGAAGACGTGATCGTTGCCCTCCGCTGTTAACAACTCCCGTAACTTCTGGCCGCCATGTTCATCGGCCTGCGCGAACTGACGCTCCGCTTCGGTGACAGGCGTCGTCCAGAGCAAAGCAGGTCGATCGCCATCGCGCTTGGGTAGCTTAAACTGCGCCTGTTCGGTTGCCAGTTCATTCGCCAGCAGGAAGCTTTCAAAGCCGACCGGTGCCACTTCCGATGCCAGCGTATGGCCCTCACCCAGCCAGGTGAGCCGCGCCCACGGCAGATGCACAAACTCCGCCAGTGCACTCGCCATCTGCACCGCGTTGCCTTCTGTCATGATTTCACCGTCAACCGCCATGCCCAGTTCGATACGGCGATACTGCGGTGCCAGCTCATCGAACAGGTAATCGACCTGCGGCATGGGCCGGATGCTCATGCCAAGCGTCAGAAAATACCAGACGCCCTGATGCCAGTGCTGCGAGATCGCCATCGGCGGCCAGCTGCCCTGATCGATCGCGTAATATTTCACTGACTCGCCAAAGCGCGCCTGATAGCAGGCCATAAGATCCTGCTGGACCCTGTCCCACTCGCTGCCGTCGTGCCATTCGCGCCAGAACTGACGCTGATGCTCCGCACGGGCGTAGTAGTCGTTGGTCGATGCCGACCCGAGCGGGGCCGTTAGCCGGTTCTTTTTGATGCAGCCCGCAGAGAAGCTCACCTGCTTCTCCTGATAAAGACTCCAGCCGGGGATTACCGCCAGCAGCTGGCCGTAATACCACAGCGCTGCGCCATCATCAGAAGGCTCCCACAGCACCTGCAGACCCGCCGGGTCCAGCGCGGGTTCCGCTTCCAGATTACGGCAATACCCGGCGCTGAGCAGCGGCGCGATGCCCTGCTCCATCGCCTCGCGATCTTCCTGCATTGGCGCGGGCAGCAGGTTTCGCAGCCAGCAGCCGCGCACCGCATACTGACTGCGGAACAGGTCGGTAGGCCAGATGTAAAAATAGGCGGTGCGCTCATCCTGTTCGACAATGGCGGTCAGGGTGCGCTGCTGATTGTGGACTTCAGCAATCAGGGATTTGTACGTCATAGTGCCTCGACAAAGCCTGGAGGAATCCATTTTCCCCCGAGAATAGAGCAGGATCCTGGCTGCCGCCATTTGAGACAAGGGTAAAAATCTCAAAGTGTGGGAGTTGGAGGTGTGGTGAGATTTTTGGTGAAGTGCTGAGCTTTGGAAGTGTGGCCATTGTTAGCCTTAAAGCCCGGTATAAGCGAGGAGCGGACGTTGCAGAACCATGATATAGCTGTCGGTTAAATCGCTGACAGAACCGAAAAGACTGCGTTCAAAACCAGTCCATCATTAATGGTTGAAGCTGCTTCATAAATTGCTTCGGTTGCTGACTCAATTGAATCTTCTCTCCCGGCACAAGCGATAGCTGATACTGCACGTGCCTGGCTAAACAAATGCAAAGCTTGAGGATTTAATTACATCTCTTCGTTCTGACTATCATGCAGGTTGAAATATTCTTCATCTGACTGCGCGGCCAGCCATTCCAGTTTTGAAACCTGCTCGAACGATAGCTTATATACTGATAGACGTTGCCTCAGTGATTCGTTCACTACAGGCAGGTCTACCGGAAAGATTTGAACAGCAAGTTCGCACGCTACTCTGACTGCACTTCTTCGTTTTTCTGCACTCACTGCCTTCATTTTTCTGCCAGATGTTTCTCTGACATTTCTAAACGCATTGTTCTTATCCTAATCTGCCAGTCTCTGGAACACTTTGAAGATAAATGAAAGTGTATGGTCACAAACAAGTCACTTTACTCCCAGGATATCTTGATAACAGAGTCAATTTTCTGACCAATGATACTCATACAGCCACGCTCAATGTTTTCTGAACAAACCTTTCAGCACCCATACCAGTACAAAAGACATCATGACAGAAAGAATGATATTGGCTGTAAGTACAAAATCGATGGTTGCTTCATCGCCACTGATATTGAACATACCGGCGATGGCATAGAAGAATGTAACCGGCACTATGACAGCAATAGCCTTTGAGATTGCTATCGCACCAAGAACAAACAGTAAACCCAGTAAAATAATGCGCATCGTTAGTATACCTTTATCGTTCCATAGGCTTTGAGCTGGCTACCTGGAATGTTCAACGTCGGGCCGGATTTCAGGAACATGTCGCGCATGTAATTGAACTGAATTGGGTGTTGAAGAGTAATGCAGCCTTCACTCAGCCCTAATGGCCCAATAGGGTGCAGACGGAAATTGCCACGCTTAACTCCCTGAACAAACGTGTAGTCATCAATTTTCCCATCGTCACGAAAGAGTCCAAACCATGTTGAACAATCCGTACCGTATATGTCTTTCAACAATCGTTCTCTAAACGGTCCCAATCTTCCGCCTGAAGGTCTTTCTACAATAAATTAACGGCCACGAAATATTGGGCCTATATCAGGTACGTTTTTTTTCTGGATTATTGCGGCCTTCTTTCTGACCAGAGAAAGCAGGAAATGTACCAATACCAGGGCAGTTGAGGCTCGCCATTTCACGGCGATTGAGAAGAAAATAGCAGCTATATGACATGAGAACTCCATTCTTTATGTACGAATATAGTAGGACCAATGAATGCTAAAATTAAATGTTGTCTTTTGATAGTGCAATGTCAATTGTGCCCGGCATCTGCCTTTGAGTGGCTGACAGAAAGGACGTTATACCTGTGCCCGCAGAAGGGCAAAAAAACTGCCTGGCAGCGGCTCGTCTGAATTTACCAATTTTATTGGGACTCTTTGTAAAAGAGCCGCCATAGACAGCGGCATCAATGGCATTGCGGCAGTCTTCGGCACCGCGTGGATCAGAGGCATTTGTGCATTCCTCATATTTAGCTTTGCGCACCGCGTCATGCGCTTTATACCAATCAATACCCTTCGCGCCAGCATCGAAACCGGTAAGCAGCGTGGTGACCAGCAAAACCAGTGAAAGCAGTCCTTTTTTCATCAGTTCTCCCTTTAGAGAATTAATTGCGGCCGGAGTTACAGACCAGTAGTGCGCTCGAACGAATGAAGCAGGGACTGTCAAAAACAATGTCCGCTATGAGCGAGGAGCGGAAGTTCGCAGCTCCAACAACTACATGACTAACATTGAGGTGTCTTATTCAACGGGGAGCAGGTCACCAGGGCCAAAACCTACGCCAATGACTAATCCAGTTTCTTTCTTAACACGGCTACGCATCTGACGATCAAACTCTTCTAATGGCATGTAACTGGTAATACCGGTGCAGTCTAAAAAGCTTTCATCGATCGAATAAATTTCCTGACCAGATGCCATCTCCCCAGGAATCGACATCATACGATTACTCATATCGCCGTTTATGTGGAATGGAAAATCTACAGAAATTATTGTTAATTTGCGGGTCTGTGAAAGAGAAAAGTAAAAGGTTGTATTTTCACATTCAGAATGGACTTACCCGAATGATGGCCTGTAAGTTAATACAGAAAAAGTTACCGCTGCGCGTACTGCGTGAATAGATGGTTTCAACGGGAAAATCATACTCATGAAATATTTTCCTCTCCAGTATCATGATAAAGAAGATTTTCATCAGGCAGCTGAGGTATGTGGCTTGATAGCCATGTCAGCAGAATTTCTACATTTTTCTTTATCACCGAGTTTTCCGGCCACACAAGGTAATACCCGTCTCCTGTAGCTACAGCCTCCGGAAAAGGAAGCGAAAGCAGCCCACTCCTGATCGCCTCGGTGCTCAGAAGCAGATCTCCTACGGAAACACCATGACCGCTCAGGGCAGCAAGATTACCCTGCTCCAGGGTATCAAAAACTTTCCCTCCACTGATACTGAGTCCCGTGAAGTGCCCCGTCCTTTTCAGCCATCTCCGCCAGTCACGGCGGTCAGGGGATGGATGGATAAGATCACAGTCATGAAGGGAGATTTGTGCGCTGGAAAGCATTGCGGGAGAACATACCGGGATAAGCCACTCTCTGAAGAGCAGCCTGCTCTCCGTACCCTCACCAAAATGACCATTCCCGAGAAGAATGGCGCAGTCATAAGGCTCGCGGCTGAAGTCCACCTCGTCAGTGTCCATCCAGACGCTGGTGATTTCGATCCCCGGGGTTGTATGGTGATGACGGAAACCATTAAGTACGTCAAGGAGCCACCGCATGGTTAGCGTTGAGGGAGCTTTCAGGCGCAGAGACTGGCTGTGGCTTCTGAAAGCGTTGCAGGCCCGCTCTATGCTTATAAACCCTTCTGTAAGTTGTGCTGCCAGAGTGCGCCCCGCCTCACTCACTCTTACACGCGGCCCGTTTCGCCTGAACAGTTCGCAGTCAAACCATGCCTCAAGAGTGCGGATATGCCTGCTGACCGCGCCTGGCGTAATATTGAGTAATTCTGCGGCCTTACTGAAGGAGTTGAATCTTGCTGCAGCTTCAAAAGCCCGTAGTGCATAGAGCGGTGGCAGAGACATATCAATTCCTTCTGTGAGTTTTACTCACATTAAGCGCGAGTTTTATCCGTTTTTCAACCGCTCGGGCCGGGTGAATAATCCTGCCCGAAAAAATAAACGGAGGGATTATCGTGGAAGATACGCTTCTCAGGAATGGAGCCATTATCAGGCAGTCTGACATGGCCATGATCAGCAGGGATACCGAGCATGTCTGTCCTGACAGAAACGGGCAGATCGACGGATTTCGCGATGTCGTCGCACGGCTCAGCGACCGGGATTTTCCCTGTCTCTTTGCGCGCCATGCCTGGAAATCGGAAACGCTGCTGTTTGGCCTGATCGGTGAGGAAAACACTACTGCAGATCTTGTGGCCGTC
This sequence comes from Pantoea sp. QMID4, assembly GCF_030270445.1. Taxonomy (NCBI): domain Bacteria; kingdom Pseudomonadati; phylum Pseudomonadota; class Gammaproteobacteria; order Enterobacterales; family Erwiniaceae; genus Pantoea; species Pantoea sp. QMID4. The sequence continues at coordinate 77,697 of NZ_BSXL01000004.1, read as the reverse complement.
ATGAAGAGCCTGACAATTCGTACCAGGCAAGTGCCAGAAGCAGAAAGGCTTTATAGTACGCTGTTGATGATTTTTGAGCGGCGCGGCCTGAACTCTTTTGAGGCAGCCCAGAAGTTTGGCTGGCAGCAGCTACAGGCACTCCACGATCATGATACACACGACTGGCCATCCCATATTCCTCTGAATCCTGATGACAGCGCCTGGTCTTTCTGTTTCGGTGGTACTGAATTCTTTTTTAACATCAGTTGTCCCGGACATAACCAGCTCAGGAGCCGGAATCTGGGTAAACGCGCCGTTTTCGTCGTTAATCCCAGAGCCCATTTTGATATTCTGGCCAGCCAGAACGATCCCAAAGGAATCAAAATCAGGGAAAATATCCGGACGCGTGTCTGCAATTACAACAACGGTTACGTTCCATCCGAACTCGGTTTCTATGGCGATGAGGGCAGTCTTGAGTGGAAGCAATATCAGCTCAGTGAACCCGGCTCGCTGAATCCGTCACGGTGCCCGCTGCATATTCATAAGGATAAAAAACCGCAATGAACATGACCCTCCTGAGTGCATATATATTGTCAGTAATGATGCTGCTGCTGACGCCCGGACCGGTTGTCGCGCTGATTACAGGCACGGCGGCCAGATATGGATACCGCAGCGCATTTGCTACCGCTGCGGGAACTAACGGCGCATCACTCATACTTATTGCTGTGGCGACGCTGATGCTCAGGGGGGTGATTTCTCTCTCCCCGGTATGGCTCAGCCTTCTCGGCATAGCCGGTTCCGTTTACCTGGGTTACACCGCTTTACAGAGTATATTCAGCGTGCTGCCGGGCGGTTCAGAAACACCGGCACCGTCCGGAGAAATCCGGGGTGGCTTTCTCCGTGGGCTGGTTACAGGATTATCTAATCCCAAAGACATTCTCTTTTTCGTCTCTTTTTTCCCGCAGTTTATTGCGGTAACGCGTGATTTTACGACCGGTGTCTTCACGCTGTGCGTAGTATGGATAATCTTCGATTTTGCCATTCTCTCGCTTTATATACTGACGGTTAAAAGATGGATACCTGAGAAACACGGCAGAAAAATAGAGATGATTTCATCACTTTTTCTTCTTGTCGTGGCGGGAGCTGGCATCATCTACAACATCACTGAACTGGCTGATAATCACTTTCTTTAAGCGTGATTGAAAAAAGGAAACAGGTCAGTGCGTTCCGGTAAAGATCCCAGTGATTGCCGTAGATGTCCTCAAACACAACCACCATCCCATACTCCTCCTCCCGCGGCTCCTGGCAGAAGTGGACGCCCTTTTCCTTCATGGCGTTGTAGCCATGCCAGAAGTCGTCGGTCTGCAGAAACAGGAATACCCGCCCGCCGCACTGGTTCCCGATAAAACTCTCCTGCCGCTCGTTTGAGGCGCGAGCAAGAAGGAGATTACAGTCGCTTTCCGGATTCGGTGTCACCACAAACCAGCGTTTGCCAGGCTGCGGCGTGTCCTCAACCAGGGTAAAGACCAGCTTGTCGGTGTAGTACTCGATCGCGCGGTTGTAGTCGTCGAACATGATCGCCACGTATCCTATGCATCGCTTTTGCGTTCTCATTTCTGCTCCGTCAGGTTTCAGGCACAACAGCCCGGACACCCTCTTTAAACATAAAAGTGCTGTTACGAAGCGCTTCGGCTGGCAACATAGCGAAGCGTCACTTACTATCAGAACCCTATGGATATAAACCTTCCTGGATTTATGCTGGCGCTTCTCCCTGTCGCACTTTCACCAGGAGCAAGCTTCACTCTTGTTATGAGCAGTGCTCTTGCCGGCGGCCGCAAAGGATTAATCAGAACTCTTGCCGGGACAGCTTTGGGCATATACACCCATGCGCTCCTCATCGGGCTTGGTATAACCGCAGTGATCATCTCTTCTCCGGCGACGTTTGCTGTGTTGAAGATTTCAGGAACCGCCTACCTTCTCTGGTTAGGAATAATGCTCATCCGCAGCGGTATAAGGGCAAATTCCGTAAGTGTCACTGAGACAAAGCATTCGGTAACGCTGAGAGAAGCGTGGATAGCTAACGTATTAAATCCCAAGGCCATCATTTTTTACCTGACCGTTGTTTCACAGTTTGCAGGAAAACAGGGGGGCATTAGCAACTATCTGACGCTGGCCTCAGTACATATAGTGGTCATGAGCGTCTGGCTTTTAGCCGTCAGCCGAACGCTGGTCTTTTCAGTAAATTCAGTAAAAAAAACAAATCACCTGATGCTTAAAAAATACGTCAACATTGCCGGTGGGATGCTGCTTATTGCCTTTTCTGTACACGCTGTTATCCGTTTATAGAAAGCTCTCTGCATCGCCTTGTTTTAACATAAGACTATTTTCCGGCACCCCCGCAGAGGCCTTCAGCGCGTTCCTGCCGCTAACGAAGCGTTTCCGGCACCTTTTTCCGGCCAGAATCCTGAAAAACGGCCATGAAGATTACGGAGCATCTGAATTATTATGCGGTGAGATTTACTCTCCACCGATTAGTGCTCGCAGATGCTGGAAACGTCCGCTTTTGGCTGTGAGTTCAATGGCTCGATGCAATGCTATCCTTAATCAAGGAGGGGATGGTCCGCTATGAGCGAGAAGCGGAAGTTGGTACTTTTGCGCTCAAATCCGACATTGATAAACGCGACCCGATAAATGTACAGCAAGTACGTTGAAAGCTGCTGATGACGATCTCGACGGCCGGACCGGCGTGTTGTCCCTCCTGCCGACAGAGTTAACGGATCTCGCAATCGCATTTGTCATGGTTGGCAAGTCTTCGGCGCCAGCCGGATACTCCAGAGTTCAGGCTGCTGGCTGTCATTGAATTCCTGACGAGTGAGTGACTGGTCGTTTGTGAGGTTCAGAACCTTCGGCTTACAGATGCGACTGAAATGCCGGGCAGCACCACGCTGAGGCGCGCCTGTCATTATTTTAGTGCCAAAGCGCATAGAGATTAAAACCTGCCAGTGTGGCAGGTTTGAGGCCGGAAAATAGCAGCTACGACTTGAGGATTTCAATAAATTCTTTCACTGATGTGCTGACAGACAGACGCTCTACACGACGCTCATCGTCCATCAGTGACGCCAGGCCGGCCAGTATATCAATGTGCTCATTGTCTTTTGAGGCAACGACCACCACGACAAACGCGACGTGACCTTTATCCCATTTTACACCGTCAGGGAACTGAAGTATGTGAAAGCAGCTCCGTAGCACCAGCGCGCTGTTACGGCGATTCACATGCGGCATAGCCACACCCGCCCCAATCCATGTTGATAATTCCTTTTCCCTCTGAACAAGCGCATCGTAAAAACCGGCGGCAACGGATCTTTTCCTGGCCAGTTCATAATCTGCCAGCCTGAGCGCGTCATCTCTGTTTTTGGCTGAGCAGTTAAGCGTGATGTCTGATTCGGTAACTATCATTTTTTTAAATCTCCTGTGGCGTAGTCAATTCGGGTCCAGGCAATATGCCCCTTACTGCCTGAACTTGCGCTCAATTTCTTCAAGCGAAAGCCCACGCGTTTCAGGCAGGAATTTAAATAATAACGCCAGCATGACCACGTTGCATACGGCGAAGATGCCGAACGTCGCCCCACCCCCCCAGGCGTTCAGCATGATCGGGAAGAGAGACTGAATGATAAAATCAAAACCAAACAGGCCGAATACGGCGATACCCATGCCCAGACCGCGAATGCGCAGGGGATAGATTTCGGAAAGCATTAGCCAGAATACCGGTGCGATCCAGCCCTGCATGAAGACCAGAAACAGCGACATAAGACCCAGTATGATATAGCTGGCACCTTCAAAATTACCCTGTAACACACTGACGCCATTATGCTCTTCAGTATGAAAGCAGAGCCTGAAGGCCAGTCCAATCAGTATCAGCACGATTGTCACGCCAATCTGTCCACTCAGGAACATTTTACGCCGTGGCAGTTTGCCGATGATAGCCATACCCAGAATAGTGGCAACGATTGAGATAAGGCCGTTTGCTACGGCAGCAGTGACCGCAGCCGCATCTCCAAGCCCAGTCGACTTGAGAACGGTTGGCGCGTAATACATGATGGTATTAACCCCCGTTACGCGGGTAGCCAGAACAATCATGAGCCCTATGAAGATCAGCTGGATAACCCACTTCTTGCTGAGTTCTTTACGAATGGAGAGGTGATTTTTATCCAGAGCAATGATGTTGCGGATGTCGCTGATCTCTTTGTCTATCTCTTCAGGTTTGCGCACGCCTGCTAAAACACGCCGTGCTTCTGCTTCTTTGCCTCGTTGCAAAAAGAATCGCGGGGATTCCGGCATCATCATCATGCCAAACCACAGCAATACGCCAGGGATGGCCGGAATGGCCAGCATGAGACGCCAGTTATTACTCAGTTCAGGATAGGCATTAACAATGCCGGCGTTTACTGAATATGCGAGGAACTGACCTGTTACAATCATGAGTTCATTGACCGTGACGAGCCTCTCCCGCTGATTTGCGGGGGCAAGTTCGGCAATGTACACCGGCACCGTGACCGAAGCGCACCCGACAGCAAGACCCAGTATGAATCTCGCTACGAGCATTGAGGTAACGTCCCAGGCCAGGGATGTGGCAATCGCGCCGAAGACGAAAATGACGGCTACCCACAGCAAATTTTTTCTGCGCCCCTGGCGGTCTGACAGCATTCCCCCGAACAAAGAGCCGAAAGCGGCCCCGAATAAAAGAGAAGACGTAATGATGCCTTCTGCGGTCGGGCTGAGGCCTAAATCACGCGTCATAAAGAGCAACGCGCCGGAAATGACACCCGTGTCATAGCCAAAGCAAAGGCCCCCGATAGTTGAGACCAGCGTAATGCGTTTTATGTTGGGGCTGGATGTATTGTTCGGAACGGCCGTTGACTGTCTGGGCAATTTCTCTTCCATCATGATCATCTCATCCTGGCTGTAAAAAATTTCAGGCAGCCCTGTATAAGTATCAATCAGCGGGCTGCTCGTTCGCGGTCAGCAGGCAGTGTTTAAAAAAATGCCTGTGCATTGTTCGTTTTATAATTAACTTACAATGAAACTATTATTCCAATGACGGAAATTGCTTTTACAGGCACTCTGATTGATAGGTGTGAAGCCATTCACATTTCATTGTCATGATGATAACAAATTTATTCGCGATACTGGTTGTTAACTTCATGTATTTTATTAGAAAATAAATTTATTCACGAAATAATACGTCAGAAGAAAATATCATTGCACGGCTGTTTGTGAGGCGAAATAAACACATAAAGCCTTCTTTTATTCAGGGTTGTCGTATGATATTTTTGCTTATAAATAAAAAAATAATATATTTATCAGTAATTTATTAATGAGCAACTTTTGATGGTCAAAAAGTGTTATGCACTCCGCAAAATAAAAATTTCACAATGATGATTATTGAAACGCGATTGCTATCTATATATTTTCACTTCAGTCGTGAAAGCAGTAGGCAGTTTTAAAAATGACTTACCACACTATTCAGGGATGCCGTGAATAGCGCTGTCTGCACTTATTCAAACTCGTTGAGGTTAAAAATGTTAAAAGTTGCGTTACTTGGTGCCGGTCGCATTGCTCACGTGCACGCACGTCATATTCACGATCATCCAGACACGATTCTTTACTCCGTTTCTGACATTTATCCAGATGCGGCTAAAACGCTGGCTGAAAAGTATGCGGCACGCGTATTAACCACAGATGAGGCTATCGCCGATCCTGAAGTGGATGTGGTGTTGGTAGCAACGTCTACAGACACCCATGCAGGCTTCTCTCTGCAGGCCGCGCGTGCAGGCAAAGCCATTTTTTGCGAGAAGCCCATCGATTTGAACATTGAGCGCGTGAAGTCCTGTGTCGAGGAAATCAAGAAGCTGGGCGTGCCCTTTATGATCGGCTTCAACCGTCGCTTTGACCCTAATCATGCCCATCTGAACCGCGCGCTGCGTGCTGGCGAGATCGGAGAACTGGAACATCTGCAAATCTCCTCGCGTGACCCCTCTCCTTTACCGGATGACTATCTGCTTGTGTCAGGAGGCATGTTCCGTGACATGACCATCCACGACTTTGATATGGCGCGCTTCCAGCTGGGAGAGGAGCCGGTCTCGGTCTCCGTCACTGCGGCGGCGCTGGTCAGTCCGACCGTTAAAGAAGCCGGCGACGTTGATACTGCCGTGATCACGTTGCAAACCGCTTCAGGAAAAATCGCCGTCATCAACAACAGCCGTCGTTCCGGCTATGGCTATGACCAGCGCATTGAGGCGCATGGTCAGAAAGGTTGCCTCTCGGTGCACAATGTCCCGACTACTACGCTGGTTAAAATTACCGAAGAGTTTGGTGCACAGGCACAAAAGCCGCTGCACTTCTTCCTTGAACGCTATCAGGAAGCCTTCAGTGAGCAGTGGAAAGCCTTTGTGGCGGCGCTGAAAGACAACCGTCCCGTACCGACAAACGCTGACGACGGCCTGAAAGCATTGCTGCTGGCTGAAGCCGCGGTAGAGTCGTTCAAAACCCGTCAGACCGTCTCAGTCAGCCTGTAAGGAGCACATGATGAAAATTGGATTAGTCTCTGACAGTCTTGCTCATCTGCCGGTTGATGAGGTGCTGAGAACCGCATCAGATTTAGAACTGAATTGTATTGAATTCGCGACCGGGAACTGGTCTACCGCACCGCATCTTGACCTCGACAAACTGCTGTCAAACCCCGGCGCACGCGCTGAGTTTAAAAGCAAACTGCGCGATAATGGGCTCACTTTGTCAGCGCTGAATGCCAACGGAAATCCACTGCATCCGGGCCCGACGGGCAAAGTCCACTCCGACTGCCTTTACAAGACGATGGAGCTGGCGAACCTGTTTGAAGTAGAAAACGTGATCACCATGTCCGGCCTGCCGGGCGCACCGGGCGACAGCTTCCCCAACTGGATTGTGACCTCGTGGCCTCCGGAAACCCAGGTGATCCTGGAACATCAGTGGGAAGTGGCACAGGCTTACTGGACGAAGACTGCTCAGGCTGCACGTGAGAAAGGGGTACGTATCTGTATTGAATTACATGGCCAGCAGCTGGCCTATAACCTGCCTACCTTTATGCAGTTACGTGAAATCACTGGTGAGGTGGTAGGCCTCAACTTTGACCCAAGCCACATCATGTGGATGGGCGGTGACCCTCTTGCTTTTATCCGGCAGGCGGGCAGCATGATTTACCATGTGCATGCTAAAGACACTTTCATCGACACGGTGAACCGCACTACCGCCACGGCACTGGATAATCGTCCAATGACGCAGAGCCGTGAACGAAGCTGGTCATATGTTACGCTGGGGTATGGTCAGACAGAGTCCTGGTGGAATGCCTTTTGCTACACGCTGGCACATTTCGCCAGCCCGGACCTGACACTGAGTATTGAACACGAAGACATGAACCTGTCACGCATGGAAGGCGTCATTAAGTCAGTAAATATGCTTAAGCGCACGGCGACCTTCGAAAAGTCAGATTACGTACTGCCTGCAATATGATGCTCTCACCCTGGCCTCAGTGGCCAGGGTTTCTGTAAAGCAGTTCACCCGTGTCAGGTCGATGTCCGGATACCTTCCAGCCAGCGATTTTTATACTGTGTGGGGGGAATACCTACCACATTTTTGAAGACACGGTGGAAGTTATTGACACTCTCATAGCCCACCTTACCCGCAACAGAAGTGACATCCATATCGGTGTTCAGCAACAGTGATTGTGCTTCGCCAACGCGACAGCGGATAATGTACTGCTTTGGCGAATATCCAGAAAACCGTTTAAATACGTGTATCAGGTAGAACCGTGTTATGCCAAGTTCCTGTGTCATGGAGTCCAGCTTTATGGGCTCTTTGTAGTGCGCATCAATAAATTCTTTAATCGACAGGCCCAGTGAAGATTCGGTTTTGGTAAGCTCATCCTGACGCGCCAGCGAAATGTTGCGACACAGGATAATAATAACGTTCACCAGATGATGAGTTACGACGCCGTGATGAGCCGCTTTACTGAATATCTGTGCACACAGGGCATCAAACAGACCCTGCAGTGTGGACTGGTGTTCACCGCTGGCCATCACAGCGCTTCTGTCACGGCCAGTCAGATGATTCTCATCCAAACCCTCAATATGCAGGCCATTGATCCCGCAGCTGTATATCAAAGAATCTGCGCTCAGGTGTGGGCGTTCATCATGAATAACTCCCTGGTTAAACACCAGAATATCCCCCTCCTGAGCATGATACTGACGTCCCCCAATCAAATATTGCCCCGTACCGCGCGCAATAAACATTACCTCAAGACGGTCATCGTGCTTGTGCATGACGCGCGGTATGGCAGACTCCTCTCCTTCGGTGCGGCAGACAAACAGCAACTTTGGACAGGCGTTTTTCACGTACCCTGGATAGATGGCCACATTGTCCTGGCATTGATGGAGCATAAAAACCTCAGAGGGATAATTTAACATTAATGTAAAGCATTAACCCGCCGCGGGGCGGGCTGAAGATCTTATTTTTTCTGTTCGGCACTCACAAAATCCTGCACGTTATCAGGAGTGATGGTTTTGTAAGGCACCCAGGTATAGGCATCAACTTTTTGTTTATCGAGCAAGGCGCGCGCTACCTTCACGGAGCCGGTTGCCTGTCCACGCGCATCCTGAAAAATGGTCAGCGCCATGCCGCCATTTTGCACAAACTTCACCCCGTCAGGCGTGCCATCAATGCCCGCCACCATAACCTTTTTGTTTTTGGCCTGACTGAGCGCCATTACTGCACCGATGGCCATTTCATCATTATTTGCCGCGATGCCGTCTACAGGAGTGCCATTCAGCAACCAGCTGGAGACAACGTCCACCGCCTCATTGCGTTGCCACTTCGCCGATTGCTTCTCGACCACCTTCATATCTTTATATTTCGCAATGACCTGTTCGGTTGCACGGGTCCGCTCACGCGCCTCTTCATTGGAAAGCGCGCCCATCAGAATGGCGATATTGCCTTTATAGTTCATTCGTTTGGCCAGGGCTTCCATCTCCAGCGTGCCTCCGAGCGCCGAGTCTGAACCGACATAAGCGACATTCTCTGGCAGTTTGACTTCCGGTTTGCGGTTGACAAAAATCAGCGGGATCCCGGCATTTTTTGCCGCAGTCATCATTGGTAACACTCCCTGCGTATCCACCGGATTGAGAATAATGGCGTCCACGCCCTGATTGATAAAATCATCCACCTGCTGAACCTGAAGGGCAACGTCACCTTTGGCATCCACAAACTGGCCTTTCAACTGCTCGTTCCGGAGTTCTGTTTCCATCTGACCTTTTAAAATAGAGATAAAATTCAGGTCAAAATTGGCCAGTGCCACGCCGACTTTCATCTCTCTGGCTTGTGCTGAAAATATTGCTGCTGCTGTTAATACTGCAACGACGGGTTTGCTGATCTTCATATTGTCACCTGTAGGTTGAGGTATCTTTTTTTTATATTAAAAACAGCATGTGCAGGATGAAATTTCACTCACATGTATCACGTGCTGCACCTTCATTTTTGCAAATAACCTGAAAGTAACAAGGATCTAAATTGCTTATAACTACAACTTAACCAACTGAAAATTAAATAATCGTTAAATCCGTAATTCAGCTAAGCTATCAAAAATTGCTATTAAGTGATTGCAGTCACAAAAATAAACAGACTTATTTATCACAAAACCATTTGGCCTTCTGACAATGTGCAGCAATCGGTTGTATCCCCTGTGAGTGCATGCTGGTTTTTTTGCCGGAGGGTTTCTCATGACGATGATTTCAATATTTTGTACGGGGACTCCCGCTCCGTAATTCGTTTGCGTTACCCAGCCGGCATTCGTCAGCATGCTGTTTACCGTCAGGCTGACACCTGGTCTCACGAGAAACAGACTCATTCTGATCGGGCGCAGAACGGACAGGAGACCGTAGGACAGGTAATGGCATAAAGCGGATGGAGTCAGATAAACGTTTGCTTAGAGCGAAAAGCAGAAGTTCGCATTTGTCACAAACTCCGGTGACCCTGATCCCGAATATCATCAGGTATAATTACGAATAACTGGCTGCAGGCTGGTTACGAGGTATGATAACCGGCAAACTTTTCAGCCAATTCGGGTGGCGTCCATCAGCCCCCCCCAGAATGGAAACGGTACTGGTTATCGTGTGTCAGCCAGGCTCCAATTTTGCCCCGACAGCCCCCAGCGACATGAATCAATTCTCGTTCAAGCATTCCTGACGTAGCACGGCACTGCTGTAGAATTATCCTCAGAACTACCCGTCCCCGAATGTAGTGAATTTATAAGTTTACTACTACATTCATTTCATTCATGTTTGAATGATTATCACTCGCATAAGAGATTAATTCTCATCTTCGGTTAGATTTGAGCACTACGAAATACGCATCTTTTCTTAACAGCTGTAAGTAGATTGGGAATGCATAAACTCACCCCACATTAGCACAACTTGTGTAATTTTTGGAAAGACAGGGAAATGAAAAAATATACAAAATCTTACAGCCATAAACGCCATTTTTGTAAGCTTTGGTTGGTAGTTTACAGTGGTGCATTAATATCTTCAGCATCCAGTTATGCCACAGACGAAAATAATACCCTCATCGTCAGTGCAGCTGAGCCAACAGACAGCGGATATTCCAGCGCCTCCACTTCAGTCGCCAGCAAAACCCCCACCACCAAACTCAATGAAGCACAATCAGTTAGTGTAGTGACAAAAAAACAACTTGATGATTACCAGGCAAGTAGTTTGTTCGATGCTATGAGATTTGTTAGTGGTACTGCTCAATCCAATACCTTAGGAGGCACCGAAGACAGTATTACTCGTCGTGGTTTTGGTAATAATTCGGATGGTTCAGTATTTCGCGATGGAATTCGCAGTAGTCAGGGACTGAATTTTGATGCCACTACGGATCACGTTGAAGTATTAAAGGGATCATCTTCCTTATTGTATGGTATTTTAAACCCTGGCGGGATGATCAATGTGGTCAGTAAAAAACCACAATACGAATGGCACACTATTATTGGAGGACATTACAACAGTACGGGTGGCGGTGCAGGAAATATTGATATCACAGGACCGCTGGGTAATGGTTTTGCTTTCCGCCTGATTGCTGAGAAACAAGAACAGAATTATTGGCGTGGTTATGGTAATGATAAGCATAACCTGGTCGCACCATCTTTACAGTGGTACGGTGATAAAGCCAGCTTCAATATAAATTACGAAAGTTATGAATATGATATTCCCTACGACCGTGGCACGGCCTTTATAGATGGCAAACCTATTAATATTGATTATAAAACCCGTCTGGATGATTATTCAAATCATGCATGGGGACGTAATCAGACATTCAGCACCCACTGGGATTATCAGTTCAACGATATTTGGTCTACTCGTGTTACCTTAGGTATGAACCAGAGAAAGTATAATAGTAACATTGTCACAGTGACAGCTGTCAATACAAAAACAGGCGTAGTAACTCGCCGCCCAGATGCTTTTCGAGGTTTTAACCATAAAACAAAATATGTTTCCTGGGATGTTGTTGGTAACCCAGAAATCTTAGGAATGACTCATAATTTGGTTTTTGGCACTGATTATGAAATGAATCAAACCTACCGTGCTAACGGTTATAATGGTACTAAAAACACCGATTTCACCTTAAGCAATCCAGTCTATGGAATTGAAACTGTAACCGACAGCAGTACGGTTAAAACCTCTGAAAGTAATCTGTTAAACCGTATTCATAATCGTTCTTTATATTTTAAAGATAATATTGAACTGACGCAGAATTGGATTGCGGTAATAGGTTCTCGTTATCAGCATTATGAACAGCGAGAGTCAAGTGGCAGTTCTTCCACTTTGGACTATAGCAATGAAGGTAATAAGTTTTTGCCGCAAACTGGCGTTGTTTACAAACTTACACCTGACGTGTCATTTTACGCAACCATGAGTAAGTCATTTACTCCATCGACGAATCCTGACGACAATGGCAATGTTGGTGCTCCTCAGCAAGGCACAACTTATGAAATTGGAAGTAAATGGCAGATGGCGCCAAACCTCTTAGCTACAGCGGCTCTTTATCGTATTGATGCAAACAATCTTGCTTTATTCATAAATGGTGCAACGTATGCTGTTGATAAAGTCCGTTCTAACGGATTGGAATTGGAATTAAATGGGGAGATTTATCCTGACTGGGATTTGAACGTCAATTATAGCTATAATCAGGCAGAGATTGTTGAGGATAATAATAACTCTGATAACAATGGCAATCGTCTTCAAAATGCCCCAAGAAATTCTGGTGCGGTATATTTAAGTCATAACATCAATTTTAACGCTGTACCAGGTGATTTCCGTATTGGCGGAGGCGTCAGATATGTCGGCGCGCGCGCGGGGGATCCTGATAATAGTTTCACACTTCCAGCGTATACCGTCGCAGACAGTTTTATTGGATGGGATAATAAACTGATTGGTAAAAAAACGCACTTGCAGTTAAACATTAATAATTTATTTAACAAACATTACTACCCATCTAGTGGCGGTAATTTGCGCGTTGCCGAGGGGCAAACGCGTAATTTGGTGCTCAGTGCAAGTGTAGAGTTCTGAAGCCTGGCTCTTCATCTCTGAAAACATAAGAAATTTTATCAAAACCCTGGCCAGAAAATCATCTGCCAGGGGAGTATTATGTCAAAGAGATCCAATTGTCAGTGCTTGATGATGTTAATTAACAGAACTCCCTGAAATGAAGAGTCGATAGTTAACATCTATTTTTCCGTGCTATGCATTTTATGGCGGGGCTCAATATGAGTAACAAGATGAAGCGAGCGATAATGACATTGCTTTTGCTATAGCCACTGGCATCTCAGAGCAAAACCCTCACTGATAGTCTGCATCGACTGGTCAATATTCCGACAGCCCGCAGCGGATAGTGATTGGTGAAAAACGGATGATTTATACCCTTGCGTTTGTGGAAGACGGTAACCCGGCTAAAAGAATAGTTGGCTGGCCTGCAGATCTGCGTAATACCGATAGACAAACATGGGATCGTTACGTCAAAGCTTTTCCCGACATTGGCAAAATTCCTCAGATTGGCAACTCCAACTTCTCGCAACGTAATGTTGAAAAGATTATCGCTCTGCGGCCTGAATTGATGATCCTGCCAGTCTATGCCCGTACCCCACCCAATGATTCTCAATTTATGCAGCAGTTACAAGCGGTGAATATTCCGGTGTTGTTTCTCGATTTTCGTGTGAATCCCCTCGCCAATACCGTTTCCAGTTTGCGTAGACCAGGTACGGCGCTCGGCGATGAGGACAAAGCTGAACGTTTCATTGCCTTTGACCTGCCTCAGGATTAGATACAAGGCTTAGTTAGTAATGTCGGAACCTTGACCCGCTCCCCGTAAACCAACATACCATGATGCAAGTAACGTCCGCTTCTGGCTGTGAGTTCAACTGATAGATGCAACACATTGGTTAAAACGCTCTGCGGGTGATTCATAGTCCAGCGTTTTTCTTAGCCTCTCGTTGAGCTGCCTGGCAACACTGTCTGGTCTTTGCTGGCTGTGAACCGATAAGTCAGTTCCTTTTGGAAAATACTGCCTGAGCAATCTGTTTGTATTTTCATTGGAGCCGCGTTGCCAGGGGGATTGAGGATCGCAGAAGTAAACCTGGATATCTGTGGCTACAGTAAACCGGGTGTGGCTGGTCATTTCAGCGCCCCGGTCCCATGTTAATGTTTTATAAAGCTCAGCAGGTAATTCCCGGGCTTGTCTGATGAGTGCAGATTTAACCGTTATGGCCTTGTTGTCCCTGATTTTGGCCAGCATAACAAAACGGGAATGACGTTCTGCGAGGGTGACGATATAGGAGTTTTTCGAGCCCTGGATCAGGTCACCTTCCCAGTGACCCGGTATGGCTCTGTCTGCGGCTTCCGGTGGCCTTTCGCTGACAGGTATCGCATTCGGGATTTTCCCTGACCCTTTCCCTTTAAGCGATCATGTTCTGGACCTACGAATCGCTCTTCCGCTTCTGAGGCATTGCTGCAGTTCTTTTTTTAATGCACCCCGGGTTTGTATAAAAAGCGTTTTATATATCGTTTCGTGTGACACATGCATTTCCTGATTATCCGGATAACAGCGTTTCAGCCAACCGGCGATTTGTTCCGGCGACCAGTCCTGATGCATTTTCTCTGCGATGATTTTACACAATGCGGGGCTTTCAATTAGTTTGCAGGGTTTTGGTCTCAGCGCATTTCCCCACGCAGCAGTGTCGGCTTTTGCTGCACGGTATTGCCTGGCACCTCCGTGCCTCCTGACCTCGCGGCTAGTCGTTGAGGGGGCTCTCGATAAGTTGGCAGCAATGTCCCTGATGCTGATTTTTGCTACCAGCGCTCTGGATATTTCCTCTCTTTCATCAAGTGAAAGCGCTAAAGGATGCCGCTTTCGGACAGGGGGCGGTAGCCACCAGTCTGGTGGATAGTGGGCATAATAGAAGAATAATATCTGTCGAACATTCTGGCGATATCATGCAGGGAATCACCTTGCTTATATCTGTCCCGGATAATCGCCTTCTGCTCTGGCGTGTAGCTAATCCGGGTTCTTCGTTTCATGGCAACGTCCCCCTTGATTAAGGATAGCGTTGCATCGAGCCATTGAACTCACAGCACAAAGCGGACATTCATAGCCCCTTTACCCGAACCTACCCATCCTCACCATCGCCCGATACCACGCCCCGCGCTGAATCGACCAGCGCAACCCCACCGCAATGGCATTAATCTTCTGGTCAATCATCGCCTGCTGAAATCGGCCAATTTCCGTACCAGACATCGCCTGCGCCCATGAGGGCATTAGCCCGAATCCCGACTTCAGCATCACCTTCATCACCGGTTTCGCCTGCCAGCTGGGTGCAGGGGCATTAATCAGCAATCGCGTCACTTCGGCAGTGCGTTCGTCAAAGCGCAGCTCCGGACGCATCTGTTGCAGGTAATCCGCCACATCGACAACGCTTTTTGGCACATTCTCTGCACCCAGCGCTTCGGCAATCAGCGCCGCTTCCTGATAGTACTGATCCTGTTCCGCCCGGGTAAGCTGAGGATTTTTGTAGCGCAGATGAGCCGCCAGAAAACGGCTGGTCTCCGCTACATGCACCCAGGTGAGCAGATGCGGATCGCTGGCGGCATAAGGTTTGCCCGCGCTGTCGGCGCCGCTGACTTTCAGGTGAATGCGTTTCACCCGGTCGAGCAGCGTCTGCGCATCCTGTGAATTCCCGTAGGTGGTGACGGCGATAAACTGACTGGTGCGCCGCAGGCGGCCCATCATATCTTCACGGAAATTGGAGTGATCCCAGACGCCCGCCAGCGCCGCCGGATGCAGCATCTGCAACAGCAGCGCACCGATCCCGCCGCACATCATGGAGGTGAAGTCTCCGTGGACGCGCCAGATCACGCTGTCCGGGCCAAACAGGCCGGGATCGCCAGGCGGTTGAGAGAGGTCAAATTCATTCATCGACAGGCCGTTAAGGCGGAAGACCTGCTGCTGAATGCGGTCACGCAGATTAATCATGGCGGCTCTGATAATAGATATGATGCGGCGCGCGGTAGCAGGACGCTCACGACGCGCCGCATCACCTTCCCCTGCGTTCAGGGAAAAGGCTGACGGTTATTGGTAGCTGAACTGCGCATTCTCAGTACGGACGGAATCGAGTCCAATCATCACGTTGAATTTGCCGGGCTCTGCAACATGCTGCATCTGCTGGTTCCAGAACTTCAGCGCATCGACATCGATCTTAAAAGTCACGGTTTGCGACTCGCCCGCTTTCAGCATGATGCGCTTAAAGCCACGCAGCTCCTGCACCGGACGGCTGACAGACGCGACCGGATCGTTGAGGTACATCTGCACCACCGTCGCACCCTCGCGCTTACCGCTGTTGGTTACCGTCACGCTGGCCTCAACGCTGCCGTCGCGCGGCATGGTCGGTGAGGACATTTTTACCGGCGACACGGTGAAGCTGGTGTAGCTCAGGCCGTAACCAAACGGATAGAGCGGGCCGTTAACCGCATCATAGTAGTGCGAGGTATACTTGTTCGGCTTCGCAAAGTTGTAAGGACGACCGGTTGGCAGATGGTTGTAGTAGATCGGAATCTGACCCACTGAACGCGGGAAGGAGACCGGCAGTTTGCCCGACGGGTTGTAGTCGCCGAACAGCACATCGGCGATAGCATTACCACCTTCAGTGCCGCTGAACCAGGTCTCCAGCACGGCATCAGCCATGCGATCTTCATTTACTATCGACAGCGGGCGCCCGTTCATCAGGACAATCACCAGCGGCTTACCAGTGGCTTTCAGTGCCGCTAACAGCTTCTGCTGGCTCGGCGGGATCACCAGGTCGCTGCGGCTGGAGGCTTCGTGCGCCATCCCCTGCGCTTCGCCCACGGCAGCAATCACCACATCGGCCTGCTTCGCTTTGGCAACCGCGTCATCGATCATCTGCTCAGCTGAACGCGTATCCACGGAAACCGCCTGCTCATAGAGGTTCAGGAAGTCCTGAATCCCTTTGTTGTCGCTGACGTTAGCGCCCTTCTCATAAAGCAGCGTCGCTTTGCCTTCGGTGGCATTGCGCATGCCCTGCAGCAGCGAAACGGATTGCTTCGCCACGCCTGCGGCGGACCAGCTGCCCATGATGTCGCGCTGACTGTCTGCCAGCGGACCAATCAGTGCAATAGTGCCCGATTTTTTCAGCGGCAGGGTTTCCAGTCGGTTTTTCAGCAGTACGATGCTTTTACGCGCCACATCGCGTGCTTCAGCGCGATGCAGACGGCTTTCCGCATTGGTGTCCTGCGGGTCGCCTTCTTTCGGACCTAAATGGCTGTAGGGATCGTTAAACAGGCCCATGTCATATTTGACGTTGAGCACATGGCGCGCCGCATCATCAATTTCGGCCATCGTGACATCGCCGCTCTTCACCAGGTCCGGCAGATACTTACTGTAATATTCGTCGCTCATGCTCATATCAACGCCCGACTTCAGGGCGATGCGTACCGCTTCCTGCGGATCACTGGCGACGCCATGTTTGATCAGTTCTTTAATCGCACCGTGATCGCTGATAGTGATGCCTTTGAATTTCCACTTATCGCGCAGCAGATCTTTCAGCAGCCAGCTGTCTGCCGTGGCGGGAACGCCATTGATGGAGTTCAGCGCCACCATCACGCCGCCGCTGCCTGCATCCAGTGAGGCTTTGTACGGTGGCAGATAGTCCTGGAACATGCGCTGCGGGCTCATGTCCACTGTGTTGTAATCGCGTCCACCCTCAACGGCACCATAGAGCGCGAAATGTTTCACACTGGTCATCACACTGTAGCGATCGGCGGCACTTTTGCCCTGCATCGCCTGCACCATGCTGCGACCCATTTCGCTGGTGAGCCAGGTATCTTCACCGAAGCCCTCAGAACCACGACCCCAGCGCGGTTCACGGCTGACATCCACCATTGGCGCCCAGGTCATATTCAGACCGTCGTCGGCCGCTTCATAGGCGGAGACGCGTCCCACCTCTTTCACCGCATCCAGATCCCAGCTGGCCGCCAGAGCCAGAGGAATCGGGAAAATAGTGCGCTGACCGTGAATCACGTCGAAGGCGAAAAACAGGGGGATCTTAAGGCGGCTGAGCTGCATCGCCTGATCCTGCATCGCGCGGATATCCTGACGCGTTACCGTGTTAAAAATCGCACCAACCTGACTCTTCTGAATCATGTCGCGAATGGCTTCTTTCGGATTATCAGGTCCGACGCTGATTAAACGCAGCTGACCAATCTTCTCGTCCAGCGTCATTTTTTTAAGCAGCTGGTTAACGAAGGCATCACGCGCCTGTTCGGTCATCGGGTGGTTACCTGGCACTGTCTCAGCCAGTGCGGGTTGCATCGCGAGGGAAACAGCGAGACTAACAGAGTAAATCCATTTCATCAGGTTGGGTTCTCTTAAGTAACTGCGCAATATCGAATAAACAGGCGGCAGTGTGCCACAAGATGAGAATAGCAGGTAGCTGCCGCTGTCACACTGCGTTGAGGTCAGTTGACGTGCTACAGTTAGGACGCACTGATAAGACAAGGGAATTGCTCATGATACAAACCTCTGCCCTGCTTTCTGACCTGCGCCGCCTGGTCGGCCCTGCCCATCTGCTGACAGAACCTGAACAGACTGCCCGCTATCGCAAAGGCTTTCGCTCCGGCGAAGGTGAGGCGCTCGCCGTGGCGTTTCCCGGTACGCTGCTGGAGCTCTGGCGGGTACTGCAGACGCTGGTGAAGGCGGATGTCATCATCCTGATGCAGGCGGCGAATACCGGTCTGACCGAAGGATCAACGCCGCACGGCAATGATTACGACCGTCCGCTGGTGATTGTCAGTACCCTGCGACTGGATAAGCTTCAGCTGATCGACGAAGGCCAGCAGGTGCTGGCGTTCCCCGGCAGCACACTCTATCAGCTGGAAAAAGCGCTGAAGCCGCTGGGACGTGAACCCCACTCGGTGATTGGCTCCTCATGCATTGGGGCTTCGGTGCTGGGTGGCATCTGTAATAACTCCGGTGGATCGCTGATTAAGCGCGGTCCGGCATACAGCGAGATGGCCCTGTATGCGCAGATTGATGCACAGGGAAGACTGAAGCTGGTGAACCATCTGGGTATCGATCTGGGGACCTCGCCGGAAGAGATTCTGGGACGGCTGGATGACGACCGCTGGCAGCCCGGCGACGTGCAGCACGATGGCCGTCACGCCTCCGATCATGAATATGCCGACCGGGTCCGTGAAGTCGATGCGGATACACCCGCCCGTTATAACGCCGATGCGCGTCGCCTGTTTGAAGCGTCCGGCTGTGCCGGGAAGCTGGCGGTTTTCGCGGTGCGACTCGATACGTTCCCCAGCGAACCGCAGCAGCAGGTGTTTTACATCGGGACTAACGAACCCGGTGTGCTCAACGATATCCGCCGTCACATCCTTGCGCATTTCACCCATCTGCCGGTGGCGGGCGAATATATGCACCGCGACATTTATGACATTGCGGAAGTCTACGGCAAAGACACCTTCCTGATGATCGACAAGCTGGGCACCGATAAGATGCCGCTGTTTTTCACGCTGAAGGGTCGGGTTGATGCCTGGCTGAGCAAGCTCGCCTTCGTTAAGCCGCATTTCAGCGACCGGCTGTTGCAGCGCCTGAGCAAACTGTTCCCGGCCCATCTGCCCAAACGTACGAAGCAATATCGCGACAAATATGAACATCATCTGATGCTGAAGATGTCGGGCGACGGCGTGGCAGAAGCGCGTAACTATCTGCGCGATTACTTCCGTGAAGGCGGTGGCGAGTTCTTCGAATGTGAAGGCAAAGAAGGTGCGCACGCGTTTCTGCATCGCTTTGCGGCAGCGGGTGCGGCCGTGCGCTACCATGCGGTACATGCGGATGAGGTCGAGGATATTCTGGCGCTGGACATCGCCCTGCGTCGCAACGATGCGGACTGGTTCGAAACCCTGCCCGATTCGATCCGCGCATCATTAAGCCACCGCCTCTACTATGGTCATTTCTTCTGTCATGTTTTCCATCAGGATTACATCGTCAGGAAAGGGGTTGATGTGCATGCACTGAAAGCGCACATGCTGGCGATCCTGCAGGCGCGCGGCGCGGAATATCCCGCTGAACATAACGTCGGTCATCTCTATCAGGCAAGACCGCAGCTGGCGGCGTTCTATCGCCAGCTCGATCCGACCAACAGCTTCAACCCTGGCATTGGCAAAACCAGCAAGCAAAAAGGCTGGGCGGTGAAGCAGGTGTAATCGCGGTTAGTGGTCAGCCTGTCTGAGCAGGCTGACCTTGATACGACGCAGCCATCCACTCACTCCTGTCAACTTCCTGCCGTATTCTCCCTGCTGATGACTAACATCTTCATCAAAAAATTAATTCTCCTTCCCGGATTGCACCTGCTTTATTTACCGTCATCGGTTTCTGCACAACACCTCACAAAACATCCCGCAGCCAATTGATAATTCGCGTCGCGAAAAATAGATTGTTGCCACTAAAACTAAAAACCGTGAAATTGCCTTTATTTCATAAAGGGAGGAATGATCTTGCGGAAAAATAATTTCGCGTTAGCGTTAACAGAAATAGCCACTGTGGTAATAGCCCTGTCAGCAATAATTTCATCACCCACTCATGCGGCCGGATGTATTGACGACGCATCGCTAAAGGCAATGTTTTTAATGGCAACGCCAGCGGGATCGCAGAGACATCGATCCCGCCAGTGAATATCAGGGACAGTATCGGGCTAATTTACATCATGCCTCGCTCAACAATAATCCCGACGTCCAGTCAGGCTATGCCGGGGTGTGGGTGCGTCTGGACCTCGCCGTTTTTGGCGCTGCCGAACTTGCCAGCAGTGGTCCCGCTGCCCCTAACGAAATTGACTTCAGTAAGGCACGCACCCGCCGGGACGAAAAGTGGACTGGCGACAGCGGCGGTGCGTCGGTTTATAAAGCCGCGCTAAAGTTTAAATATAATGTCGCCTTGCCTGGGGTAACGCTGGAGTACAGTCTGGACAAGGGGGCGAACTGGCAGCGATACGATGCTAACAGACCACCGCAGGTCAGTGATGCCGTGGCAATCCGATCCGTGAGCCGCGACGGGCAGCGCACCAGCCGCGTCGAAACGTTGTAGTAAGCGAGAGTGAGAGAACAGGCAGGGAAACCAGCGTTGTGAACATAAAAAAGGCCGACAGACGTCAGCCCCTTTCACACCTAAACCAGCTTCTCTTCTGGTACCGGCTCCATACCCGGCATCTGACGGCGCTCGATAATCATCGTTTGCGGTGTGGAGAGCAGAATGCCCTCTTTACGCAGACGCGTCAGAATATCGAACAGCAGATCGCTCTTCGCCCCCGAGATCTGGCGCTGACCCGCTACGTTACCCGTGACGCTCAGAATAATGCCCTGCTGAGTCAGATCTTTAAACGAAACAGACGGCTCCGGCGTTTCCAGAATACGTTCGTTCTCATTGTAAACATCCAGCAGAATATCGCGCACCTTCACCGGATCGATATCGAGCGGGAAAGTCAGCGTAATCGTCACTACCCCCTGCGCATTGCCCATGGTCGCATTGCGCACGTTCTGCGAGATAAACTGCGAATTAGGCACAATCACCGTGGACTTGTCGCCCAGCTGGATCTCGGTGGCGCGCACATTAATACGACGGATATCCCCTTCAATCCCGCTGATGCTCACCAGATCGCCGACTTTAACCGGACGCTCGGTTAACAGTATCAGCCCCGAGATAAAGTTCTTCACGATCTCCTGTAAGCCAAAACCGATACCAACCGACAGCGCACTGACGATCCACGCCAGTTTGTTCCATTGCAGACCCATGATCGACAGGGTCAGCAGGATAATCAGCACGTAACCGATGTTACTGAACAGCGTCACCAGCGACACGCGCATCCCCACATCCATGGTGGTTTTTGGCAGGAAATCGGTGTCGAGCCAGCGGCGCACTGAGCGCAGCACATAGATTCCGACAATCAGGCAGATTATCGCATTCACCATGTGAGCCGGTACGATATTCAGGGATTCCAGCCCTTTACCGCCCCAGAACTCAATCACTTTTTGCAGCAGCTCAATCGGTGTTGAGGAGGCAAAGGTGCCGTTGACCAGCGCCAGTGCAACAACCAGCACCAGGAAGGTTTTACCGATGGCCGTCAGCAGCGTAGCCGTCTGCTGCAGGTGACGCTCATTAATGTTAAGCGAACTCTGAATGCGACGACCCGTAGCGTTACTGGTCGAGAAGAGACTCTCACAGCCATCTTTCAGCAGGTGACTGAGGAAGTAGAACGAGCCAAACAGCAGGCCGCACCAGATCACCTCATAACTCAGGAAGCGCGCCAGCGTAACGTAACCGATCAGCAGCGACACCAGGATGGCAATTGCGGTCAGCGTCAGGCCCATCTGGATTAGCCCGACCAGTGTCGAGCGGGCTTCCGGCGGCGTACCCGTCTGGCTCATGCGACGACGCACGCGGTTGGTGCGCATGCTAATCGCCAGCGCAGTGCAGCCAATCAGCAGCGCCGTCAGCCCGTTGGCAAAAATGGTGGTATTCAGGCTGGTGCCGACGCTGTAGTTGAACGCCTCAACCGTCTGGAAGATAAAGACCAGCACCGCGGTAATGGGCGGAAACGGCTTTAACGCCATCGCCACTTCATTAGAGATGGTCGGTAACCGCCAGCTGGGACGACGGGTAGAAAGGAATGCACGTCCCAGTCCGGCAATCAGGCCACAAAAGACGCTGAGCTGTACCAGACGATCGACAAAGTCCTGAACGTTTTCAGAGACCTCATCACGGCGGGTGAAAGCCAGGGCGATAAAGTTAAAGGTAAGGACAACTGCCACCAGCGTGGTGAGCGCTATCGCTGCCGCCAGGAAACTGCGACGCAGCTTCCCTTCCGGCAGTTTATTAATGCTGACCCAGGCCAGAAACTCTTCACTGTAACGACGGCCCACCGTCATCACCAGCAGCGCTGCCAGCAGCCAGAAGACACTGCCCACGCGCCAGCCCGGCTCCCAGGAGAGCGCAGCTGTGTCCTGCAACTCCTGCAGGAACTCACCAATTTTCTCGCCATCCAGATCCTGTGAGCTGAGCAACGGTGACCAGAAGCGCGCCCCGAGGATGCTGCCGGAGTTCAGCGCCAGCTGGCTTTTCAGCCGATCGCGACGCAGGTTAACAATCTGCGAGGAAAGCATCAGTGCGCCATTTTTAATGCCTTCAGCCTGCTTAATCTGGTCGTCGAGTTTGCTTTTCTGACTCTCCAGCGTGTTACGCTTGCGCGTCACTTCCGGCGTCTCTTTGACGCCGCTGTCCGCTTTCGGGGCCGGACCCAGCACCTGCAACTGGGCTTCCAGTTGCTGACGATCGGGAACCAGCGCCTGGCCCAGCGTATCGGCATTGCCGGAAAGCTCCAGCGCCATTTCATTCAGCTGCGTCAGCTTGTTTTCGCCAGCATCGACAGAAACCTGACTTTTAATTTTGTCGAGGATCTTCTGCATTTTCGGCAGTTCAACCGCGGCATTCAGCTTCGGCGGAGCATCCTGTTCCTGAGTAGCACCGGCCGTATCATCCGCGGCCAGCGCCAGCGCCGGGGCAAACCCTGCCAGCGCCAGCATTAACAATGCAAAAAGGGATCGTATAAACATATGTGTAAGATTCCGGCAGCTTAAATCAGGCGATCTTCCCTCGCCAGTCGCGCGTAAGTTTAGGGCTTTGCAAGGGATGGCAATATAGGAATAACGGGCATTTTTCGGGCTGATTCGGGACAGGCAGCGGCATGAACATCGCTTTACGCCTCTGCCTGTTTCTTCCCGGCTACCTGCTCAGCCTGCAGGTAACGCTGGTGCGCGCCGTACGCGACACCGGTTATTCTCTACTCAACGTCGGCACTGCCGGCACCATTGCTGGCAACCTGGCCCGACTTCTGCTTTTTATATGCCAGCGCAGCGGCAGGCACTGGCGCGGCTTTGCCGGTCTCAATCCAGCTGCGCAGACGGTTAGCGTCGGCGAAGTGGGTATATTTGCCAAAGGCATCCAGCACCACCAGCGCTACCGGACGATTGTTAATCATCGTGCGCATCACCAGGCAGTGGCCCGCCTCGTCGGTATAACCGGTTTTGGTCAGCTGAATATGCCAGTCATTTTTATAGACCAGATGGTTGGTATTGCGGAACGGCAGCGCGTAGCTCGGATGGGCAAACACGGCCGTCTCTTCTTTTGTGGTGCTGAGCGCGCCAAGCATCGGATATTCCCGCGTCGCTTTGAGTAACTTCACCAGGTCCTGCGCGCTGGAGACGTTCTGCGTTGAGAGGCCGGTTGGCTCCACATAGCGCGTCTGTTTCATGCCGAGTGACCGCGCTTTGGCATTCATTGCCTGGATAAAGGCGTGATAACCGCCCGGATAGGCGTGAGCCAGGCTGGCGGCGGCACGGTTTTCTGAAGACATCAGCGCCAGTAACATCATATTGCGGCGGCTGATCTGGCTGTTGAGCTTAACGCGTGAGAAAACGCCACGCATTTCCGGCGTCTGGCTGATATCGACGTTAATCATCTCATTCATCGGCAGATGCGCATCCAGCACCACCATCGCGGTCATCAGCTTGGTGATGGACGCAATGGGCCTGACCCGATCAGGGTGACTGGAGAAGAGCACTTTATTGGTGGTGAGGTCAACAATAATCGCACTGCCAGAAGCGATCTGCGGCTGAGCAATAGGCGCAAGTTGCGACAATGAAGTCGTCGCCTGCGCCGGAAGTGAAACAATCTGCCCGGAAACGAGCAGCGCCAGCGAAAGCAGGGTGGAGCGAATTTTTGCAGGCATCGTAGAAAAAAACCCGGTTATGATTATGTACTGTATCAGACCGACACAGGCCGCCCGCTTCAGTCACGTCGGCGCACGGGCTGGCAGCAGCATCATACGCTTAAGGTTAAGAAATTTCCTGGTGAGATTGTTTCCGGGCGTAAAAAGAGAACTGCCGCCAGAGCGGCGGCAGCGGTCAGTCAGAACAGATGCGGTCCATATCCCCACAGCACCACGGTCAATGCCAGTAACACTTCAAAAACCAGCACGCCGATGGCAAGCGTTGAGCCGGAAAAACGCAGGCTTTCTTCGCGGTCGATATTCAGAAACAGAGGAATGCCAATATAGAGCAGATAGCCGGTGTAGAGCAGCGCCAGCGCACCTGCCAGTACGCAGAGCCAGACCAGCGGATAAAGTGCCACCAGTCCGCTGAGAAACAGTGGCGTCGCCACGTATCCCGCAAACACGGTGCAGCGCTGGACGCCGGGACGCTGCGGATAATCACGTGCCATCCAGTGGATCACGCGCCCCATAACTGCGACACCGCCCAGAATAATCAGGTAGAACAGAATGCCCAGCCCGATGCCGGTTGCCAGGTTAAGTTGCACATATCGCCCCTCGCCCAGATTCCAGCCCAGCTGAGTTGTACCGATAAAGGCGCAGATCACCGGGATCGCCGCCATCAGCAGAACATGGTGGGTGTAGTGGTGCGAGACACTCTCATTTTCTTGCTTGATATGACGCATTTCCTGGTTCGGATGCGCCAGAAGTCCCCAGACATGGTTCATACAGTCACTCCTCTGATGCGATGGGCCGCCCGGTGATGCATGCGTCTTTAGGGGCAGCGTCTCCTCAAGTATAAACGGCAGTGAAATTTTCGTGGTGACCGGATAAAAAACAGCATAAATAAACGAACCCGTGGTGGCCGGGCGGAAGCGAAGCCAAATCGCGTATAGACTGAAAGAAATCATCACCGAACAGGGAGAGTCATTTTGCATCTGGATATCAACGCATTAATTACGCAATACGGTTATCTGGCACTTTTTATTGGCTGTATTGCCGAGGGGGAGACATTTACGCTGCTGGGCGGCGTCGCCGCGCATGAGGGGCTGCTGCATTATGTGGGGGTCGTGCTGGCGGCAATGGGTGGCGGCATTGTTGGCGATCAGCTGCTCTACTGGGTCGGTCGCCGCTGGGGCACGCGGATCCTGCGCCGCTTTAAAAAGCATCAGGACAAAGTGGTGAAGGCAAACCGCCTGATCAAACGCCGTCCCAGCCTGTTCGTGATTGGCGTGCGCTTTATGTATGGCTTCCGGCTGATTGGACCCATCATCATCGGTGCCAGCCGCCTTAACCCGATGAAGTTTTTTATTCTTAACGTTATCGGGGCGGCTATCTGGTCGCTGATCTTCGTGACGCTGGGCTATTTCGCAGGCGGCATCATCGCGCCGTGGCTGCATAAACTCGACCAACATCTGAAACATCTGCTGTGGCTGGTCGGGGCGATCGTCTTCGCCTTTGTGCTGCGCTGGGTGATCCGTCGCTGGCACAACCGCCGGGCCGATCAGCAATAAATGAACGGCGTATTCGCCAGATGACACACCGGTCGCCAGACGCTGAACAGAGTCTGGCGACCTGCTGACGATGATGTGAGTCTCACCCGTCCACCTTCTCCTCTCCTTCCCTATTCAACCGCGCGTTAACCATCTGTGCCCAAACGAAGCCGCATCGGATGGCTCAGCTATAGTTAGGATGGACACTGACAGGGGGAGAAGAATGAGTAAGTTAAAACGTAAGATTGAAGACCACGGCGTCATCGGTGATTTGCGCACCTGTGCGCTGGTCGCTAATGACGGCACCATTGATTATCTCTGCTGGCCTGAACTCGACAGTCCGTCGGTGTTTGCCGCCCTGCTCGACAGCGATGATGCCGGCCTTTTCTCCCTTGCACCTGACTGGCCCAATGCGCGGCGTCAGCAGCTTTACCTGCCTGACACCAACATCCTGCAGACCCGCTGGCTGGATGATGAAGGCGTAGCGGAAATTACCGACTACATGCCGATTTGTGATGATAAGAACAAACTGCCGCGCCTGATCCGCCGGGTCAGGATGGTTCGCGGCAGCGCAACCTTTCAGCTGCGCTGTTCACCGCGTCATGACTACGCCCGGGCACAAACCCGGGCAGAAGCGCACAACGGCTGCATCGACTTTCATGCCGAAGGTCAGCCGTCGCTGCGCCTGGCAGCCTCCGTTGTCATGACGCTGGAAGATGACAGCGCCACCGCCCACTTCACGTTACAGCCTGGCGAACATGCGCAGTTCGAATTTGGCAGCGTGGATGATGCACATATCGAAGCGCTGTCCACCGAACACTGCTTTGAAGAGACGCTGAACTACTGGCGACGCTGGAGTGCCCGGAGCACCTATCAGGGACGCTGGCGCGAGATGGTGCAGCGCTCGGCGCTGGTCCTGAAGCTGCTGACTTCACATCAGCACGGCTCGATTGCGGCGGCAGCAACTTTTGGCCTGCCTGAAGAGCTGGGCGGCGAACGCAACTGGGACTACCGCGCCTCCTGGATCCGCGACGCCTCGTTCAGCATGTATGCACTGATGCGGCTGGGCTACGTTGATGAAGCTAAACACTTTACCCATTGGGTCGGGCGATGTGTTGAAAACAGCCATCACGATGAGATGCGCCTGCAGGTGATGTACCGGCTGGACAGCGGCACCGAGCTGCATGAGATGGAGTTACTCAATCTCTCCGGCTATGCCGACTCCCGCCCGGTTCGCATCGGCAATGACGCCTGGCAGCAGACCCAGCTCGATATCTATGGCGAGCTGATGGATGCGGTCTATCTGGCCAATAAATATGGTGAGGCGATCTCTCAGCGCGGCTGGGAGCATGTGGTCAAAATGATCGACTGGCTGTGTGAGAACTGGGATCAGCCCGATGCCGGTATCTGGGAGATGCGCGGCGAGCCCGAGCATTTCCTTCATTCGCGTCTGATGTGCTGGGTGGCGCTGGATCGCGCATTGCGACTGGGCATGAAGCGATCCCTGCCGATGCCTTACGAACGCTGGGATCGCGCGCGTCGTGAGATCCGCGAAGATATCTGGGCAAACTTCTGGAACAGTGAACGCGGCCATTTCTCTGCCACCCGTCATGGCGAACATCTCGACGCTTCCATGCTGCTGATGCCGCTGGTGCGCTTCGTCGGTGCCACCGACCCGGACTGGATTGCCACGCTGGATGCGATCAAAACCAATCTGGTCAGCGACGGTATGGTGCGGCGTTATAATACCCATGAAACACCGGCCGATGGCCTCAAGGGATCGGAAGGCTCCTTTGGTGCCTGCTCATTCTGGTATGTCGAGTGTCTGGCGCGCGCGGACCGGATCCAGGAAGCGCATTTTGAATTTGAGAAGCTGCTGAGTTACGCCAATCCGCTGGGCCTGTACGCCGAGGAGTTTGACAGCCACGGTCATGCGCTGGGCAATACGCCGCAGGCGCTGACGCATCTGGCGTTAATCAGTGCCGCCTTTTTCCTGAATCGCAAACTCAGCGGTGAACAGACGCAGTGGCAACCTTAATCAGGACTCCCTCCGGAAAGCCGCATTTTACACGCCCTGCTTTCCGGAAATGCGCTAACATCCGCGATGAATTTACGTAAAGTATTGCAGGCAGGTTAAATTCCCGATTCACAACGTCAGATTAATGAACATATAATGCGCAGCAGGTCACATTGGCCAGCATGAATTCGACACATAGACCAGCCTGAAATATGGCGATAAAGAATTGTAAAATATGAAAATTATTCGCGCTTTCGCTTCAATCGCTCTGGCCCTGGCGGCATTCAGCCAGTCAGCCTTTGCTGTGGTTTACCCGTTACCGCCGGCCAACAGCCGTCTGATCGGGGAAAATATTGAAATTACTGTTCCTGAAGACAGCAAGCTGCCGCTGGAAGCTTTTGCGGCGCAGTATCAGATGGGCCTCAGCAATATGCTGGAAGCTAATCCGGGTGTTGACGTTTATCTGCCTAAAGCTGGCAGCAAAATGATCATCCCACAGCAACTGATCCTGCCTGACGCACCGCGTGAAGGTATTGTGATTAACAGCGCAGAGATGCGTCTTTACTACTACCCGAAAGGCAGCAAAACCGTGGTGGTGCTGCCAATTGGTATCGGTGAGCTGGGTAAAGATACCCCGATTAACTGGACCACAGCGGTAGAACGTAAGAAAGATGGCCCGACCTGGACGCCAACTAAAGGTATGCATGCGGATTACGCGGCACGCGGTGAAACGCTGCCAGCCGTGTTCCCGGCAGGCCCGGATAACCCGATGGGTCTTTACGCGCTCTATATCGGTCGTCTGTATGCGATTCACGGCACCAACGCCAACTTCGGTATCGGCCTGCGCGTGAGCCATGGCTGTGTGCGTCTGCGCGCTGACGATATTAAGTGGCTGTATCAGAACGTGCCGGTCGGTACGCGCGTACAGTTCGTCGATCAGCCGGTAAAAGCGACCGTAGAGCCAGACGGTTCACGTTATGTTGAAGTGCATAACCCGCTGTCGACCACTGAAGAGCAGTTTAACTCACGTGAGCTGGTGCCGATTACGCTGACGCAGGCGGTAAGCAAAGTGCTGGTTGATGCCAGCGTCAATCAGGATCAGGTTAACGGCGCTATTCAGGGCCGTACCGGTATGCCGGTAAAAGTGAACGGTGTGGAAAACAACATCCAGACCGCACCTGTACCGATGCCGGAAAACCCGCAGGCTGTACCACAGGAACAGCCGATGACGCCGGTGACCCCACAGGGTGCAAGCAGCGATGCTGCACAGCCACAGCAGCCGGCCACTGAGCAGACCGCACCGGTCACACCAGCGGCACCTGCAGCAGCGGCGAATACCAACTCGTAATCGCCGCCCTGCTCTAAAAAGCCAGCGCCTGTCGCTGGCTTTTTTATTGCCTGCTTAATGACGTTGTAGCCAGCATTCCCGGCTCTTCATCCCCGCCCGACCATCATTAATCTGTCATATAAAGCGCGTATCACACTCCGTTAACCCGATGCAAATCAGCATCCGGCATCAGCCACGTGAGGTACACCATGAGCGAAAACGGTCTCTCCTCCTCATCAGCCCAGGGACGCCCCGATTTCAACGGCAAGGGCAGCCGCTTCAGCAAACCGCTGTTTTTCATTCTGCTGGTGGCGGGACTGGCGTTCGCCGGACTCAACCTGGTTAATGATGTTGAAGAAACCAACACGCCGGTCACCAGCTATCTGCCGTTCTTTCTGCTGGGACTGGCGCTGCTGATTGCGCTCGGCTTTGAGTTCGTCAATGGTTTCCACGATACCGCTAACGCCGTCGCTACCGTGATCTACACCCATTCGCTGACGCCCGGCGTGGCCGTGGTCTGGTCCGGTTTCTGTAACTTTATGGGCGTGCTGCTCTCCAGCGGCGTGGTGGCGTTTGGCATTATCTCACTGCTGCCGGTCGAGCTGATCCTGCAGGCCAGCAGCGGCAACGGCTTCGCCATGGTCTATGCGCTGCTCTTCTCCGCCATTATCTGGAATCTCGGCACCTGGTATTTCGGCCTGCCCTCGTCGTCGTCGCATACCCTGATTGGTTCGATTATCGGCGTCGGGGTGGCTAACGCGATGCTGCACGGGCGCAGCGGACTGAGCGGCGTAGACTGGGATCAGGCGCTGAAGGTCGGCTATGCCCTGCTGCTGTCGCCGGTGGTCGGTTTTGTCTGCGCCGGGCTGCTGCTATGGGTGATGAAAATGTTTATCCGTCATCGCCAGCTTTATCAGGCACCGAAAAGTGACCAGCCGCCGCCGGTCTGGATCCGTGGTCTGCTGATCCTGACCTGTACCGGCGTCTCCTTTGCGCACGGCTCCAACGATGGCCAGAAAGGGATGGGGCTGATTATGCTGATCCTGGTGGGCACCATGCCGATCGCCTATGCCCTGAACCGATCGCTGCCGGCAGATCAGATCCCACGCGTGGCCGCACTGACTGAAGTGACCGCGCATCAGCTGCTGCAACTTCAACCCAATTCGGCGCATCCTCCGGCGGCCCGCGACGTGCTGACCGGCTTTGTCGGCAGCAACCAGATGAATGCCGGGGTGCTACCGGCGCTGGCCAGGACACTTAACGAGGTGGGCGATCAGATTCGCCGCTACGGCTCGATGGATAACATCCCTGTCCAGGCGGTGACCAATACCCGCAACCAGATGTATCTGGCCTCGGAGTCGATCAAGCATTTGCAGACTGCGAAAGTCGCCCTGCCGCAGGAGACCGAACGCAATCTTAAGGCGGTGAAAACAGAACTCGACAGCGCCACCCGCTTTATTCCGATGTGGGTGAAAGTGGTGGTGGCGATTGCGCTGGGGCTTGGCACCATGGTCGGCTGGCGCAGGATTGTGGTGACAGTGGGAGAACGGATCGGCAAAACCCATCTGAGCTATGCCCAGGGTGCCAGCGCCGAGCTGGTGGCGATGATGACCATTGGCGCAGCCGATGGCTTTGGCCTGCCGGTGTCGACCACCCATGTGCTGTCGTCCGGCGTGGCGGGCACCATGGCGGCCAACCGTTCAGGCCTGCAGTTTTCGACTCTGCGTAATCTGGCTGTCGCCTGGGTATTAACGCTGCCGGTCTCCATTCTGCTTTCTGCCCTGCTCTACTGGGTGTTTATCCATTTCTGATAGTCAGTGCTCACCACCGGTCAGGTGGTGAGCCGTTGCTGCGTATAGAGCCGCAGTGTAATCAGCAGCGCGCCCAGCACCATCACGGCGGCAGCCAGATAGACCGACTGCATCCCCCAGTGTCCGATAAATAAGCCTGCCACCGGGCCGGTTAAGCCGAGTCCCAGATCGAGAAAGGCGGAATAGGTACCCAGCGCCGAGCCCTGGTCCTGACGATCAACCCGTTTAACTGCCTCAACGCCCAGCGCCGGGAAGACCAGCGAGAAGCCGCTGCCGGTGAGGAACGCCCCCGCGCCCACCAGCCAGGCGCTGTCCGCCTGCCAGATAATCAGCAGTCCCAGACACTCCAGCAGGAAAGAGAACAGTGACACGCGCAGTCCGCCAAAGCGGGTTATGAAGCGACCAAAACCCAGCCGCACCAGTACAAACCCCAGGCTGAACAGCGTCAGTGCATAGGCCGCGCCCTGCCAGTCACGGCTGGCAAAATAGAGAGTGATAAAGGTGGCGATGACGCCAAAGCCGATGGTGCCGAAGCCCAGCGCCAGACCATAAAGCCAGACGCGGGAGAAGACGCGATGAAACGGAATGCGCTCGCCCACGCTGACAATGACTGCCGGTTTGCGGCTGGCCATCAGATACCCAACGACGCCCATCAGCGCAATCAGTCCGGCAAATCCGCTCATGCCGAACTCACTGTTCAGCAACACGCCCAGCGGCGCACCAACAGCCATCGCCAGATAAGTGGCAACACCGTTCCAGGAGATGACGCGCGCGGTCTGTAATGGCCCGACGATATTCATACCCCACAGCGTGGAGCCGGTGCTGCTGAAGCTCTCCCCCACCCCGAGAAACAGTCGCCCGATAGCCAGCAGCGCCAGACTCAGCCACGGCCAGTTGCTCAGCAGTGCCGCCACAATAGTCAGCACCCCGCTCATGCCACAGCAGAGCAGCCCCAGCATCACCACCCGTTTTGGACCCAGGCGATCGGCGAGACGGCCCGACTGCGGACGGCTGAGCAGCGTCGCAAAATACTGGATGCTGATAATCAGACCGGCAATAAAGGAGCTGAAGCCGAGATGATTTTTGACGAAGCCCGGCAGCACGGCCAGCGGCAGTCCGACGGAGAGATAGCAGAAGAAAGTGAAAATGATAACTGAGAGGATTCGTTTATTGAGCTGACTGTTGCTCAACACAGCGGTGTCAGACATAGCAGGCTTGTGATGTGGGAAATTTTGCCCACTATACCGTCAGGCTGCTAAAGGGTCGCCTGATTTTTTATCACAAACCATGAACATGTGCATGACGGTCAATCGCCTGTGCGATGTCGCCCGAGTTTTTTAACGCACGGATTTCACTAAATAAGCCATCGGCTTCGCCATACGCTTTGCGCAGATAACCGAGCCACTGTTTGATCCGCGCCACGTGATAGAGGCCGGTATCGCCCTGCTTTTCCAGCCGGCTGTATTTCTGCAATAACCGCACCACATCGGGCCAGGCCATCGGCGGTTCGTTGTATTTCACCACCCGGCTCAGGTTGGGGATGTTCAGTGCACCACGGCCAATCATCACCGCATCGCAGCCGGTGATAGCCGTACAGTTTTGCGCGCTTTGCCAGTCCCATATTTCGCCATTCGCAATTACCGGAATGCGCAGCCGCTGACGAATGTCGCCAATCGCGTGCCAGTTGATCGCTTCTGCGCGATAGCCCTCTTCTTTAGTCCGACCATGCACCGTCAGCTCGCTGGCACCGGCCTGCTGGACCGCGTCGGCAATCTCCAGACTACGGGCACTGGAGTCCCAGCCGAGCCGCACTTTCACCGTCACCGGCAAATCGGCAGGCACCGCTTCACGCATCGCTTTCGCGCCACGATAGATGAGATCGGGATCTTTCAGAAGAGTTGCGCCGCCTCCGCTGCCGTTGACCAGTTTAGAGGGACAACCACAGTTGAGATCAACACCCCAGGAGCCCAGCTCCACCGCGCGCGCGGCGTTCTCGGCTAACCATTCGGGATGCTGCCCCAGCAGCTGCATCCGCACCCGCGTGCCGGATGGCGTACGGCTGGCGTGATGCAGTTCGGGGCAGAGACGGGTGAAGGATTTTACCGGCAGCAGTTGATCGACCACGCGCAAAAACTCAGTGATGCAGAGATCGTAGTCGTTCACTTCCGATAGCAGCTGGCGCACCAGTGAATCCAGCACGCCCTCCATCGGAGCCAGTAAAACCCTCATACTCAGACGTTTCCGGTGCGCTTCGGAGCCGGACGACGTGGACGGGCTGCGGGCTTATCGCCCTGAGGCGCAGCCTGGCTCTGACGACGCGCCTGAGGACGTTTGTCGCCGGATGAAGAGGAACGCGATGCGCCCGCACCCTGTCCGCCCTGACCACGACCACGACCGCCGCCACCTGCACCGCCGCGAGACTGCTGCTGACGACCGTTGATGATCGGCTCCGCCTTGATGCTCGGATCCGGCTCATAGCCTTCAATCGCCAGACGCGGGATTTCACGCTTCAGCAGACGTTCGATATCACGCAGCAGTTTGTGCTCATCGACGCAAACCAGCGACAGTGCGACACCGGTTGCAGCCGCACGGCCGGTACGGCCAATACGGTGAACGTAATCTTCGGCGACGTTAGGCAGCTCGTAGTTCACGACGTGTGGCAGCTCTTCGATATCCAGGCCACGGGCCGCGATATCAGTCGCAACCAGCACGCGAATGCCGCCTGACTTAAAGTCGGCCAGCGCACGGGTACGGGCACCCTGGCTCTTGTTGCCGTGGATTGCGGCAGCGGTGATACCATCTTTGCCCAGCTGCTCGGCAAGGTGGTTAGCGCCGTGTTTGGTTCGGGTAAAGACCAGCACCTGCTGCCAGTTACCTTCGCCGATCAGCTGCGACAGCAGTTCCCGCTTACGCTTCTTATCAACGAAATGCACCTGCTGCGCCACCTGCTCAGAAGCGGTGTTGCGGCGAGCCACTTCAATCATTTCCGGGTTGGTCAGCAGTTTTTCCGCCAGGCCTTTGATCTCATCCGAGAAGGTGGCTGAGAACAGCAGGTTCTGACGTTTAGCCGGCAGACGCGCCAGCACGCGACGGATGTCGTGAATAAAGCCCATATCCAGCATACGGTCCGCTTCATCCAGCACCAGAATTTCGACCTGAGACAGGTCAACGGCATTCTGCTGCGCCAGATCCAGCAGGCGACCTGGCGTGGCCACCAGCACATCGACACCGCCACGCAGCTTAACCATTTGTGGATTAATGCTGACGCCACCAAACACGACCAGCGAACGCAGCGAGAGATATTTGCTGTAGTCGCTGACGTTTTCGCCGACCTGCGCCGCGAGTTCACGGGTTGGGGTCAGGATCAGGGCGCGCACCGGGCGACGACCGCGCACGGGCGTTGCGGTGGCAGAGAGTTTCTGTAACAACGGTAAGGTAAAGCCGGCCGTTTTGCCGGTGCCGGTCTGGGCACTCGCCAGCAGATCGCGGCCTGCCAGCACCACCGGTATCGCCTGGCGCTGGATAGGTGTAGGTTCGCTGTAGCCTTGTTCGGCAACCGCGCGCAAAATATCGGCACTCAGGCCGAGAGAGTCAAATGACATTACGTGGTTTACTCCGGTCCGCTCTGGCCGTGATTCACGGTGTAGTTTTCAGAGGGATAGTGACGGCAGCTGGGGCTGTCGCGTGAAAAGGGCACAAACTACGATGCGTAAGCGGGCGAGTGTAGCAGCTTTAAATGAAGTGTGCGAGATAGCTCACATTTACTGACATAACTTAGCTGTGCAGAAACAGGAAGGCCACCTTACGGTGGCCTTCAACTTAACTACGTTTATTTTCGATACGCCGCGGTGGCTCTTTCGCCAGCAGCGAGACCAGCGCCGGACCCAGCAACATTACTACGCCGAGACAGGCCAGCAGCAGGTTATTGTGGTAAATCCGCGACACCAGGAACAGTGTCATCATGGCGGCGCCAAAGTAGTAAGTGGTGGTCGCTTCTTCAAGATAATCGCCGAGCGTGCGTAAACGGGCGATGCGCTGTGTCACCAGCATGGCAACAAAAACCAGTGCGTACATCGCCACCAGCGTGCTGCAGACATCAACCAGCGCCTTGTGTTTCCAGCCCCAGATCAGCGCAGCGATCACCAGCAGATGCATAGCGATATGCAACAACGTCTGACCCGTGATGATTTGAATACGATTAGACCATTTCATTCAATTCTCCTGGCAGACCCAACAGGTCGCCCAAGTGCTACCGGCACAAGCCGGAAACGGTTTCCTCAATGTAAAACAATTTTCGGATAACGCCCTAAATATCGCGCTCTCTCACCACCCATTTGTGACAAAGACTACACTTTGATTCTATTGATGATGAAAAGGAGTGCGTCGCGAGTATGCCACAAAATGCGCAAGGATTTTCAATAAAAGTCCTGACGATCAATACACATAAGGGGTTTGCCCCGTTTAATCGCCGTTTCATCCTGCCGGAATTACGCGAAGCCGTTCGCGCAACCTCGGCAGATGTGGTTTTTCTTCAGGAGGTAATGGGCACACATGCCATCCACTCCCTTAATCATGAAGAGTGGCCTGAATCACCTCATTATGAGTTCCTGGCTGACACCATGTGGAACGATTTCGCCTACGGACGCAATGCGGTCTATCCGGAGGGACATCACGGCAATGCGGTGCTGTCACGCTTCCCGATAACCGACTATGAGAACCGGGATATCTCGGTGGCAGGCAGTGAAAATCGCGGCATGCTGCACTGTCAGATCGCCCTGCCCGAGCCGCACGGCACGCTGCATGTCATCTGTGTTCACCTGGGTCTGAAAGAGGCGCATCGCCACGCGCAGATGAAGAAGATCTGTGAAATGGTCAACTCGCTGCCGCCCGACGCGCCGGTCGTCGTGGCAGGCGATTTCAATGACTGGCAGCGACGCGCTAATGCCATTTTAAAACAGGGCGCAGGCCTGAAAGAGGTATTCAGTATGAAGACCGGACGCCCGGCGCGCACCTTCCCGGCGCGCTTCCCGCTATTGCGGCTTGACCGCATCTATGTGCGCAACGCC
Organism: Pantoea sp. QMID4; assembly: GCF_030270445.1. NCBI lineage: Bacteria > Pseudomonadati > Pseudomonadota > Gammaproteobacteria > Enterobacterales > Erwiniaceae > Pantoea > Pantoea sp. QMID4. The sequence goes on along the minus strand of NZ_BSXL01000004.1, from coordinate 41,532 downwards.
ACCGTGAGTCATCCGTGGGCGCTGCCGCGTAAGCCCTGGTCTCATCTTTCCGATCACGCGCCGCTGGCGGTGGAGATTCATCTATGAATTTTAACTGGCAGGAAGGCAACCGGCTGCTGTTGCTGGAAAATGGTGAAGCGTTTTTCCCGCGCGTCTTTGGCGCGATCCAGCGGGCAGAACGCTCAGTTCTGATCGAAACCTTTATTCTGTTTGAGGATGACGTTGGTAACGCCCTGCACCGCGAATTGCTGGCAGCGGCCCAGCGCGGCGTGCGGGTCGAAGTGATGGTCGATGGCTACGGCTCCGCTGAACTCTCCGATAAATTTGTGAACAGCCTGACCAGCGCGGGTGTGCGTTTCATCTACTACGATCCGCGACCGCTGGTGATGGGGATGCGCACCAACGTGTTCCGCCGTCTGCACCGTAAAACGGTGGTGGTGGATGACGTGGTCGCCTTTGTCGGCGGCATCAACTTCTCGGCTGAACACAACACCGATTATGGCCCGGAGGCGAAGCAGGATTACGCGGTACAGGTCAAAGGCCCGGTCGTGGCTGACATCGCCCGCTATCTGCAACAGGCGATTGGCAGCGAACAGCATACCCGCCGCTGGTGGGGATCGCGTTCTCATCGTCCGGCGGTGAATGCTAAACCCGGCGATGCCCAAGTGCTTTATGTCTATCGCGATAATGACGAGCACCGCGACGACATCGAAGTGCATTATCTGGAGATGCTGCGCGAGGCGAAGCGGGATGTAATTATTGCCAACGCCTACTTCTTCCCGGGCTACCGGCTGCTGCGTGAGATGCGCAATGCTGCCCAGCGTGGCGTCCGGGTGCGGCTGATCGTGCAGGGCGAGCCGGATATGCCGATTGTGAAAGTGGGCGCAGAGCTGCTCTACAACTATCTGGTCGATGGCGGCGTTGAAGTCTACGAATATATCCGTCGTCCGCTGCACGGCAAGATCGCTGTGAAAGATGATTACTGGGCGACCGTGGGCTCCAGCAATCTCGATCCGCTGAGCCTCTCTCTGAACCTGGAAGCTAACCTGATCATCCACGACAGACCGTTCAACCAGACGCTGCGTGACAACCTCGAAGCGCTGCTGGCCAACGACTGCCAGCGCGTACAGGAGGACCGTCTGCCGCCGCGCAACTGGTGGCAACTGAGCAAAAGCGTGGTGGTATTCCATTTCCTGCGTCATTTCCCGGCCATCGCGGGCTGGCTTCCGGCACACACACCGCAACTGGCTCAGGTCAGTGCGCCGGTACAGCCAGAAATGGAAACGCAGGATCGTGTAGAAGCCGACAACCCGGGAGCAAAATCCTGATGGCAAAAAAACATCCACGCTGGCAACTGGCAAAGAAAATCCTCACCGTGCTGTTTTTCGTCGCAGTGGTGGTTCTGCTGGTGGTTTATGCCCGCAAAGTGAACTGGGAAGATGTTTATGAGGTCATCGTTAACTACAACCGCTTTGTGGTACTGACCGCCGCCGGACTGGTGGTGCTGAGTTACCTGGTGTATGGCTGCTATGACCTGATTGGCCGCGCCTACTGCGGCCATAAGCTGGCGAAGCGGCAGGTCATGCTGGTGTCGTTTATCTGTTACGCCTTTAACCTGACACTGAGTACGTGGGTGGGTGGCGTCGCGATGCGCTACCGGCTCTATTCCCGGCTGGGCCTCGACAGCGGCACCATCACCCGCATCTTCTCCCTGAGCATCGCGACTAACTGGCTGGGCTATATTCTGCTGGCGGGCGTGGTGTTCAGTGCGGGCATGGTCTCGATCCCCGGCGGCTGGTTTATTGGTGAGACTACGCTGCGACTGATTGGCGTGGTGCTGCTGGTGCTGGTGGCGATTTACCTCTGGGCCTGCGCCTTCTCAAAACAGCGTCGCTGGACGATTAAAGGCCAGACGCTGCAGCTGCCTTCACTGCGCATGGCGCTGCTGCAGTTTGCGGTTTCCTGTGCCAACTGGATGGTGATGGGCGCGATTATCTGGCTGCTGCTGGGACGCGACGTGGGCTATCCGATGGTGCTGGGCGTCCTGCTGATCAGCAGTATTGCCGGGGTAATCATTCACATTCCGGCGGGCATTGGCGTTCTGGAAGCGGTGTTCCTGGCGCTGCTCAGCGGCCAGCACGCTTCGCATGGCACCATCATTGCGGCGCTGCTGGCCTATCGCGTGCTCTACTTTATCCTGCCGCTGCTGTTAGCGCTGGTGCTCTATCTGGGGCTGGAGAGTCGGGCGAAGCATCTGCGTCAGAAGAACGAGCAGAAGTTACAGAAGTCGTCATAAAAAAGGGGAGGCGCAACCTGTGCGCCTCCCCTTTTACACTGAAAATCAGCGGCGGTTACCGAGGATCCGCAGCAGCATCAGGAACAGGTTAATGAAGTCGAGATAGAGCGTCAGCGCACCCATGATCGAGTAGCGACGCAGGTTTTCCGTGTCGCGGGCATCAATCTGCTCACCGATGTTTTTCAGCTTCTGCGTGTCATAAGCGGTTAATCCCACAAACACCACCACACCGATGTAGGTAATCGCCCACATCAGCGCCGGGCTTTTCAGCCAGAAATTCACCAGCGACGCCAGCACAATGCCTATCAGCGCCATAAACAGCAGGCTGCCAAAACGGCTCAGATCGCGTTTGGTGGTATAGCCGTAAAAACTCATCGCACCAAACATCCCTGCCGAGACAAAAAAGGTGCTGGCGATGGAGGAGTAGGTGTAGACCAGGAAGATACTCGCCATGGTAATGCCGGTCAGCGCCGAATAGAGCATAAACAGCCCGGTGGCTAGGGCCCCGCTCAGACGATGCACCATGCCTGACAGGAAAAACACCAGCGCCAGCTGCGCGATAATCAGCCCGAAGAAGGTAATGCGATTGGCAAACACCAGCTCCATCACGGCGGGCGTACGCGCCGCAAACCAGGAGACAAATGCGGTCAGTAACAGACCACAGGTCATCCAGCCATAGACCTGCGCCATATAGGCTTGTAAACCGCGAGATGCGGGTTGAACGATGGAATCATTGCGTGGATATCGGTCCATGATGCACCTCTTGTTAAACGGATGAACAGCTCCCTGCCGGGAGCCATGCCAGAGTTAAGTGTGGCACAGCTCAGCTCAACTGTGCCACAACATGCCGGTTAACGCCGCGACAGACACTGCTGATAACGGCTGTCGACGCGCTGCGCAAACCACGCCGTCGTCAGATTACGGGTAATTTTCGGACTTTCCAGCTTAATGCCCGGCAGCATTTCACGCGGCAGCTTACGGCCCGCCATTTTATCCGCCAGGGCAAAAACCTGTTTCCAGAGTTCGCTGTCGCTGAACGATTCTTTCTCCCCTTTCTCCAGATCGCGGCGAATGGCGCTGTTGCTCATGTCGATCTGCTTCGAAAGCGTGCGCACCGCCAGTTCGGTGCCGCCCGCCGCGTCAGAGCCATAGAGGATCAGATCGCCATCCAGCGCCAGCTTCATGCCGGTGGCTTTTGACACTGCCGCCTGGAACGCCGCATTGCGGCTGGCGTACCAGCCTGCATTGTAGTCGGCAAAGCGATAGAGCGGCTGGCTGTAGTCAGCCGGATAGCCGAGCAGGTGCATCGTCCCGAAGTAAATCCCGCCGTGACGGGTAAAGACTTCGCGCCGGATGGTGCCATCGATCGGCCACGGATAGCCTTTGGCGTGCGCTTCGGCAAACGCAATGCTGACCTGCATCGGCCCGCCGGTATGGATCGGGTTGAGATTGCCGAACAGCGTCTGGCCCATCGGCACCATGTCGATCAGGTCATCGAAAATGGCGCTGAGATCTTTTTCACTGCGCACTTTGTCCAGTCGTGCCGCATAGCTTTCCCCGGTCGGGGATTTGATCAGCAGCGCGGTGCGCACCAGGAAGGCCGGGACGTGCACTTTTGCCGCCCGGCGATCGATCTCGCCCCAGGCGATTTTCGGCAGGCCCGGCACCGCGGCCTCGGCGCTGAAGTTGCTCTCCTGATCCGCCACGGCGATCACCGCGCACAGGTTACTGGCGCTGGGGTCGATCTGCTGCGTGCGGAAGGTGGTGTAGATATCGTCGCTCCAGGCCGCTTTATTGCTGACGTGCGACGGCAGCAGCCGCTGGATTTGCGCTTTAACATCTTCAGGCTGCCGTACCGGCGCCTCCGGAGTTTTCTTGCTGCTACAACCCGCCAGCACCAGGGCGGCGACCAGTGTCAGACGTTGCAGAATCGGGGTGGATGACATGCCTGTCCTCAGAATGAACCAAAGCCCTACTCTACCATTGCCAGCGTTTCCCAGGCAGGAGAGAACTGAACTAAGGTTACCTTTTTTAACGTTAAAGGACCTTACGATGTGTAAACTCTGGCCTGTTGCGGCGTTCAGCCTGTTATTAACCGGCTGCGGCGCCAGTAATACCCCTGCTCAGGTGCAGTCGCCGGGCGCGCCGACCTCCTCCTCACTGAAAGTGCTGGAAACCGGTGCCAGCGTGATGCAATCACGTCCGCCTGTCGATGCCATCAATACCTATCTCGATGGCTTCCATTTTTATAACGGCGATAAAAACGGTCAGATGGAGGCGCACCACTATGTCACCGTGTTGAACGACGATGTGATGCAGGCGGTGATTTACGACGGCAACACGCGCGACGCGCGGCTGATGGGCGTGGAGTACATCATCAGCGAACGGCTGTTTAAGACCCTGCCGCCCGAAGAGAAGAAGCTGTGGCACAGCCATCAGTATGAGGTGAAGTCCGGCACGCTGATTGCGCCAGGCTTACCGAAAGTTGCCGACCATGCGCTGATGTCGCGCATCGTGAATACCTATGGCAAAACCTGGCATACCTGGCATACCGATCGCGACAAAACGCTGCCGATCGGCATTCCGGCGCTGATGATGGGCTTTACCCAGGATGGTCAGATGGATTCGCGATTGCTGGCGGATCGCGATCGCCGTTTTGAGGTGGACAGCAAACAGATCCGGGCCGATCGGGCGGATATCGTAGCCAATCCGGCGGCGCCGGGTGCTAACGCCTGGGAAAAGGGCCAGGTGATTCAGCTTAAGCGCACCAGCGGTGGTGGTGAGCACAGCCACGGTCAGACCAGCTTTGGTCCGGCGGAGCAGCTGAAGTAGCCGTAGGCGTTGTGTATGCGTGTTAGCGGGCTGTGACGCGGATGAGATCAGCGGTAACGCAGCGGGCGGAAAACCTCTGCCCGCTTGCGCCATTCATGCCTTAGTCCCAGCGCTGGGCCGCCTGATGATCGCTGTCGCGGGCATCCACCCAGCGATCGCCCTGCTCTGTCGCTTCGCGCTTCCAGAACGGCGCGCGTGTTTTCAGATAATCCATAATGAACTCCGCGGCAGAAAAGGCGCTGCCGCGATGGGCGCTGGTCACGCCCACCAGCACGATCTCATCACCGGGAAACAGCTCGCCGACGCGGTGGATCACCGTGACGCGCTGCAGCGGCCAGCGTTCGCGTGCCGCATCAACAATCTCCTGCAGCGCTTTTTCGGTCATGCCGGGATAGTGCTCCAGCGTCAGCGCCGCCACGTTATCACCCAGATTGTGGTTGCGGACTTTGCCGGTAAAGGTCACTACCGCACCATCTTCATCACAGGCCGCCAGCCAGCGATATGCTTCCGCCATATCAAAGGGCGCGGGGCCGACGCGAATCTGCGTTTCCATCTCAGCCTCCGGTTACGGGCGGGAAAAAGGCTACTTCATCACCGGCGTGCAGCGGGTGACTCATCGGCACCAGCGTCTGATTCACCGCCGCCAGCAGTTTGCCCGACTCCAGCGCCAGCGCCCAGCGATCGTTGCGTTCGGCCAGCGCAGCGCGCAGCGCCGCCACATCCGCATAATCAGCGTTCACCTCAAAGGATGCGGTGCCGGTCAGCTCACGCACCTGAGCGAAAAACAGCACCTTAATCATGCGCGGCCGCCTGAAAATCGCCGCTTTTGCCGCCACTCTTGCTGATCAACCGCAGCTGATCGATGACGATATCCTTCTGCACCGCTTTGCACATGTCGTAGATGGTTAGCGCGGCTACCGAGGCTGCCGTCAGCGCTTCCATCTCGACGCCGGTTTTGCCGGTCAGTCGGCAGAGCGAGGTGATCCGAACCCGATTATGATCCGGTTCTGCTTCGAGGTTCACTTCCACTTTACTCAGCATCAGCGGATGACAGAGCGGAATCAGCTCCCAGGTGCGTTTTGCTGCCTGGATCCCGGCGATGCGCGCGGTGGCGAAGACATCCCCTTTATGGTGGCTGCCTTCCATAATCATCTGCAGCGTTTCCGGCTGCATCAGCACCAGCACGTCGGCGCGCGCTTCGCGCACGGTTTCAGCCTTGGCGGAAACATCCACCATGTGCGCTTCGCCCGCGGCGTTAATGTGTGTGAGTTGAGACATACTTACCGTTTCTTCAGATGTGAGACAAAATTACAGGGCGCAGTGCGCGCATCAAGCTGGTCAGCGATAATCCGCTCCCAGGCGGTGCGGCAGGCGCTGGTCGAACCCGGCACGGCCAGGATCAGCGTCCCGTTAGCCAGACCGGCAATGGCGCGCGACTGCAGCGTCGAGCTGCCAATCTCTTCATAGGAGATCATCCGGAACAGTTCGCCAAACCCGTCGATCTCGCGGTCAAACAACGGCAGCAGCGCTTCCGGCGTGCTGTTTTTCAGGTTAAAGCCGGTGCCGCCATTGATGATCACCACCTGCACATCGTCACTGGCGATCCAGCGCGATACGGTGGCGCGAATGCGATAAAGGTTATCCGGCACGATGGCGTGATCGACCACCTCATGGCCCGCTTCCGCCGCCGCCTCGCGCAGATAGTCGCCGGAGGTATCGTTGCTGGCATCGCGACGGTCTGACACCGTCATCACCGCAATCTGTACGGCCTGAAATTCGCTGGCTGGTTTACCCATACTTACTCCTGAAATTAGCCGCCAATGTAAGAGAGATTTTGTGTGATGCCGGTGTTGCCCTGATGCAGGAAGTGCGTCTGCTTCTTCTGTCCCAGGCTGCTGGCGATGCGCGCCTGCAGTTCGGCCTGCTGCTCATCGGACGCCAGCAGGTCACGCAGCGGTATGCCGCCGTCACCAAACAGGCACAGGTGAAGGTTACCCTGCGCCGAGACGCGCAGACGGTTGCAGCTGGCACAGAAATCTTTGGCGTAAGGCATGATCAGGCCAATCTCGCCGACATAGTCGGGATGATAAAAGACCTGTGCCGGGCCGTCGCTGCGCCCGCTTTCGCGACGCTGCCAGCCCTGGGCAATCAGCTGATCGCGGATCACCATGCCGGACACGTGCTGATCGCGGAACAGCGTGCCGCCGTCGCCAGTCTCCATCAGTTCGATAAAGCGCAGCTGAATCGGACGGATGCGGATCCAGTCGAGGAACGTAGCCAGATTACGGCTGTTGAGATCGCGCATCAGCACGCTGTTGACTTTGACCTGGCGAAACCCGGCGTCCAGCGCCGCATCAATGCCGCTCATCACCTGATGGAATTTATCCTGACCGGTGATGGCGTGAAACTGACGGGCATCCAGGCTGTCGACGCTGACGTTGAGTGCGTTCAGACCCGCATCGCGCCACTGCTTCACGTCGCGCGCCAGCCGGTAGCCATTGGTGGTCACCGCGATCTGGCGGATAGCGGCGTTTTCACGCACTGCCGCAATGATGTCGGTGAAATCGCGGCGCAGCGACGGCTCACCGCCGGTCAGCCGCACTTTTTCGGTTCCGGCTGCGGCAAAAGCCCGCGTGACACGGCGGATTTCATCCAGAGAGAGAAAGCTTTTGTTACGAATTCCCTGCGGTTTGTAACCGTCAGGAAGACAGTAGGTACAGCGGAAATTACAGACATCTGTGACCGACAGGCGCAGGTAATAGAACTTACGCGCGTATGCATCAGTAAATTGTGACACCAGAACACCTTTCCAGATTGGGAGATGCAGTCATTTCTTCCTGCACCCTGGCAGCTCGATGGCTACGGCCTGAACCCCCTATCCGCAGACTTAGGCATTCAGGCTTGAGTGTACGCTGACCCGTTGATCAGCGCGGTAAACATGATGGTAGCGTGAATTTACTCACTCTTCCATTTGCTCTTTTCGCTATATATTCTTATACATATCGAATTTTCACCGCATTTTCGCGACAGGATACGTTAAAATGCGCTCCAGATTTTGACGCAAGTCATCCGCGCGAGCTTAGCGTTCAGAGCTACGCTACGAGATGTTAAGGAGAAGTATGAATCGCACACTGGCCGATCTTGATCGCGTTGTGGCACTGGGCGGCGGACACGGTTTAGGCCGCGTGATGTCGGCCCTTTCCCCGCTGGGCTCACGTCTTACCGGCATCGTCACCACCACCGACAACGGCGGATCGACCGGCCGCATTCGTCGATCCGAAGGCGGTATCGCCTGGGGCGACATGCGCAACTGTCTTAACCAGCTGATTGCAGAACCCAGCGTCGCCTCCGCGATGTTCGAGTATCGCTTTGCCGGTAACGGCGAACTGGCCGGTCACAACCTCGGTAATCTGATGCTGCGGGCGCTGGATCATTTGAGCGTTCGCCCGCTGGAAGCGATCAATATCATCCGTAACCTGTTGAAGGTCGACGCCTTTTTAATCCCGATGTCGGAGCAGCCGGTGGATCTGGTGGCGATGGATGCCGAAAGCAATATGGTTTACGGCGAAACCGCGATCGATGAGATGAAGCAGCCGCCGCAGGAACTGATGCTGCATCCCAACGTCCAGCCGACGCGGGAAGCGCTGCAGGCCATTGCAGAAGCGGATCTGATCCTGATCGGTCCAGGCAGTTTCTACACCAGCCTGATGCCGATTCTGCTGATGGAAGAGATGGCGCAGGCACTGCGTCGCACGCCTGCCACCATGGTGTTTATCGGCAATCTGGGGCGCGAGCTCAGCCCCGCTGCAGCCAGTCTTTCGGTGGCTGATAAGCTTCAGATGATGGAACGATACATCGGCAAGCGGGTAATTGATGCGGTAGTGGTCGGACCGTCGGTCGCCACAGAGGGCATTGAAAACCGTCTGATTGTCCGTGAACCGCTGGAGGCCGCCGATATCCGATATCGTCATGACCGCCAGCTGTTACGGCTGGCGCTGGAACACGCCATTCAGGGCTTTGACGGCGCTACGAGGCCGCAATAAACAGCGTTCGCAGCTCATGCAGTTGATCGCGCACGCTGGCCGCCTGTTCGAACTCCAGGTTCTGCGCGTGCTGCTGCATCTGCCCTTCCAGCTCGTGGATTTTCTTCTGCAGCGCCTGCGGCGTTAACAGCTGGAAATCGGCCAGTGCCTGAGCCTCGCCAGGACGTGCCGGTTTTGCTTTGCCGCGGGTTTTCACCACGTTGTTGCCCAGCTCCAGGATATCGGTGATCTTCTTGTTCAGGCCCTGCGGCACAATGCCGTTCTTTTCGTTGTGCAGTTGCTGTTTCTCGCGGCGGCGCTCCGTCTCTTCAATAGCACGCGCCATCGACGGCGTGATTTTATCGCCATAGAGAATCGCTTTGCCGTTGATGTTACGCGCCGCACGACCAATAGTCTGAATCAGCGATCGTTCGGAACGCAGGAAGCCCTCTTTATCCGCATCCAGAATCGCCACCAGCGACACTTCCGGCATATCCAGCCCCTCACGCAGTAAGTTGATGCCCACCAGCACATCAAACTCACCCAGACGTAAGTCGCGGATAATCTCCATACGCTCTACGGTGTCGATGTCGGAGTGCAGATAGCGCACCTTCTCGCCATGCTCCGTCAGATACTCAGTGAGATCTTCCGCCATGCGCTTGGTCAGCACTGTTACCAGCACACGTTCGTTAATCGCCACGCGCTGACGGATTTCCGACAGCAGATCGTCAACCTGGGTGCCGACCGGACGGACTTCGATGATCGGATCCAGCAGGCCGGTGGGACGTACCACCTGATCGACGACTTCGTCACCCGATTTTTCCAGCTCATATTTGCCCGGCGTTGCCGAAACATAGATGGTCTGCGGGGCCAGCGCCTCAAACTCTTCAAACTTCATCGGACGGTTGTCCAGCGCCGACGGCAGGCGGAAGCCATACTCCACCAGCGTCTCTTTGCGCGCCCGGTCGCCTTTGTACATGCCGCCAATCTGCGGGATGGTGACGTGGGACTCATCCACCACCAGCAGGCCATCGGCAGGGAGATAGTCAAACAGCGTCGGTGGCGCTTCGCCCTGTCCGCGTGCGGAGAGATAGCGTGAGTAGTTCTCGATGCCGGAGCAGTAACCCAGCTCACTCATCATCTCCAGGTCGAACTGGGTACGCTGGGTAATACGCTGCTCTTCCAGCAGTTTATTGTTCTCCAGCAGTACCCGGCGGCGATCCGCCAGCTCGACTTTGATGTCTTCCATCGCCTGCAGAATGCGCTCACGCGGCGTGACGTAGTGCGTCTTAGGATAGATAGTAAAGCGCGGCACCACTGAATCGATCTGTCCGGTCAGCGGGTCAAACAGCGACAGACGCTCGACCTCTTCGTCAAACAGTTCGACGCGCAGCGCAATATCGTCTGACTCCGCGGGGAAGATATCAATCACTTCGCCACGCACGCGGAAGGTGCCGCGCTGAAACGCCTGATCGTTACGGGTGTATTGCAGCTCTGAGAGGCGGCGCAGGATGCTGCGCTGATCGATAATCATGCCGCGGGTCAGGTGCAGCATCATTTTCAGATAGAGATCGGGATCGCCCAGACCGTAGATCGCTGAAACCGACGCCACCACGATAACATCGCGCCGCTCCAGAAGCGCCTTGGTCGCCGACAGACGCATCTGTTCAATGTGTTCATTCACCGACGCATCTTTTTCAATAAAGGTGTCGGAGCTCGGCACATAGGCTTCAGGCTGATAGTAGTCGTAGTAAGAGACGAAAAACTCGACGGCGTTATCCGGGAAAAACTCTTTCATCTCACCATAGAGCTGCGCCGCCAGCGTCTTGTTCGGCGCCAGCACCATCGTCGGGCGATTGAGGTCAGCAATGACGTTGGCGACGGTAAAGGTTTTACCGGAGCCGGTCACGCCTAATAGGGTCTGATGGGCCAGTCCATCCTCCAGCCCCTCTTCCAGACGACGGATCGCCTCAGGCTGGTCGCCCGAAGGTTTAAAGGCAGAATTGAGTTTAAAAACTTTGGTCATGAATGCAGTTCCTGCTGGAGAAGTCGGCGGGCAGGCACTTATTTTACTCTGCTATGGTGATTTTGCCAGAAAATAATACTGGATATAAAAACAGTAATCGTGCAAGATTAATGCAATCAGGGCAAGACTCAGGCCGCCTGCTTCGGATACGTGATATCGCAAAGCGTGTTGCGCAATGTTATCCCCAGAACGGGATCAGATTTAACATTTGTCAATAGAACGTCACAAAATTACAGTTCGGTTACCTGACAGAGAATTCGCAGGCTTGTTTTTTGATAACCAGCTGATTTAATTGATTTAAGCTAATAAGGCCAGAATCTCATCATTATGTTACCAGGCCGCGTATTTCCTCGCTTCTAACCGGTTTTCATTACCTAATGCACAAGGTTATCCACAGGAATGGTGGATAAGTGATGGCAGCCCCGCCGCCATCAGCTGTGTATAATTTTTCCCTGCCCTCCCGCCTCGTTGAAAATAATTTTTTTTGCGTTAAATTTCTCGTCGGCTGCTGACGGATTATTCTGCATTTTTAATCTCTCGCCTGGCGTGGTACGCAAATTTTCATCGTTTCACTAAGATTCTTAATCAGACATTCTGCGTGACCGCAGCACGTCTGCACCACAAACAGCGCCCGCAGGCACTGTAAAAGTGCAGGCGCGTGATGACTATGGGCAATTGATAAGTTTTTCTCACCTTTTATTCCTGATACAGCGCACTGCAGCAGGAAACAGGGCCGTTTTAAGATCTGGCCTGGGAATTGCAGGAGTCAGTAACGTCACCGCGCTTTACGCGCACTGTGTTGCAATGGTGAGGCTGCCGTTGCTGATGACTTGTTTGCCAGACGACAGAGAGCGGAAGCAATCAGGCTAATGATCGGGAAGGAGAGTGTCAGATGCTGAGTCTACGTTCGGTAAATCAATTTTACGGTCAAAACCATATTCTGTGGGATGTGGACCTGGATCTGTCGCCTGGCACCTGCACCGGTATTCTGGGCAGTCCTGGCATGGGTAAAACCACGCTGGTCAACTGCATCATGGGCAGACTGCCGATTAACAGCGGCACCATTTCCTGGAAAGAGGATGGTTCGCCGCCGGAAGATTTGCTGCTGCAGCCCGCCGAACAGCGGGCGCAGATGGGCATCGGCTATGTGCCGCAGGGCCGCCATATTTTTACCCAGATGAGCGTGGAAGATAACCTGCTGATAGCCTTACTGGCGGGTGCCGGCCAGCGCGACCGCCATCGCGCGATTCCCGAAATGGTCTTTGATTTGTTCCCGGCGCTCTACTCCCTGCGCCAGCAACGCAGCGGCGATCTGCCTATCGATCAGCAGCAACAGCTGGCCCTGGCACGCGCGCTGGTGCTTCAGCCCAAACTGCTGATTCTCGATGAGCCGACTGATGGGATGTCGCCGTGGCTGGAAGAGGAAATGGGCAACCTGATCAGCCGGCTTAACCTCGACTACGGGCTGACCATCCTGCTGCTGGAGCAGCGCCTGTCGTTGATCCGGCGGGTGGCGGACTATTTCCTGCTGCTGCACCGTGGCCGTAATGTGGCGCAGGGCAGCATGGAGCAGCTGGATGACTACACCGTGGATAAATGGCTAACCGTCGCCTGAATCTCACTGCGGCAGCGTCAGATACTGTCCACAGGACGCCTGCTGGGCTGCATCGGTAAGATACGGAATGGTACCCAGACAGGGCGCAGGCAGTCTGTTTTTCAGACTGGTGAGATATTCCTGATAGCGTTTGCCCGGCTTTACGACCGTGTTGGCGATCCAACCCACCAGTGGCAGGCCGCACGCACGCACCGCCTCGGCGGTGAGCATGGCGTGGTTGATACAGCCGAGCTTTATTCCCACCACCAGAATCACGGGCAGCTGTTCGCTGACCACCCAGTCCGCATAAGTATGCGTCTCTGACAGCGGGGTGTACCAGCCGCCCGCACCCTCAACCAGAATCCAGTCCGCCAGCGGCTCCAGCGCCGCCAGACCCGCTGACAGCGCCAGATGAGTAATCGGTCTGCCCTCTTCAGCGCTGACGATGTGCGGCGAGGTCGGCTCCATAAATGCCAGCGGATTGACATGCTGATAGCTCAACGGCACGCTGCTGAAGCGCTGCAGTGCCAGCGCATCGCTGTTGCGAATGCCTTCTGGCGTCATCTCACAGCCTGACGCAACCGGCTTGTAGCCCGCACAGCGGTAGCCTGCGGCAGCCGCAGTCTGCAACAGTGCGCCGCTGGCGACCGTTTTACCGACTTCAGTGTCGGTGCCGGTAATAAAAAACCGTTTCATGAAAGCGTGACTCCATAAATTAAATGGTAACTCAGGCGATAGCCGTGCCGATCGCGCGGCCAGTGCGCCTCTAACTGGTTAAGCCGTTGCCGGGTGAATATCTGCCCGTCGCGCCCCTGATGCAGATGGGTCGCCCCAATCCCTTTCAGCGACCGCATGGCACTGAGCGCATCGGGGAAATGCAGGGTGACTACCTCTGAGCTGCAGCGCAGTTGCTCTGCGTGGCAGGCCGCGGCAATCTTCGCCTCGCTGAGAAAGCGATTAGCATGGGGTAATGCATCCAGATGGGACCAGGCTTCATGCACTTCCTGCAACGAACCGTCGCCCAGTGTAGAAAACAGCAGCGTGCCCTCAGGCCGCAGCACGCGCCGGAACTGACGCAGCGCGCCGGGCAGATTTTCACTCCACTGCACCGCCAGGTTGCTCCACACCAGGTCGATGCTGTTATCCGCCAGCGGCAGCGCGTCAATGTCGCCCGCCAGATAGTGCTGCGCCGCGCCGTTGTCCCGCGCCTGTTGCAGCATCTGCAGTGAGAGATCCAGCGCCGTCACCTGTTTGCCGCGTTCGCGCCACAGCCTGCTGTACCAGCCGGTGCCACACCCGGCATCCAGCAGCTGCAGCCCACTGTGAGCCGGTGCGCGAGCCAGCAGCGCATCGCCGCTGAGGCGCTGCAGTGCCGCATGGGCATCGTAATGGCTGGCCGCCCGGCCAAAGGCACGCGCAACCGCCTGCTTATCAACCCGCAGCGTCATGCAGCGCCTCCAGTAACCGGTCAATATCTTCACGGCGATGTGACGCAGTCAGGGTAATGCGCAGCCGGGCCGTTCCCGGCGGCACGGTAGGTGGCCTAATCGCACTAACCCAGCAGCCCGCTTCCGCCAGCCGCGTCGAGAGCGCCATCGCATCGCCATTTTCACCGATTAGCAGCGGCTGTATCGCACTGCCGGAGTTCATCAGTTGCCACGGCAGTGAGGCTGCGCCACGCCGGAAATGCGCAATGTTCTGCTGCAGCTGCAGGCGCAGCGCATCACCCTGCTGAATTTCACGCAGCGCCGCCTGCAGCGCCACGGCCTGCGCGGCGGGCATGGCGGTGGAATAGATCAGATGACGGCTGAACTGCAGGAAATAGTCGGCGGTATCAGCATCGCACAGCAGCGCGGCACCGCTGACGCCAAAGGCTTTGCCAAAAGTGACCACCAGCAGTTCCGGCTTAACGCCCTGCTGCCAGCAGCTGCCGCGCCCTTGCTCACCCATCACGCCGATGCCGTGCGCATCATCCACCAGCAGCCAGCCCTTTGCCTGACGCGTCTGTTGCGCCAGCGTAGCCAGCGGTGCGCTGTCGCCATCCATACTGAAAATGCCTTCCGTCACCACCAGCGTTTCCCCCTCGCAGGGTGACGCGAGCCGTGTCGTCAGGCTCTCCGGGTCGTTATGACTGAAACGCCGCAACTGCGCCGGGCTGTGGCTGGCGGCGTCGAGCAGCGAGGCATGGCTGAGTTTATCGGCCAGGATGCGATCGTTTTTCTCGCCCAGCAGATGAATCACCGCCTGATTGGCGGCAAAGCCGGAGATAAACAGCAGCGCACGGTCATAGCCGAGCCAGTCGGCCAGCTGCGCTTCAAGTTCGGCGTGCTGACGGTGATAACCAGTGACGTGTCCCGAGGCCCCCGCCCCCGCGCCCGCCAGCGCCGCACCCTGTTGCCAGCCCGCAATCACCGCCGGATGGCGGGTTAAACCGAGATAGTCATTGCTGGAGAAGTGCAGATAGCGGCGGCCACCGCTCTCTAACGTGCGGGTAGCTTGCTGATCGATGATTCGACGCTGTCGCCAGCCATTGGCCGCACGGCGCTGCGCCAGCCCCTGCTGAAGTCGTTGCTGCCAGCTCATTACAGTGCCGCGTTGTAGAACTGTTCAGTATCGGCATGGAACAGCTGCTCACTGAGGTGTTCTTCCTGCTGCTGATCGCCATGCCGGGTGTGGGTATGCTCCGGGTTCAGCCCCAGTTTGCGGAACAGCACGCGGTCTTTATCCTCTTCCGGATTTGGCGTGGTCAGCAATTTGCAGCCGTAGAAAATCGAGTTCGCTCCGGCCATAAAGCACATCGCCTGAGTCTGCTCGCTCATCTGCTCGCGGCCCGCTGAGAGGCGCACATGCGAGGTCGGCATCATGATGCGCGCCACCGCGATGGTGCGGATAAAATCGAAAGGCTCTACGTCATCGTTGTCCGCCAGCGGCGTGCCTTTGACCTTCACCAGCATGTTGATCGGCACGCTCTCCGGCGGCGTCGGCAGATTGGCTAACTGCACCAGCAGACCGGCACGGTCGTTCACGGTTTCACCCAGGCCGACGATGCCGCCCGAACAGACTTTAATTCCGGCGTCACGCACTTTGCCGAGCGTGTCCAGACGTTCCTGATAGCTGCGGGTGGTGATGATGGAGCCATAGAATTCCGGCGAGGTGTCGAGGTTATGGTTGTAGTAATCGAGGCCCGCGCCCGCCAGCCGCTGCGCCTGTTGATCGCTAAGCGTGCCGAGCGTCATGCAGGTTTCCATTCCCATCGCCTTCACGCCTTCAACCATTTTTTCCAGGTACGGCATATCGCGCTCGTGTGGGTTTTTCCATGCAGCACCCATGCAGAAACGGGTTGAACCGGCGGCTTTAGCCTGACGCGCAGAGGTCAGTACCTCCTCCACTTCCATCAGACGTTCCGACTCCAGGCCGGTCTTATAGCGCGCACTCTGCGGGCAGTATTTGCAATCTTCCGGGCAGGCCCCGGTTTTGATCGACAGCAGGGTACTGACCTGCACCTGGCGCGGGTCGAAGTGCTGACGATGCACCTGCTGCGCTTTAAACATCAGTTCAAGAAAAGGTTGATCAAACAGTGCTTGCGCCTGTGCAATTGTCCAGCGTTGAGCCATTACGTACTCCAGAAAAGGGTGTCATCCCGACAGAAAGCAGGGGTATACTTGTAAACTATATTTTTTTATTTTGGTTTACAACTCCGATGACTACCCCCGTTTTCTCCTCCGATGATGCCCGTTTTGACCGCCAGCATATCTGGCATCCCTACACCTCGATGAAGGATCCGCTGCCCTGCTACCCCGTGGTGGCCGCGCAGGGTTTTCAGCTGCAACTGGCCGATGGCCGTGAGCTGGTGGATGGAATGTCATCGTGGTGGGCGGCGATTCATGGTTACAACCATCCGCGACTGAACCGGGCGCTGACGGAGCAGGTCACGCAGATGTCGCACGTGATGTTTGGCGGCATTACCCATCCGGCAGCGGTCGCGCTTTGCCGAAAACTGGTGGCGATGACGCCTGAGGCGCTGGAGTGCGTTTTTCTGGCCGACTCCGGCTCGGTGGCGGTAGAAGTGTCGATGAAAATGGCACTGCAGTACTGGCTCGGCCGGGGTGAGACGCGCCAGCAGTTTCTGACGCTGAAGCGCGGCTATCATGGCGATACCTTTGCCGCGATGTCGGTCTGTGATCCCGAGAACTCAATGCACAGTCTGTGGCGCGGTTATCTGCCTGAGCACCACTTTGCGGCGGCTCCGGCCTGTGGCTTTGATGATGAATGGGACGAACGCGATTTCGATGATTTCGCCCGGCTGATTGAACAGCATCACCGGCAGCTGGCGGCGGTGATTCTGGAGCCGATTGTGCAGGGTGCGGGCGGGATGCGTTTCTATCATCCACGCTATCTGCAGCAGGCGCGGGATGCGTGCGACCGCTATGGCGTGCTGCTGATTGCGGATGAGATCGCCACCGGATTTGGCCGCACCGGCAAGCTCTTTGCCTGTGAACATGCGGTTATTACCCCGGATATTCTCTGCGTCGGCAAGGCACTGACCGGCGGCATGATGACGCTGGCGGCGACCCTGACCACCCGCGAGGTGGCTGACACTATCAGCCGCAGCGCGGCAGGCTGTTTTATGCATGGCCCGACCTTTATGGGGAATCCGCTGGCCTGCGCGGTGGCGGCGGAGAGCCTGAGCATGCTGGCGGACGGTCACTGGCAGCGCCAGGTGGCCGCAATCGAACAGCAGCTGCGGGCTGAGCTGCTGCCGCTGCGCCGTTTACCGCAGGTGGCTGATGTGCGCGTGCTGGGGGCGATTGGCGTAGTTGAAACCCATCAGGCAGTTAACATGGCGTCACTGCAGCAGTTCTTTGTCGAACAGGGCGTCTGGATCCGGCCGTTTGGCCGACTGATCTACCTGATGCCGCCCTACATCATCACGCCACAGGCTCTGAGTCAGCTGGTGCAGGCGATTGGCAACGCGCTGGAACATTCGCAACATTTTGCCGCCTGAAGCGGGCTGGCCACTGGCACTGGTGGCGCTTTTGGTTATGATGAAAGGCTATTCATCGACAGTTAAGGAGATGTGATGCGCGTTTTTAGTCAGGATTTTAATGACGGCGAGAAGATGCCAGAAAAGCATGTTTTCAACGGCATGGGTTATCAGGGCGAGAATATTTCTCCCCATCTTGCCTGGGAAGCGGCACCGGAAGGCACCAAAAGTTTTGTGGTGACCTGCTACGATCCTGATGCGCCGACGGGTTCCGGCTGGTGGCATTGGGTCGTGGCGAATATTCCGTCCAGCACCACGTCACTGCCGCAGGGTGCCGGTTCCGGCAAAGCGTCACTGCCAGCAGGCGCAATCCAGACCCGCACCGATTTCGGTCAGGCGGGCTATGGTGGCGCGGCACCGCCACAGGGCGAAACTCATCGCTACATTTTCACCGTTCATGCGCTGGAAGTGGAGACGATTGAGGTGGACGAAGGCGCCAGTGGCGCAATGGTCGGCTTTAATGTGCATTTCCACGCACTGGCGAGCGCCTCGCTGACCGTGAATTATCAGTAATGCAATTCGCCTCTCCCGCTCAGGAGAGGCGTCTTTCAGGGTACGTTACGCCTGCAACGGGTGAATAACTACCCACATCGGGCCCTGCCCTACCGCATAACGTCCCAGCGGCTGTAACAGCCCCTTCGGTTCGCTGATCGCATACACTTCGATGTGATGCGATTTCTGTCCCGCCACCACCAGATAACGTCCGCTGTGATCGATATTGAACCCGCGCGGCTGCGTTTCTGTCGGCTGGAACCCTTCCAGCGTCAGTTCATCGCCCAGTTCGCTGACGCTGAAGATCGCCAGCGTGCTGCTGGTGCGATCGCAGGCATAGAGGAAACGGCCATCCGGCGTCAGATGAATATCGGCGGCCCAGCGCGTACCGCTGAAGTCAGGCGGCATCATATCCAGCGTCTGCACGCTTTCTGCTTCGCCTTCACCGGTATTTAATGCCCAGACATCAACCGTGCTGTCGAGCTCGTTGACGCAGTAAGCAAACTGCCCGCCCGGATGGAACTGCATATGACGCGGACCTGCGCCCTCTACCGTCGTGACCTGCGCCTGTTTGCGCGGCGTCAGCTGACCGTCTGCACCCAGCGCAAACAGACAGATGCGGTCCTGCTTCAGTGCCGGTACATAGAGTATCTTGTTATCGGTATCGATATTGGCAGAGTGGCAGCCATCCAGGCCGTTGATCACCTGCAGCGGTGCCTGCGGAATGCCGTCATCGCCAATCGGGCTGACGCTGACGCAGGCATCATTGTAAGAACCGCAGAACAGGAACCGGCCCACACGATCGGTGGAAATGTGGGTCGGACTGCCCGGCAGCGGTGCCTGACCAGCTTCGGTCAGCGTGCCATCGGCGGCAATCTGAAACGCCAGCACGCGAAAATTAGGACGTACACCGACATAGAGAAAATCGCGTTTCGGACTCACCACCATTGGCTGAACCTGGCCGGCGACATCAATCACCTGAAGCAACGTCAGCGCACCCTCATCATTCATCTGCCAGACGTGAATCTGCTGGCTCTCGGGACTGGCGGTGTAGACAACCTGTTTCATGCATTCTCCTTTTTTGCTGCCTGATCATGATCTGTGAATCACTGTAGCGTGTTTTATTGGCCTGCGCTGGAATCATTTGTGTCCTGTTTTTTGTCTCCGGACCGTGGACAGGTGTAGACTTCAGCCTCTGCAAACTGAAAAAAACGAGAGGATGAATGAGCTACCGGGTAATTGCCCTCGACCTCGACGGCACGCTGCTGACCCCAGCCAAAACGATTCTGCCGCAGTCAATTGACGCGCTGAACCAGGCCCGCCAGGCGGGTGTTCATGTCGCTATCGTGACCGGACGCCATCACTGCGCTATCCACCCTTTTTATCAGGCACTACAACTGGATACACCCGCAATCTGCTGTAATGGCACCTATTTGTATGATTACCAGGCGAAAAAGGTGCTGGCGTCCGATCCCCTCGACCCGCTGCTGGCGTTACAGGTCATTGAGAGGCTGAATCAGCAGCAGATTCACGGCTTGCTCTACGTGGATGATGCGATGCTCTATCAGACGCCGACCGGTCATGTGGTGCGCACCCTGAAATGGGCCGAATCGCTGCCTCAGCATCAGCGTCCGCTATTCCGCCAGGTGCCTGATTTAGCCCAGGCAGTGCGTGACGCCGGGTCGATCTGGAAGTTTGCCCTGTCGCACAACAACACACCTGAACTGCAACAGTTCGCCACTACGGTGGAAGCGGAGCTGGGGCTGGCCTGCGAATGGTCATGGCACGATCAGGTGGATATCGCCAGAGGCGGCAACAGCAAAGGCAAACGACTGGCGCAGTGGGTTGAATCGCTGGGGCTGAGCATGTCCGATGTGATCGCGTTTGGTGATAACTACAACGACCTCAGCATGCTGGAAACGGCCGGACTGGGTGTGGCGATGGGCAATGCCGACGAGGCGATCAAAGCGCGGGCGAAAAAGGTGATCGGCACTAACCTTGAAACCGGTATTGCCGATACTCTCCGTCAGTTCGTCCTGTAATCAGGGCGTCACGGAGACGCTTTTAATCTGGGCATAAAGCCACTGTTCGGGCCGGATGCCCAGTTCATCGCGCGCCCACGGCGTGATGCGCGCCCAGAGTTCGCTGATGCCGATACGCAGCTTCACCTCCACCTGGTCTCCGACCTCCAGCAGCTCAACTACCTGTGCCGGTAAAATGTTGCGGATGGAGGTGTGCTGCGGCGGTTGCAGCGCCAGCGAGACATCTGATGAGGCGATGCGAATACGCAGCGGCGTTTTCACAGGCTGATTTACCCGGCTGACCCAGATGTGCTGATCGCCCAGCGACAGCGCGGTCATCGGATAGTCGGGATGCTGCTCCAGCACCTGTACCCGCAGCACGCTGGTCAGTTCGCTCACCGGCAGCCAGGGCCGCATCGCGCTGCTGCCCCATACCCGCTCCAGCGGACCAAAAGCTTTAACCTTGCCCGCATCCAGCACCAGCACGTTATCGGCCAGATGCAGGATTTCATCCAGACTGTGCGAAACGTAGAGCATCGGAATATCGACCTGCTTCGTCAGCTTTTGCAGATACGGCATCAGTTCACGTTTGCGCGGCAGATCCAGTGACGCCAGCGGCTCATCCAGCAGCAGCATATCCGGTGCGGTCAGCAGCGCCCGGCCAATCGCGACCCGCTGCTTTTCACCGCCCGAGAGCGACAGCGGAAAGCGTGACAGCAGCGCCTCCAGCCCCAGCAGCGAGACCAGACTGTCGAACTGCGCTTTCATTGACGGCGCCATACCATATTGCAGGTTGCCCCGGACCCGATAGTGCGGGAACAGCCGCGCATCCTGAAACACATAACCGATGCGTCGTTTTTCCGGCGGCAGCGCAATCTTCTGCTCTGCATCAAACAGCAGACGCTCGTTAAGCTCAATTCGCCCGCGCTGCGGCTGAGTCAGTCCGCTGATGGCATTGATGAGTGAGGTTTTACCGGCACCGGAGACACCGAAAATGGCGGTGATCCCTTTGGCCGGAATCTGCAGGTCGATCTCCAGCTGGTGTTCGCCCTGCTGCTGCATAAAGTTGAGTGATAGCATCAGCTTCCCATCCGCTTGCGGCCTGCCCGTGCCAGCCATTCTGACGCCAGCAGGGAACCCAGTGCCAGCACGATAGCGATCACGCAGAGCCGCGCCGCCGCACCCTCTGCACCGGGCGTTTCGATCAGGGTAAACATCGCCAGCGGAAGCGTGCGCGTTTCACCGGGAATATTGGACACAAAGGTAATGGTGGCGCCAAATTCGCCCAGCGATCGGGCAAACGCCAGTACCGTTCCGGCGATCACGCCCGGCAATGTCAGCGGCAGTGTGATGGTGAAAAAGACCCGCCAGCGTCCGGCACCCAGTGTACGCGCCGCCTGCTCCAGCCGGCTATCCACCGCTTCCAGCGCCAGCCGGATAGCGCGTACCATCAGTGGAAAGGCGATCACGGCAGACGCCAGTGCCGCCCCGCGCCAGCTGAACGCAAAGCTGAAACTGAACCAGTCAAACAGCTTTTCACCAATGATCCCGCGTCGCCCCAGGCTAACCAGCAGCAGATAACCCACCACTACCGGCGGCAGCACCAGCGGCAGGTGAATCAGGCTGTCGAGCAGCGCTTTGCCGGGGAAACGGCAGCGCACCAGAATCCAGGCCATCAGGATGCCAAACGGCAGACTGCCCAGCACGGCTATGCCAGAGACTTTAAGGCTAAGCAGTACTGCCTGCCATTCGGGATCGCTGAGTATCATTTCGTCGGTGTGAATCCGTAATGTTTGAAAATCGCCGCAGCCTGCGGCCCTTTCAGGTAATCATAAAAGGCTTTAACGGTAGCCGTATCGTGATCGTTTACGATCGCCATCGGGTATTCCACCGGTTTATGGCTCTCTGCCGGAAAACGCCCCACCACCTGCACTTTGGCGCTGGCGACGGCGTCCGAACCATAGACAATGCCATAAGGCGTTTCGTTACGCTCGACCAGCGCCAGCGCTGCCCGCACATTATTAGCGGGCGCTAACGCGGGCGCAACGCTGTCCCAGGCTCCCAGTTTTTGCAACGCCTCTTTAGCATAGATACCCGCCGGAACATGGTCCGGATCGCCAACCGCCAGACGTTCACCGTGCAGCAATGTTTTCCAGTCGGTCTGCGGATTCAGCGTCACTGCTTTAGCTGCGGCACTCCGTGGCGCAATCAGTACCAGGTCGTTGCCCAGCAGGGTGTAGCGGGTGCGGGTTATCACGCTTTTCTTCGCTACCGCATCATCCATCCACTGCTGATCGGCAGAGATAAACAGGTCGGCAGGCGCGCCCTGTTCAAGCTGACGCGCCAGCGTGGAGGATGAGGCGAAGGAAGAGACGACCGTTACGCCTTTTTCCTTCTGATACTGACTGGCAATATCCTGCATCGCATTGGTCAGCGAAGCCGCGGCAAACACGGTAATGTTATCGGCGGCCACGGCCTGTCCTGCCAGCGACACGGTGACCAGCGCCGCGACGCCCCAGCGGGTATAATTTGATGACATGATTCTCTCCGGCTATTCGTTGTGTAGCAGATAATATAACGCAATATCAGGGAGGTTCAGTAAATTATCGGCAGGCGTCAGAGAAGGTTGAATCGGTGCGGGACAAATATGACGACGCCCGCCTGGATCGCGGGCGTGGCAGAAATTAATTATGCGAACGGGCTGAAGATTTTTCGCGATGGCCCACTTTAGAGAAGATATTAAACACTTCACCCAGGCCATAAATCATACCCAGCATCAGCGCCATTACCACAGGGACCATCAGTATGGCCACGGCGAGGCTTTTCAGTAATTCCAGCATGGAGAGTCTCACTCTGCTAACAAAAAAGTGATTGTAACGGGTCAGTAAAATTTTGCGCAGCCCTTTTCGTGCTTTTACTTTGGTCATAAAACGCCGCTATCATCGGCCTTCGCCTTAACCCTTTGCCGGAGCTGTCATGGAAGCTGAACTATCCCTTCATATCCGTTTACAACAGAAACTGTTTGCCGATCCGCGGCGTATTGAGCTGCTGAAACGCGTCCAGCAGACCGGATCGATCAGTCAGGGGGCGAAGCTGGCTGGCATCAGTTACAAAAGTGCCTGGGATGCGATTAATGAGATGAACCAGATGGCGGATGAAACGCTGGTGGCGCGGGCAACCGGCGGCAAAGGCGGCGGCGGAGCCACGCTGACCCGCTACGGTGAACGCCTGATTCAGCTGTTTCATCTGATGGAGCAGATCCAGCAGAAAGCTTTTGATGCACTGCAGCAGGATACGCTGCCGCTCGACAGCCTGCTGGCGGCCATCGCTCGCTTCTCACTGCAGACCAGCGCCCGCAACCAGCTGTTCGGCACCGTGGTCAGCAACGATGCGCAGCAGGTGGTTCAGCATCTGCTGATTGAGCTGGCTGATGGCGTCACCCAGCTCAATGTGGCGCTGACCCAGCGCAGCGCCGATCGTCTGCAGCTGGCAGCGGGTAAAGAGGTACTGGTGCTGATCAAAGCACCGTGGATCCGTATCAATCTTGACACCGCAGAGGAAGACAATCAGCTGGCCGCCACCGTCACTGCCATCGAACCGGGTGAGCAGATGAGTGAGGTGCTGATGCAGCTCGCCAGCGGCGAAATCCTGTGTGCCACTCTGAGTAATGAACAGCTACAGCAGCTGAAGCTGCAGCCCGGCAACGCGGTGATCGCCAGTTTCAACGCGGAGAACGCCATCGTCGCCACCCTGCTCTAGCGGTTGAGTTGACATCATTACAGCCAATGGTTACAACTCAGTGACACGATGCAGAAAATGGAACAGATAATGGCTTCATTGCATATTTTGCAAGGCACGTTTCATCTTAGCGATACGCGGATACTGACGCTGAATCAGGTGGAACTGCAGCGAGGCGAAAGCTGGGCCTTTGTCGGTGCCAACGGCAGCGGTAAATCCTCACTGGCGCGCGCACTTTCAGGTGAACTGCCGCCGCTGGCGGGCTCCGTCAGCAGCGATTTCACAAGGCCAGTCCGTCTGTCGCTGGAGCAGTTACAGACGCTGGTGGCGCAGGAGTGGCAGCGCAACAACACCGACATGCTCAGCGAAGGTGAAGAGGATACCGGACTGACCGTGGCAGAGGTGATTCAGGCGGAAGTGCAGCAGCCGGAACGTTGCGAACAACTGGCACAGCAGTTCGGCATTGAATCGCTGTTGTCACGCCGCTTCAAATATCTCTCAACCGGCGAAACCCGCAAAACCCTGCTTTGCCAGGCCCTGATGAACCAGCCAGATTTGCTGATTTTAGATGAGCCGTTTGACGGACTGGATGTGGCGTCGCGTACCAGCCTGACCGACACGCTGCGCAATCTGCAGCATCCGGCATTTACGCTGGTGCTGGTGCTTAATCGCTTTGACGATATTCCTGATTTCGTTCAGCAGGTGGGTGTGCTGGCGGAGTGCACGCTCACTCACAGTGGCCCGCGCCAGACGATTTTAACGGAAGCGCTGGTGGCACAGCTGGCACACAGTGAACAGCTGATGGGTATGGCGCTGCCTGAGGCGGATGTGCCGGATCAGCTGCCTTCACTGGCGGATGATGCGCCGCGCGTTATCCTGCGCAACGGCACCGTCTCCTACAACGATAAGCCGGTGATTCAGGGGCTGAACTGGCAGGTTAACGCAGGCGAGCACTGGCAGATTATCGGTCCGAATGGCGCCGGGAAATCGACGCTGCTGAGTCTGGTAACCGGCGATCATCCGCAGGGCTACAGCAATGATCTCACCCTGTTTGGCCGTCGTCGCGGCAGTGGCGAAACCATCTGGGATATCAAACAGCATATTGGCTATGTCAGCAGCAGCCTGCACCTTGATTATCGGGTGAGCACCAATGTGCGGACGGTCATCCTGTCGGGCTTTTTCGACTCCATCGGTCTCTATCAGGCGGCGTCCGATCGGCAGAAAGCACTGTCACAACAGTGGCTGACACTGCTGGGAATGGATAACCGGCTGGGCGATGCACCGTTCCACTCGCTCTCATGGGGGCAACAGCGGCTGGTGCTGATTGCCCGCGCGCTGGTTAAGCATCCGACGCTGCTGATTCTGGATGAGCCACTCCAGGGACTCGACCCGATTAACCGTCAGCTGGTACGGCGCTTCGTCGATGTGCTGATTGGCGAAGGTCGCACGCAGCTGCTGTTTGTTTCGCATCATGCCGAAGATGCGCCCGCCTGCATCACGCATCGTCTGAGCTTTGTTCCCGATGATAGCGGCTACGCTTTTCAGCAGGGAACGCTGCGCTAAAGCGTTAACAACGCCCCCTCCACGAGATTGCTGACAAAGTCTGCCATACCCATTTGTGAGACCGAGTCTGCGAAGGCAACACGGTCAGATCGGAAAGTCGCTTAAACCATCCATGGCCGCTCGGCCCGCGCCCTCCATGGCGCGGGACGCTTTCCTCCTCTGCCCGTGTTCCCTGCGCTTTTAGCTAACGCGTTGCTGTCAGAGCAACCCTGATTGGGTTTGTCAGCAATCTGCAACGCCGCTATCGCGGCGTTTTAATGCACCTTTGTGTAAGCGCTACCATTCCTCCCCACCTTTCATCTTCTGAATACGCACACAACGCCACGAAATAAGAATATTCAGCTTGTGTAAACGATACCATTTATCCAAACTTGATCACGCTTTCGGGCGCGCTGATGTGCTACTTTTTACCGATACCTCTCTGGCTTTAGACGCTTACCAGGATCTCACATGGAAAAATTCAACCCGGTCGATCACCCGCATCGCCGTTACAATCCACTGATTGATCAATGGATTTTAGTTTCACCTCATCGGGCCAAGCGTCCGTGGCAGGGTGCGCAGGAAACGCCGGCGGTCAATACCTTACCGTCGCACGATCCGGACTGCTTCCTGTGTGCCGGAAATACCCGCATTACCGGTGACAAAAACCCGGATTATGCTGGCACGTACGTCTTTACCAATGACTTTGCTGCACTGATGACCGACACGCCTGACGCGCCCGAGAGCGACGATATCCTGATGCGCTGTGAAAGCGCACGCGGCACCAGTCGGGTCATCTGCTTCTCGCCCGATCACAGCAAAACGCTGCCGGAGATGTCACTGAGCGCGCTGGAAGAAGTGGTGCGCACCTGGCAGGCGCAGACCGCCGATCTGGGTCAGCACTATCCGTGGGTGCAGGTGTTTGAGAACAAAGGCGCGGCGATGGGCTGCTCTAACCCGCATCCGCACGGTCAGATCTGGGCTAACAGTTTCCTGCCGAATGAAGCACAGCGCGAAGATGATCATCAGCGCGACTATTTCGCTAAACATGGCTCGCCGATGCTGGTCGATTATCTGGCACGCGAGCAGCAGGATGGCAGCCGCACCGTGGTGGAAACCGAACACTGGCTGGCCGTCGTGCCGTGGTGGGCCGCCTGGCCGTTTGAAACCCTGCTGCTGCCGAAAGCGCACGTTAAACAGCTGACCGACCTTAGTGAAGCGCAGAGTGCCGATCTGGCGAAAGCCATCAAGCAGCTGACCAGCCGCTACGACAACCTGTTCCAGTGCTCCTTCCCCTACTCCATGGGCTGGCACGGCGCGCCGTTTAACGGCGAAGCCAACAATCACTGGCAACTGCATGCGCACTTTTATCCGCCGCTGCTGCGCTCAGCAACGGTACGTAAATTTATGGTTGGCTATGAAATGCTGGCCGAAACCCAACGCGATTTAACGGCGGAACAGGCGGCGGAACGTCTGCGTTCTGTCAGCGACGTTCACTTCCGTGAGGCACAACAATGCGCTTAAAAACCATCACGCAGCAGCTTTTCTCTGACACCTTCGGTTACGCCGCCACACATACCATTCAGGCGCCAGGCCGCGTTAACCTGATTGGCGAGCACACCGATTATAACGACGGCTTTGTGCTGCCGTGCGCCATCGATTATCAGACGGTTATCGCCTGCGCTCGCAGGGAAGATCGCCAGATTCGTGTGGTCGCTGCCGATTATGAAAACGCGCAGGACACCTTCTCGCTGGACGAAGAGATCGTCAGCGTACAGGAACCGATGTGGGCTAACTATGTGCGCGGCGTGGTGAAACATCTGCAGCAGCGTCATGCCGATTTCGGTGGCATCGATATGGTGATCAGCGGCAACGTGCCACAGGGCGCGGGCCTGAGCTCATCGGCGTCGCTGGAAGTGGCGGTCGGCACCGTGGTGCAGCAGCTTTATAACCTGCCACTGGATGGCGCGGCCATCGCGGTGAATGGTCAGGAAGCGGAAAACCAGTTCGTTGGCTGTAACTGCGGCATCATGGACCAGCTGATCTCCGCGCTGGGCCAGAAAGATCACGCCATGCTGCTCGACTGCCGCACGCTGGGCACGCGTCCGGTGTCGATGCCGGAAGATATCGCGGTGGTGATCATCAACTCCAACTTCCGTCGCACCCTGGTCGGCAGCGAATACAACACCCGCCGCGAACAGTGTGAAGCGGGCGCGCGTTTCTTCAACAGGAAGGCGCTGCGTGACGTTGAACTGGTTGAGTTTGAAGCGGCGCAGGCGCAGCTCGACCCGCAGGTGGCAAAACGCGTGCGTCACGTTCTGACCGAGAACGCCCGTACGCTGGAAGCAGCCGATGCGCTGACTCAGGGCGACCTGACGCGTATGGGCCAGCTGATGGCTGAATCGCACGCCTCGATGCGTGACGATTTCGAGATCACCGTGCCGCCGATCGATACGCTGGTTGAGATCGTGAAAGCGCAGATCGGTGAACGCGGCGGCGTGCGCATGACCGGCGGCGGCTTTGGTGGCTGCATCGTGGCACTGATGCCACGGGATCTCGTCGATCAGGTGAAAGCCGCCGTTGCTGAGCAGTATGAAGCCGCGACTGGCATCAAAGAAACCTTCTACGTCTGTAAAGCCTCTGAAGGAGCCGGCCAATGCTGAACGACGTCAATTCCCATGCACCTGACGGTCAGCCGTGGCGCATAACGGTGCTGCGCAATGCCAGTGGCATGCTGGCGACCTTTATGGACTGGGGCGCAACCTGGCTTTCTGCCCGCGTCCCGATGCAGGATGGCACCGTGCGTGAAGCGCTGCTTGGCTGCGCCACGCCCTCTGACTATCTGCATCAGGATGCCTATCTGGGTGCCACGGTGGGCCGTTACGCCAACCGCATCGCCGGAGCAAAGCTCAATAAGCTGAACCGACAGCTGGTTCCAAACCAGGGTGCCCATCAGCTGCATGGCGGACCGGAAGGCTTTGATAAACGCCGCTGGCAGATTGTCAGCCAGTCCGACAGCGAGGTGCATTACCGCATCGACTCGCCGGATGGCGATCAGGGCTATCCGGGCAATCTGATTGCCGACCTGCGCTATCAGCTGGATGATCAGAACTGCCTGAGCATCCGCTATGATGCACGCTGCGACCAGCCCTGCCCGGTCAATCTGACTAACCATGCCTACTTTAACCTTGATACGCATCATGGCGACGCACGCCAGCATCGCTTACAACTGCACGCCGACCAGTATCTGCCGGTCGACAGCGAGGGTATTCCGAATGCGCCGCTGAAAGCCGTCGCCGATACCAGTTTCGATTTCCGCAACGCCAAAGTCGTGGCGCAGGATTTTCTGACAGACGACGATCAGCGGGCGGTGAAGGGCTATGACCATGCGTTTCTGCTCAACAGCGCAGGTGACGATAGTCAGCCTGCAGCGGAACTCTGGTCGGAAGATGGCAGATTGCAGCTCAGCGTGACCACCTCGGCACCGGCACTGCAGTTCTACACCGGCAACTACCTGGCCGGCACGCGTGCCCGTGAGCAGGCGAGCTATACTGCATTCCAGGGCATTGCGCTGGAGAGCGAATTTTTACCGGATTCGCCTAATCATGCTGAGTGGCCTCAGCCGGATTGCTGGCTGCAGCCGGGAGATCGCTGGGAATCCGTGACGCGGTATCGCTTCACGCCACGCTGAGCCTCCGGCTGAAAAACGCGCAGTGCGTCACACACAGGCTTACGCGCTGCCCGCTTTTCCGTTATGGTATGGCGCAATCAGCTCGTGTTTCAGGCGGGCAGCAGCAGGTTTCCAATCTCACAGAAACATCACAGTATTAAGGAGTTAAGCTATGGCTGTAACTAAGCTGGTTCTGGTGCGACACGGCGAAAGCCAGTGGAACAACGAAAACCGCTTTACCGGTTGGTATGATGTTGACCTTTCTGAGAAAGGTCGTGGCGAAGCCAAATCAGCAGGCCAGCTGCTGAAGAAAGAGGGCTTTGTTTTTGATTTCGCTTACACCTCCGTACTGAAGCGTGCGATTCATACGCTGTGGAATGTGCTGGATGAGCTGGATCAGGCCTGGCTGCCGGTTGAGAAAACCTGGCGTCTGAACGAGCGTCACTACGGTGCGCTGCAGGGTCTGGACAAAGCGGAAACTGCGGCTAAATATGGCGACGAGCAGGTTAAGCAGTGGCGTCGCGGCTTTGCCGTTACCCCACCAGAGCTGGATCGTTCAGATGAGCGCTTCCCGGGCCATGACCCGCGTTACGCGAAACTGACCCCGGAGCAGTTGCCAACGACCGAAAGCCTGGCGCTGACCATCGACCGCGTTATCCCTTACTGGAACGACACCATTCTGCCGCGCATCAAAAGCGGTGAGAAAGTGATCATTGCCGCACACGGCAACTCACTGCGTGCGCTGGTGAAATATCTGGATAACCTGAGCGAAGATGAAATTCTCGAGCTGAACATTCCTACCGGCGTTCCACTGGTCTATGAGTTTGATGAAAACTTCAAACCGCTGAAACGCTACTACCTGGGCGACCAGGACGAGATTGCTGCGAAGGCAGCCGCCGTTGCGAATCAGGGTAAAGCGAAGTAATTTCTCGCTGAAAGGCAAAAAGGCCAGACAAAAGTCTGGCCTTTTTTATTGGGCTGCGCCGCCTGAAAAACAGCGCTTAGTGCTTAGCAGCACAGAGAATCAGGGCAGCCTTTGTCACTCGTCTCAATCAATCGCGGCGCTGTTTAACTGCTGCCGCCAGCTGACGCAGCACCTTGTCGGTATCTTCCCAGCCGATACAGGCGTCGGTGACGCTTTTGCCATAGACCAGCGGCTCGCCGCTCTCCAGGCTCTGATTGCCTTCCACCAGATGACTTTCAATCATTACACCGACAATTGCCTGCTCACCGTTGATCAGCTGCTGTGAAACATCATCTGCCACAACCATCTGACGCTGGAACTGCTTGCTGCTGTTGGCATGGCTGAAATCGATCATCACCTGCTGTGGCAGACCCGCTTTCGCCAGACCCGCTTTAACCTCAGCGACATGCTGTGCGCTATAGTTCGGCTCTTTGCCGCCGCGCAGGATGATGTGGCAGTCACCGTTGCCGCTGGTTTCCACAATCGCGGAGTGACCATACTTGGTTACTGACAGGAAACAGTGCGGTGAGCCCGCTGCGTTGATTGCATCAATCGCCACCCTGATGGTGCCATCGGTGCCGTTTTTAAAGCCAACCGGGCAGGAAAGACCGGATGCCAGCTCGCGGTGAACCTGAGATTCCGTAGTACGCGCACCAATCGCGCCCCAGCTCATCAGGTCTGCCACATACTGCGGGGTAATCATATCCAGAAACTCGCCCGCTGCCGGTAAGCCGCTGTCGTTGATCTCCAGCAACAGTTTACGCGCCAGACGCAGACCGTCGTTAAGCTGGTAACTGTTATCCATATACGGGTCATTAATCAGACCTTTCCAGCCCACTGTCGTGCGCGGCTTTTCAAAATAGACCCGCATGACCACTTCCAGCTCGCCTTTCAGCTCATCACGCAGTGCCAGCAGGCGGCTTGCATACTCTTTCGCCGCGTCAGTGTCATGAATTGAACAGGGTCCAATCACTACCAGCAGACGATCGTCCTTGCCCTGCAGGATCTGATGAATCGCCTGACGGGCCTGTGAAACGGTCTGTGCAGCACGATCGGTTGCCGGGAATTTTTCGAGCAGCGCAACAGGAGGTAGCAGCTCTTTAATCTCTTTGATGCGTAAATCATCGTTCTGGTAATTCATACTGATTCCATATTATTTCTTGCCCGGCGCCCGCCGGACACATCCTGCCCAATGTAGCCCGAAGCGCCAGGGGTGTAAATTCCTGCTGCGGCTTAAATGTGCGGGTCACATTTGCATTAATCAGGTTAGCGACTAAACTTTTTAATGGTAAGCACTGAGGAACGTCCCGCTTACCTTATTTAATTACCCTGTTTAAGCCAACTGGCGAATTTTATTTCGTCAGGGATTTCTTTACCCGAAATTGCACCTCTGGGCTTAAAGCCTCTTCATTTATTAACGGGAGCATAATGATGAAAAAGTTTGCCTTAATTTTTTTGACAGCAGCAATGACACTGAGCAGCGGTGCGGTACTGGCTGATGGCAACGCAAACCA
Organism: Pantoea sp. QMID4; assembly: GCF_030270445.1. Classification (NCBI taxonomy): domain Bacteria; kingdom Pseudomonadati; phylum Pseudomonadota; class Gammaproteobacteria; order Enterobacterales; family Erwiniaceae; genus Pantoea; species Pantoea sp. QMID4. The sequence continues at coordinate 9,777 of NZ_BSXL01000004.1, read as the reverse complement.
GGCCGCGAATGCTGGTGCGGTTGCACCCGGCGCAAAACAAAATCTGCCACCGAATAATGTCGATAACAGCAAAATTAATAACACTGGTACCAATACTAATCCTGCAACGTCTGGCAGCACCACCAGCAATGGCAATATGTCTGCTAACGAAATTGACCAGAACAGCCAGTGTAAAGATGGCAAATGTCCGAACGTGAATAAAAAAGTTCAGACCAAAGTGGGCGGCGGTGACGTAAACACGAAAACCGACGGCACTTCACAGTAATTCTGTTTAGCCTGGAGAGCTGCGGCTCTCCGGGATTCTCTCCCTTCAGCCCCACTCTTACGCTATGCTAATCCTGTGAAATTAACAGGAAATCCTTCATGGCCGTTTTGCTTTTGATTGACGATCATCCACTGGTTGAAGTGGCACTTGAAGCTGCCCTGAGCCAGTCGCCCATACCCGTTAAGCTCCTCTCTGCCAGCAGTGAAAAAGCCGCCCGCGCCTTACTTCAGGAGCAACCGGACATTATTGTGCTGGATATCGGCCTGCCGGACAGCGACGGCCTGGAGTTCCTGCGTCGCCTGAAGATCCATCGTCCTGATTGCCCGGTCCTGATCTACTCCGCGCAGCAGACCCGCCACTATGTGCGTCGCGCTCAGGCGCTGGGGGCGGCCGGTTATGTGGTGAAAAGTCAGCGTATGGCGCAGCTGCTCAGCGCCATACTGGCGATCCTGGGTGGGCAGACCGCCTTTCCCGTGATGGACGACGAGCCTGAGCTGCCGCTGACCCGGAAGGAGCGTCAGATTCTGGCGCTGCTGGCCAGTGGGTTGTCCAATCTGCAAATCGCGGCTCAGCTGCACATCAGTAACAAAACGGTCAGTACCCATAAAAAGAGCATTCTGGAAAAAACCGGTGCCCGCTCAGTGGTGGAACTGGCTGATCTGTGGAAAGCCCAGCAGTGAGAATAATTCTGCTGATCCTGCTGTTTTGGTGCGGCACCGGTCTGGCTGAGGTACGTCCGGTGAGCAGCGTCAACCTGCCGATGATGCTGCCCGTGACCCATGCGGAAACCATGCAGGGCAGGATCCTGCGCGTCGGCCTGCTGGAAGAAAACCACGCGCCCTGGGCGATGCGTATCGGCAATGACCTCTATGGTATCAACGCCGACTATCTTTCCGCGCTGCGACAGCTGACCGGCGCGCAGTTCACCCTCAACCTTTACAGCGATCAGCCGCATCTGATGCAGGCGCTGGCCAGCGGCCAGATCGATTTTGCGCTGGGCATGTGGAGTGCCCCGCTGCCACCCGGCACCCTGAGCAGCGAAAACTGGTTCAGCAGTCCGCTGCGGGTTTATCGCAATCAGCAAAACCAGCGTGCCGTGATGTTTAACAGCCATAATGCCTCGCTTGCAATCAGCGACAGCACTCTGGCGCAGCTGCCATCTGCGCTGGCGGCCCGTCACAGCTGGCGACGCTACAGTAGCGATCTGCAGGCGCTCTATACCCTGCTTAATCAGCAGAATGACTATGTGGTGGCGGATGAAACCAGCGCCGGCTTTCTGCTGAGCCAGCTGCAACAGGGTCAGATTTATCAGATCGCCTCCCACATTGAGGCCGGCCAGCTTAACCTGCGCGCGGTGGCGCGCGATCCCCAGCTTATCAACTGGATAAATCAGAGCCTGCGTCAGCTGCCTGCAGAACTGATGAACACGCTACAGGCGCGCTGGAGCAGCAGTCTGCCACGCTATCAGGATACCCAGACTCTGATGCTCAGCCCCGCTGAGCGCGCCTGGATTGCCGATCATCCGCGTATAACCTACACCGCCGAACCGGACAACTATCCCTGGAGTTATCGCGATGCCAGCGGAACCGCCCGGGGCTATGGCGTGGATTTGCTGAAAGCGATTGCGCAGAGCACCGGAGTAGAGTTTGAGCCGGTGTGGGTCAGTAATCCCCGTCAGGCCAGCACGCTGATTCAGCAAAAGCAGGCAATGCTGCAGCTGATGCAGCCGCTGAATGGCGATGCGATGCAGAGCACGTCGCTGCCGGTGTGGCGCGCGCTGTGGGGCATCTACAGCGTCCAGTCTGATACGCTGGCGCACTGGCGCGACCTGCGCGGTAAGCGGATCGGCGTGTTGCAGGATGACCTGGCGCTGCGTCTGCTGCCTGCGGATCTGCAGCCACAGCCGTTTGCCGACCGTAATAGCCTCTATGACGCGCTGGCAAAGGGGCAGATCGACGCGCTGGTCGATAACGTGCTCTCCGCCCGCTGGCGTATCGCCAGCCGCGATGATGCCCGCATTCACCTCGCCTTTGCTGCCAGCGACATCGCCTGGCCGATTGCGCTGGGCGTCACGCCGGACCAGACAGTACTGCGTACCCTGCTGGATCGCGCGCTGCAGCAGATTCCGGCCGATACCCAAAGCCAGATGCGTGATAGCTGGTCAACGCCGCCGCAGCCCGGTAGCGTAAGGGTGATGCGTTCACTGCCGATGGTGGTGCTGGCAGTAGCCGGTGCAGCGATTGTGCTGCTGCTGTTGCTGCTGGCGCGCCGCTACTGGCAACAGCGCCGGGAACGTCAGCAGCGTGAACAGGCGGAACATGCCAATGCGATGAAAAGCCAGTTCCTGGCGACCGTCAGTCATGAACTGCGCACGCCGATGCAGGCTATCCTGGGGCTGCTGGAGCTGGAGAAGCAACAGCACAGCAGCCAGAATCTTTCGCTGCTGCACAGCAGCGCACAATCGCTACTGACCCTGCTGAATGACCTGCAGGATCATGCGCGTATTGAAAGCAACAGTTTTACCCTGGCACCCCGTCCGCTGGCGCTGGCGCAGTGGCTCAATCAACAGCAGCATTTTTATCATCCGCTGATGCGCGCTGACGGCCCGCGTCTGATCGTCGAGGCGCTGACGCCGCTGCCTGACACCGTGCTGATCGATGCCGACCGCCTGCAGCAGGTGGTCAATAACCTGATGACCAATGCGCTGAAATTTACCCGTCACGGCGCGATTCGTCTGACCCTGGTCGCAGAGCAGCAGCTGGTTCTGACGGTGAGCGACAGCGGCAGCGGGATTCCGCCGGAGGAACAGCAGAAGCTGTTTGATCCGTGGTATCAGGCGCCGTCCGGAAAATCCGTCTCGGTACAGGGCAGCGGGCTGGGACTGTTTATCTGCCGCGAAATGGTGTTGCGGATGGGCGGGGACATCCGGCTCACCTCTGAACCCGGTCACGGCACTCAGGTCACCGTAACGCTGCCGCTTGAGATCTGCGCGCCGCTAAGCCACGCGGATGAGATGTCCCTGCCCGGCTTTCCTCAGCTTAAGGTGGCGATTGTCGATGACCATCCAGCCAATCTGCTGGTGATGCAGCAGCAGCTGGCGCGCTTTGCGATTCAGGCTGACACCTTCGAACAGGGACGCGCGCTGCTGCAGGCCGACGCAAAGCAGCCTTATGATCTATTGTTTATCGACCAGATGATGCCGCGCCCTGACGGTACGCTGCTGCTGCGGATATTGCGTCGGCGTGACCGCCAGCGTGGACGTCAGGCGATGCGGGTGCTCTGCTCGGCTGACGCGCAGCTGCTGTCGTATCTGCCTCAGGAGGGCGAGCAGGTGCTGATTAAACCGGTGCAGTTAGCCGATCTCAGCGCGCTGCTGGCTGAGTGGCAGGAAGACCCACTGGCGTCGCTGGATGACAACCTGTGGCAGCTGGCGCAGCAGAATGACAAATTCCTCAGCCGTCTGAGCCAGACGCTGCACACTACGGTGACACAGGACCTGGCAGTGATGCGAGAGGCACACGAACGCGCAGACTGGACGCAGTTCGCCGAATCAGCACACCGGATGAAAGGAAGCTGCCTGCTGGCAGGGCTGGAGCATGGCGCGCAGCTCAGCCAGCAGCTGACGGAGCAGGTTAAACAGCATCAGGACACGTCTGAGACGTGGCCATTACTGATATTATTCGTAAACAGGTTACTGAAAAAACTGGAAACTTATGGCACATACCCACACTCATAGCGGGCAGGATAGTAATCGCACGCGTCTGGCGGCCGCCTTCGGGGTGACCGTCGTCTTCATGGTTGCTGAAGTGATTGGCGGCTGGATCTCAGGTTCACTGGCGCTGCTGGCGGATGCCGGGCATATGCTGACCGACGCCGCCGCGCTGCTGATGGCCTTGCTGGCGGTGCAGTTCTCGCGCCGTAAACCTAATGCACGTCACACCTTTGGCCTGTTGCGCCTGACTACGCTGGCCGCGTTTGTTAACGCCATCGCACTGCTGGGCATTACCGCGCTCATCGTCTGGGAAGCGGTGCGCCGCTTTGCCGACCCGCAGCCGGTCACGGGTGGCCTGATGCTGGGGATCGCAGCTGGCGGCCTGCTGGCGAATATTCTGTCGTTCTGGCTGCTGCATCACGGCAGCGGAGAGAAGAACCTCAACGTGCGTGCCGCCGCGCTGCATGTCATGGGTGACCTGCTGGGTTCGGTGGGCGCAATTGTGGCGGCGGTGATTATTCTGCTGACCGGCTGGACGCCTGTCGACCCGATTCTGTCACTACTGGTCTCACTGCTGGTGCTGCGCAGCGCCTGGGCGCTGCTGCGTGAAAGTCTGCAGGAGTTACTGGAAGGGGCACCGCATTCGCTGGATGTGAACAGGCTGATACGGGATCTGACGCTGAATATCGCCGAAGTGCGCAATGTTCACCATGTGCATCTGTGGCAGGTCGGCGAAAAGCCGCTGCTGACACTGCATGCGCAGGTGATCCCGCCTTACGATCACGATGCGCTGCTGCATCGTATTCACGACTACCTGCGCCAGAACTACCAGATTGAGCATGCGACGGTGCAGATGGAGTATCAGCCCTGCACCGGAGCCGAGTGTGAACTCGGCTTAAGCAGCGCGGCTGCCTCCGGCCATGATCACAGTCATTCTCACGACCATGATCATGACCCTGCTCACGCTAAAGGCGAAGCGCACACTCACTGAGCCGACAGCGCGCGGGAACCCTGTTGCCGCGCGCTGCGGATCCACATACGCGATCCATTCAGGGCAATCAGCGTCAGAATCACATACTCCAGCGACATCGCATACACGCCCTGACGGGCGAAAATCATTACGCTAATCACGTTGATGATGACCCACAGCAGCCAGTTCTCCACATATTTGCGCGTCATCAGCACCATCGCCGCAATCGACAACACCATCATGCAGGAATCCCAGAACGGGAAGGCATCCGGCTGCAACGCGGGCATCGCCACTGACAGGCCAATACCGTTCATCAGCGTCACCGCTGCACGGGTTAACAGCGCAAACACCGGGTCGATATAAAGGGTCATCAGCGCAATGGCGATCACACAACCCGTCGCCCAGGCCAGCGCTTTGGGCAGTGGCAGCCAGCGGATTTTCAGCTCGGCCTGATGATCGGCGGTCTGACGGCTCCAGGCGTACCAGCCATAGATATTGGCGGCAAAGAAGAAGAGCTGCAGCAGGAGGCTGGCATAGAGCTGGATCTGAAAGAAGATCACCGCAAACAGCGTCACGTTGATCAGACCGAACGGATAGTTGATGATTTTTTCCAGGCTGGCAAACCAGATACAGAGTAAGCCCGCCAGCGTGCCGATGGCCTCAATCCATGAGAGATCGTAGCCCCCGGCACCCAGAGGAATGTGAACCAGAATATTATGTGTGCTGAAAAAGTCCATGCTAAGCACCTGTCCGGGAACGCTCAGGCGTTTCCCTTCACGTTGAGTTTAAGTTCTGCTGCAAAGGATAGCATGCGATTTAGCGGCAGTAACGCCGCCTCTCGCAGCGTCTCATCCACCTGAATCTCATGTTCCGCGCCGCCCGTCTCCAGCGCCTCTGCGATGGCTTTAAGGCCGTTCATCGCCATCCACGGACAGTGTGCACAGCTGCGGCAGGTTGCGCCCTCACCCGCAGTCGGCGCTTCCAGCAACTCTTTATCCGGCACCATTTGCTGCATTTTGTAGAAGATGCCGCGATCGGTCGCCACAATCATCTGCGGATGTGGCAGGGATTTCGCCGCCTGAATCAGCTGACTGGTCGATCCGACCGCATCCGCCAGATCGACAATCGCCTGTGGCGACTCCGGGTGCACCAGCACTGCCGCGTCGGGATAGAGCGCTTTCATACGCTGCAGCGCCTGGGTTTTAAACTCGTCATGCACAATGCAGGCACCCTGCCAGCACAGCACATCCGCGCCTGATTTCCGGGTGACATAGCGACCCAGGTGACGATCCGGTGCCCAGATGATCTTTTCGCCCAGACTGTCGAGATGCTCAATCAGCTCAACCGCAATGCTGGAGGTTACTACCCAGTCGGCCCGCGCTTTGACCGCCGCTGAGGTGTTGGCATAGACCACGACGGTGCGATCGGGATGGGCATCACAGAAGGCGTTAAACTCTTCAATCGGGCAGCCGAGATCCAGCGAGCACTCCGCCTGTAGCGTCGGCATCAGCACGGTTTTCTCCGGGCTGAGGATTTTGGCCGTTTCGCCCATAAAGCGCACGCCCGCTACCAGCAGCGTGTTGGCCGGGTGATGACTGCCGAAACGCGCCATCTCCAGCGAGTCGGAAACGCAGCCGCCGGTCTCTTCCGCCAGCGCCTGGATTTCCGGATCGGTGTAGTAGTGCGCCACCATCACCGCATTACGCGTCTTCAGCAGCGCTTTGATTTTCTCACGGTAAAACGCCTTCTCGTCGTCACTCAGACGAGCAGGTTTAGGCGGAAAAGGGTAAATGGTGCTTTCAGGATCGAACATCACACTCATGACACAGCTCTCGTTTTATCTAATTAACGAAAAATCGCCAGTAAAGGCGAATAATGGCGTTCAATCCGCCATCTTGTTTTATATGCTAAACAAGATAGCGGAAAAGCCAGACTGTGTCGTGGGATTTTTAGTCCGCCTGTATCACTAACTGAATCGGCTCTGGAGCCGCTTTATCGGGAAGCGACAGCGGCGCTTCCAGCGCCAGCAGGAAGGCTTTGATATCCAGCCCGCCTGCAAAGCCGGTCAGCTTGCCGTTAGCACCGATCACGCGGTGACATGGCGCAACAATGGAGAGTGGATTACGCCCATTGGCCGCGCCGACCGCCCTTACTGCCAGCGGATGACCGATCTCTCTGGCAATCTGGCTGTAGCTGCGCGTTTCACCAAACGGAATCGCCACCAGCGCCTGCCAGACTTTTTTCTGAAAGTCGGTGCCGACCATGTCGAGCGGCAATTCAAAACAGCGACGCTCACCAGTAAAGTATTCGCTGAGCTGACGCTCAGTTTCGATCAGAATGGGATGATCGTCATTGCGCGTCTGCGGCAAAAATCGGGTGCGCTTCGGATCGTCGTTTTCCCATAAAATGCCCGCCAGGCCACTGTCGCTGGCGACCAGTTTCAGTTCACCTACCGGGGTAGCTATCGGTTTGAAGTAGTACATGGTGATTCTCCCGTCACGGTTCCGTCATCCAGTATCGCACTTTTTTTCCCCCTGACTGGCTGTTTCCGGTCATGGCGTTAAACTGTTTTGCTGTCCGAAAACAGCCAGTCTGACGGATCCAGCCGGTATAGGCTGTACCTATTTGCCGGAGAAATGCCATGCTCGATCCCGAAATTGCCTATCAGGCGCTGACCTCTCGTGATACCCGCTTTGACGGCGTTTTCTTTGTGGGCGTGACGTCAACCGGTATCTATTGCCGCCCGGTCTGCCCGGTTAAAGCGCCTATGCAAAAGAACTGCCTTTTCTTCAGCAGCGCCGAAGCGGCGGAAAAAGCGCGCTTTCGCCCCTGCCTGCGCTGTCGGCCAGAACTGGCACCCGGCAATGCGCCGGTTGATCAGCCGCATCGCGTGGCGGAGCGGCTTATTCAGCGTATCGAGGAAGGCATGCTGGAGGAGCGCGAAGGCCTGGAAGCGATTGCTGCGGAATTCGGCCTCAGCCTGCGTCAGCTGCGCCGTATCGTGCAGCATGAACTCGGCGTTTCGCCGCTGGAGCTGAAGCAGACGCGGCGAATGCTGCTGGCAAAACAGCTGCTGACAGAAACACAGCTGCCGGTCACGGAGGTCGCCTACGCCAGCGGTTTCAGCAGCCTTCGTCGGTTTAATGATGTGTTCCAGGCGCGCTACCGCATGACGCCGAGCGCGCTGCGCCGGGATGATACCGGCACTAAGCGTGCGCAGCCCGGCGACCGCGTGACGCTGCGGCTGACCTATCGCCCCCCCTATGACTGGGCGGCGATGCTCTGGTTTTTGCAGACGCACCTGATGAAGGAGGTCGAAGCGGTGGAAGATGGCAGCTGGCGACGCACCGTGGCGCTGGGCCGCTGCCGGGGCTGGGTCAGCGTTTCCCATCTGCCGCAGAAGAACGCATTGCAGGTGACGCTCTCAACATCCCTGACGCCGGTACTGCCTCTGCTGCTGCGTCGTCTGCGTGACCTGTTCGATCTCGACGCCCAGCCGCAGCGTATCGCCGCCTGCCTGGCCCAGGATCCACTGCTGGCGCCCAGCCTGATCGCACATCCCGGTCTGCGCGTGCCTGGCGCATTCGACGCCTTTGAGCTGGGCGTACGCGCCATTATCGGCCAGCAGGTGACGGTCAAAGCGGCCACCACGGTCAGCAGCCGTTTTGCCGCCGCCTTCGGTGAACCCTGCGAGACGCCTTTTGCCGATCTTACCCGTTATACCGCCCTTCCTGAACGTATCGCCGGACTGACGGTGGACGATGTCGCACCGATGGGCATTGTCAGCGCCGCGCGCTCCCGCGCCATCATCGCCTTTGCCAGCGCCTGCGCCAGCGGCGATCTGCGTCTCAGCGCCGCTCAGCAGCCTGACGAGGTGATAAAAAAGCTGGTCGGCCTGCCGGGCATTGGTCCCTGGACGGCGCATTATATCGCGATGCGCGCCCTGCGCTGGCCGGATGCCTTTCCCAAGGAAGATATTGCCATCCGTAATAATCTGGGCGGCATGTCATCCAGAGAGGCGGAAGCGCGTTCGCAATCCTGGCGCCCCTGGCGCAGCTATGCGGTGATGCATATCTGGGAGAGCCTGGCAGTGGCGAAGGTGAACAAAAAGGCGTGACGGCGGGTGTGGGGATTCAGGTTGGCACCTTGCCCCGCATAGTGGATATCGCAGAAATGATGAAAGCGGCGTAAAACTCTTTCAAATCGCAGAGGAACCCAAATCACGTTAAATCTTCCAGTAACACAGAAGCAAAACGAGCAGTGAACAGGGTTATCGCCTGTAGCGCTTTTAGACGGCTGAGAAAGCCAAGTCAAGCTATCTCACAGCAACACAGAAGCTCAACGCACAGGGAACAGGGTCAGAGGAGGAAAGCGTCCCGCGCCAGGACGGCGCGGGCCGAGCGTGTCATGGACGACGGCTTTTGCGTCTTTCCGATCTGACCCTGTTACCTGGGCTGGCTCCATCTCACAGCGATCCCGGAAAGACTCAAAATTATGAGACGTTTTGTAGTTATTCAGTCGAACGCGCGCGGTAAAGTCCGCAACCCGGAAACGAAAAAAGCGCCTCAAAGGCGCTTCTTTCTTAATTGGTGGGTCGTGCAGGATTGCCTCGGCCCTTCCAGGGCCTCGCCCTCCGGGTGATGCTGACGCATCAGCCTGAATCATCTGGCGATTCAGTCGAACCTGCTGCAGGTTCTCACCCTGCGCGGTAAAGTCCGCAACCCGGAAACGAAAAAAGCGCCTCAAAGGCGCTTCTTTCTTAATTGGTGGGTCGTGCAGGATTGCCTCGGCCCTTCCAGGGCCTCGCCCTCCGGGTGATGCTGACGCATC
>NZ_BSXL01000003.1:0-505552 GCF_030270445.1 Pantoea sp. QMID4 | reverse complement strand
TTTGCCTGGCGGCTTTAGCGCGGTGGTCCCACCTGACCCCATGCCGAACTCAGAAGTGAAACGCCGTAGCGCCGATGGTAGTGTGGGGCCTCCCCATGCGAGAGTAGGGAACTGCCAGGCATCAAATTTAGTGTGCTGATATGGCTCAGTTGGTAGAGCGCACCCTTGGTAAGGGTGAGGTCCCCAGTTCGACTCTGGGTATCAGCACCATTTAAGACACGAGTTCGGTAAATAAAAGAATTTGCCTGGCGGCTGTAGCGCGGTGGTCCCACCTGACCCCATGCCGAACTCAGAAGTGAAACGCCGTAGCGCCGATGGTAGTGTGGGGTCTCCCCATGCGAGAGTAGGGAACTGCCAGGCATCAAATAAGAGAGAGCCCTTCGCGTATGCGAAGGGCTTTTTTCGTTGTGGCAAACCGATAATCTGCAATAAAACCTCCTCTTATCAGCCCGCTTTCCCTTAGCTTTATCATCGCATCCAGTTAGTCAGCTCAATGCACCTGCTGGTCAGGCCATAAAAAACCCGGCACCAGGCCGGGTAGTAAGATGAACTGGGTCAGTAATCAGTGAATAACCTGCGATAAAAATGCCCGGGTACGCTCCGATTTAGGATTCGCAAAGAACTCCTGCGGTGGCGCAACTTCGACGATCTCACCCCGATCCATAAAGATCACCCGGTCAGCCACCGTTCGGGCAAAGCCCATTTCATGGGTGACGCACAGCATGGTCATCCCATCCTCAGCCAGACCAATCATTGTATCCAGCACCTCTTTAACCATCTCCGGATCCAGCGCTGAGGTTGGCTCATCAAACAGCATAATTTTGGGTTTCATACAGAGTGATCGAGCGATGGCGACGCGTTGCTGCTGTCCGCCGGAAAGCTGACCCGGAAACTTATGCGCATGCTCAGCAATACGCACGCGTTGCAGATAGTGCATAGCCAGTTCATCCGCTTCCTTCTTTGGAATCTTTCTCACCCAGGAAGGTGCCAGTGTGCAGTTTTGCAAAACAGTCAGATGCGGGAAGAGATTGAAGTGCTGGAATACCATCCCCACTTCTGTACGTACGCGCTCGATATTACGCACGTCGTCATTAAGGTGAATACCGTCAACAACAATACGCCCCTGCTGATGCTCTTCCAGATGGTTGATGCAACGGATCGTGGTTGATTTACCAGAGCCGGAAGGGCCGCACAGCACGATGCGTTCACGGGGTTTAACCTGCAGGTTGATGTCTTTCAGTACGTGAAACTGCCCGTACCATTTATTCACGTTCTCAAGCGAAATCATCAACGCGTCGGAAGAGTGTGTCATAGAGTCAGTCATGTAAAACCTCAGTGCGATGTACGCCCGGTGTGAAAGCGCTTTTCCAGATACTGGCTGTAGCGCGACATGCTAAAACAGAAAATCCAATAGACCAGTGCAGCAAAGACATAACCTTCAGTCGACATGCCTAGCCAGGTCGGATCGACCGTTGCCTGCTGGACGCTGCTGAACAGATCGAAAAGACCAATGATGATGACCAGGCTGGTATCTTTAAACAGCGCAATGATGGTGTTAACCAGGCCAGGGATGGTGAGCTTCAGTGCCTGGGGAAGAATGACCAGCATCTGCGTTTTCCAGTAGCCCAGCGCCAGCGATTCTGCAGCCTCATACTGACCTTTCGGCAATGCCTGCAGGCCACCGCGCACCACCTCCGCCACATAGGCGGACTGAAACAGGATTACGCCGACCAGGGCACGCACCAGCTTATCAATGGTGGTGCCTTCAGACATAAACAGCGGCAGCATCACCGATGACATAAACAGTACGGTAATCAGGGGCACGCCACGCCAGAATTCAATAAAGATAATCGACAGCGTACGCACAACCGGCATTCGTGAGCGACGGCCAAGCGCCAGCAGGATGCCCAACGGCAGCGCACCGGCAATCCCTACCGACGCGATAATCAGCGTCAGCGTTAACCCGCCCCACTGACGTGTTTCCACACGTTCCAGTCCCAGATAGCCGCCATACAGCAGGAACCAGACAATCACCGGATAGATGACGGCCCAGGCCGCAATGTAGCGTCCACGATAGGGCAGGCTTTTGAGAAACATCGGCACAATCGACAGCAGACCAATCACCAGCGCCAGGTTAATACGCCAGCGCAGCTCATGTGGATAAAGCCCATACATGAACTGACCGAAACGAGCATGGATAAAGACCCAACAGGCGCCCTCTTTTGTGCAATCGGCGCGCGTGGTGCCAATCCAGTTTGCCTGAAAGACCAGCCAGTTCAGCGCGGGTGGAATGACGTGCCAGATGACCCAGATGCAAAACAGCGTCAGTAACGTGTTAAACCAGCTGGAAAACAGATTTTTACGAGCCCAAAGCCAGGCGCGACTCACAGGCGTCGTCGGGACGGGGGGCGTTTCATGCGTAGTGACAGACATAGTTATCCCGTTCTCTTAACGCTCAACCAGCGCAATTTTGCGGTTGTAGAAGTTCATAAGTAGCGATATCAGCAGACTGATAATCAGATAAACGCCCATTGTGATAGCAATCGTCTCGATGGCCTGACCGGTCTGATTCAGCACCGATCCCGCGAACAGCGACACCATATCGGGATAACCGATAGCAGCGGCCAATGAGGAATTTTTCACGATGTTCAGATACTGGCTGGTCAGCGGCGGAATAATGACGCGCATGGCCTGCGGAATAATCACCTGACGCAGCGTTACCGGATTCGGCAGACCCAGCGAGCGTGCAGCTTCGTGCTGACCATGCGGCACCGACTGAATTCCGGAGCGGATCACTTCAGCGATAAACGACGAGGTATAGATCGACAATGCCAGCGTCAGTGCTGCCAGTTCCGGAATCATCACCGAGCCGCCACGGAAATTGAACCCACGCAGTTGCGGCACATCCCAGTGCGTCGCTGCACCAAACCCAAGGTGCGCAAGCAAAGGAAAGAGGATCAGCATTGCAACGGCGGCGGGCCATGTACGACGTAACTCACCGGTTTTCAGCTGATGCTGACGGTTAAAACGGTACAGGCCATAGCTGACAGCCACGGCCAGCAGCAGTGCGATAACAAACGGCCAGCTGCCTGGTGCATAGGTCGGCCATGGGACGTAGAGCCCGCGATTACTGACATAGGCCAGATCAAACGCATTCAGCGCCTGACGAGGGCCTGGCAGATTACGTAATACCGCGAAGTACCAGAAGAAGATTTGCAGCAGAGGCGGGATATTACGGAAGGTTTCGATATAGATATTCGAGAGCTTCCGCAGCAGCCAGTTATCAGAAAGGCGGGCAAGACCGACCACGAATCCGAGAATCGACGCGAAAACAATACAGAGTGCAGAGACCAGCAGCGTGTTGGTCAATCCGACCAGAAACACGCGCGCGTAGGTATCTCCCTCCGTGTACTCAATCAGATGCTGAACGATGCCGAAACCGGCAGTGCGCTCAAGAAATCCAAATCCTGATGTAATGCCGCGATTGGCAAGGTTGATAATGGTGTTATGCACCAGATAACCCACCACACCAAGCACCGCGACGACGGCGATGAACTGATAAATCCAGGCGCGAACCGTGGGATTACCAAATGAAAAATCCCTTTTCACGGTTGGGCGTTGTGACATGTTGAAACCTCAGTAACGAAAGCTGGGGTAGGGCACCGCAGAATACGGTGCCCGATTGGTGAGGTCTGTTAACGTACCGGTGGTGCGTACTGAATCCCGCCCTGGTTCCACAACGCATTCTGACCGCGCGCGATCTTCAGTGCGCTGTCTTTACCGACGTTACGGTCAAAGCTTTCCTGATAGTTGCCGACCTGTTTGATGATGTTGTAGGCCCACTTGTTATCCAGCTTCAGATCTTTACCAAAGTCACCCTCAGCGCCCAGCAGATGCGCCATATCTGGTGTGGTCGGCTTAGCTGTCATCTGATCAACGTTCTTCGAATTAATGCCCATCTCTTCGGCATTCAGCATGGCGTAGAGTGACCATTTGACGATGGTGAACCAGTCATCATCACCACGACGCACCAATGGTCCCAGCGGCTCTTTGGAGATCACTTCTGGCAGGACGATAAATTCGTCGGGTTTGCCGAGCTTGATGCGCAGAGCATAAAGTTGAGACTGATCAGACGCCAGCGTATCGCAGCGACCACTGTCCAGCGCCTTAGCTGACTCGTCAGAGCGGTCGAAAGTCACCGGCGTATATTGCATTTTGTTGGCTTTGAAGAAGTCTGCCACGTTCAGCTCGGTGTCTGTTCCCGCCTGGATACAGACGGTGGCACCATCCAGCTCTTTCGCACTTTTCAGACCGGCTTTCTGGTGAGTCAGGAAGCCAATGCCGTCGTAATAGTTCACGCCTGCAAACAGGAAGCCCATACCGCCATCACGCGATGAGGTCCAGGTGGTGTTACGTGAAAGTACATCCACTTCGCCTGACTGCAGCGCGGTAAAACGCTCTTTCGCGGTCAGCGGCGTATATTTTACCTTGGTCGCATCGCCGAATACCGCGGCCGCCGCAGCACGACACACATCCACATCGATACCGGTAAACTTGCCGCCAGCATCTGCATAGGAGAAGCCCGGCAGGCCGTCACTGATTCCACATTGAACAAAACCTTTTTTCTTTATCGCATCCAGTGTGGTGCCTGCGTGAGCCTGCTGAGCAATGGCAACCAGCGAGGCGGCAGCGATCAGCGTAGAGAGCATCATCTTTTTCATAAAGCATCCTGTGTGGCGGGATCATGTTGTTATGTTTGCGCACTTTGGTGTGCGTTTTTCCTGTCTGTGGCGGTCAGCCATTCACGACTCTGCAAAGCTGATGCCAGGTTTGCAGGATCCTGAATTCGTATGAAAGAACGGTTAATAATCGGAAGCACCTGGAAAGTTTCGCTAATATGGCGCACCAAAAGGAAGCAATGCGAGTCGATCCGATCACATTTAGTGCAAATAGTTTCACTATATGAGAGCAGTGTGAGCGCTCGCTCAGGCAGAAATGTATGAAGGGAAGACGTTGCTTTTTTATGCGCAGGAAGTCACATACCCAGCAATGACGGGCATAGGCAACAAGGCCGGAAACAGAACATTACTTAAATCAAATCCAGACGGACAAAGGCGAGGGGGTGAAATATCACGCCGGCGATTGCAACTATAGTTACCATATGACAGGCAACTGTTTCACTCTCCCTGCCGCCGCTTTGTGCGATAACGCACAAATAAAAACGCCAGCCCGAAGGCTGGCGTAATTAACAGACAGAACTAAAAATCAGTTCATGCCGTATTTTTTCAATTTCTTACGCAGCGTACCGCGGTTGATACCCATCATCAGGGCAGCACGGGTCTGGTTGCCACGGGTATACTGCATCACCATGTCCAACAGAGGCTGCTCGACTTCAGCCAAAACCAGCTCATACAGGTCGCTCACATCCTGACCATTCAGTTGAGCAAAATAGTTCTTCAGTGCCTGTTTTACCGAATCACGCAAAGGTTTTTGAGTTACCTGATCCTGTGAGTTAACGGTAGAAACGGTCAGTACGTCAGAATTTACGCGTTGTTCGAACATAGTTCTTTCAGCTCTTTATTTCGTTACGCAAGATTTTCGAAGTATGCCTCCAACGCCTCCAGCTGTTCGCTGGCATCCTCTATGGCGTTGAATGTGCGCCGAAACTGGTCATTCGGGGCGTGCTCCTGCAGGTACCAGGAGACGTGCTTTCGCGCTATACGGTATCCCTTGCCTGAACCGTAAAAGTCGTGCAGCTCACGTATATGCGAAACAAGCAAGCGCTTGACCTCTGCCATCGGCAGGGGGGCAAGCAACTCCCCAGTGTCCAGATAATGCTGGATTTCCCGGAAGATCCACGGTCTTCCCTGAGCAGCGCGTCCTATCATCAGAGCATCGGCCCCTGTATAGTCGAGCACCGCTCTGGCTTTATGCGGGTCAGTTATGTCTCCATTCGCGATAATCGGAATGGAGACACTCTGCTTAACTGTCCGAATGCTGTCATATTCAGCTTCTCCGTTGAACAGGCAGGCACGAGTGCGACCATGTATCGTCAGAGCCTGTATACCGCAGCGTTCAGCCAATTGGGCAATCGCGACACAGTTCCTGTTTTCAGGATCCCAGCCAGTACGAATTTTCAGCGTAACCGGCACATTCACTGCATTCACCACTGCGGAGAGAATAGACTCCACCACTGCGGGATATTGCAGCAAGGCTGAACCCGCCATTTTGCGGTTAACCTTCTTGGCAGGGCATCCCATATTAATGTCGATGACCTGTGCACCAGCCTCAACATTAATGCGTGCAGCTTGCGCCATTTCACTGGGATCGCAACCGGCAATTTGCACGGCGCGAATGCCTGGCTCATCACTGTGAACCATACGTAATCGAGATTTGTCGCTAGCCCAGACTCCCGGGTTAGAAGACAGCATCTCAGAAACTGCCATGCCTGCACCCATTTCGTGACACAGCGTCCTGAACGGCCTGTCAGTAATACCGGCCATCGGTGCTGCAATCAGTCGATTTCTCAGCTGGAGGTTTCCAATACGCATGAAGTCAGAATGGCCATACTGTGTCTGCAAGGCGGCGTATATTACGCATTTTTGCAGGAAGATGAAAGGCCAAACTTTGAACAATCAGCAAGAAAAATCAATGAAATCCGGATGATGATCGGCGTTATTCATTAATGACATTAAATAACAATGAGTTAGATATTTGTGCTGAAATTGTGAGCAAAAATTTTTCCAGAAAAGTACGTCAATTCGCCAGATAAAAAACGTCACATGCCGTGATTAACGATACAAGCATCCATTTAAAATCGGGAAAGCCCGCAACTTACGCTACGGGCTGGCTGAATATTCTGTTAAGCCGCTTTGTTACGACGACGGAGATATCAGCGCAAACGGACTAACGCTAAAATCAGGATTTAATCCCGGTAATCCGGCACCACTCCTCTTTAACCGCAACCGGGTCGAGTGTGAACTCGCTGGCATAGGCCTCACAGACACTCTCCGCCTGGCTCTCTAATACGCCCGAAAGACCCAGGTGACCACCAGACTTCGGCAGTACACCGATCAGCGGTGCCAGCTCACGCAGCGGGCCGGCCAGTATGTTGGCCACCACCACATCAGCCTGCAGATTGTCAGGTTGCTGGTGGGGCAGATAGAGCGACAGGCGATCGGAGACACCGTTGCGCTCAGCATTATCCCGGCTGGCCTGAATAGCCTGCGGATCAATATCAATGCCGATCGCCTGAGCCGCGCCCAGCTTCAGCGCAGCGATCGCCAGGATCCCGGATCCACAGCCGAAATCGATCACCGTTTTGCCTTCCAGATCCAGCCCATCAAGCCACGTCAGGCAGAGCGAGGTGGTGGGATGCGTACCGGTGCCAAATGCCAGACCGGGATCGAGCATGACGTTGACGGCATCAGGATCCGGCACATCACGCCAGCTCGGACAGATCCAGAGACGCTCGCCGAAGCGCATCGGGTGGAAGTTTTCCATCCATTCGCGCTCCCAGTCTTTATCTTCGATCTGTTCGATCCGGTGACGAAAACCGTCACCCAGCAGCGGATGCTGCGCCAGTTCGGCAGTAATCAGGGCCATATCTGTTTCTGCATCGAACAGGCCGATAACGTCGGTGTCGCCCCACAGGCGCGTTTCGCCTGGCAGCGGCTCATACACCGGCGTGTCGTGGGTGTCCTGAAAGGTGACTGAAACCGCACCGATCTCCATCAGCGCATCGCTCAGCGTTTCCGCATGTTCACCTGAGCTGTTAATTTTGATTTGAATCCACGGCATAACGTCTCTCTTTCCATCAATGTTGCGGCGCGTCGGCCACGTGCGGCGCGCGTCCAAACAGGTTGCCCACCAGAAATGCCAGCAGGCTTAAAAGCAGGGAGGGTACGATAGGGTGAAAACCCAGAATCTGCAGGTTAAGGCTCGCCATAAAAGCGTAGCAGCCTCCACCTGCTACCATGCCGGTTATGGCGCCTGCGGCATTGGCACGTTCCCAGTAGAGGCCCAGAACCAGCGGCCAGAGGAAAACAGCCTCCAGACCGCCAAATGCCAGCAGGTTGAGCCAGATAATCATATCGGGCGGATTCCATGCAGCAATCAGCAGCAGGATACCCAGTGCGAAGGTAATGGTGCCAGATAACAGCCGCAGTCGCGTCTCATTTTCCAGCTGTTGCGGGGCGACACGCAGGTAGAGATCTTTAATCAGCGTGGCTGAAGCCTGTAACAGCTGGGCATTAATGGTCGACATAATTGCGGCCATTGGGGCTGCGAGAAACAGTCCGGCCGCTAACGGTGGCAGAACAGTGATCATCAGGGTCGGAATGACGCTATCCGGCACGGTCAGATTCGGCAGTACCGCACGGCCCAGCGCACCGGCCAGATGCATGCCCAGCATCAACACCACCACGACAATAGTGCCCAGAATAATGGCCCGATGGACGGCCTTACTGTCTTTATAAGAGATACAGCGCACTGCCGTATGCGGCAGGCCAATCACCCCAAAGCAGACCAGCACAACGAACGAACTGAGGAAGGTTGGCGTAATAATCTCGCCCGGCCCCTGTGGCGACAGCAGAGCCGGATCGATGTCATGCAGTTTCTGCACCGCCGTGCTCAGGCCACCTGCCTGATGAATCACTGCGAACAGCAGCAGAAAAGTGCCAATCAGCATCACAATGCCCTGCATGGCGTCATTGAGCACGCTGGCACGGAATCCACCGAATGCTGTATAGAGCGCGATGGTGCCACCAAAAATCAGCAGGCCGGTGTCATACGGGATGCCAGCGGCGGTTTCGAGCAGCCGTGCACCACCGATAAACTGCACCGTCATCGCACCGATAAAGGCAATCAGCAGACTCAGACTCGCCAGCCAGATCAGCAGCGGGCTCTGATAGCGGGCATAGAGCATATCATTCAGCGTCACCGCATTATGCTTGCGTGCCAGAATGGCAAACTTTTTTCCCAGCACGCCCAGCGACAGCCAGACGGCGGGCACCTGCACCATCGCCAGCAATACCCAGCCAAGCCCATATTTGTAGGCAGCACCGGGACCCCCAATAAATGAGCTGGCGCTGATATAGGTGGTAGTGAGCGTCATCGCCAGTACGAATCCGCCCATGGAGCGGCTGCCAAGGAAATATTCAGTCAGGAAGCTGCCTTCACGCTTTTTACGGACGGCAAATACCGACAGCGCGGCAATCAGTACCAGATAAATCAGTAACGGCAGGATAATTTCACTGTTCACTTTGATCCTCCAGCGGCATGTCGCGGAAAATCACCTGCACCATCATCCAGCACAGAAAAATGAACAACAGGGGAGCAAACAGGCAGGAGAGTTCAAACCAGCGCGGCAGGCCGGTAACACCGATTTCACTGCCACCCAGCCAGGCAGATAATCCCCAGGCAGCGAGCCAGAGCAGGGTGAGGTAAAGCGACCAGCGCGCCTCTTTATGTGCCTGTATAAAACGAGCATCCATGATTCAACCTTAACGCCAGCGGCAAAAGAAAAAGGCCGGATTAACCGGCCTCAGACTGACTCAGCGTTGCGATTATTTCTCGTGCAAGCCGAGTTTTTTCTCCAGATAGTGGATATTGGTTCCACCGTGCTGGAAGTTTTCGTCGGACATGATTTTCATCTGCAGTTCAACGTTGGTTTTGATACCGTCGATGATCAGTTCCGCCAGCGCATTTTTCATGCGAGCGATAGCCACGTCACGCGTTTCGCCATAGGTGATCAGCTTGCCGATCATGGAGTCATAATAAGGCGGTACGGTGTAGCCTGAGTAAATATGCGACTCCCAACGCACGCCAAAACCGCCTGGCGCGTGGAAGCGGGTGATTTTACCCGGGCTTGGCAGGAAGGTCACCGGATCTTCGGCGTTGATACGGCACTCGACCGCATGTCCCCGAATGATCACATCTTCCTGTTTAATTGACAGTGGCTGACCGGCAGCAATACGCAGCTGCTCTTTGATCAGGTCCACACCGGTGATCATCTCGGTTACCGGATGTTCTACCTGAATACGGGTGTTCATCTCAATGAAGTAGAACTCGCCGTTTTCGTACAGAAATTCAAAGGTACCTGCGCCGCGATAGCCAATCTCAATACAGGCCTGG
The DNA here is from genome assembly GCF_030270445.1 of Pantoea sp. QMID4. Taxonomy (NCBI): domain Bacteria; kingdom Pseudomonadati; phylum Pseudomonadota; class Gammaproteobacteria; order Enterobacterales; family Erwiniaceae; genus Pantoea; species Pantoea sp. QMID4. Next base: position 495,418 of record NZ_BSXL01000003.1, on the reverse strand, counting down.
GAACAGCGGTTGCCGATAAAGCGACGCTGTTCTTCTGTGATGCCTGGGCCTGGCGCTTCTTCGACAACTTTCTGGTGACGACGCTGCATGGAGCAGTCACGTTCGCCCAGATAGATCGCGTTGCCCTGACCGTCAGCCAGTACCTGAATCTCGATATGGCGCGGATTCTCCAGATACTTCTCCATGTAAACCATGTCGTTGTTGAAAGCCGCTTTGGCTTCCGCTTTCGTCATGTTGATGGATTCTTCCAGATCTTTGTCGCCGCGCACTACGCGCATACCGCGACCGCCGCCGCCGCCAGACGCTTTGATGATGACCGGATAACCGATGCGCCTGGCAAAGGCACGGTTTTTTTCCATATCATCCGTCAGCGAACCGTCAGAACCGGGTACGGTCGGGACGCCTGCTTTCTTCATCGCATTGATCGCAGAAACTTTGTCACCCATCAGGCGAATGGTGTCTGCTTTCGGGCCGATAAAGATAAAGCCGGAGCGCTCAACCTGCTCAGCAAAATCGGCATTCTCAGAGAGGAAGCCGTAGCCAGGGTGAATCGCCACCGCGCCGGTGATCTCTGCTGCAGAGATCAGCGCCGGGATGTTGAGGTAACTTTTGACTGACTGCGCCGGGCCGATGCAGACGGTTTCGTCTGCCAGCAGCACGTGCTTCAGGTCACGATCCGCACTTGAGTGTACCGCAACAGTCTTAATGCCCAGTTCTTTACAGGCACGCAGAATGCGCAGCGCGATCTCACCACGGTTAGCAATAACAATTTTATCCAGCATGATCTGCCCCGTTACTCGATGATAACCAGTGGCTCGTCAAATTCGACCGGCTGACCGCTTTCAACCAGGATAGCTTTCACCACGCCTGATTTGTCAGCTTCGATCTGGTTCATCATTTTCATAGCTTCGACGATGCACAGGGTATCGCCAGCATTCACTTTCTGGCCAACTTCCACAAAGGCTTTCGCATCCGGGCTCGGCGTACGGTAGAAAGTACCTACCATTGGTGAACGCACGATGTGACCGCTGATTTCAGCTGGTGCCGCTTCGGCAACGGCTGCAACAGGGGCAACGGCTGTCGCCAGAGCAGGCTGTTGAACCGGCGCAGCGTAAGCCTGCTGCATCATCGGGTAACCCACGTTTGCAGGTGCACGACTGATGCGAACGGACTCTTCACCTTCAGAGATTTCCAGCTCAGAAATGCCAGACTCTTCAACCAGTTCGATCAGTTTTTTAATTTTACGAATATCCATGAGTGGGGTTCCGTACTCAGTTTGATTAATTAGTTTGAGACAGGCGTTTTACTGCCGTTTGTAAAGCCCATGTGTAGCCGTCAGCGCCAAGCCCACAGATCACGCCAGCAGAAACATCAGAAAGATAGGAGTGATGACGGAAGGGCTCGCGGGCATGCACATTGGAGAGATGAACCTCGATAAACGGTATTTCTACCGCCAGCAGGGCATCACGCAGTGCGACACTGGTATGGGTAAACGCGGCAGGATTAATGATAATGTAATCCACATTGCCTTTGGCCTCATGAATGCGATCAATCAGCTGAAATTCAGCATTGGTTTGCAGGTGGCTCAACTCCACATTCAACTGGCCTGCCTGACGCGTCAAATCGTCAACGATTTGACTTAGCGTAGTATGACCATACTTCTCAGGTTCACGTGTTCCCAACAGATTCAGGTTGGGCCCGTTTAAAAGCAGAATATGTAATTTATGCGCCATCGTGCTGCCATCTCCCGCAATCATTGAGGCATCGCGTAAAATACCTTGCGAATCTTCATTTGTCACCTTTCAGGCTAAAAAAGAAGACCCGACGAGCAATAAAGCCGGGCATTATATCCGTTTCGTGTCATTTCGCAGCAAAATACTGGTCTTATCTGCGAAGATGATCGGATGCGGCCTGCGGGCCACATCTTTTATCAGAAAACAGCAGAGGAAAACAACGGGGGAAGTGCTAGCGGGGCCACCATTTGAGAAATTTTTTGTAACGCCAGGCTAACAGCAATGCAGCAAGGAGGGCATAGATAAGTGGCTGCGGGGACACGGTTTTTACCGACCAGATATAGTGAGTCGGCACCAGAATCGCCACAAGATAGACCGCGTTGTGCAGGGTTTGCCAGCGTTTACCGAGCCTGCGCTGAGCGCGCTGAAACGACGTTACCGCCAGGGCCAGTAATATCAGCCAGCTGATAATGCCCAGTGTCAGATAGGGCCGGGAGATGAGTTCGCTGCCCAGCAGACGCAGATTATCCACGCCCAATTCCAGCAGGTAGTAGCTCAGCAGGTGGAGAGAGGCCCAGACAAACGTCCAGACGCCGAGCAGGCGCCGGGTACGGATTAACAGCGGCTGCCTGCCATAGCGTGCCAGTGGTGAAACCAGCAGCGTACCCAGCAGCAGCTTCAGCGCCATGCGACCGGTAAAATGCTGAATATCTTTTGCCGGGTCCGCACTCAGACCACCCTGCATCGCGGCAAGCACCAGATAGACCAGCGGCAACAGGGCTGCCAGGTGCAGGATCACCTTGAGCCACATGATCTGTTTTATCGACAGGCGGACCACTTAGTAATTCTCCCGTAAATCCATGCCGCGGTAGAGCGACGCCACCTCTTCGGCATAGCCGTTAAACAGTAGCGTTGGCTGACGTTCGACCTTCAGACTGCCGCCTGGGCCAATAAACCGCTCTGTCGCCTGTGACCAGCGTGGATGATTAACGTGGGGATTCACATTGGCATAAAAACCATACTCGTCGGCGGCAATCTGGTTCCATGTGGTCGGCGGCTGTTTGTCGGTCAGCGTAATTTTGACGATCGACTTAATGCCTTTAAAGCCATATTTCCACGGTACCGTCAGACGAATCGGCGCGCCATTCTGCGGCGGCAGCGCTTTGCCATAGACACCGGTGGTCAGTATCGTCAGCGGATGCATTGCTTCATCCAGACGTAAACCTTCGACATAGGGATAATTGAGGCCACCGCCAATAAAGCGATCTTTCTGGCCCGGCATCTGCTCAGGGTCGTATAGCGTCTGAAAGGCAACAAAGCGCGCTTTGCTGGTGGGTTCCGCCAGCGAGAGAAGTTTATTCAGCTCAAAGCCTACCCAGGGCACCACTATCGACCAGGCCTCCACGCAGCGCATGCGATAGATTCGCTGCTCCATAGCAAAGCGTTTGAAGATGTCATCCATATCCAGGGTTACGGGCTTCGCCACTTCGCCATCAATGGTCAGTTTCCAGGGCTCTGTTTTCAGCGTACCCGCATTGGCAGCCGGATCGGCCTTATCCAGCCCGAACTCGTAGAAATTGTTGTAGCCAGAAACTTTATCCGCAGGCGTCAGCGTCAGATCGGCCTGATATTGCGCCGGTTTGGTGAAGTCGAGTGGCCGGCCTGCTGGGGCAGGTGGGCGATCGTTGCCGTTGAACCAGCTGAGGATATCGGCATTTGCCACGCCCGGCATCCCCATCGCCGCAGCGCTCAGTCCCAGCGTTTTCAGCACCTGGCGGCGCTTCATATTAAATATGCTTTCCGGCGTTACGTCGGCTTCGGTAAGACAGGGTATGCGTTTCATGGGGCTTCTCCAGACAGGATGTCATCAACCAGCATGATGACTATCGCTGATATCAGCCAGTTTCGCCCTGAAAATGTGAAATTTCCTGGCTGGCCTGCGCGATGAGAATGCGCTGAAAAGTGTCGGGATCAACATCAGCAATCCTATCCCAACGATATACTTCGGCTTCATGCGACTCGGCGCTGTCGACAGCGGCAAATTATGCTATTTTGCTCGCGTTTTCGTCAGGCTGACGGTACAAGGTGGGGTGATCCGGTTATCACCGCAGCAATACAGGCACAGGGATGCGATTAACCACAAAATTATCTGCGTTTATTACCTTTCTAAGCCTGCTGGCAATGTCATTAATGCTGGCAGGCTGCGCATTCAGTGTTTTCTGGTTCAGTCATCAGCGGGTTGAACATCGGGCACAGGTGCTGGCGACCGAGGTCGATCAGGCGATGTTCTCCGAAACGCCAGAACAGCTTCATAACTGGCTTACGCGCATGATGCCCATAATGAATGCCGAGCAGATTTCCCTTCATAACGGCAGGCAGACTTTCCTCACCCTCTCCCGACACGAAAACCAGATGCTGGAAGACGAACCCAATCGTTTTATCCAGATCAATGTGCCTTTGATGCACCACACCGGCTTACAGCTGCGGGTTGTGACCCTCGATCCTGCCAAAACCTGGCTGCGCTCCATCACCGGCACCTCTACGCTGGGCATTCTGTTTACGATTATGCTGGTGATGAGTCTGATGTTGCTGATGATGCATCGCTGGCTTAGTCGTCAGTGGCGTGGCATGGAGCATCTTGAAGTACGGGCAGAGGCGATTATCAACGGCGAACGCGGGGGCTTGCCGAAACGGGGTGTGTATGAGTGGCCACCCAGAGCGAGTCGCGCGATGGATGTACTGCTGGCGGATCTGCAGGAAGCGGGCGAACAGCGTCTGCGTATCGACACGCTGATTCGCACCTTTGCCGCGCAGGATGGACGCACTGGCCTTAACAACCGGCTGTTCTTTGATAATCAGCTCGCGACCCTGCTGGAAGATCAGGAAGCTGTCGGCACCCACGGTGTGGTGATGATGGTGCGCCTGCCCGATCTTGACGCGCTGAAAGATTTACTGGAGCCAGCGTTAGTTGAGGAGTACCTGTTCAATTTCGTCAACATGCTCTCTACCTTTGTGCTGCGCTATCCCGGCGCCTTGCTGGCACGCTATTTTCGCAGTGATTTTGCTGTATTACTGCCGCATCGCAGTCTCAAAGAGGCAAACAGTATTGCCGATCAGCTGGTCAATGCTGTTGATTCTCTCCCGCCGATGCGCCTGGTCAATCGCGATGATCTGATCCACATCGGTATCACCGGCTGGCACAGCGGGCAGACCGTCCTGCAGGTGATAGAAAATGCTGAAATGGCCACGCGACGTGCGGCACTGCTGGGGGGTAATAACTGGACTAATGGCGAAGGAAATCCTCAGGACGCCGGGCGGGGTAGCGTGCGCTGGCGAACCCTGCTGGAGAACACGTTAAGCCGCGGCGGTCCGCGGCTGTACCATAAACCCACCGTGAATACCGAAGGCAAGGTACAGCATCGGGTCATGCTTACCCGTATCTTCGACGGCGATAAAGAGGTGCTGGCCGCAGAATATATGCCGCTGGTGCAGCAGCTCGGTATGGCTGATGGCTGGGATCGTCAGCTGGTCACGCGCATCGCGGCACTCTCTGAACTCTGGCCGGAAGAGACGCTGGTGATGCCGGTGACGATAGCCTCGCTACTGCAACGTTCATTTGTCCTCTGGCTGCAGAATATGCTGCTGCAGTGCCCCAAATCACAAAGAAAACGATTTTTATTTGAACTTGCCGAGGCAGATGTCTGTCAACACATCAACCATTTAACGCCAGTATTCCGTGCACTTAAGGCTTTTGGCTGTCGGGTAGCGGTAAATCAGGCGGGTTTAACCGTCGTCAGCAGCGCCTATATACGACAGCTGCCGCTGGAACTGATCAAGCTTGATGCGGGTCTGGTGCGCAACATTGAACGGCGGACCGCCAATCAGTTGTTTGTACAGAGTCTGCTGGAGGTCTGTAAGTCCACGGGTATACAGGTGTTTGCCACCGGTGTTCGCACCAAAGCGGAGTGGCAGACATTAGTGGCGCTGGGTGTGGCAGGCGGGCAGGGCGACTTTTTTGCCCCTTCGCTTCCGGTTAACAGTAACGTGAAGAAGTATTCCCAGCGTTATCGTATTTAATGATTTGCTGTCGTAATGACAGAAATTGACGGTTTTTTTAATGTTAAGCCGCATCTGAACCCATAACCACCGTGCCGGAAATGTTAAATTTTATGTCGGGCATAGCAAGCGGAAATCATGGGAAATGCAGCACTGATGGCGTCTGTTCGCCATTCTGCTGCTACGGATCACGGGTTCAGATGACTTAAACGCAATCAGGCGTATTTTTTCACCGAAGCAGAACGTTTTTGCGCCTTGTGGCAGCTTCGTGTGGTTGGTAAAGTAAGCGGATTTTATTTTCCGCCCCCAGCTTGCAGGATTATCCCTTAGTATGTTTAAAAAATTTCGTGGCATGTTTTCCAACGACTTGTCCATTGACCTGGGTACCGCGAATACCCTGATTTACGTAAAAGGACAGGGCATCGTGCTGAACGAGCCTTCCGTGGTTGCTATTCGTCAGGACCGTGCCGGTTCACCAAAAAGCGTCGCGGCCGTGGGTCATGACGCCAAACAGATGCTCGGCCGTACGCCAGGTAATATTGCCGCTATCCGTCCGATGAAAGATGGCGTTATCGCTGACTTTTTCGTGACCGAAAAGATGCTGCAGCACTTCATCAAGCAGGTTCACAGCAACAGCTTTATGCGTCCCAGCCCACGTGTGCTGGTCTGCGTACCCGTCGGGGCTACGCAGGTAGAACGTCGTGCGATTCGTGAATCCGCTCAGGGCGCTGGCGCGCGTGAAGTCTTTCTGATTGAAGAGCCGATGGCTGCAGCAATTGGTGCAGGTCTGCCCGTTTCTGAAGCGACCGGTTCAATGGTCGTTGATATCGGTGGTGGTACGACCGAAGTGGCGGTGATCTCCCTGAACGGTGTGGTCTACTCCTCATCCGTACGTATTGGTGGCGATCGTTTCGATGAAGCTATTATTAATTATGTGCGTCGTAACTACGGTTCACTGATCGGTGAAGCGACCGCAGAACGTATTAAGCATGAGATCGGTTCAGCCTATCCGGGTGATGAAGTCCGTGAAATTGAAGTGCGTGGCCGTAACCTGGCAGAAGGTGTACCGCGCGGCTTCACGCTGAACTCCAACGAAATTCTGGAAGCGCTGCAGGAGCCATTAACCGGCATCGTCAGCGCGGTGATGGTTGCTCTTGAGCAGTGTCCGCCTGAGCTGGCCTCCGATATCTCAGAGCGCGGTATGGTGCTGACCGGTGGTGGTGCATTACTGCGCAACCTGGATCGCCTGCTGATGGAAGAGACGGGTATTCCGGTTGTTGTTGCTGAAGATCCGCTGACCTGTGTGGCGCGCGGTGGCGGCAAGGCGCTGGAAATGATCGACATGCATGGCGGCGATTTGTTCAGCGAAGAATAATTGCCTCAACCGGCTGAGAACGCAACGATCATGCAAGGGAGTGGCATGTGAACCGGCGAAATCTGTGCCGGTACAGTGCGTTCAGCCCAGGGAAGCACGGTGTTTGGCCGTCGCTTCCTCTCCTGTTGTCGAGGATCACGCAGATTATATGAAGCCGATTTTTAGCAGGGGACCTTCCCTGCAGTTGCGTCTTTTCCTGGCGGTCATTGTGGCAATTGCCATTATCATTGCCGACAGCCGTGTGAGCTCTTTCACCCAAATACGCAACTATCTGGATACGTCGGTCAGTCCGTTTTACTTCCTGGCTAATGGGCCACGTCAGCTGCTGGATGGCGTGTCGGAGTCGCTGGCGTCGCGTCAGCAGCTGGAGCAGGAAAACAAAGCGTTACGTCGTGAGCTCTTCCTGAAAAACAGTAACCTGCTAATGCTGGGGCAATATAAGCAGGAAAACGCACGCCTGCGTGAACTGCTGGGTTCACCGCTGCGTCAGGATGAGCAAAAGATGGTAACGCAGGTGATCTCCACTGGCACCGATCCTTACACCGACCAGGTAGTGATCGACAAAGGCAGTGTTAACGGTGTCTATGAAGGTCAGCCGGTCATCAGTGATAAAGGCGTAGTCGGTCAGGTTATCGCCGTCGGACAACTCACCAGCCGTGTTCTGCTGATCTGCGATGCGTCACATGCGCTGCCTATTCAGGTGCTGCGTAATGACATTCGTGTTATTGCCGCGGGTAACGGCTGTACTGAAGATCTCCAGCTTGAGCATCTGCCGGGTAATACGGACATTCGGGTCGGGGATGTGCTGGTGACGTCAGGTATCGGTGGTCGTTTCCCTGAGGGTTATCCGGTGGGTGTGGTCTCCTCAGTCAAAGTGGATACTCAACGCGCTTACACGGTGATTCAGGCGCATCCGACCGCGGGTCTGCAGCGTCTGCGTTATCTGCTGCTGCTGTGGGGGGCGGATCGCAATGGCGATATGCCGCTGCCGCAGGATGAGGTTCATCGCGTTGCGAATGAGCGTCTGATGCAGATGATGCCGCAGGTCTTACCGCCTGCGGGTGAAATGGGCCCGCCTGCGCCTGCCGCACAGATGGGGCCGCCTGCTCCATCAACAGGCAGCAGTGGCAGTAGCGGACAGAGCAACTCCTCGCGTTCACGCGGGGGGCAGCCTTGAGTCGATATCGCAGCCAGGGACGTTGGGTTATCTGGCTCTCTTTCCTGGTCGCGTTAGTCCTGCAGATCATGCCATGGCCGGATGAAATTTATATGTTCCGGCCTTCATGGCTGCTGCTCATCCTCATTTACTGGGTTCTTGCACTGCCGCATCGGGTTAACGTCGGCAGCGGATTTATGCTGGGTGCCATCATGGATCTGATTGCCGGATCCACGCTGGGCGTACGTGCGCTGGCGCTCAGTATCATCGCCTACCTGATAGCCTTTAAGTTCCAGTTATTCCGCAACTTAGCGTTGTGGCAGCAAGCGTTAATGGTTATGGTGCTGTCACTGGCGATGGATGTGATTGTCTTCTGGGCAGAATTCCTGGTAATCAATGTTTCATTCCGACCTGAAATTTTCTGGAGCAGTGTCGTCGACGGTATTCTCTGGCCCTGGCTATTCTTACTTATGAGAAAAATTCGTCGTCAGTTCGCTGTTCAATAAGGAAATTTATGGTAATCCTCTATCTTGCTTCCGGTTCACCGCGTCGTCGTGAGCTGTTAACTCAACTTGGCCTGACATTTGAGCGCATCGTGACAGACGTTGAAGAACAGCGTCAGCCGAATGAAGCGGCTGAGAGCTATGTCCGCCGTCTGGCTAATGACAAAGCGCAGGCGGGCGTAGAACTGGCCGCGCAGGACCTGCCGGTACTGGGCGCAGATACGATAGTCGTGCTGAATGGTGACGTGCTGGAAAAACCGCGCGATGCCGCCGATGCCCACGCGATGCTGCGTAAACTCTCCGGTCAAACGCATCAGGTTATGACGGCAGTGGCGCTGGCCGACAGCCAGCAGGTGCTGGATTGCATCGTGACGACTGATGTGACATTCCGCACCTTAACTGAGAGCGACATCGACGACTATATTGCTACCGGTGAGCCAATGGATAAAGCGGGCGCATACGGCATTCAGGGCAGGGGAGGAAATTTTGTCCGCAAAATTAATGGAAGTTACCATGCAGTGGTCGGATTACCGTTGGTTGAGACAGCGGAACTGCTCAGCCATTTCCAGTCACTGCGTGCCGTAAGGGGTCAACATGACGGCTGAATTACTGGTTAACGTCACGCCTTCTGAAACACGCGTTGCCTACATTGATGGCGGCATCCTTCAGGAAATCCATATTGAGCGCGAAGCGCGGCGCGGCATTGTTGGCAATATTTACAAAGGACGGGTAAGCCGTGTTCTGCCCGGCATGCAGGCCGCCTTTGTCGATATTGGCCTGGAAAAAGCCGCCTTTCTGCACGCTTCTGACATCATGCCGCATACGGAATGTGTCGCGGGCGACGAAAAGAAAAATTTCATCGTGCGCGATATCGCCGAGCTGGTGCGTCAGGGACAGGATCTGGTGGTTCAGGTAGTTAAAGATCCGCTTGGCACCAAAGGCGCCCGGCTGACCACCGACATTACCCTGCCTTCGCGTTACCTGGTCTTTATGCCTGGTGCATCGCATGTCGGTGTCTCTCAGCGCATCGAGAGTGAGAAAGAGCGCGATCGGCTTAAAGCGGTGGTGGCTGATTACTGCGATGACCTCGGTGGCTTTATCATCCGCACCGCCGCAGAAGGGATCGGCGAAGAGGAGCTGGCGCAGGACGCGGCTTTTCTCAAACGTCTCTGGACCAAAGTCAGCGAGCGTAAAAAACGCAACCAGACCCGCTGTCTGCTCTATGGCGAGCTGGCCCTGGCGCAGCGCATCCTGCGTGATTTTGCGGGCGCAGCGCTGGATCGCATTCGGGTCGACTCGCGTCTGACCTGCGACATGCTGGTGGAATTTACCGGCGAATATATCCCGGAGATGGCCGATAAACTCGAGCTCTACAACGGTAAACAGCCTATTTTTGACCTGTTTGACGTTGAAAATGAGATTCAGCGCTCGCTGGATCGCAAAGTTGAACTAAAGTCAGGCGGATATCTGATCATCGATCAGACCGAAGCGATGACGACCATCGATATTAATACCGGAGCCTTTGTTGGCCATCGCAATCTCGATGAGACGATATTTAACACCAATGTTGAAGCCACTCAGGCGATTGCGCGTCAGCTGCGACTGCGTAATCTGGGCGGTATCATCATTATCGACTTCATCGACATGAGCAATGAAGACCATCGACGCCGTGTACTGCATTCACTGGAAAGCGCGCTCAGTAAAGATCGGGTCAAAACCGGGATTAATGGTTTCTCGGCGCTGGGTCTGGTGGAAATGACGCGTAAGCGTACCCGTGAAAGCATTGAGCATGTCCTGTGCCAGGATTGCCCGGTTTGCAAAGGGCGCGGCACGCTTAAAACGGTTGAAACGGTCTGTTATGAAATCATGCGTGAGATTGTGCGGGTTCATCACGCTTATGATTCTGACCGTTTCCTGGTCTATGTTTCACCAACGGTTGGTGAGGCGCTAAAAACCGACGAGTCTCATGCGCTGGCTGAAGTTGAAATCTTTGTTGGTAAGCAGGTGAAAGTTCATGTTGAAGCACTCTACACTCAGGAGCAGTTCGACGTGGTAATGATGTAACGTCAGCCCGTAATCGGGCTGAATAAACGCCCTTGTTTGGGATAAAATGCGCATCTTCAACGCTTTTATCCGAAGACGGTCGGGTATGAGAACCAATTATCCGTCGTTTACGGAACACAAGGAGAGGCGTGAGTGAGGCAGTTGCCGAGGATTTTGTTACTGCTGGTCGCGGCAATCATCGTGATTGTCGCGCTGCTGGTCAGCGGATTGCGTCTGGTGATGCCGCATCTCGACAGCTATCGCAACAACCTTCTGCAATTCATCTCCGACAAAACGGATGTGCCGGTCAACGCCAGCCAGTTACAGGGTAAATGGGAGAATTTCGGCCCAACCCTTCAGGTTCGTGACCTCAGCGTCGATCTGCATGAAAACGGCAAACTCACGATTAAACGTATCAATCTGGCGCTCGACGTCTGGCAGTCTCTGCTGCACTGGCGCTGGCAGTTCCGCGATCTGACCTTCTGGCAGCTGCACCTCGATACGAATCGCCCCTTACTCAACAACGACAAAGATAAAAACAGCTTTCGTCCGGCGCAGATTAACGAGCTCTTCCTGCGTCAGTTTGACCACTTTGATCTGCGCGACAGCACCATTCGTTTCCTTACGCCTTCCGGCCAGCATGCTGAGCTGGCGATCCCCCGACTCACCTGGGTCAATCAAAATAATCGCCATCGCGCCGAAGGCGAAGTCAGTCTGTCGAGCTTTACCGGTCAGCACGGCGTGGTTCAGGTGCGGCTCGATCTTAACGACAGCAAAGGTTTACTTAATGATGGCCGCATCTGGATGCAGGCTGATGACGTCGACATGCGTCCATGGCTGGGCCGCTGGGTGCGCGACAATACCCGGCTGGACAGCGCCCGCTTTAGCCTGGCGGCATGGGTTAACCTGCGCGATGGCGACATCTATGCTGGCGATCTGCTGCTGCGCAAGGGCGGGGCCAGCTGGCAGGGCGAAACCGGACGACACCGCATAGAAGTCGATGGGCTGACCGCGCATCTGTCACGCTTCCAGAATGGCTGGGTGGTCAATGTGCCGCAGACGCGGCTCAGTACTGACGGTCAGGCCTGGCCCGCCGGTCACTTCTCGCTGTTATGGCGTCCTGAAGATAAGCAGTTGCTGGGGCCGGATGGTCAGCAGGAGGTGCGGGTCCGCGCCACACAGCTGGTGCTGAGTCATATTGCGCCGATCGTTCCGTTATTTGCGCCGCTCTCTCCGACGCTGTTTGAAAACTGGCAGACGCTGCAGCCACAGGGCACCATCGATGGCCTGGCGCTGGATATTCCATTACAGCAGCCTGAAAAAACCCGCTTACAGGTTAAGTGGCGTGATTTCAGCTGGCAGCACTGGAAACTGTTGCCGGGCATCAGTCACCTGAGCGGAGAAGCACGCGGCAGCCTGAGCCATGGTCAGGTCAGTGTGGATATGGGCGCGGCAACCGTTCCCTATGGCGATATGTTCCAGGCTCCGTTAGAGATTAAGCGTGTGACCGGTGCGCTGCGCTGGCTTAAAGATGAACATGGCCTGACGCTGGCGGGTGAAAACCTTGACCTCGAAGCGCGCTCGCTCCGGGCGCGCGGCGACTTCAGCTACCAGCAGAATAGCGGCGGCGAGCCCCGTCTGGATATTCTGGCGGGTATCCGGCTTACCGATGCGGGCGATGCCTGGCGCTACTTCCCGGTGCCGCTGATGGGTAAAAGCCTGACGCACTATCTGAGTGGGGCGGTGAAGGGTGGCAGGGTGGACAACGCCACGCTGCTGTTTGCCGGTAACCCGGCGCTGTTCCCGTTCAAGCACAATGATGGCATGTTCCAGGTCTGGGTGCCGCTTCGCCAGGCGACTTATGCGTTTCAGCCCAAATGGCCGGCGCTGAGCAGTCTCGATGTCGACCTCAATTTCCTGAACGACGGTCTATGGATGAAAGCGCCAGTGGCCCGGCTGGGCGAAGTAAACGCTCGCAACGTCACGGCGGTGATCCCTGACTACCTGAAAGAAAAACTGATCATCGACGGGGATATCAGTGGTGAAGGCCAGCAGATTGCTGACTATTTCGATCAGACGCCGCTTAAGCCGTCACTGGGTGCCGCGCTGGAACAGCTGGAGATTAAAGGCCGTGTCGGTGGCCATCTGAATCTGGACATTCCACTGGATGGAGAGCAGGTCCACGCCCGCGGTAACGTCGATCTGAACAACAACGCGCTGTTTATCAAACCGTTAAAAACTACCATCAACAATCTTTCTGGCCGCTTCCGTTATGACAACGGCAATCTGGCCAGTGAGGACCTGCGGGCGAACTGGTTTGGGCAGCCGATGAGCGTCCGTTTCAGCACCCGGGAGAACCCGGATGACTTTGGCGTTAACGTCAAACTTCAGGGCGACTGGCAACCCGCGAAAATCAGCCAGCTTCCGGCAGCCGTCAGCAAGCAGCTCGGCGGGCACCTGCCGTGGCAGGGCGACGTCAATATTACGCTGCCGCATCATGGCGGGGCACGTTATGACGTGACGCTGAACGGTAATGCCAAAGAAGTAAGTAGTCACTTACCTGCACCACTCGATAAGAAAGCCGGCGAGGCGATGCCAGTTGCCATTCAGGCCAGCGGTAACCTGAATCATTTCGATCTCAGCGGCAGCGTCAATGCAAACCACCATTTTAACAGCCGCTGGTTGCTGGAGCCGACGCTGCGCGTAGATCGTGGCATCTGGCTGAATGATGCACAGAAAACGCCTGCGCTACCCGACCATGCGGGCATGGTACTGAATCTGCCCGCGCTGGATGGTGAGGCCTGGGTAGCGATGATGGCAGCAGGCGGCTCTGCGGGAGCGGGTGTGTCAGGCGGCGGGAGCGACTTCCAGACCGGTGGTGTCACACTGCCGGGTAACATCACGCTGCGCAGTCCTGCGGTTACGCTGGCCGGACAGCAATGGCATGCGGTTGAAGCGACGCTGGCGCAAAGTTCAGGTGGCCGGGGTCAGGTCATCGTCAATGCGAAAGAGCTGCGCGGTGAACTGGCGATGCCCCAAAAAGCGCCATGGCAGGTGAACCTGGATTACCTCTACTACAATCCGCAATGGGAAAACGAGGCAGGCAAGGGCGGCAAAGCGCCTTCTCAGCAAACCAAAAACATTAACTTCAGCCAGTGGCCCGCCTTACAGCTGCGCTGCAAAGAATGCTGGGTACTGGGCCAGAAATATGGCCAGGTCTCCGCGATGCTGCAGCCTAAAGGAGATACGTTAGCGCTTACTAACGGAAAAGTGGATACCGGCAGCTCGCAGCTTAAAATTAACGGTGAGTGGGTGAATCGCCCGGATGACCAGCGCACCTCGCTGAAGGGGACGCTAAAGGGACCGAATATTAATAATGCGACCAACTGGTTTGGCGTGAATACCCCGTTGCGCGATGCGCCTTTTGATATTGCTTACGACCTGCACTGGCGCTCTGCACCCTGGCAGCCCTCGGCAGAGACGCTTAGCGGCACCCTTAAGACCCACTTTGGCAAAGGCCAGATCGCGGATGTGAACACCGGCACGGCGGGGAAAATTCTGCGGCTGGTGAGCTTCGATGCGCTGCTGCGCAAGCTGCGTTTCGACTTCAGCGACACCTTCACCAACGCGTTCTATTTCGATTCGATTAACGGCACGGCCTGGATCGAAAACGGCGTCATGCGCACCGATAACCTGCTGGTGGATGGACTGGAAGCAGACATCGCCATGCAGGGCAATCTCGACCTGGTGAAACGTCAGATCGATATGGAAGCGGTGGTTGCGCCTGAGATCTCTGCCTCTGTTGGGGTAGCGACCGCCTTTGCGATTAATCCGGTGGTTGGCGCGGCGGTATTTGCCGCCAGTAAAGTTCTGGGACCCCTGTGGAACAAGATATCGCTGCTGCGTTATCACATCAGTGGCCCGCTGGATAAACCGGAAATTGATGAAGTGCTGCGTAAACCGCGTGAAACAGATAACAAGTGAATTTGACGCCGTACCGGAATTACCGCAGGCTATGATTATCTGAGCACATAATGAGTGAGAAACGATGACTCTGAACCTGGTAAGTGAGCAGTTACTGACTGCTAACGGCATTAATCAGCAGGACCTATTTTCCCTGTTAGGGCAGCTTTCAGAACGTCGTCTGGATTATGCCGATCTCTATTTTCAGTCCAGCTTTCACGAATCCTGGGTGCTGGAAGACAAAATCATTAAAGATGGCTCATACCATATCGATCAGGGCGTCGGCGTACGCGCGGTCAGCGGTGAGAAAACCGGCTTCGCCTATGCCGACCAGATTACGCTGAATGCGCTGCGTCTCTCTTCTGAAGCGGCTCGCAGCATTGTACGCGAACAGGGAAACGGCAAGGCCCATACGCTTTCTGCCGTGATGAACCGTCCGCTCTATTCGACGGTCGATCCGCTGAGCAGCCTGACGCGTGAAGACAAAATAGCCCTGCTGCATCGTGTCGATAAGGTCGCCCGTGCGGCTGATCCGCGCGTGCAGGAAGTCAATGCCAGCCTGACCGGTGTTTACGAGCAGGTGCTGGTAGCGGCGACTGATGGCACGCTGGCGGCAGACGTTCGTCCGCTGGTTCGCCTCTCTATCAGCGTCCAGGTTGAAGATCAGGGCAAGCGTGAGCGCGGCGCAAGCGGCGGCGGTGCACGTACCGGCTATGCGTTCTTTCTTGAAGATGAAAATGGCGACGTGCGTGCTGATGTATGGGCGCGTGAAGCGGTGCGCATGGCACTGGTTAATCTCTCCGCCGTGGCGGCACCTGCTGGCGCATTGCCGGTGGTGCTGGGTGCAGGCTGGCCGGGTGTGCTGCTGCATGAGGCAGTCGGTCATGGTCTGGAAGGCGACTTCAACCGTCGTGGCACGTCTGTGTTCAGCGGTAAAATCGGTCAGCAGGTTGCCTCTGAACTCTGTACCGTGGTGGATGACGGCACCCTCGAAGGTTTGCGCGGCTCACTGGCGGTCGATGATGAAGGCGTTCCCGGTCAGTACAATATGCTGATTGAGAACGGCGTGCTGAAAGGCTATATGCAGGACAAGCTGAATGCGCGACTGATGGGTGTCAGCCCGACCGGTAACGGACGCCGTGAATCCTACGCGCACCTGCCGATGCCGCGCATGACTAACACCTATATGCTGGCAGGCAAGTCATCGCCACAGGATATTATTGAGAGCGTTGAGTACGGCATCTATGCGCCGAACTTTGGTGGCGGTCAGGTGGATATCACCTCCGGCAAATTTGTCTTCTCCACCTCAGAGGCTTATCTGATTGAGAAGGGCAAAATCACTAAACCGGTTAAAGGCGCGACGCTGATTGGCTCCGGCATTGAAGCGATGCAGCAGATCTCAATGGTGGGTAATGACCTTGCGCTGGACAAAGGTGTCGGCGTCTGCGGTAAAGAAGGCCAGAGCCTGCCGGTCGGTGTCGGTCAGCCTACCCTGAAGCTGGATAAACTGACCATCGGCGGCACCGCCTGATGTGACCTCAACAACCCGCCGCCCGGCGGGTTGTCAGAATACAGACAAATCCAAAGCCGGATGAACCTGGCAGTAATGCAATAGCTGAAAGCGAAGGGAATGCGGACAGAAGAGGAAAGCGTCCCGCGGCATGGACAAAAACGCTGGGAGCGTTTTTGAACAACGCAACGCGTTGGCCCGTTTACGGGCGCACCTCAGGGATGAGGTGCGTACTAAAAACGCTGGGAGCGTTTTTGAACAACGCAACGCGTTGGCCCGTTTACGGGCGCACCTCAGGGATGAGGTGCGTAATCACGCAGACCGGGCGTGTCAGGGATGACATCTTTTGCTTCTTTCCGATCTGTCCGTGCTCCCTTCGCTGGCTGGATCTTAAAGCTTGCTGGGGTAGATGTTGTCAACAATTCCCTGTCAGCTTTTACGGTGCTGCTGATACTGTTCAGCCACCTGTTCAAAATAGTCGGTCAGATAATCGATGCAGACCTGTACCTTCAGCGGCAGTTTATCCTTTTCGGTATAGAGCGCGTACACCGGACGCGGATCGGACTGATAATGCGGAAACAGAATATCGATCTCGCCTGCGGTGATCTCATCAATCACCCACATCATCGGCACATAAGCGATGCCATTGCCTGACTTCAGCCAGCGAATCAGCGTCAGCGAATCGTTGGTCACGAAACGCCCCTGTGGCGCGAGGCGGGTCACTAAGCCTTCTGGGGCAATCAGCTCAAAATTGTTGTCGGGCCGTACGCTATATTCCAGCCAGGAAAAATTATCGATATCGCCCGGCTTCTCCGGCGTGCCATGCTGGGCCAGATAGCTTTTTGCGGCGCACACCACCATCGGCATCGCGCCAAGACGACGCGAAAAGAGGCTGGAATCTTTTAATGTGCCCACCCGAATCACCAGATCCAGACCATCCGCAATCAAATCCGGGGCCGGAACGCCAGTAACCAGATTCACACTCAACCCCGGATACTCCCGCAGCATATCGCTGGTCATACCGGCTAATACATTCTGCGCCATGGTCGAGGAGCTGCCAATCCGCAACACGCCAATCGGCGTATTGTTAAACGCGTAGAGCTGTTCATGCACCTGCGTCGCTTCCGCCAGCATACGTCGGCAGCCCTGATAATAGATTTTACCCGCTTCGGTCAGCCCGATACTGCGGGTACTACGATTCAGCAGCTTAACCTGCAATGCATCCTCCAGTTTCGCGACGATCTGGCTGATGGATGAGACGCTCAGATGAAGCTGACGCGCCGCCGCGGTAAACGAACCGAGTTCGACCACTCTGGCGAAGACAGACATGCCTTTCAGTCGTTCCATTATTTACTCTGGCTTAAAAGTGATTTAGATCACATTCTGTAGAAAACGTATAGTCAGGCGCGTTATTATAAGCGCGCCGGGGTATTTCCCGGTGATTCTTCATTGCCTGATACCCTTCGATGATACGCTATTATTAAGCCAGCTGCGGTTCGGATAGCGTTGCCTTCGGGTTTTCCTGCGACATCTGAAAAGGCAACGACGTATCCCGGCAAGGTCGAACTAAGGATTTTTGATGAGTGTGCTTCCGGTATTTGTCATGTTTGGGCTCTCTTTTCCGCCCGTTTTCATCGAATTGGTTATTTCACTGATGCTGTTCTGGTTAGTGAAACGCGTGCTGACGCCGAGCGGTATCTACGATCTTGTCTGGCATCCGGCACTTTTTAATACAGCGCTTTATTGCTGTGTGTTTTACCTTGTCTCCCGTTTATTAGTCTGAGGTTGAAGTGAAAGCACTCATAAGAAAAATCGCGCGTTACGCGATCACTATTCTGCTGGTCATCATCGCAGTGGTTATCATCTTCCGCGCCTGGGTGTTCTATACCGAATCGCCCTGGACGCGTGATGCACGTTTTGCCGCTGACGTGGTGGCGATCTCGCCTGACGTCACTGGCCTGATTACTGAGGTTCCGGTACACGACAACCAGCTGGTGAAGAAGGGCGATACGCTGTTTGTGGTTGACCGCCCTCGCTATCAGAAAGCGCTCGATCAGGCACAGGCGGATGTTGAATATTACCAGGCCCTGGTGAGTGAGAAACGTCGCGAAGCCGGACGCCGTAATCAGCTTGGCACCTCTGCGATGTCGCGCGAGGCGATCGAGCAATCTAACAACGATCTGCAAACCAGTGAGCATCAGCTGGCAAAATCGGTGGCGACGCGCGATCTGGCGAAGATTGATCTTGAGCGCACCACCGTGAAAGCACCATCCGATGGCTGGGTCACCAACCTCAACGTCTATCAGGGCGAATTTATTACCCGGGGTTCTGTGGCGGTGGCGCTGGTTCAGCAGCACTCTTTCTATGTGCTGGCTTACCTTGAAGAGACCAAACTGCACGGCGTTGAGCAGGGCTTCCGCGCGGAAGTGACTCCACTTGGCAGCAACATTGTGCTGCGTGGTACCGTCGATAGCGTTGCGGCGGGCGTCACCAACAGCAGCAGCTCGGTCGACAGTAAAGGCATGGCAACAGTAGACTCCAATCTGGAGTGGGTCCGTCTGGCACAGCGTGTGCCGGTGCGCATCCGGCTTGATCAGCAGCCCGGCAATCGCTTCCCGGCGGGAACCACCGCGACCGTGGTGATTACCGGTCAGGCCGATCGTCAGCCTGAACAGGTTTCACCCATGATCCGACTACTCAATCGCCTGCGTGAGTTTGGTTAAGAGGGCGATATGATTGAGTTCCTGCGTTTCCCGGTAAAGCTGACCTTCGCGCTGGTGTTAGCGCTGATGGTAGGGTTTCACTTTAACCTTGAAACACCACGCTGGGCAGTCATGACCGCCGGGATCGTGGCGGGCGGCACCGCATTTGCAGCGGGTGGCGATCCCTATTCCGGCGCACTGCGCTATCGCGGCGTTTTACGTATTATCGGGACATTCATCGGCTGTATCGCTGCACTCACCATCATGATCGCCACCGTGCGTGCGCCGGTTGTGATGCTGCTGCTATGCTGCATCTGGGCAGGGCTTTGCGTCTGGCTCTCTTCGCTGATTAAGGTAGAAAACTCCTATGCGCTGGGACTGGCGGGCTACACCGCGCTGATTATTGTGGTGACGGCTAACGCCAGCGGCGGTCTGACGCTGGTGCCGCAATATGCGGTTGAGCGCTGCAGTGAAATCTTACTCGGTATTCTGTGCGCCATTCTGGCCGACATGATCTTCTCGCCACGTTCGATTAAAAAAGTGATCGACGCGGAAGTTGATTCGCTGCTGGTGGCCCACTATCAGCTGCTGCAACTCTGCGTCGCCCATGGTGATAAGGAAGAGGTCGATAAAGCCTGGAGCGCGCTGGTGCGGCGCACCACGGCGCTGAACAGCATGCGCAGCCAGCTGATGATGGAGTCGTCACGCTGGAAGAACAGCAACCGCCGTTTGCAGATGCTTAATACCCTGTCACTGACGCTGATAACGCAGGCTGCCGAAACCTTCCTCATTCAGAATTCCCGTCCGGACTACATTCCGCCCCAGTATCCGTTGATGGTTGAAAAACCGGCCCCGACGGTTGAAGAGGTGCATAAGCGGATGAAAGTTATGCGGCGGGTGATTGGTGTGAGCGGCAAATCAACGCCGGTCACGCTGGCCAGTTGGGTAGGCAGCGCCACCGAATATCTGCTGCTGCTTAAAGGCATCAGAAGCAACAGCCGGATAACCTCGCTGGAAGAGGAGATTCTGCAGCGCGAAGTGGTGATTCAGGCGCGTTCGGCTGAAACACATCATGCGATGATTAACGGCATCCGTACCTTCGTTGCAACCGCGCTGGGTTCGCTGTTCTGGCTCTATACGGGCTGGACGTCTGGCAGTGGCTGTATGGTCATGCTCGCCGTTATTACCGCGCTGGCGATGCGTATGCCTAATCCGCTGATGATGGCCAAGGATTTTCTCTACGGCATGACGGTCGCGGTTCCACTCGGGGCGCTCTATTTTATGTATGTTCTGCCCGCGACGCAGCAGAGCGCATTACTGCTCTGCATCGCCATCGGCATTCTGGGATTTATCGGCGGCATCTTCATTCAGCGGCGTCAGCTCGGCACGCTGGGTGCGTTGATTGGTACGCTCAACGTGCTGGTTCTCGATAATCCGATGGAATTTCACATTAACGTCTTCCTCGATAATGTGCTCGGTCAGGTTATCGGCTGCTTTGTCGCGATGATGGTCATTCTGCTGATTCGGGATAAATCGAAGGCGCGCACCGGCCGCAAACTGCTGAACCGCTTTATGTATGCAGCTGTTTCGGCCATGACCACCAATCAGGCGCGTCGGCGCGAAAATCATCTGCCGGCGCTCTATCAGCAACTGTTTCTGCTGCTGAACCTGTTTCCGGGCGACATCAATAAATATCGCATCGCCCTGACGCTGATCATCGGTCATCAGCGGTTACGTGACGCGGAAGTGCCGGTTAACGCCGATCTCTCCGCGTATCACCGACAGCTGCGTTACACCGCCGACCGGGTGATCTCCGCCAGCAGCGACGACAAGCGCCGTTACTACTTTGAACGTCTGCTCAAAGAGCTGGATGTCTATCAGGAAAAACTGGTCCACTACGAGGCACCCGTCAGCGTAACGGAACCGGTCAAACGACTGGCGACGATGCTGGATAAGTACCAGAACACGCTCATCCAAATCTGAATCTGGCCGCTGCGACCTGCAGCGGCCTGTGCAATCCCCACCCATCACAAAATCTGTCGCTTTTGCCAACTATACTCTCCAGACGGAAGAGCAAAACTGACAGGAGCGAATCAATGAAATCATTGCAAGAGAGCGAACTGTTCCGCACCGGCTATTTAGCGGACGGTCAGTGGCATCAGGCGGCGTCCACGTTTGATGTGACCAATCCGGCAACCGGCGAGGTGATTGCGCAGGTGGCAAAAGCCGGTAAGGCGGAAACGGAGCAGGCTATCGCCGCAGCGGAACGCGCCTTTCCCGCCTGGCGGGCGCAGACCGCCAAAGCGCGTGCTGAAATTCTCACTCGCTGGTACCAGCTAATGATTGAGAACAAGCGCTGGCTGGGACAGCTGATGACCACTGAACAGGGCAAACCCCTGAAGGAAGCGGAGGGAGAGGTTGAATACGCCGCCAGCTTTATTCAGTGGTTCGCCGAGCAGGCTAAACGGGCGAACGGCGAGATCATTCCGCCGGCAAAACCCGGCTCCCGCATTCTGGCGACCCGCGAACCGATTGGCGTAGTGGCTGCCATTACGCCGTGGAATTTCCCGATGGCGATGCTGACCCGCAAACTGGGTCCGGCTCTGGCGGCAGGCTGCACCGGCATTATCAAACCTGCTAATAATACGCCACTCTCCGCCTTTGCCCTGCTGGCACTGGCAAAACAGGCGGGCGTGCCGGATGGCGTGCTGAACGCGGTGGCGGGTGATACCCATGCCATCAGCGATGCGATCATGGCCAGCAAAGCGGTACGTAAAATCTCGTTCACCGGCTCCACCCAGGTGGGCAAGCTGCTGATGCGCAATGCCGCCGAAACCATGAAGAAAGTGTCGATGGAATTAGGGGGGAATGCCCCATACATCGTGTTCGACGATGCCGACATTGATGCCGCTGTACAGGGTGCGATTGCCAACAAATTCCGTAATGCAGGCCAGGTGTGCGTCAGCGTAAACCGCTTTTATATCCACAATGCCATCTATGACCGTTTTACTCAGCAACTGGCTGCCGAAGTGAACAAGCTGAAGGTTGGCAACGGTATGGATGAAGGCGTGATTGTCGGACCATTGATTGAAGCGTCGGCGGTGGAAAAAGTTGAGCAGCACGTGAAAGACGCGGTAGCCAAAGGCGGCAAATTACTGGCGGGTGGTGAGCGCCATGCGCTGGGTGGCAACTTCTGGCAGCCTACGGTCATTACCGAGGCGCATGAAGGCATGCAGCTTGCGCAGGAAGAGACCTTTGGCCCGGTGGCTGCCTGTTTCCGCTTTGATGATGAAGATGACGTCATCCGCCGCGCCAATGATACGCCATTCGGCCTTGCCGCTTACTTTTATACCCAGAATCTGCAACGGGTGTTCCGCGTCTCAGCGTCGCTGGAAAGCGGGATGATCGGCATCAACGAGTGTGCCGTTTCCACCGAGCTGGCGCCGTTTGGTGGTGTGAAAGAGTCGGGTCTGGGCCGCGAAGGTTCGGTACTCGGTATGGAAGAATATCTGGAGGTCAAAGCGCTGCACCTGGGCGGTTTGAGCTAACGGTCATGAACGGGCGGCAGAGGTCGCCCGCAGACGGAGCATGGGAGCCGTCAGCATGAAAATCGAGCGTTTTGATTTTAATGAAATTGTCGACCAGTTCCATTTCTTCCGCCAGTTCAGCGAGCGATTTGCACTGGAGGAGCGCCGCATCTGCGATCTGGATGGATTATGGGATGTGGTGACGGGCGATCTGTTACCGATGCCGCTGGAGATTGAGTTTGTCAATCTGGGCAGGGGGCAGCGACGGCGCTATGGCGCGCTGATTCTGTTATTTGATGAAGCGGAAGAGGAGCTGGAAGGCCGGCTGCACTTTAATGTCAGATAATATATCAGATGAAAAAAGGCCCCGGCGAGCGGGGCCAAAGGGTTCGTCATTAATCTGACGAGGAATTACCTATAAAGCTGTGCGGTGATGTGATAGTTATCACCGGTACGCGCCTCGATCACTTTGTAGGCGCTGGCACCCTGCTCATCTGCTTTCTGGGAAAGCTCTGCGCGGTAATCCATAGGCGATCCCGCGGTTCCACTGATGGTCACGGTACCCGCAGGCTGCAGATTCTGCGTCTGGTCACCGGTTACCAGCTGTGCGGCAGAAGCGCCGAACGCCATAACAGAAAGCAGACTGACTGTAGCGATGGTTGTTTTGATATTCATGATTATTTCATCAATATATTCAACAACCTGCGGTTACTCGTAAGGGCCGGTCGTCGATATTTGTCATGCGCCTTCAGGCGTCATCACGGTTAATTATTTATAAAGCTCAGCGGTGACATGCCAGGTGTTGTCCTGGTTGTTTTCGATGATGCGATAATGGCTTGCGCCCTGTGCATCCGCTTTATCTGACAGCACCTGACGGATATGCGTCTGGTCGCCGTTACGTCCGCCAATACTGATGGTCTGATTCATGGGCTGCAGACCCTGCGCCTGTTCATTCGATACCAGGCTGGCGGCGCTGGCACCCACTGAAAACAGGGACGCCAGACTAAGAGCAGCAATTGCTAATTTCATTTTCATGGTCAACTCTCCTGAAGATTTTGCTTCAGCTCTCCGGAGCGCAAAAAGGCGTGTCAGAAAGAGAGCCGCTGGCATTATGGGTTTAGTTATACAGCGCGGCGGTAGCGTGATAATTGCCATTGTTGTAAGCCTCGATCACGCGATAGGCTTTTGCACCCTGCTGATCCGCTTTGTCACTAAGCTTCTGTTTGATATCCATTGGTGAACCCGCGACGCCGCTGACACTGATGGTGCCGACAGCCTGCAGATCCTGTGCCTGCGCGGCATCGATAGATTCTGCTGCTACTGCACCAAATGAGAGTGCAGAGAGAATGCTCAGGGTAGCGATGGTAGTTTTTACGTTCATAGATATTTCCTCGTCGTCTATTTTTATCTTTCTGGTTAGTGTGATTTGCATCACGAAAAGAAGTATAGAACTAATAACGAGAGAAATTAATATCCGGCTAATAATGTTTTTTTGTGATTCTTTATCCTTATACCTACTTTTAATAACTTAACGTTATAAAAACAGCATAAAAAATATCCTTTTCGGTGATTTCAGTCACAAAAACAGTGAGATAGATCACTTTAACGTTTAGTGCGAAACTATGAGGCGTATTGGACTGGAGTTTGATCTGGATCCGGGCAATGGTGCCGGTTCAGTGATGTAAAGCAGTGTAAAATAGCGCACAACGTAAAGCAGAGTAAGCGATCTGACCAGGATACAGATGTATTAACGCTGGCTTATTAGTCTTAAACAGCGGGGCAGTGTGACGCAAAAAGATGGGCAGAGAGAACGAACTGACGACCTGGGGCGGGATAGCTGGCCGTCAGTCAGCGATCAGAGCTCCTGTTCAAACAGGTTGAGGATCGCGCTGTGCAGCTGCTTAACCGTAAAGTCGCGTGCACGGGTAATAAAGATTGTGTCATCGCCAGCGATCGTGCCAAGGATCCCATGCGCTTTGCCCAGCGAATCCAGCATACGTGCAATCAGCTGTGCTGCGCCTGGACTGGTATGAATCACCACCAGCGCATCGTTGTAGTCGATATCCAGTACCAGGTTTTTTAACGGGCTGGTGGTGGTCGGCACGCCCAGTTCAGCGGGCAGGCAATAGACCATTTCCATCCTGGCATTACGGGTGCGCACTGCGCCAAACTTGGTCAGCATCCGCGAGACTTTGGACTGGTTGATATTTTCAAAGCCCTCATCCTGAAGCGCCTGAACAATTTCGCCCTGGGAACTGAATTTTTCTTCTTTTAATAAGGCCTTGAAAGCCTTGATCAGATCGTCTTGTTTTGATGGGTTTCGCATAGGTTACCAATAAATAGAGAGAATAACCGCGCATCCGCCCGCGGCAGAGTGGTGATTATGCATTTAAATGCATTTTTATGCAATCGGTCGATTGATGAGCAGAGTTCGGGCTGCTAGCGGGCGGCGATAATAGCAAATAAATCCGCTCAGACCAAAACCCCCGTCACAGCCCCGAAAGGCGAAGGTTGCAAAGTTGTTATATGATTGGTGGTGTAGTATCAGAAGCAGGAACAGAAAACGCACATAGCCGTTCTCTGTCTGACGACGGCAAAGTTGTCGGTCATTCAGGCGCAATGATAAGTAACTTTTGAATCCGGCGAGCAAGTGTGAAAACACGTAGAATTAACAGCGGATATTTATCGTCGCCTGAGCAGTTGATTAAGGTCTGACACAGATAGAATTTCGGCCCATCTCTGCCCCACCTTAATAAGGAGTTAAGAATGAAAGTTGCCGTTCTCGGTGCCGCTGGCGGCATAGGCCAGGCGCTCGCACTTCTGCTCAAAACCCAGCTTCCCGCGGGTTCAGAACTCTCACTGTATGACATTGCGCCGGTTACGCCTGGCGTTGCCGTTGATCTCAGCCATATTCCTACTGCTGTCGCCATTGAAGGTTTTAGTGGAGAAGACGCCACGCCTGCCTTACAGGGTGCCGATGTGGTACTGATTTCTGCTGGCGTCGCACGTAAACCCGGTATGGATCGCGCTGACCTGTTCAATGTGAACGCAGGCATTGTTCGTAACCTGATTGAACAGGTTGCCACAACGGCCCCTAAAGCGTTGATTGGTGTTATTACCAATCCGGTCAATACCACTGTTGCCATCGCGGCAGAAGTGCTGAAAAAGCACGGCGTCTACGACAAAAATCGTCTGTTTGGCGTGACCACGCTGGACATTATTCGTGCTAACACTTTTGTGGCCACACTGAAAGGGAAGCAGCCGGATCAGGTGGAAGTCCCGGTGATTGGCGGCCACTCTGGCGTAACCATTCTGCCGCTGCTGTCACAGGTCAAAGGCGTCAGCTTCAGCGATCAGGAAGTGGCTGATTTAACCAAACGTATTCAGAACGCTGGCACAGAAGTGGTGGAAGCTAAAGCGGGTGGCGGATCGGCTACGTTGTCGATGGGCCAGGCGGCCGCGCGTTTCGGTTTATCGCTGGTACGCGCACTGAAGGGTGAGGCGAATGTTGTAGAGTGTGCTTACGTGGAAGGCGAGGGCGAACATGCCCGCTTCTTCTCTCAGCCGCTGCTGCTCGGTAAAAATGGCATTGCTGAACGCAGGCCAATTGGCACACTCAGCGCTTACGAACAGCAGGCGCTGTCAGGCATGCTGGATACACTGAAGAAAGATATCGCGCAGGGTGAAGAGTTCGTTAAACAGTAACTGACGGCTCAGACCTGAAATAACGCCCGGCTCAGCCGGGCGTTTAGCATTACAGGCCGCCAGATTTATAGGCGCGGGCTGCGGGCGCACCGTTGCTGGCAGGCAGCTTCTTGCCCAGGGTTTCCATGCGCATCTGGAACGGTGGGAACGGCATCTCAATACCGTGTTGCTCAAACCCGAGCAGAATCAGCTGGTGCAGCTCATGACGCAGCGGCATACGGTGCCCCATCTCTGCAGCATGTACCCTGATCTCAAACAACTGAATCCCCTGCTGCAGATCGACGAGGAACGCTTCCGGCGGTGGCGTATCAAGCACATAACTGCAGCGTTCGGCCGCCTGCACCAGAATGGTGGTTACCTGCTCACTGCTGATTTTGGCCGGAGCCGGGATGGTGAGCACCACACGCGTTACGGAATCAGACAGCGACCAGTTAATAAACTGCTCAGTGATAAAGGTCTTATTGGGAACGATAATTTCCTTTCGGTCCCAGTCGGTGATCGTGGTTGCACGTGTATTGATGCGGGTAATGCTGCCAGTAAGCTCGCGGATTGTCACGGTGTCGCCGATACGAATCGGCTTTTCGAACAGGATAATCAGGCCAGAGATAAAGTT
The DNA here is from genome assembly GCF_030270445.1 of Pantoea sp. QMID4. Taxonomy (NCBI): domain Bacteria; kingdom Pseudomonadati; phylum Pseudomonadota; class Gammaproteobacteria; order Enterobacterales; family Erwiniaceae; genus Pantoea; species Pantoea sp. QMID4. Next base: position 468,532 of record NZ_BSXL01000003.1, on the reverse strand, counting down.
GGCAAAAATCTCCTGCATACCGAAACCCAGTCCCAGACCCAGTGCGGCAACCAGCCACTGCAGTTTCGACCATTCAATCCCAATCATCGAGAAACCAATCAGCCCGCCAATCAGCAGCAGCAGATATTTGGTCAGTGTAGTAATGGCGTAACCGGTACCCGGCGTCAGATTAAGATGCTGCAACAGTGCCAGCTCGAGCAGTGCAGGCATATTGCGCACCAGCTGAGTGGTAATAATAAATACCAGAATGGCGATCAGCACTGCACCCAGGGTAATCGGCTCGATCGACTCGACTCCCTGAATAGAGGTGCTGACATCCCACAGCTGAATATTCTCCAGAAAGCCAAAGGCGGAGTGAATTTCAGACCAGAGCACAATGACCGAAACCAACGCAATTAATGTCAGAATCGAGCGCACGAGCCGCAGCGACTGGGTGCTGATAGCGTCAAGATCGATAACAGGTTCTTCAATTTCAATCGAATCAGTCATCAATGCGCTTTGCTCTTTCTCTTCTTCACTGCGCGCCCGGTTAGCCAGCATATCGGCACGGCGCTGACGGGCGCGGTCAAAACCAAGACGGCGACGCTGAATCAGCATCCAGCGCCGGATAATGTGGTAGATAACCAGTAGCAGGAACCAGATGGCGACTGAGGTTTCCAGTCGCGCCAGCAGCGCCTGCGCGGTCGCCAGGTATCCCACGGCGGAGGCGAGGGCAGCCATCAGCGGCATGGCGATCATCAGGTTCCACAGCATCCGGTTCACCATATTCTCGCCATTCCCCTCTTTATCGAGATAGAGCGGAATACCGGATCGTTTCAGGCTGACGGTAACAATGCTGATTGCTCCGCAGATCAGGATGAAACAGAGGCGACCCAGCGACGAGGAGAACTGACGATCTTCCAGATTGCCAAAGGCTATCAGCAGCATAATCAGCGGCACAATCAGGCCGATGCTCAGCGAGTAGTAGCGCATGGCGCGCGCTACCCGGTTCTGCGGCCAGCGGAAATGCACAATGAACAGGCCATTCGGACGGGCAAAGGCGGCGCTGATCATAAATGCCCACAGCAGCGGCAGCGTGGCGGTAATGCCATCACCAATCGCCACAGCGATAGGATAGGGCCAGGCGTTCTGCAGGCCATAACCCAGTGCACCCCACAGTACGGGCAGCGGCAGCGCCACCAGAATCGACCAGAACACGGTACGGATGGTCAGACGGAAACGATCCTGGGTGACCTTGCCGACTTTGCTGGCAGAACGTTCAAGAAATGCATTGAAGTGGCGGCGCGAGCTGATGCTAAAACCGACCAGCAGCAGGGCGCCAATAATCGGCAGCACTGAATTACGGCTGGTAAACATCATCGCCATCGCTTTGCCAAGCTGACCCAGCGTATCCAGCGACAGCAGTCGGGAAAGGTCTTTAGCCAGATCCAGCGGATAACTCAGACCGATCGGACTGACGTCAGCGGTCCAGAACAGATAGCGGTGCGTCGCGTCTTTGACCTCCGTCAGCGCATCCTGCAGCTGAGTGTTTCCGACCTTGAGTTTTGTGATCTCCAGAATCAGGGTGTCACAGCCGGAGATCAGGGAGTTGAGCAGTTCACGCTGGGTGCGTAGCTGCGCATCAAGAATACGCTTCTGTTCTGCGGTGAAGGGCTGACCATCGGCCTGCCGTCCTTTGCGCAGCGTTTCCTGACGCTCCAGCAGATCTTCATAGTAGAGACGCTGTACGCGAAGCTGTGCCATCTCATTATCAATCTGCTGAGACTTAGGCATCTCTGGCAGACGTGCGACCTGCGCCCGAAGCGCTTCGCCCAGCAGATTAGAGACGCCCAGCCACTGCGACTGTTCTCGCAGAGTAGAGAGCGCCTGACGGACCTGAATAATCTGGTTGGTGGCCAGCCGCTGCTGTGACGCCACCAGATCCATACGCTGCGCCTGCTGATTCAGCGCAACCGAGAGTTCGCGGTTAACCCGAAACTGATCGCTGATCGCCGGCGGCAGATCGCCGCTGTTTTCCGCCAGTTGCTCGGTGCGGGCAAGAGCGACTTCCGCTTCACGTTGCCGCTGATCATTGAGCTGGTTGCGCAGTGCCTGCAGGTAGTTGTCGAGCTGTGTCGCTTTACGCTGGTGAACTTCAGCCCGCATCCTCGCCAGTTCCTGACGGTTATTGGCGGAGAGCTGGGCCAGCTCAAGTTCATCAACGAGCGCTTTATTAGCGGCGCTTTCCGCCTGACGAGCCGCCAGTTGCAGCTGGCCCTGCGGTGAACTGGTACTGACGCCCTGCAGTCGGCGTTCACTCTCCGTCATCGCCCGGCGTGCTTCGGTCTGCTGCTGCGGCAGTTGCGACAACGAATCGCTGATTTCCCGCGCCCGATCCTGCTCCTGGCGTGCCTGACGACCCTCTTCCAGCAACTGGCTGCTGACCTGCACAATCTCCTGATCCAGCTCGGCGCTGCTCATGTTGCTGCGTACGGTTTTCCCGCTGTCGCTCAGCGCGGCGATCTGCTGACGCAGTTCGCGCGCCAGACGCGGAAAGTCATCAATCACCTGCTGATATTGCGCCGCGCGCTCCAGCGAGTCATCGCGTTCAGAGAGGAAGTTCAGGGCAGCTTCAATCGTCTGGATCTGTTCCGCCTGGGATGGAGAACTTTTGGCAGATTTTATCTCTTCCAGCTGCTGTTTGAGCTGGCTGGCGTCAGGAAGGCTGGCCGCGAAGGCCGGGCTGCTGAGCCACAGGCTCAGCAGCAGGAGGAGAATCGAACGCACAGAGGACACTCAATTTAGCCGACGATGACGTCGGAAATGTCTGTCGCCACCGGCAGCGCGATCGCCAGCGGTTGGCCCAGACGGGTTTTGCTTTCTGCTTCCAGACTTTCAGCCAGTTTGACGCGGCCAGGTGCGAACAGGTTGATGACAGTCGAGCCGAGTTTAAAGCGGCCCATTTCCTGACCTTTAAGCAGCACCACGGCACCTTCATCATCCGCTGCCGGATAGTGCCAGCGTTTGATCACACCTTCACGCGGTGGGGTGATGGTGCCCGCCCAGACGGTTTCAATGCTGCCGACAATCGTTGCACCTACCAGAATCTGCACCATCGGTCCGATATCCGTTTCGAAATAGCAGATAACGCGCTCGTTACGGGCAAACAGGTTGGGAATATTACGCGCGGTCAGCGGGTTGACTGAATAGAGATCGCCTGGCACATAAATCATCTCACGCAGGATACCGTTACATGGCATGTGGACGCGGTGATAATCGCGCGGAGCCAGATAGGTGGTGACGAACTCACCATCCACAAATTGAGCTGCCATACGCTCATCACCCGCCAGCAGAGCATCGATGGTGTAGTGATGACCTTTAGCCTGGAAAATCTGATCGCCATGAATATGGCCGAGCTGGCTGATAGCACCATCTGCGGGCAGGGCGATCAGGCTGGCGTCTGCATCCACCGGACGCGCATCGTCTTTCAGCGGACGAACGAAAAAGTCATTAAACGTGCGATAGCTGGCGGTATCGGACTTGCGTGCCTCCGCCATATCGACTTTGTAAAACCAGACAAAGATGTCAATGACCAGTTTAGTCAACCAACCACCGCGGCGACTGGCGCCCCAACCGGCAAGTTCAGTCAGCCATTTCTTCGGGAGAATATGATTCAAGCCGAGTTTTAAACGATCAAACACCTTAGCCTCCTGGCTATTTCAGGACATGGTAAAAAGGGGCGGATTGTAGCAGTGCCCCGTTCAGATGGCGACTATACCTGATTTCCGGCACGCTGCACGGTCCGGACGCCTGATCGGAATCCACCTCGCAAAATGCAGCGGCTTATCCGCTCAGACGCGGTTATACCGATTAACTTTCACCATCAGGGAAATTTTTACGCGTTTTTACCTGCGCCATGCTCTCCAGGATACGGTGGTAGTTATCGAAACGGGAAGCGTGGATTTTTCCCTGTTCGACCGCTTCACGAATCGCACAGCCGGGATCGCTGCCATGTGTGCAGTCACGGAATTTGCAATAGCCCAGGTAGGGGCGGAATTCGACAAAGCCACGCGTTACCTGTTCCGGCTCCAGATGCCACAAACCAAACTCACGCACGCCGGGAGAATCGATCACATCGCCGCCATGCGGGAAGTGATACAGGCGTGATGCGGTAGTGGTGTGCTGGCCCAGGCCTGATCCATCTGATACTTCGTTGGTCAGAATCGCGACCTGCTCATCTTTGTCGAAACCGAGCAGGGCATTCAGCAGGCTTGATTTACCGACACCAGACTGACCGGCAAAGATACTCACGCGGTCGGTTAAGGCCGCTTCCAGATCGTCAAGGCCGTTTTTCGCCCGGCTGGAAACCATCACCACACGATAACCAATATCGCGATAGATATGCATCTGCTGATCAACAAAGGCGCGCGCCTCGTCATCCAGCAGATCGGTTTTGTTCAGGACCAGTAACGGTTCGATGTCCAGCGTTTCGCTGGCAACCAGATAGCGATCAATGATGTTCAGCGACAGTTCCGGCAGGATCGCAGAGACGATGATGATCTGATCGATATTCGCCGCCATCGGCTTTACGCCGTCGTAAAAATCAGGGCGGGTTAATACGCTGGTGCGTTCATGCACCGCTTCAACAATGCCTTTGCCGCCGCTGGTGGCCGGACGCCACAGCACACGGTCGCCAGTAACCAGCGAACGGATAGTACGGCGGATATTGCAGCGGTGGGCGACGCCTGCGCTATCCTCAACATCAGCATGCATGCCAAAACGACTCACAACGACCCCATCTGCAGCTTCACCAAACAGGTTGTCATCCGCTTCCGGACGCTCTCTGCGCTGGTTGAGACGGCGATCGTGGTTAGCGCTTACGCGACGTTGTTGGCCCTTTGACAGTTTATTTTTACTCACTCACCCTCACAGCGTTAGCCAGATTTCGCCCGGCTGGGCAAAACGTCTATGATACACCTTATTCATCGTGAATGACGACTACAGCAACCGCAGGAAACAGCATGGCTACTGGAAATGAACAGAATCTGATCTGGATTGATCTTGAGATGACCGGACTTGATCCGACGCACGATCGTATTATCGAGATTGCAACCCTGGTGACTGACGCCAACCTGAACATTCTGGCGGAAGGGCCGGTCATGGCCGTCCATCAGTCCGATGCGCAACTGGCGCTGATGGACGAGTGGAATGTCCGCACCCACACCAACAGCGGTCTGGTTGCGCGGGTGAAGGAAAGCCAGATTGACGATCGCGCAGCCGAACTGGCGACTATTGAATTCCTGAAGCAGTGGGTTCCGGCTAACACGTCGCCAATCTGTGGCAACAGTATCGGGCAGGATCGCCGTTTCCTGTTTAAGTACATGCCTGAGCTGGAAGCGTACTTCCACTATCGCTATCTGGATGTCAGTACCCTGAAAGAGCTGGCTCGTCGCTGGAAACCGGATATCCTGCCTGGCTTCAAAAAAGGCGGCACACACCAGGCGCTGGATGATATTCGTGAGTCGGTGGCGGAGCTGGCTTACTACCGCGAACACTTTTTGCAGCTTTAATCGACGACGGGTGCGCATGAAACCACCAGGTTGCTGATTTAATCAACAAACGCGCGGAAAGCGAAAAATTTTGCTTTCAGACGCTTGCAGCAGCAACGATTTCTCGTATAATGCGCACCCCGTACCGGTGAAGAATTTAGTATCGGTACAAGGCGCGGGAATAGCTCAGTTGGTAGAGCACGACCTTGCCAAGGTCGGGGTCGCGAGTTCGAGTCTCGTTTCCCGCTCCAGATTTAAATGTAAGCAGTAACCTCTTTGCGGGAATAGCTCAGTTGGTAGAGCACGACCTTGCCAAGGTCGGGGTCGCGAGTTCGAGTCTCGTTTCCCGCTCCAGTTTTATAAAGCAGTACCCTTCTATGCGGGAATAGCTCAGTTGGTAGAGCACGACCTTGCCAAGGTCGGGGTCGCGAGTTCGAGTCTCGTTTCCCGCTCCAGCTTTTACATCACACCCCCTGTTTCAGTTCGTTATACGACTGCTTTTGGTCGCGTGATTTTAGTTGTCTTCTGAAGGTTATCCACAGCACTACCTCCTATCTTTCGTGCCTGTCAGGGCGATCTGTAAATGTGTTCTGAACAGAGTTATCCACAGCTTTGTGATTTAACCGCAGCGGTAGTCTCATTATTAAATAAACACAAGTTTTTCATAAGTCATTGATATTTATGTTTATGAAAATATTTCAATTTGTTATTTCACAGTGAAATCAGCGTTGTTGCAGTTGAATGACAACAGCTTTTTATTTTTATTCACAGCATGTGGAAAACGATATCCAGCGGCTCGCTGTTCAATCAGGCATCACGCGGTAACCCCTTCTCAACTGCACGAACCAGCCGTTTCTGCTGGGCAGGCTGCACTTCAACGACCAGCTGCTCGCGTTTCTGCTGCTGTTGCATCACTGCCCACTGAATATGTTCATCCAGCAGTTCACTCTCACCGAGTCGTTGTCCCAGCACCTGAACAATGTGGGGCGACCAGGGTGCATTACCCAGCGCCACGGCAATATTGCGCAGCCAGCGTAAATGGCCAATACGGCGAATCGCTGAGCCTTCCGTGATGCGTAAAAATTTCGCTTCATCCCATTGAAACAGATCGAGCAGTTCCGGTGCATGTAACGCCGCGCGCGGTGAAAAGTCGCTTTCGTCACTGAGTTGTCCATAGCGATTCCACGGACAGATCAGCTGGCAGTCATCGCAGCCATAAATCCGGTTGCCCATCAGCGGACGAAATTGTTCCGGGATAGGTCCTTCCAGCTCAATGGTGAGATAGGAGATACAGCGCCGGGCATCCACGACGTAAGGCTCAACGATAGCGCTGGTGGGGCAGATGGTCATGCAGGCAACGCAGCGGCCACACTGCTCCTGCTGCGGGGTGTCGACCGGCAGCGGAATGTCGATCAGCAGCTCGCCGAGGAAAAACCACGAGCCTGCTTCCCGATTCAGTATCAGCGAATGTTTGCCGGTCCAGCCGAGTCCGGCTTTAGCCGCCAGCGGGCGTTCAAGCAGCGGTGCCGAATCCACAAACGGCCGGAAATTCAGCTCGCCACAGCGCTGCTGGATCATTTCTCCGAGCTTTTTCAGTCGATTGCGCAATACTTTGTGGTAATCACGACCGAGTGCATAACGGCTGACATAGCCCAGTCGGGGATTTTTCAGCGTGCTGGCAAAGGCAGCTTTGGCCGGAAGGTAGTTCATACGAACGCTGATGACGCGTAGCGTGCCGGGAAGCAACTCATGAGGACGCGCCCGCATCATGCCGTGTCGCGCCATCCATGCCATCTCACCATGATACTGCTTATCCAGCCATTCCTGCAGGCGCGGCTCTTCTGCACTGAGATCGGTATCGGTGATGCCGACCTGCTGAAAGCCGAGATCCAATCCCCACTGTTTAATTTGTTGTGCGAGTTCATGAAGATCGAGAGGGTATGACATGAGTGACCAGGATTCGAAGAAAAACAGCCGCAGTTTACCATATTCTGTCTGGCCTGCGCAGGCTGTGGCGCAGCTTGAGCAACAGGGCGCCGATGTGCTCGGGATTACGCTGTATGAGCTGATGCAGCGTGCCGGGCAGGCTGCTTACGAGCATCTGACAGCCCACTGGCCCGAAGCCAGCCACTGGCTAATCCTGTGCGGTCACGGCAATAACGGCGGTGATGGCTATGTGCTGGCGCGACTGGGCCAGGCGGCGGGAAAAACCATTACAGTGCTGGCATGCGAAAGCGAAAAATCGTTGCCGGAAGAGGCGCAGCGCGCGCGGGACGCATGGCTGGACGCGGGCGGCGAAATCCATGCGGCCGATGCGGCCTGGCCAGAGCAGATTGATGTGATTGTCGATGCCCTGCTGGGAACCGGCAGCCATCGCGCGCCCGAAGAACCCTATGCAACCCTGATTCAGCGGGCAAACGCCCATGCAGCACCGACAGTCGCTATTGATATGCCTTCTGGTTTATGCGCGCGCAACGGCACCACGCCCGGCGAGGTGATTCATGCCAGTCACACGCTGAGTATGGTCGCACTGAAACCGGGCCAGATCACCGGCAAGGCGCGAGACTACATCGGAAAGCTCTGGTATGCCGATCTTGGTCTGGCTGCTTTTCTGGCCGGAGAAGAGGCACCTATCGCCCGTTATGATGCCAGCGCATTAACCCGCTGGCTTAAGCCACGCAGACCGACCTCGCACAAGGGCAGTCATGGCCGGCTGCTGGTCGTGGGAGGCGATGCAGGTACCGCTGGCGCAGTACGCATGACGGCAGAGGCCGCATTACGCAGCGGCAGTGGTTTGGTGCGAGTACTTACTCACAAAGATAATATTATTCCGATCCTGACCGCACGGCCTGAAATTATGGTCGATGAACTGACGGATGAACGCCTGACGGAGGCGCTGGAGTGGGCTGATGTCATCGCGATTGGACCCGGTCTGGGTCAGCGAGAATGGGGAAAGCAGGCACTGAAGCGGGTAGCAGGCAGTGAAAAGCCGATGCTTTGGGACGCGGATGCACTTAACCTGCTGGCAATCAGTGCTCAGAAACGTCAGAATCGCATTATTACGCCGCATCCTGGCGAAGCGGCGCGTTTGCTGAATATCGAGACCAGTGAAATTGAGAGTGACCGCTTACATGCAGCGCAGACATTGGCGCAACGTTATGGTGGCGTAGTGGTACTGAAAGGTGCCGGCACGCTGATTGCCAGCGAGCAGGGCGAAATGGCCTTTGCGGATGTGGGCAATGCCGGTATGGCCTCCGGCGGGATGGGCGATCTCCTGAGTGGAATTATCGCCTCGCTGGTGGGTCAGAAACTGACGCTGTTCGATGCGGCCTGCGCGGGCTGCGTTGCACATGGTGCAGCGGCCGATGCGGTTGCGGCAGAACGCGGTACTCGCGGTATGCTGGCCACTGATTTACTGGATCTGCTGTGGCAGTTTGTTAATCCTGAGATGAATAAAGAAGCATGAAGACCTGTGTTATCTCTTTGCCCGATGAGGCGGCTACGCTCAGTTTGGGCGCTCAGCTGGCGCGCGCCTGTGGCAGCGCGGCAGTGATTTATCTCTATGGCGATCTGGGGGCGGGTAAAACCACCTTCAGCCGCGGCTTTCTGCAGGCGCTGGGCCATCAGGGCAATGTCAAAAGTCCTACTTACACCCTCGTTGAACCTTACACGCTGGATGACCGTACACTCTACCATTTCGACCTCTATCGCCTTGCCGATCCCGAAGAGCTTGAGTTTATGGGCATTCGCGACTACTTCAGTGGCGATGCGATCTGTCTGGTGGAATGGCCGCAGCAGGGTGCCGGTTTTCTGCCGCAGCCCGATCTCACCTTAATGCTGCGTTATGTAGGTGACGCGCGTGAAGCGGAACTGACGGCACAATCCGCGTCCGGCCAGCAATGGCTTGAACACGTTGGTCAGGGCAGGGATCAGGCATGATGTCACGGATGAAAATAGCACTGGTTTCACTGATGCTGATGGTCTGTACGCCCCTGTTTGCCGCCACGCTGTCTGATATCAAAGTGGCCAATGGCGACAGTCAGGCTACCGTTACGCTGAACTTTGCCGGACAGCCGGTCTATGCCTTCTTCTCTCTTCACAACCCGAATCGTGTGGTGCTGGATGTGCGCCAGAGCGGCGTAGTTCAGGGACTGCCGCTGAATTTCAGTGGCGAGAACATCGTAAAGCGAATTCGTACCAGCACTCCAAAAGACAAACAGAGCGTGCGGCTGGTGTTCGAACTGACGCAGGCGGGTAAAACCCGGGCAGTCACCCAGCGTAATGGCAACAGCTACAGCGTGGTCTTCACGATTAACGGCAAGCCGCCCGCTGTCACGCGCAGCGTGCCTGCGCCCGTCACAGCACCGACGCGCGTACCTACGCAGAGTGCCGCAGCGGCTAACCCGTTCAATTCGAATCCGGTGACGTCCGTGACCAGCACCGCGAGTTCCGTACGTCCCGGCACTGCCGTCAGCCAGAATGATACCGTGATTGTGGCAATCGATGCCGGACATGGCGGTCAGGACCCCGGCGCTATCGGTCAGCGCGGACTGAAAGAGAAAAACGTCACTATCGCCATTGCCCGCAAACTGCGGGTGTTGCTCAATAACGATCCGATGTTCAAAGGCGTCCTGACACGCGATGGCGACTATTTTATCTCGGTCATGGGACGTTCCGACGTGGCGCGTAAAGCCAATGCTAATGTGCTGGTCTCTATTCACGCTGACGCCGCGCCAAGCCATGCGGCGACCGGTGCCTCGGTCTGGGTCCTGTCCAATCGTCGCGCCAACAACGAAATGGCAAACTGGCTGGAGCAGAAAGAGAAACAGTCTGAGCTACTCGGCGGCGCGGGTGACCTGCTGGCTAACAGTCAGGCCGATCCCTACCTCAGTCAGGCAGTACTGGATCTGCAGTTCGGTCACTCGCAGCGCGTCGGTTATGACATCGCGCAGAAAGTCTTACAGCAGATGCGCAGCGTAACCTCGCTGCACAAACGTTTGCCTGAGCATGCCAGCCTGGGCGTGCTGCGTTCGCCTGATATTCCTTCTTTGCTGGTGGAAACCGGCTTTATCAGTAATTCCTCGGAGGAGCGACTGCTAGGCAGTAGCGCACACCAGGATAAGATTGCGCAGTCGATCTACAAAGGTCTGCGCACTTATTTCCTGGCGCACCCGCTGCAATCCATCCCAAAGGAGGAAAACCGGCCGCTGGGCTCGTCGCCAGCGGTTAGCGTCGCCAGCAACCCGGCGACCGGGGTGACGCAATATACCGGCGCAACGCAGCGTCATACGGTAACGCGCGGTGAGACACTTTCCGGGATTGCCACGAAGTATGGCGTCAGCATGGACACCCTGCGTGAGATGAACACCCTGAAGCGGGATGTGGTGTGGGTCGGACAGCGGCTGAAAGTGCCGGCCAGTGCAGTCGCCAGTCGCACCACGCGCGCTACGCCACGCGGCGTTGTGCGCCACAAAGTTGTGGTGGGTGATTCATTAACCGGCATTGCCGCACACTACGGCGTCAGTCCGAAAGCGATAATGCAGACCAATAATCTGAAGTCGACCAACGTCATGTTGGGGCAGAACCTGAAAATTCCTGCATCCTGATTGTTTGCCCGGCCACTGCGCCGGGCTGCCAGCTAAAAGGAAAATCATGCCGATTCAAATTTTACCACCCCAGCTGGCTAACCAGATTGCGGCGGGTGAAGTGGTTGAGCGTCCTGCCTCCGTGGTTAAAGAGCTGGTGGAGAATAGCCTTGATGCCGGCGCGACGCGCATTGACGTTGATATTGAAAAGGGCGGCGCAAAGCTGATTCGTATTCGTGACAACGGCTGCGGCATCGTGAAAAGCGAGCTGTCGATGGCACTCGCCCGACACGCGACCAGTAAAATAGCCTCACTGGATGACCTGGAAGCGATCATGAGCCTGGGTTTTCGCGGTGAAGCGCTGGCCAGTATCAGTTCTGTCTCCCGCCTGACACTCACCTCACGCACCGCCGATCAAACTGAAGCCTGGCAGGCCTATGCCGAAGGGCGTGATATGGCGGTGACGGTTAAACCGGCGGCACATCCCTGCGGTACCACGCTGGAAGTACTGGACCTGTTTTATAACACGCCGGCACGCCGCAAATTTATGCGAACCGAGAAAACTGAGTTCGGTCATATCGATGAGGTCATTCGCCGTATTGCCCTGGCACGTTTCGACGTGGCATTGTCGCTGAGCCACAACGGTAAAATGATGCGTCAGTATCGGGCCGTCAGCGAGGAGAGTCAGCGCGAACGGCGACTGGCTTCTATCTGCGGCACCACGTTTATGCAGCATGCGCTGCGCATCGACTGGCAACATGACGACCTCTCGCTGCGCGGCTGGGTTGCCGACCCTGCCGGTTCGCGCCAGGTCACCGATCTGCAGTATTGCTATGTGAATGGCCGGATGATGCGCGATAAGCTGATTAACCATGCTATTCGCCAGGCGTTCCAGACCCAGCTTCATGATGACCAGCAGCCCGCTTATGTGCTCTATCTGGAGATTAACCCGCATCAGGTTGATGTCAACGTCCATCCGGCCAAGCATGAAGTTCGGTTTCATCAGTCACGCCTGGTGCATGACTTTATCTATCAGGGTGTGGTCAGCGCATTGCAGACGATGGCGGCACCGACCTTACCTGCGCTTCAGGCAGAAGAGCCCGCACCGCGCTGGCAGCCGGAAAACCGTCAGGCAGCAGGCGGTAATCATTTTGCGCAGCCTGCGGCGTCCGCCGGCGAGAAGAAATCAGCAGCATCCGGGCGTGAAACTCAGCCTGCACCAGCCTGGCAGAACAAAGAGAATGCGTATCGTCAGCGTGAAGGGGCGGTTTATCAGCAGTTGCTCAAAACCCCTGTCAGCACGTCATCACCGCCAAAAGTCCGCGAGCCGATAGCGCGTCAGGCCGAAAGACCTTCGCCACTTGCCGCGCATGCTCAAAGTTTTGGCCGTGTACTGACCGTGTTGCACAATCACTTTGCACTGCTGGAGCAGGATCAGACATTAATGCTGATGGCGTTGCCGGTGGCGGCGCGCTGGCTGAAACAGGCGCAGCTTGAACCGGGCGAAGAGAGACTTAAACCGCAGCCATTGCTGATCCCGGTGCGCCTGAAAATCGCCCAGGAAGAACGACAGGCGGCACAAGAAAATAGCAGCCTGCTCAATCAGATGGGTATTGAACTTCAGCCCGAAGGAGACCACGTGACGTTGCGCGCGGTGCCTTTACCGTTACGAACACAAAATTTACAAATCTTGATTCCTGAGCTGTTAGGCTATCTCGCCCGGCAGCAGGAGAACTCTGCGACGCAACTGGCTCAGTGGCTGGCGCGGCGTCAGGAAACAGAGTCCTCTGACTGGAATCACTCACAGGCGATCAACCTGCTGGCAGAGCTTGAACGGCTTTGCCCTCAGTTGCTGAAATCGCCGCCTTCAGGCTTATTACAGCCTATAGAGATTGAGAGCGCGGTCAACGCGTTGAAGCATGAGTGAACTAAACCAGGCTGGCTGGCCAAAGGCTATTTTTTTAATGGGACCCACGGCGTCTGGCAAAACGGCTTTAGCAATTGAATTGCGTAAGCAGTTACCAGTGGAACTAATCAGCGTAGATTCTGCCTTAATCTATCGTCAGATGGATATTGGCACGGCGAAACCGTCGGCTGAGGAGTTAGCAGTGGCGCCCCATCGTCTGCTCGACATCCGCGACCCCGCAGAAGCCTATTCGGCAGCGGAGTTCCGGCGGGATGCTTTAGCAGAAATGGCGGATATCGTTGAAGCCGGACGAATACCGTTGCTTGTTGGTGGAACCATGCTCTACTTCAAGGCGTTACTTGAAGGATTGTCGCCGTTGCCCTCGGCCGATCCCGACGTTCGTCAGCGGATAGAGCAAACGGCGCGTGAAAAAGGCTGGGAAGCTTTACACCGCCAGCTGTGTGAAATCGACCCGGTTGCCGGCAGTCGTATTCATCCGAATGATCCGCAGAGACTTTCGCGAGCACTGGAAGTTTTTTTTATTTCGGGTAAAACTTTAACGGAACTGACAAAAACATCCGGCGAAGCGTTACCCTACGACGTGCAACAGTTTGCCATCGCCCCCGCGAGCCGCGAATTGCTGCACCAGCGCATCGCGTTGCGTTTTGATCAGATGTTGGCGTCAGGATTTGAAGCGGAGTCTCGGGCCCTGTTTGCACGAGGTGATTTGCATACGGACATGCCTTCCATTCGTTGTGTTGGTTATCGTCAGATGTGGTCTTATTTGTCGGGCGAAATCGATTACAGCGAGATGGTTTATCGGGGAATTTGCGCAACCCGGCAGCTTGCTAAGCGACAGATGACCTGGTTACGCGGTTGGGAAAATGTTCACTGGCTTGACAGTGACGAGTCCCGGCTGGCGCGTGATACAGTGTTACAGGTTCTTAGTGCGAAGCATGGGTGATTGTGTACAATTGATGGGTTATCGTGCGCAAATTTTTACGCAGTTTTTTTTCAGAACCATAGGTTCTACTAGCAACAAACAACAAGCATATAAGGAAAAGATAGAATGGCTAAGGGGCAATCATTACAAGACCCGTTTTTGAACGCACTGCGTCGTGAACGTGTTCCGGTTTCGATTTATCTGGTTAACGGTATTAAGCTGCAGGGTCAGATTGAGTCATTTGATCAGTTCGTCATTTTGTTGAAAAACACGGTAAGCCAGATGGTTTATAAGCACGCCATTTCTACCGTTGTTCCTTCGCGCCCGGTTTCTCACCATAGCAATAATACCGGTGGCGGCAGCAACAATTACCATCACGGTGGCAGCAACACATCTGCGCAGCCACAGCCACAACAAGACGGTGATAACGCAGAATAACGCGTCGCCGTACAGCCAGGAACGGAGAACAGCGGTTTTCCGTCCTGGTCTTTTATTTAGTGAGGTTATAGCTTGTTTGACCGTTATGATGCCGGTGAGCAGGCCGTACTGGTACACATCTGGTTCTCCCAAGACAAAGAAGTAGAAGATTTACAGGAGTTTGAAACCCTGGTCTCCTCTGCTGGCGTTGAAGCGCTGCAAGTGGTTACTGGCAGCCGCAAAGCGCCACACCCCAAGTATTTTGTCGGTGAAGGAAAAGCCGTTGAAATTGCCGATGCGGTAAAAACAACTGGAGCATCGGTCGTATTATTCGATCATGCCCTTACGCCCGCTCAGGAAAGAAACCTCGAGCGCCTGTGCGAATGCCGTGTCATTGATCGCACTGGTCTTATTCTGGATATTTTTGCCCAACGCGCGCGTACCCACGAAGGTAAATTGCAGGTTGAGCTGGCGCAGCTACGTCATCTTGCGACACGTCTGGTACGTGGCTGGACGCACCTTGAACGTCAGAAAGGCGGGATCGGCTTGCGTGGCCCGGGTGAAACACAGTTAGAAACCGACCGCCGTCTTCTGCGCGGACGTATCAGTCAGATCCTGTCTCGTCTTGAGCGGGTTGAAAAACAGCGTGAGCAGGGACGACAGTCCCGTGCTAAAGCGGATGTGCCAACTGTTTCGCTGGTGGGTTACACCAATGCCGGCAAGTCGACCCTCTTTAATGCCATGACCTCTGCCAACGTCTTTGCCGCAGACCAGCTGTTTGCGACACTTGACCCCACCCTGCGTCGTCTGAATGTTGCCGATGTCGGAGACGTGGTTCTGGCGGACACGGTCGGCTTTATTCGCCATCTTCCTCACGATCTGGTTGCCGCATTTAAAGCTACGCTGCAGGAGACACGTCAGGCGACGCTGTTACTGCACGTGATTGATGGTGCCGATCTTCGCGTTACGGAAAATATCGCGGCCGTCGATACCGTACTGGAAGAGATTGAAGCGGACGAAATTCCGACCTTACTGGTCATGAATAAAATCGATATGCTCGACGGATTCGAACCGCGTATCGATCGCAACGAAGAGAACCTGCCCATCCGCGTCTGGCTTTCCGCCCAGACCGGCGCAGGCATTCCGTTGCTGTGGCAGGCTCTGTCCGAGCGCCTGTCAGGGGAAATTGCCCAGCATGCGTTACGTCTGCCACCGGAGGCGGGGCGACTTCGCAGCCGTTTCTATCAGTTGCAGGCGATTGAGAAAGAGTGGAATGAAGAAGACGGCAGTGTAGGATTGCAGATACGTATGCCCATCGTTGAGTGGATGCGTTTATGTAAACAGGAACCGTCGCTGACCAGTTACATTGTTTGATATTGCCCAAACGCATTTACCTTAAAAATTGAAGATTGTCGCACTTTCGTTGCAGGCCTTAATACGCAGGATTTACCCGGGTATTTCGGATTTCAGCAAGGCGGCAACTGAGTGAATCCCAGGCTCTTACGCAGGTAAGTGAACGGGGTGAGCGAAGGCAGCCAGTACCGCTGCAATCCGAAAGATGAAGGGTAAAAACCGTAATTACAATAAATGGAGTAGAGACATGGCGTGGAATCAGCCCGGAAATAACGGACAGGACCGCGACCCGTGGGGAAGCAGCAATAATCAAGGCGGCAACTCTGGGGGAAATAAGGGAGGACGGGAATCCGGGCCTCCTGATCTGGATGATATCTTCCGTAAGCTGAGCAAGAAGCTTGGTGGACTGGGCGGTGGCAAACAGAGCGACAACGGTCAGCGCGGCTCCGGCAGCGGTGGCAAAATCGTTGGCATCGTGGCTGTTGCTGCTGTAGCCATCTGGGCTGCCAGCGGTTTCTACACCATCAAAGAAGCGGAACGTGGCGTGGTAACGCGGTTCGGTAAGTTCAGTCACCTGGTTGAGCCCGGCCTGAACTGGAAACCGACATTTGTTGATCAGGTACGCGCGGTTAACGTTGAAGCAGTGCGTGAACTGGCGGCTTCTGGCGTAATGCTGACCTCAGATGAAAACGTCGTGCGCGTTGAAATGAACGTGCAGTATCGCGTGACCGATCCGGAACGTTATCTTTATGCAGTGACCAGCGCGGATGACAGCCTGCGTCAGGCCACTGACAGTGCGCTGCGCGGCGTGATTGGTCGTTCTACAATGGACCGCATTCTGACCGAAGGCCGTACCGTGGTGCGTAGCGACACCCAGCGTGAAATCGATGAAACAATTCGCCCTTACAACATGGGGATCGCGGTGCTGGACGTCAACTTCCAGGCTGCCCGTCCGCCGGAAGAGGTGAAATCTGCGTTTGATGATGCGATTGCCGCACGTGAAAACCGCGAACAGTATGTTCGTGAAGCAGAAGCTTACGCCAACGAAGTTCAGCCTCGTGCTAATGGCCAGGCGCAACGTATTCTGGAAGAGGCGCGCGCTTACAAAGAGCGTACCGTTCTGGAAGCGCAGGGTGAAGTGGCGCGTTTTGCCAAGATTCTGCCGGAGTATAAAGCCGCGCCTGAAATTACCAAAGAGCGTCTCTATATCGAGACCATGGAACGCGTGCTGAGCCATACCCGCAAAGTACTGGTTAACGATCGGGGTAACAACCTGATGATGCTGCCGCTGGATCAGCTGATGCGTGGTGGTCAGGCGACATCGGGTCAGAATGGTCAGAAAGGCGTTAACAGTTCTTCGCTGCCAGCCATCTCCGATCGCAACGCCAGCCGCAATGACACGTCGTCATACAGTCCGGACAATATCATGGATCAGCGTCGGGCGAATGCTCAGCGCAGCGACAGCCAGCGCGAAGGGAGAGAGTAATCGATGCGTAAGCCAATAGTATTTTTAATCATTGTCGTGCTGGTGGCGCTTTATGCGTCGCTGTTTGTGGTGCAGGAAGGGCAGCGAGGCATTGTTCTGCGCTTCGGTAAAGTCCTGCGCGACGGCGAAAACAAACCGCAGGTGTTTGAGCCGGGTCTGCATTTTAAGATCCCATTCCTGGAAACGGTTAAAACGCTGGATGCACGCATCCAGACTATGGATAACCAGGCCGATCGCTTCGTCACCAAAGAGAAGAAAGATCTGATCGTGGACTCCTACATCAAATGGCGTATCAGCGATTTCAGTCGCTACTACCTGGCTACCGGTGGTGGTGATGTTTCTCAGGCAGAGGTGCTGCTGAAACGTAAGTTCAGTGACCGTTTGCGTTCTGAGATGGGTCGTCTTGATGTGAAGGATATCGTTACAGATTCCCGTGGTCGCCTGACCACCGATGTGCGTGACGCGCTGAATACCGGGTCTGCGGGCAGCGATGATGAAATCGCTACGCCGGCGGCGGATGATGCGATTGCCAGCGCAGCAGCCCGCGTAGAGCGTGAAACTAACAGCAGCGAGCCGGCGCCAAATCCGAACAGCATGGCAGCACTGGGTATTCAGGTTGTGGATGTGCGCATCAAGCAGATCAACCTGCCGACCGAAGTGTCCGATGCAATCTTCAACCGTATGCGTGCTGAGCGTGAAGCCGTAGCGCGTAGTCAGCGTTCACAGGGTCAGGAAGAGGCAGAAAAACTGCGTGCTCAGGCCGATTATCAGGTGACGCGTACGCTGGCTGAAGCCCAGCGTGAAGCCCTGATCACTCGCGGTGACGGTGATGCAGAAACGGCGCGGTTGTTTGCGGATTCGTTCAGCAAAGATCCTGACTTCTACGCCTTTATTCGTAGCCTGCGTGCCTATGAAAACAGCTTTAATGAAAATCAGGATGTGATGGTGTTAAGCCCGGATAGCGACTTCTTCCGATATATGAAGGCGCCCTCTAACGCGACACGTTAAGAACTGATATAACCTGTGGGCCGACAATGTTGTCGGCCTTTTTTCAGGATTCAGAATGAAAACAAGCATCTGGATGGCACTGGCGCTGGTATTAGTGCTGGAAGGGTTGGGACCGATGTTTATGCCACGCGCCTGGCGACGCATGATCCTGACGATGACCCGCTTACCCGATCGTTTGCTGCATCGCTTTGGTGGCGGACTGGTGGTCGCGGGCATGGTGATTTACTGCATGCTCAGCCTGCACGGCAACCTGTAAATCGGGTTTCAGACCGGCTAAATTGTGCTTCCTCGCGCCATTATCCCCAACATGTTGTAGTGATCAAAACCCAGGCAAAAAAGCGCGCAATCGTATGCTAAAAGTGCTGAAAACCATGGGATCAGATGGTAGAATCCTTTTTTAAGCAATCGGTGATTTTGAGAAATGGGTAAGAACGTCGTCGTACTGGGCACCCAATGGGGTGACGAAGGTAAAGGTAAGATTGTAGACCTTCTGACTGAGCGCGCGAATTACGTTGTGCGTTATCAAGGCGGCCACAATGCGGGCCACACGCTTGTCATCAACGGTGAAAAAACCGTCCTCCACCTGATCCCTTCTGGCATTCTGCGCGATAACGTAACCAGCATTATTGGTAACGGCGTAGTGCTTTCTCCTGAAGCCTTAATGAAAGAGATGAAAGGACTGGAAGCGCGCGGGATCCCGGTACGTGAACGTCTGCTGATTTCTGAAGCTTGTCCGCTGATCCTGCAATATCACGTTGCGATGGATATGGCGCGCGAAAGAGCGCGCGGTGCGAAAGCGATTGGTACTACCGGTCGTGGCATCGGTCCTGCTTATGAAGACAAAGTCGCCCGTCGTGCACTGCGCGTCAGCGACCTGTTCAACAAAGAAACCTTTGCTGCCAAACTGAAAGAAGTGGTCGATTTCTACAACTTCCAGCTGGTCGAGTACTACAAAGAGCCGGCAGTGGACTTCGACAAAGTGCTGAGCGATGTAATGGAAGTCGCTGACATCCTCACTGGCATGGTGGTTGACGTTTCAGAACTGCTGGACAGCGCGCGTAAGCGTGGCGATCTGATTATGTTTGAAGGCGCGCAGGGTACGCTGCTGGATATCGATCACGGAACTTATCCGTACGTGACGTCGTCCAATACGACCGCAGGTGGCGTGGCAACCGGCTCAGGCATTGGTCCGCGCTATGTCGACTACGTGCTGGGTATTGTGAAAGCGTACTCAACCCGCGTGGGCGCAGGTCCGTTCCCGACTGAGTTGTTCGATGAAACCGGCGAATTCCTCTGTGCACAGGGTAACGAGTTCGGTGCGACCACCGGACGTCGTCGTCGTACCGGCTGGCTTGATGCGGTCGCGGTTCGCCGCGCGGTTCAGATCAACTCCCTGTCAGGTTTCTGCATGACCAAGCTGGACGTGCTGGATGGCCTGAAAGAGGTGAAAATCTGTGTTGCTTACCGTATGCCTGATGGCCGCGAAGTGACCACTACGCCACTGGCGGCAGAGAACTGGGAAGGCATTGAGCCGATCTACGAAACCCTGCCAGGCTGGAGTGAGACTACGTTTGGCGTGAAGACGCTGGAAGGTTTGCCTCAGGCTGCACGCGACTACATTAAGCGTGTCGAAGAGGTCACGGGTGTGCCGATTGATATTATCTCAACCGGTCCGGACCGCAGTGAAACGATGATTCTGCGCGATCCATTTGACGCATAACCATTCAGGCCGGACGCTGTCCGGCCCTTGTTTTTCCACTCTTTGATGCCACTTTACCTCCCTTCGTTTGTCAAACCTTGTGCTTGCTGAAAAAAACGCACGGCAAATCAGACTCTGGTTTATCATCGTAGCTAATCGAATGACGTTCCGATTTAATTCTGACATCAATCATAGGGCGAATAACGCAATGCCACGCCTGAAGGTTCACTGAGGTTACTGTGCAGCTCACGAGTTTTACTGATTATGGCTTACGGGCGCTGATTTATCTGGCAGCGTTGCCCGAAGGTCAGCAGACCAATATTACGGAAGTGACAAATACCTATGGTTTGTCCCGTAATCATATGGTCAAAATCATCAATCAGTTGAGCCGTGCGGGCTACGTTGCCGCAACACGTGGAAAAAATGGGGGCATTCGCCTGGGTATGCCGCCTCATCAGATTGTTATTGGCGACGTGGTACGCAAGATGGAACCGCTACAATTAGTGGATTGCGCCTCCTGTTCCATCACACCAGCCTGCCGTCTGAAGCAGGCACTGCACGATGCAGTGCAGCGCTTTTTGCAGGAGCTGGATAGCTATACGCTGGCAGATTTGGTCGAAGGAAATACACCACTTTATGAAATTATCCTGTCCAAATCGCCGGCGGAAATAAATATTGAATGACATCGGAGGAACCGCTATGTCAAAAGATCCTTTTCAGGATAGAGAAGCTGAAAAATACGAAAACCCTATTCCAAGCCGTGAATTTATTCTGGCTCTGTTAGAAAAACGTGAAAAACCAGCCAGCCGTGAAGAGCTGGCTGAAGAGATGAATCTGCTCGAAGAAGAGCACCTTGAGGCGCTGCGTCGCCGCCTTCGCGCCATGGAGCGTGATGGTCAGCTGGTGTTCACCCGCCGTCAATGCTATGCGCTGCCAGAACG
This sequence comes from Pantoea sp. QMID4, assembly GCF_030270445.1. Classification (NCBI taxonomy): domain Bacteria; kingdom Pseudomonadati; phylum Pseudomonadota; class Gammaproteobacteria; order Enterobacterales; family Erwiniaceae; genus Pantoea; species Pantoea sp. QMID4. Next base: position 447,666 of record NZ_BSXL01000003.1, on the reverse strand, counting down.
TCTTGATCTCCTGCGCGGTAAAGTCATTGGCCACCGTGATGGCTACGGCTTCCTGCGGGCAGAAGGTCAGAAAGATGACCTCTACCTCTCCGCAGAACAGATGAAATTCTGTATGCACGGTGACGTGATACTGGCGCAGCCGCTGGGTGCCGATCGCAAAGGCCGCCGCGAAGCGCGGGTGGTCCGCGTGCAGGAACCGCGCAACAATCAGATCGTTGGCCGCTATTTTACCGATGCCGGTGCCGGCTTCGTGGTGCCGGACGACAGTCGCCTGAGTTTTGATATCCTCATTCCACCTGAAGAGACGATGAATGCCCGCATGGGCTCCGTAGTGGTGGTTGAGCTGGTTCAGCGTCCGAACCGTCGCACCAAAGCGATCGGTAAAGTGGCTGAGATACTGGGCGATGATATGGGCACCAGTCTGGCCGTTGATATGGCGCTGCGGACCCATGAAATTCCGCACAACTGGCCGCCAGAAGTGGAAGCTCAGGTCAGCAAGCTGAAAGAAGACGTCCCGGAAGAGGCCAAAAAAGGCCGCGTCGATTTGCGCAAACTGCCGCTGGTCACCATTGATGGTGAAGATGCCCGTGACTTCGATGATGCGGTCTACTGCGAGAAAAAACGCGGTGGCGGATGGCGTCTGTGGGTCGCTATCGCCGATGTGAGCTACTACGTTCGTCCGGGTACGCCACTGGATGACGAAGCGCATCAGCGCGGAACCTCAGTCTACTTCCCGTCGCAGGTTGTGCCGATGCTGCCGGAAGTGCTGTCGAATGGCTTATGCTCGCTTAACCCGCAGGTCGATCGACTCTGTATGGTGTGCGAGATGACCATTTCGACCAAAGGTAAGCTCACCGGCTTTAAACACTACGAAGCGGTGATGAACTCCCATGCACGTCTGACCTACAACAAAGTCTGGAACATCCTGCAGGGCGACAAAGAGCTGCGTCAGCAGTATGCACCGCTGGTCAAAGATCTTGAAGAGCTGCACAAACTCTACCAGGTACTGGACGCTGCACGTGAAGAGCGCGGCGGTATCTCGTTTGAAACGGAAGAGGCGAAGTTCATCTTCAACGCCGAGCGCCGTATTGAACGGGTTGAGCGCGCGTCACGTAATGACGCCCACAAGCTGATCGAAGAGTGCATGATCCTGGCGAACATCGCCTCAGCACGCTTCGTTGAGAAAAATCAGGAACCGGCATTGTTCCGCGATCACGATCGTCCGACCGATGAGAGCATCAAGAGCTTCCGTACCGTGCTCAACGAGCTGGGACTGACTCTGCCAGGCGGTAACAAACCGCAGCCTGTGGATTACGCGGCGCTGCTGAAGCAGGTTGCCGATCGTCCTGATGCAGAAATGCTGCAAACTATGCTGCTACGTTCGATGAAGCAGGCGGTTTACGATCCGGAAAACCGCGGTCACTTTGGTCTGGCACTCTCATCGTATGCGCACTTTACTTCGCCAATTCGCCGCTACCCGGATCTGACGCTGCACCGCGCCATTAAATATCTGCTGGCAAAAGAGCAGGATGAGGGTAAAGGCCTGGTACAACGCGCCATCAAATACCTGATGCCGAAGGAGCGCAATGTCGCCAAAGATATGACGACGGCAACCGGCGGCTATCACTACGAGATGCCGGAGATGCTGCAGTTGGGTCTGCACTGTTCCCTGACCGAACGTCGTGCCGATGAAGCAACCCGCGACGTCGCGGACTGGCTCAAGTGTGACTTCATGCAGGATCAGGTCGGCAACGTCTTCAACGGCGTCATCTCCAGCGTGACAGGATTTGGCTTCTTTGTCCGCCTGAGCGATCTGTTCATCGATGGTCTGGTGCACGTTTCAACCCTCGACAACGATTACTACCGCTTTGACCCGGTAGGTCAGCGTCTGATCGGTGAATCGGGCGGCCGCACCTATCGTCTGGGTGACACCGTTGAAGTACGTGTCGAAGCGGTCCATATGGACGAGCGTAAAATCGACTTTGCTCTTATCTCCAGCCAGCGTCAGGTGCGTGGTGAAGGTAAAACTGCGCGTGATCGGGCGAAGCGTGAAGACAACGCGCCAGCGAAGCGTCGTCGTAACGTGAACAAAAAGTCCAACTTCGAGCCGGATGCTGCATTCCGGGGTGACAAGGGCAAACCTGCCGCGGCGAATACCGAGAAAAAAAGTAAAAACGTCTCGGAAAAAACCCGTAAAATCGCCGCCGCCACCCGGGCGAAGCGCGCCAGAAAAAAAGCTGAGCCTGACGGCTGAGCGTAACATAGTGCGCGTACCCGCCCTTTCACTCCACAGAAAGGGCGGTCATTTATTCATTTCCAACCACTGAGCAGAACGATGAGCGAAATTATTTTTGGTATCCATGCCGTGCAGGCGCTGCTGGAACGTGATCCACAACGTTTCCAGGAAGTCTTTATCCTCAAAGGCCGCGACGATCGTCGCCTGCAACCCGTGGTCGCCGCGCTGGAAGCTCAGGGGATCGTGATTCAGCTGGCCGAGCGTAAGTGGCTCGACAGCCAGGTTGAAGGCGGTGTGCATCAGGGCATCGTGGCGCGGGTAAAACCGGGTCGTCAGTATCAGGAAGGCGACCTGCCGGATCTGCTGCAGAGCCTGGAGAAGCCTTTTCTGCTGGTGCTGGATGGGGTTACCGATCCGCACAACCTGGGTGCCTGCCTGCGCAGCGCCGATGCAGCGGGTGTTCATGCGATTATCGTGCCGAAAGATCGCTCGGCTCCCCTGAATGCCACGGCTAAAAAAGTGGCCAGCGGTGCGGCAGAGAATGTGCCGTTGATTCGCGTCACTAACCTTGCGCGTACACTGCGCCTGCTGCAGGAGTACAACATCTGGGTGGTCGGCACCGCAGGTGAAGCGGATCATAACGTCTTCCAGAGCAAAATGACCGGTCCGATGGCGCTTGTAATGGGTGCGGAAGGCGAAGGCATGCGTCGTCTGACCCGCGAGCATTGTGATGAGCTGATCAGTATTCCGATGGCGGGCAGTGTTTCTTCACTCAACGTCTCGGTCGCAACCGGTGTCTGCCTGTTTGAAGCAGTGCGTCAGCGTAACGCCTGATCCCGGATGTGATCCTCGCCACAAATTAGTTTCTGTACCAGGCATAACTGCGCGTCATTCGTATATACCCAAAGGATTTCGGGTTGCATTGAGGCGGCAAGATAACGAATCCCGATGAGCTTACATGAGTAAGTGATTCGGGTGAGTGAACGCAGCCAACAAAAATGCAGCTTGAAAGACGACGGGTATACTTACTGAGTGACATCCGTGAGGAGTAGTTATGACCTGGACAACACACACCGTTTTTAATCAGCCCCATCCTCTGAGCAACAGTAACCTGTTCCTGTCCGACACGCCGCTTGGCGAGGCACTGTCACGCGAAGGCGCCGGATGGGATGGGGAATGGCTGGCGTCAGTTGGTCGCCAGCTGGGCAGCGCCGAGTCGCTGGAGCTGGGCCGGCTCGCCAACGCTGAACCGCCTGAACTGCTACGCTACGACGCCCGTGGCGTGCGCCTGGATGAGGTTCGCTTTCATCCTGCCTGGCACCTGCTGATGCAGGGCGTCTGCGCCAGTCGTCTGCACAATCTCAGCTGGCAACCGACGGTACGTGAACAGGCCAGCGTAGCGCGCGCTGCACGCTTTATTCTGCATGCACAGATAGATGCGGGTACGCTCTGCCCGGTGACCATGACGCACGCCGCCATTCCGCTGCTGCAAACTTATCTGCCCGCCGCGTTTGAAAACTGGCTCGATCCGCTGCTCAGCGATCGCTACGACACGCATGCACAGCCCGGCGGCCAGAAACGCGGATTGCTGATCGGGATGGGCATGACAGAAAAGCAGGGCGGCAGCGATCTGCTGACCAGCACCACTCGTGCCGAGCCGCTGGGCGCACGAGGCCCGGGTGAAGCCTGGCGGCTGACCGGCCACAAGTGGTTTTTCTCAGTGCCGCAGAGTGATGCGCATCTGGTACTGGCCCAGACGCCCGAGGGATTAAGCTGTTTTTTTCTGCCGCGCCTGTTACCCGACGGGTCACGCAATGCCATCCAGCTTGAGCAGCTCAAAGATAAGCTGGGCAATCGCTCAAATGCCAGCTGCGAAGCAGAATTTCGCGACGCGACCGGCTGGCTGCTGGGGGAGGAGGGCGAAGGCGTACGGCTGATCCTGAAAATGGCCGGTATGACGCGCTTTGACTGCGCGCTCGGCAGTCATGGTCAGATGCGGCGCGCCTTCTCGGTGGCGCTCTGGCATGCTCATCAGCGTCAGGTCATGGGGAAAAATCTGGTGGATCAGCCGCTGATGCGTCAGGTTCTGGCACAGCAGGCGCTACAGCTTGAGGGGCAAACCGTCCTGCTGATGCGGCTGGCTCGTGCCTGGTCACAACCGGCCAGACCGCATGAGGTCGCCTTTGCCCGCTTATTTACGCCAGCGGCAAAATATGTGATTTGCAAAGCGGGTGCGCCGTTTGTGGCGGAATCGATGGAAGTGCTGGGGGGCATCGGCTACTGCGAAGCGAGTGAGCTGCCGCGCCTCTATCGTGACATGCCGGTCAACAGCATCTGGGAAGGATCGGGCAATGTGATGTGTCTTGACGTTCTGCGCGTACTCGGCCGTCACGCAGAAGTGACAGAGATGTTGAGTCAGGAGTTTGAGGCGGTAAAAGGGAGTAATCGGCATTTCGATACGCGCTGGCGTCAGCTGCGACTGAGGCTTAAGAACGTTCCTGAAGAGCAGGCGCGCGACGTCACCCACACGCTGCTGCAGCTGGCGACAGGCGCTCAGCTACTGAAATACAGTGAGCCACCCCTGGCCGATGCGTGGTGCCAGCAGTGGCTCGACCAGCGGGGTTCACACCCGTCTGAGGCTGCAGTGACTGACCGGTTACTGGCCCGCGCCTGTGGCCGGTGAGGCACCGTACAGAATCGCGCTGGCGTACCATAAACCGGGCATCACCGTTTCGCTCAGCATCACAATCTGATAGTAAGCCGCGCCAGCCTGATTAGCCTGGGCAGCGATGGCCCGCTGGGCATCATCCGGTGAGCCATGCACGTTAACGGTAATGTTACCCAGCTTCGGCAAACCGCCACTCTGTGCCCGTGAAATCTCCTGCGCCTGTTGGGTTGGCGCAGGCGGGGCTTTAGGCGTGGTTCCAGGCGCGGAGCAGCCTGCCAGCAACAGACTGATTATCAGTAAGTAAGCGGAACGCATAGCAAAACCCCTGTTCAGGAGGAAACAGTAAGTCTATGTCATCGTCCTGAATGACGTCAGGATTTAAGGCTGAAAACGCTGACCAGCTGGGTCAGGTGGTGCCCTTTATCACTCAGGTTTTGTGCGCTGTTTTCTGCCTGTGCCACCAGTTCGCTGTTCTGATGGGTCGCCTGGCTGATCTGGTTCATCGCCAGATTCACCTGGCCGATACCCGCCGCCTGCTCCTGCGCTGCCACGTTGATCTCGCCCATCAGCGCCTGCACCTGTTCGATGTGGGTCACAATGTCGGTCATCGCATCGCGCGTCTGCTCAGACAGCTGGTGGCCCTCCGCCACGTTGCTGATGGAGGTGGCAATCAGTCCATCAATCTCTTTTGCGGCCTGCGCGGAACGCTGTGCCAGCGCACGCACTTCTGCGGCTACCACGGCAAAGCCCCGGCCCTGTTCACCGGCTCGTGCCGCTTCAACGGCCGCATTCAGGGCCAGAATATTGGTCTGGAAGGCGATTGACTCAATCACATGGGTGATATCCGCAATGCTTTGCGATGACACCTTAATCGCTGACATGGTATTGACCGAGCGCACCACCGTCTGGCTGCCATGACTGACGATATCGCTGGCTTCGGCCACCAGTGACATCGCCTGACGCAGGCTGTCAGCGGTGTGTTCGACCGTGGCACCAAACTGCTCCATGCTGGCTGAGGTCTGCTCCACGCTGCTGGCCTGACGCCCGATCTGCTCGCTGATGTTATGGCTGCTGGCGGCGATGGTGTCCGTGCCGTCGCTGATCTCCTGCGCTGCGCTGCGCACCTGGCTGACGATTTTTTCCAGCCCATCGCCAATGCCGTTAATCGCAATAATCAACTGACCGACTTCATCACGACGGCGGGTATCCATATGGACCTGCAGATTTCCGGCGGCATACTGTTCTGCCAGATGGATCACCTGTTGCAGCGGACGGGTAATCGCCCGACGGCTGTACCAGACAAACCCCAGCGCGAAGATCACCACCAGAATCAGTCCGGTAATCAGGAACAGGTTACAGCTGTAGGTAATCGGGGCGAGCAGGCTGGCACGGTTAACTTCACCGGTAATCACCCAGTTCCAGCCCGGCAACTGCTGCCATGCCAGCATCTGCTGCTCACCGTTGATCTCCACCTGCTGCATGCCCTGCGGCTGCGTCAGCAGGGGCTGCAATGTCGCGTCGTCCCAGTCTGGCCGTTTCCCTTCGTTGTGCTGATCGAACAGATACTCGCCCTGATTCTTGCCGGGCGTGCCGTTGAGCACATAGAAATGGCCGCTGTCGCCCAGCCGGCGCGCCAGAATCTTATCGCGCATCAGAGCATACTGCTTATCAATGCCTACGCCGACAAACAGGATGGCGACGACCTTGCCACTCTCATCTTTTACCGGCTGATACTGGGTGATGTAGCGATGGCCGAACAGTGTCGCCAGCCCCTGATAGACTTCGCCCTGATGAACGCTTTTCCAGGCAGCACCCGTGCGGTCAAGTTGCGTACCAATTGCGCGACTGCCATCCTGCTTTTTCAGGGAGGTGGAAATGCGGATAAAATCGTCGCCGTCGCGCACAAAAATGGTCGCCACGGCGGTGGTACGTTCGGTGAAATCGTCTACGGCGCTCTGGTCGAGGTTCAGCGTTTTTAACCCGGCGCGCAGCACGGGCGTCGAAAAGGCACCGACCTGTACCCTGGCGCTTTCATCCAGGCTAAAGCGTTTAGGCAGAAAGCTGGTAAAGAGGCTGGTGTAATGAGACACCTCTTCGGTGAGAGTGGCATTGAACATCGTGGCCATTTCACTGATGCCCTGCACCTGATTGTGCATGTCATCAATGGCGAGATTTTCCAGCTGGCGCGAGGCGTTGTGGCTTTGAGTCAGTGTCAGTACCAGCAACAGCAGCGCTACGCTGAGAGACGTCAGTACAGACAGCTTAACTCCGAGACTCAGTCCGCTGAGAGAGAGACGCTTCATACATTACCTTTGATCAGGTTAGGGGAATACCCGATCAACGGCACGCTGCGGAAAAAGTTTAGCGTGGAAAAGCATAACTAAGCGCAGCGGGGAATTTCGCAAATTAACCCGCAGAACGTACACTTGAACGGCACGCCTTGCCCCTGTTCAGGAGAGACCATGATTGAACTCACCACAGAAACGCTGGCCGGTATCGAATGCCTGCATGCCACGCCTGCCGGACAGCGGCATCAGCCACTGCCGACCGTATTGTTTTATCACGGCTTCACCTCATCAAAAGAGGTCTACGCCTACTTCGCTGTTGCGCTGGCGCAGGCGGGATTTCGGGCAATTATGCCGGATGCCGAGCTGCACGGCGCGCGTTATCACGGTGACGCCGAAGCACGCCTGGGCCGCTTCTGGGAGATTCTGAAACAGAACATTGATGAGCTGCCGCTGCTGGAGACTGCGCTGCGTAATAAGAATCTGATCGCTGACGGGCATTTCGCGGTGGCGGGTGCGTCGATGGGCGGCATGACCGCGCTGGGTGCGATGGCACGTTATCCGCAGATTCAGAGCGTCGCCTGTATGATGGGATCGGGCTATTTTATGCAGCTCAGCGAGTCGCTTTTTCCGCCGCTGGTGGCTGACACGCCGGAGCAGAAGGCGCAGTTTGCGGCCCGCATGGCCCCGCTGGCGGACTATGATCCCTGCAACCATCTGGAGGCACTGGCAAAGCGTCCGCTGCTGTTGTGGCATGGCGAGGCGGATGAGGTGGTGCCCTGGGCGGAGAGCGTACGACTGACGCACGCACTGCGTGAAAACGGGCTGGCGCAACATCTGACCTCACTGTCAGAAAAGCAGATTGGTCACAAGATCACCCCATCCGCCTTAACGGCGCTGGTCAGCTTTTTTAAATATCAGCTTTAAACAATGAACGGGCGGAGAAGGACTCTGCCGCCCGTAAACTTACTGGCCCTTACCAGTGTGCAGACGATTTTTCTGCTGTTCTGGCAGGCGTATTAACCGGGTTTCTTTCCGGCGTATCCAGCCGGTTAACGTAGACATAACCCGATGCCGCTTCGCTGCTGTGACTTCTCATCTGCTGCGCACAGTCAGCATAGCTGGCAAGAGCGGGTGGAGACAGGAAGAGACCCAGTAAAGTGGCGATGACGAACGTTTTCATGCCCGACTCCTCACTTCAGGGAACACACTCTGAATAACGCCACTAAGTAAACCGTCGCGTCTTTATTTAGTTTAGCGACTGAGCATATTATCGCCAGATCGTTCCTCTGAACCTCTTCATCAGCGTTTTTGAACAAAGCGGCATTAACCCGCTGTATTTATGCCATTAGCACAAAAAGCCACGGTATCTGGCACGCTACCGGCAATTTGTTTAAATGTGCGCTTGAGTTCAGGGGCTGCCGCCAGTATGATTACGCGTCAATTTTTCAGCCGCATTCTCAGGCTGTGTCCCACAAGCGCTCGTCACAGCGAACCTTTGTGGGACACAGCCTATAACGTTCCTTGCTTCCATGGGCCGCGGTTGACCCCGACAGGAGGCTGAATAATCCGTAAGGAGCAATTTCGATGCGTCATTACGAAATCGTATTTATGGTTCATCCTGACCAGAGCGAACAGGTTCCTGGCATGATCGAGCGTTACACTGGTGCTATCACTGGTGCAGAAGGCACGATTCACCGTCTGGAAGACTGGGGCCGCCGTCAGCTGGCTTACCCGATCAACAAACTGCACAAAGCGCATTACGTTCTGATGAACGTTGAAGCGCCGCAGGAAGCGATCGATGAGCTGGAAACGAACTTCCGCTTCAACGACGCCGTTATCCGTAGCATGGTTATGCGCGTTAAAAACGCGGTAACTGAAGCATCGCCGATGGTTAAAGCGAAAGATGAGCGTCGTGATCGTCGCGAAGATTTTGCTAACGAATCCGCTGATGAGTCAGATGCTGGGGATTCTGAAGAGTAATCCATCGTGACGGTCAATCGGCTTCGCCTGTCTGGCACTGTGTGCAGGACACCGGTTCGAAGAGTTAGCCCGTCAGGAATTCCTCACTGTCAGTTCGTGCTTGAGCACCGCTCAGTGCAGGAGGAGGCCGGGTTTCACCGGCAAGCCTGGTGTCGTATGCCTGTTATTATTAGCGGCAGCGCCCATCAGGTGATTACTCAACATATAACGGTCGGCACGCAACTCACACTCGACGGTTTCATTAGTTGCCATCAGGCACGAAATGGCCAGAGCAAAGTGGTGTTCCATGCCGAGCAGATTGAATTGATAGATTCTGGAGACTAGCCTAATGGCACGTTATTTCCGTCGTCGCAAGTTCTGCCGTTTCACCGCGGAAGGCGTTGTTGAGATCGATTACAAAGACATCGCAACGTTGAAAAACTACATTACCGAAAGCGGTAAAATTGTCCCGAGCCGTATCACCGGTACTCGTGCAAAATACCAGCGTCAGTTGGCTCGCTGCATCAAGCGCGCGCGTTACCTGTCTCTGCTGCCGTACACTGATCGTCATCAGTAATCGGCAACTGTCCATTAACGACTTTAAGAGGATAAGGTAATGCAAGTTATTCTGCTTGATAAAGTAGCAAACCTTGGCACCCTGGGTGACCAGGTTAACGTTAAAGCGGGCTACGCTCGTAACTTCCTGGTACCACAGGGCAAAGCTGTTCCTGCTACCAAGAAAAACGTTGAGTTCTTCGAAGCACGCCGTGCTGAACTGGAAGCCAAACTGGCTGACGTTCAGTCTGCAGCAACTGCACGCGCTGAGAAAATCAATGCACTGGGCACGGTAACCATCACGTCTAAAGCAGGCGATGAAGGTAAACTGTTCGGTTCAATCGGTACCCGCGACATCGCTGATGCAGTGACTGCAGCAGGCGTTGAAGTGGCTAAGAGCGAAGTTCGTCTGCCGAACGGCGTTCTGCGCACTACCGGTGAGCATGAAGTAGACTTCCAGGTTCACAGCGAAGTATTCGCTAAACTGAACGTGAAAGTTGTTGCTGGTTAATCCTGATTAACTGAGCACGACATTAACGCCGGCCCTGTGCCGGCGTTTTTGTTTTATGCCTTTCTGCTGGCCGCGGTTCGCGTTACTGCGCGCGAAGAAAGCTGCCATCCGGCTGACGGGTAAACAGAACCGGGCCATTAGCGCCATCCACTGTCAGTCCTGTTACCACGCCCTGCGCATCCTGACGGATTTTAACCTGCTGGCCACTTTTCAGTGTGCTGAGCGGCTGATCGCTGCCTTCCACCCGCGCCATCGCAAACACATCATTGACCGGCAGACTGTTGTCGCGAAACAGCTGCGCCAGCGTCTGACCAGATGAAATGGTCAGGTTACGCCACTCCCCCTGAGAATCGGCTTTTGGCGTCTGCTGAGATTGCGAGGATGAAGGCTGGCGGGTACCGTTGTTTTCATAAATATCCGCCTGCATCGGCACCTCTTTCTCCGCCTGGGGTACGACCGGCTGCTCAACCGGATAGCGCAAGGTACTGGCGGGCCAGAGAAACGCCACCAGCATTACCAGCAGAGCGGCTACGATGCCCCGACGGTGCGGCGCAGGCAGCGGGTCCATCCAGCGAATGTGGTCGGTAAAATGCCAGATACGCTGAAGCCATGTCGGCAGGCGGGATGACGCGTCTGAAGCCATTCGGGGTTTCTCCTCTCCGGCAGGCTGCGGTGGCCTGTGTGCGGCCAGCCAGCTCTGCAGCCGGGATACAATATGATGTGCACGCATCCTGCGGCGTCGTGGGGCAATCTGGCCCATGTTTGCTCTCTTATTCAGGTGCTACAGACGGGGTGATCCCCATCGATAGTTATAGTATGGGCAATACCAGCGCGAAGTGCCTGCCAGCATTGATAAATTTGACGGCTCTATTGTTTCTCTTTCCCCCGCAAAAGTCATCTGCGACGCAGGGCATTTTACGCCAGCGGCCTGCGCTGTTATGCTGCCGGTTCGAATATATCCGAGAGTGAAAGGAACGAAGATGACTACCCCTTCTTTCGACAGCGTCGAAGCACAAGCAAGTTACGGTATTGGTTTACAGGTTGGCCAGCAGTTGCTGGAATCTGGTCTGCAGGGTCTGCAACCAGAAGCACTGCTCGCGGGTCTGCGCGACGCGCTGGAAGGGAACTCACCGGCCGTACCGGTTGACGTGGTTCATCGTGCACTGCGTGAAGTACACGAACGTGCGGAAGGCGTACGTCGTGAGCGTACCGAAGCCATGGCAGCAGAAGGTCAGGCGTTCCTGCAGGAACATGCGCAGCGTGAAGGCGTGAGCAGCACCGAATCAGGCCTGCAGTTCAGTGTGATTACTCAGGGCGAAGGTCCAATCCCATCACGTCAGGATCGCGTACGCGTTCACTATACCGGCAAACTGATCGACGGCAGCGTATTCGACAGCTCTGTTGCCCGTGGCGAACCGGCAGAATTCCCGGTAAGCGGTGTTATCCCTGGCTGGATCGAAGCACTGACCCTGATGCCGGTTGGCTCAAAATGGGAACTGGTAATCCCACAGAACCTCGCGTATGGCGAGCGCGGTGCGGGTGCCTCTATCCCACCCTTTAGCACCCTGATCTTCGAAGTTGAGCTGCTGGAAATTCTGTAATACCCGGACGCTGCAACCAACCCGGTTGCAGCGTTTTCTCCCGCCTTATTTCTGCTGTAAATTCACCTGCCACAGCGCAAAACCAATCGCATCTGTCCCTTTGGGCTGAAGCGGATATTGCGCATGCTGCTGAATAAAGCCGGTCGCCTTATCACCTGGCGCCGTTTCAAACTGAATATCGAGCGAGGTGGATGAGGTAATCGGTGCCAGACGCCAGTTATTATCCGCCTTCGGCTGCACTTCACCGTGTGCTTTGGTTTCCGCGCTGATATAAGCCGCAACCACTGCCCGGTTCTCGTCCGGCGAAGCAAAGGCAATGTACTTATCCCCGGTGCCAGCAAACTTGCCGCCGTAAGCGCGATAGTTATTGGTCGCGACCAGGAAAGTAGCCTGCGGATCGATGGGCTTACCCTGCCAGCTAAGCTGGCGGATACGTGAAGCATCCGGGTGGATCAGTTTGCACTTCGCATCGTAGCGCGCGGGCTGGGTCACATCGATCTGGTAATTTACCCCGTCAATCACATCGAAGTTATAGGTGCGGAAATCCCAGTTGATCAGCGACTGCGTTTTGCTGCTGTGCGGATCGATCTGGTTAAACTGGCCCGCCGAACACTCCAGCCACTCTTTGACCTGTGCGCCCGTGACTTTCATCACCACCAGCGTATTGGGATAGAGATAAAGGTCGGCGGCGTTACGGAAGGTCAGCGCGCCTTTCTCCACTTCGGTGTAGCTCGATGGGTCGTTTTTACGTCCGCCCGCTTTAAACGGCGCAGCAGCAGAGAGCACCGGCAGACGGCCCAGATCCGGATCGCCCTGAATAAAGTGCTCTACATAGGCGCGCTGCGCATTATTGACGATCTGCACTGTCGGGTCGTCCTGCACCAGCGACAGATAGCTGTACATCACATCGGCGGATTTGCCGATGGGCTTCGCCACAAACTCCCGCGTCGCGCGGTGATCGCCAGCGAGCACTTTCACCAGCGCCGGATCTTCCGCCGCCAGCGATTTTTTCGTGGCGATGTCATAAATCGGCCGCGCCTGCGCTTTGCCGCTGCTTACCTGCCAGTGTCCATCTTCATTGCTCAGCACCAGATCGACCACGCCCAGGTGATCGCCCCACATGCCTGGCATCACCGCCGGAATGCCGTTCAGCGTGCCGTTAGCGATGTCCGCACCCTTAATGGCGGCAAATTCCTCACTGGGGAAAACCGCATGTGCATGACCAAACAGGATGGCGTTGATGCCTTCCACCTGGCTGAGATAGTAAACCGAGTTCTCCGCCATCGTGTGATACGGCTCGCTGCTCAGACCGGAGTGGGGGATAGCGATAATCAGATCGGCACCCTGTACGCGCATCTCAGGCACATAACGGCGTGCCGTTTCGGTGATGTCATCGACCCGCACCTTGCCCTGCAGATTCGCTTTGTCCCACACCATGATCTGCGGCGGCACAAAGCCGATATAGCCAATCTTCAGGGTCTGCTTTTTGCCCTCGCGATCAACCACCGCGGTGGATTTGATGAGGTAAGGCGTAAACAGCGGCTTGCCGCTCTTCACGTCAATGACGTTGGCATTCACATACGGAAAGCGGGCGCCTGCCAGCGCTTTTTTCAGGTAGGGCAGGCCATAATTAAACTCATGATTACCGAGGTTGCCGACGCTGTAATTCAGCGTATTGAGCGCCTTATAGACCGGATGAATCTCGCCCTCACGTAATCCCTTGGCCGCCATATAGTCACCGAGCGGGCTGCCCTGGATGATGTCACCGTTATCGACCAGCAGACTGTTCTTCACCTCCTGGCGCGCAGCGTGAATCAGCGTAGCGGTTCGCACCAGCCCAAACTTCGCGGTTGACGTGTCTTTGTAATAGTCGAAATCCATCATGTTGCTGTGCAGATCGGTGGTTTCCAGTATCCGCAAATCTACCGTTGCGGCCTGGGTGGCGACGGAAACGCTCAGGGCCAGTAACATCATTCCGGGCTTAAACATACCTGCTCCTGCTGCAAATTAAATTGAGGCTCTCAAAATAATGTAAAAGCATGACAGATAGTCATTTTAAATCGTGATGGATATAACGTTTTGGCGCATCCGCCAGCGTCGGATTCTCATACGACAGCGGCGCAGCGCAGGCGTGGCGATTGTCGGATAACTATGATATTGATATATCTATGAATTGATGGGTCAGCCTGCCTGCACATGAGCACGGCATGCTGAACTGCTAAAATGTCACTAGCTGGGGTGAACCTATTCCGCAGCAGACAGACACAACGAGGTGAAAAATGCTAGAGCAAATCTGCCAACTGGCACGCGAAGCGGGCGACGCGATTATGCAGGTCTATAACGGTGCCGCGCCGCTTGACGTTTCTCACAAATCGGACGATTCACCGGTGACCGCTGCGGATATCGCGGCGCACAACGTTATTATGAAGGGCCTGAAGCAGTTATCGCCTGAGATCCCGGTGCTGTCAGAAGAAGATCCTCCTGCCTGGGAGGTGCGTCAGCACTGGCAGCGTTACTGGCTGGTCGATCCGCTGGATGGCACCAAAGAGTTCATCAAACGCAACGGCGAATTTACCGTCAATATTGCGCTAATCGAAGCGGGCAAGCCGGTGATGGGCGTGGTTTATGCACCGGTGCTGGACGTAATGTACGCCGCTGCAGACGGTAAAGCGTGGAAAGAGGAGGGCGGTCAGCGTGAACAGATTCATGCCCGTGACGCACGTCCTCCGCTGGTAGTGGTGAGCCGCTCACATGGCGATGATGCCGAGATGAAAGAGTACCTGAAACAGCTGGGTGAACATCAGACCGTCGCCACCGGCTCTTCTCTGAAATTCTGCCTGGTGGCGGAAGGAAAAGCTCAGCTCTATCCCCGTTTCGGGCCAACCAACATCTGGGACACTGGCGCAGGTCATGCTGTGGCGATGGCCGCTGGCGCCCATGTGCATGACTGGCAGGGTAAAACCCTGGACTACGCGCCGCGCGAATCCTTCCTTAATCCTGGCTTCCGCGTCTCCCTGTTTTAATGCTGTCTGAATTTGCAGGCTGATGAAATCCCGGTGGTCGCTCTCAGACCGCCCGGATCTCAGCGATTATGCCTTCAGCAGTGAGGCCAGCAGCGCCATCACATTTGTCACTTCATCCTGCGTCAGCGATCCATCCTTCACAAATCTCACTTTGCCCTGTTTATCCAGCACTACAATGGCGGAACCGCCTGACTGTAACTGCCAGGCATGCTGCACATTGCCCTTGCTGTCGATGACAAACTGCGACCACGGATACTGCTGCTTGTTTGTCTCGACGCTGCTGCGCACAAACATGCCGGTACCTGGAATGGCGTCATCGGTATTCACGATAGTAGTGGTCTGATAGCGATCGTGCGGCAGCTTCGCAGCTTTGATCGCCTCTATCAGAGCCGCATTCATCTCTTTAGCGGAAGAGCGGCCAGCAATATGCTGGACCACGCGAACTTTTCCACTGAGCTGCGCGCTATTCCAGTTTTCATAGCTAAACTTCTCCTGCTGTAATAACAGTTCGCCTTTATCGTTGACGCCAATGGCCGGGACTCGTGATCCCAGCCTGAGGTCATGGGCCATCACGCTTGCTGGTATCAGCAAAGACAACGCCACCGCGGTCAGAATGTTTCGCATTACTATTTCCTTAAGTGATCGGACCACTCGGTCATTTTACTGCAATAGTAGGCAGGGATGATGCGCCTGTCATGGAAAGGTGTCAGGTTTGTTATGGATACCACAATTCCTTAACCAATGAAGGTTTATACTGTCTTGTATGACCCTGATAACAAAGTGTTCTGTAATGATGTGTCAATTCAGTAAAAAAATTCACTTTTCGGAACACCAGTCGATTTTAGTGTTCTATAGTTATCGCGAATTCGCGCTTCATGGGCTGGAACCAAATTTGGAAACGGCGAAGCGTGCTTTAAAAATGTACAGGAGTTAGTCAGTATGAAGATCTTCCAGCGCTATAATCCGCTACAAATAGCGAAACATGTAAAAACGCTGTTCAAAGGAAGGTTGTATATCAAGGACGTTGGCGCGTTCGAGTTCGATAAAGGGAAAGTCTTGATCCCGCGCGTCAAAGACAAACAGCATCTGAGCGTGATGTCAGAAATTAACCGCCAGGTCGTTCGTCTCAAGCTTGAGTTCAACTAAAATCAAGGGCGCCGATGGCGCCCTTAATGTCTGGCCCGTCAGACTATTTTATTTCACAGTCTGAACCTGGCCTTCAGTCATTCTACTCTTCTTCGCTTTTCGTCATGCTCAGCACTGGCGGTCGTTCGTCGATGCGGGTAACCAGCAGCTGGTCGATGCGATAGCTATCAATATCCACTACCTCGAATTTGTAGCCAGCAAACTTCACAAAATCAGTACGCTTCGGAATCTTACGCAGCATATACATCATAAAGCCGCCGATGGTTTCGTAGTTGCCTGACTGCGGGAAATCATCAATGTCCAGCACGCGCATTACGTCATCAATCGGTGTACCGCCCTCAACCAGCCATGAATTTTCATCACGTGCCACAATCTGCTCTTCCATGCCCTGGCCCACCAGGTCACCCATCAGCGTGGTCATCACGTCATTCAGAGTAATGATGCCCACGACCAGCGCATACTCGTTCATGATCACCGCAAAATCTTCGCCAGCGGTTTTAAAACTTTCCAGCGCTTCGGAGAGGGTCAGCGTGTCCGGCACAATCAGCGCAGAGCGAATCTGCAGGCCACTGTTCAGCGCCATACTCTGATTGCCCAGCACACGCAGCAATAGCTCTTTAGAGTCGACATAACCGACGATATGATCGATATCACCGCTGCAGACCAGAAACTTAGAATGTGGATGTTCAGCGATTTTGGTCTTGAGGCTGGTCTCATCTTCATGCAGATCAAACCAGACGATATTCTCACGTGAGGTCATTGAGGAGGGAACAGTACGCGATTCCAGCTCAAACACGTTTTCAATCAGCTCATGTTCCTGCTTACGCAGCACGCCCGCCAGCGCACCCGCTTCAACGACGGCATAGATGTCGTCAGAGGTGATGTCATCTTTACGCACCATCGGCAGTTTGAAAATACGGAAGAAGACGTTGGCCAGGCCGTTAAACAGAAACACCAGCGGACGCATCACCAGCAGGCAGAAACGCATCGGGTTGATGATGCGCAGCGCGATGGTCTCCGGTGCGACCATGCCAACCCGCTTCGGCGTTAAGTCGGCGAACAGGATAAAGAGGCTGGTGACGATGGTGAAGGAGCAGATAAAGCTGAGCTGCTCTGCCAGTTCCGGCGAGACAAAGCGGTTAAACAGGCCACTGAAAACCGGTGAGAAAGCGGCGTCGCCGACAATACCGCCCAGGATGGCAACGGCGTTAAGGCCAATCTGTACCACGGTGAAGAACATGCCCGGCGTTTCCTGCATTTTAAGCACACGCTGCGCATTAACATTGCCTTCATCGGCCAGCAGTTTCAGTTTGATCTTACGGGCGGCCGCCAGTGATATCTCTGACAGAGAAAAAAAGGCACTGATTACGATCAGCAACAGAATGACAAGTAAGCTATCTAACATATGAGATCCAAAGGGTTATCCACTTGTCATTTTTGGCCTGGGCAGCGTGGGTAAGCGCAAACAGGGTTGGTTTATCCGTGAAACACAGCTATCCGTGCCAAAAATGTCTGCGCCTGTTCGACAGGAAAAAAGATGTCGGGGCAGAAATGAAAACAGGCGGAATGCCTGTGGTGGCAGATTATAGCAGGAGCGCTCATTGTGCCGCCAGAGGGCAAACCGCCGCATCAGACCGCATCAGCGTCCAGAGGGGCCGGTTATCGACTCGGATTTATCTGAGTGAGTCATCCGGAATTGATCATTCCACCCTTCAGCAGTTGTATCGCGATCCCCATTTACCGACAATACCCTGTTATTTGACTGAGATGTCAGCGTTGCGCCGCCGTTTACCATAAAGTGCGGCTATGATGAGGGTGTTGCCGTTGCGGTAGTGCGGGCAAAGATGATTAATAAGTGCCCCGTGGAAAAGGGGCCGGCATGATTAACAGGAGTACAGGTGCCACGATTTTATGTTTATTGCATGGCTGGCCTGCTGCTTGCCGCGCCCGCCCTTGAGGCGGCGACAGTGCGATTACAGGTAGACGGCTTAACCGGGGATCTTCAGAAAAATGTCAGGGCGCGCCTGTCGACCATCGGCAGCGATGAAGTCTCTAACGATGGTCGTTTTCGCGCGCGTGTTTCTGTTGCGATAAAAGAGGGGCTGCGCGCACTCGGTTATTATGAGCCCACCATCGATTTTGAATCCCGCCCCGCGCCTGCGCAGGGCGGCCGTCCGGTATTAGTGGCCCATGTCACCCCAGGCGAACCAGTAAAAATCGGCGGCAGCACTATCGTGGTCGAAGGCGATGCGCGGAACGACGCCGATTATAAAGCCTGGGTGAAGCAGGGACGACCCAAAGTGGGCACGCAGCTTAACCACGGCCAGTATGACCGATTCAAAAGCGGTTTCTCGAATCTTGCGCTGCGTAACGGCTATTTCGACGGCACCTTTAAAAAAAGCCAGCTCGGCGTCTCGGTGGAGCGGCGTGAAGCCTTCTGGGATATTGACTACGACAGCGGCGACCGCTATCGCTTTGGCGACGTCACGTTCCAGGGTTCACAGATTCGCGAAGAGTACCTGCAGAACCTGGTGCCGTTCAAAGAGGGGGATTACTACAGCTCACGCGATTTAGCCGAACTGAATCGGCGTCTCTCCGCCACCGGCTGGTTTAATTCGGTGGTGGTCGCGCCGGAATTCAGCAAGGGACGTCAGACCAAAGTCCTGCCGCTGAATGCCGTGATGTCGCCCCGCACCGAAAACACCATTGAAACCGGTGTCGGTTACTCCACAGATGTCGGTCCGCGCCTGAAAGGCACCTGGAAAAAACCGTGGATCAACGACAGCGGGCACAGCCTGACGGCCAGCGCCTACGTTTCTGCGCCGGAACAGCAGGTCGATCTCAGCTACAAAGTGCCGCTGCTGAAAAGCCCACTGGAGCAGTACTACACCTTTTCTGGCGGCCTGAAGCGCACCGATCTCAACGACACGAAAGCCGATACCACGACGCTGGCGATGTCGCGCAACTGGGACAGCAGCAGCGGCTGGCAGAAGGCAGTTAACCTGCGCTGGAGCCTGGACCACTTTACGCAGGGCAGCGTGACCAACACCACGATGCTGCTCTATCCCGGCGTCAGCGTAAACCGCACCCGTTCGCGTGGCGGTCTGATGCCGACGTGGGGCGATTCACAGCGCTACTCGGTGGATGTCTCTGATACGACCTGGGGTTCGGACGTTGACTTCCTGATCCTGCAGGCGCAGAACGTCTGGATCCGCACGCTGGGCGACAGCCATCGCTTTGTGGCGCGCGGCAATCTTGGCTGGATCGAAACCAACGACTTTGACAAAGTGCCGCCGGATCTGCGCTTCTTTGCCGGGGGCGATCGCAGTATTCGCGGCTACAAATACAAAAATATTTCACCACGTGATGACGACGGCAAACTCACCGGTGCATCCAAACTCGCCACCGGATCGCTGGAATATCAGTACAACGTCACCGGAAAGTGGTGGGGTGCGGTGTTCGTTGACTCGGGTGAAGCCGTTAACGACATCAAGCAGAGCAATATTAAAACCGGTGCGGGTGTCGGCGTGCGCTGGTCTTCGCCGGTTGGCCCCATCAAATTTGATATCGCCAGACCCATCGGGGATGACGAGGCACATGGGTTACAATTTTACGTAGGACTGGGGCCAGAACTATGAAGCTGTGGAAAAAGGTCCTGATCGGTATTCTGATCTTTCTGGTACTGCTGTTGGGCGGCGTGGCATTTTTAATCGGTACCACGCCGGGGCTGCATTTAGTGCTGAAGGGGGCATCGCGCTGGGTGCCCGGCCTGTCCATCAGACAGGTCGAGGGCGGCTGGCGTAACCTGACGCTCAACGGTCTGCGCTACGAAATGCCGGGCGTCAGCGTCGATGCCGGGCAAATCCATCTGGCGGTGGATCTCAACTGCCTGCTGCACTCCTCCGTATGCGTTAACGATGTCTCCCTGCGTGATATCAGCGTGGTCGTTGACAGCAAGAAGATGACACCTGCTGCACCTGCGCCGGAAGAGGAGAGTGGCAACACCAACCTCAGTACGCCGTACCCGATTACGCTGCGTCACCTTGGCCTGCACAACATCAATGTCAAAGTGGATGACACGGCGATCTCGCTGCTCGATTTCACCACCGGCCTGCAATGGCAGGATCGCGCGCTGACGCTGAATCCGACCCATATTCAAAGCCTGCTGATTGCGCTGCCAAAAGCGGCGAAAGTCGTGAATGAAGAGGTGGTGGAGCCGAAAGTTCAGCAGCCTCATCCTGCGGAGAAACCGCTGGGTGAAACGCTGCAGGCGATGTTTGCCCAACCGCTACTGCCTGCGCTGCCCGATTTCCGTCTGCCGCTGGATATTGAGGTGCAGCAGATTCTGGGTGAACAGCTGCGCATTACCGGCGACACCGATATCTCCGTCAGCCGGTTGCTGCTGAAAGCTAAAACCGCCGATCGTCAGATGCAACTGACGACGCTGGAGGTGGACTCGAATCTTGGCAACCTCAACGGCAGCGGACAGGCGACGCTGGCGGATAACTGGCCGGTCGATTTCACCCTGAACGGCACGGTTAACACCGACCCGATCAAAGGCGAAAAGCTGGCGCTGAAACTGAATGGTGCAATGCGCGACGAGCTGAGGCTGGGACTGAATCTTTCCGGTCCGGTGAAAGCACAGCTGGATGCGACGACTCAACTGTCCGTGGCGGGATTGCCGCTGTCGCTGCAGCTGACCAGTCCGCAGCTGCGCTGGCCGTTAACCGGCCCGGTACAGTACCAGGCGGATAACCTGGACTATCAGTTCAAAGGTAAAGCCACCGACTATGTGATGTCACTGCAAACTGCCGTGAAGGGCGAGTCCGTACCTCCAGCCAATATCTCGCTGACGGGTAAAGGCAATGTTGAGCAGTTCAGCCTGGATCGCCTGCGCGTGGCTGCATTGCAGGGCAACATTGACCTCACCGCGCTGGTGGACTGGAGCAAGGCGATCAGCTGGCGCAGTGAGCTGACGCTGGCCGGGATCAACACCGCGAAACAGTATCCTGACTGGCCGGCGCGGCTGGATGGAAAAATCACCACCCGCGGCAGCCTTTATGGCGGCAGCTGGCAGCTGAGTGTGCCGCAGCTTCAGCTGAAAGGAAACGTGAAGCAGAACGCCGTGACGGCTGACGGCTCACTGACCGGTAACAGCTATAACCAGTGGACGGTGCCGGGCATTAAGCTGGCGCTGGGACGCAACCATCTGGATGTCAAAGGGGCGCTGGGCGACAGTCTGGATCTTGATGCCAGCATCAATGCGCCACAGCTCGACAATGCGCTGCCTGGTCTGGGCGGTGTCATCAACGGCACCCTCAAAGCGCGTGGTACCCTGAAGGCGCCGCAGCTGCTGGCCGATCTCAACGGTCGTGGTCTTCGCTGGCAGCAGATGCAGATTAATCGCATTATGCTGAATGGCGACGTGCGTTCCGGCGAACAGGTGGCGGGTAAACTGCAACTGCGCGTCGAGCAACTGAAGCAGGATGCGCTGAACATCAGCCTGCTGACGCTGAATGCGGACGGCAACGAACGTCAGCATCAGCTGAAGCTGAATGTGCAGGGCAAGCCGGTCTCAGGCCAGCTGGCGCTGAACGGCAGCTTTGATCGCCAGACCGAACGCTGGAGAGGCTCGCTGAACAATACCCATTTTGATACGCCTGTCGGCGAGTGGCGTCTGACCCGCGCCATGGCCATCGACTATCTCAACAGCCGCCAGACGGCGACCATCGGGCCGCACTGCTGGCAGAACCCGAATGCACAGATTTGTGTACCAGAGCCGGTAGAAGCCGGGCCGGCAGGCAAGGCGCATGTCGTGCTGAATCGCTTTGACCTGGCGATGGTGAAGCCGTTTATGCCGGATGCGACCCAGCTCAGCGGCCTGTTCAGCGGTGATGTGCGCGTCAACTGGACGGCCGACGGCGCGCTGCCGACCGGCACCGTGGCGCTGAAAGGCAACGGCGTGAAAGTGGTGCAGGATGTGCAGGGCAATAACCTGCCGATCGCCTTTGATACGCTGAACCTCAATGCCGCGCTGCGTAACGGACGCGCCCAGCTCGACTGGCTGATCCGCATCGCCAATAACGGGCAGCTGGATGGCAATGTGCAGATCGACGATCCGCAAAACCGCCGTACGCTGGGCGGCAACGTTAACATCCGCAATGTCTCGCTGGCGATGCTTAATCCGGCTCTGATGCAGGGTGAGAAGATCAAAGGCAGCCTGAACAGCAGCCTGCGTCTGGGTGGCAGCATCCAGCAGCCACAGGTGTTTGGTCAGCTTGGTCTGACGGGTGTCGATGTGGATGGCAACTTTATGCCTGTCGATCTTACTGCTGCTAACCTGAATCTGGTGTTCAACGGAATGAGCTCGACCCTGAACGGGCTGGTGCAGACCGGGCAGGGCAACATCAACCTTAGCGGTAACGCGGACTGGAGCCAGCTTGATAACTGGCGTGCGCGCATTGCGGCGCAGGGCAGCCGGGTTCGCGTAACCGTGCCGCCGATGGTGCGTATGGATGTCTCGCCGGATCTGGTGTTTGAAGCGACACCAGCCGCCTTTAACCTTGATGGCCGGGTCGACATTCCGTGGGCGCGCATCACGGTGCAGGAAGTACCGGAAAGCGCCACTGGCGTCTCGTCGGATGAAGTGATGCTGGATGAACAGCTGAAGCCAATTGCACCGCAAACCGCCGCGATCCCGATTAACAGCAATCTGGTGATCCACGTCGGTAACGATGTGCGGCTCTCGGCATTTGGCCTGAAAGCGAAACTGAATGGCGATCTTAAACTGGTACAGGATAAGACAGGGCTCGGTCTGAATGGCCAGATCAACATTCCGTCCGGTCGCTTCCACGCTTATGGTCAGGATCTGATCGTCCGTAAAGGCGAGCTGCAGTTTGCCGGTCCGCCGGATCAGCCTTACGTCAATCTGGAAGCTATCCGTAACCCGGATGCCACCGAAGATGACGTTACCGCCGGTCTGCGCGTCACCGGCCTTGCCGATGAGCCGAAAGCGGAGGTCTTCTCCGATCCGACGATGTCGCAGCAGGAAGCGCTTTCCTACCTGCTGCGCGGTCAGGGACTGGGCAGTGACGGCGACAGTAACGCCCTTACTTCGGCTCTTGTTGGCTTAGGGGTTGCACAAAGTGGGCAGGTTGTGGGTAAAATCGGGGAGACATTCGGTGTCAGTAATCTGGCCGTTGATACTGCGGGTGTTGGTGACAGCCAGCAGGTGCAGGTCAGTGGCTATGTACTACCGGGTCTGCAGGTAAAATACGGTGTTGGCATATTTGATTCACTGGCGACATTAACCTTGCGTTACCGCCTGATGCCCAAACTCTATCTGGAAGCCGTATCCGGTGTGGATCAGGCTCTCGATTTGCTCTATCAGTTTGAGTTTTAGCAATGCGAATAATTGTCTACGGCAGTTTACGGCGCAAACAGGGAAACAGTCACTGGATGACGAATGCGCAGTGGCTGGGTGATCACCAGATTGGAGGCTTTGAGCTTTACAGTCTGGGGCATTATCCCGGCGTCATAGAGGGCAATGGAGCGGTACAGTGTGAAGTGTACCGCATTGATGCCTCAACCCTTGCGGAGCTGGATGCGCTTCGCACCAAAGGGGGAGAGTACAAACGTTATCTGACTCAGACGCCGTTTGGCAGTGCATGGCTTTATGTCTATCAACGCTCAGTGGCAGGACGCCAGCGCATTATGAGTGGTGACTGGCTGAAGCGCGATGAGGAGCCAGAGGCCTGAACAAAAACACCGTCCAGCTGGACGGTGTTTTTTTTTCGACTCACAAACCGGCAGCAGAATTACTTCTTCT
This sequence comes from Pantoea sp. QMID4, assembly GCF_030270445.1. Taxonomy (NCBI): domain Bacteria; kingdom Pseudomonadati; phylum Pseudomonadota; class Gammaproteobacteria; order Enterobacterales; family Erwiniaceae; genus Pantoea; species Pantoea sp. QMID4. The sequence continues at coordinate 423,851 of NZ_BSXL01000003.1, read as the reverse complement.
GCGCGCGCTCGTAAGAGGAGATGATTTCGGCTTTAGCGGCTTCGGCGTTATCCCAGCCATCCACTTTCACCCATTTGCCTTTTTCCAGATCTTTGTAGTGCTCAAAGAAGTGGGTGATCTGTGCACGCAGCAGTTCTGGCAGGTCGTTCACATCTTTAATGTGATCGTATTCTTTAGAGAGCTTGGTGTGCGGAACGGCAACCAGTTTGGCATCTTCGCCAGACTCGTCGGTCATTTTCAGCACGCCAACCGGACGGCAGCGGATCACTGAGCCTGGGACCAGTGGATACGGGGTCGGAACCAGTACGTCAACCGGATCACCATCCAGAGAAAGGGTGTGGTTGATGTAGCCGTAGTTGCACGGATAGAACATGGCGGTAGACATGAAACGGTCTACAAACAGGGCACCAGACTCTTTATCAACTTCATATTTGATCGGGTCAGCATTCGCTGGGATCTCAATGACAACGTAGATATCTTCTGGCAGGTCTTTACCTGCTGGCACCTGGTTCAAACTCATCTGGCATTCCTTCAGTAGTCGTATGTTGAGTGTCGGCTATTATAGCCAACTGACTCTGAAAGTATGCCCTCTTTTTGGCGTTTCGGAATGCGCCCAGACGCTACTTCGCCGCCACAAACAGCGAAACAATGCCTGCGGCAATCAGTGGTCCTACCGGCACGCCGCGGAAGAACGCTACGCCAATCACCGTACCAATCAGCAGCCCCCCGATGACTGACGGCTGCACGCTCATAAAGTTCACGCCACGACCGCCCAGCCAGGCAACAAAAATCCCCACCACAATCGCCACAATCGACTTCCAGTTGGCAAACGATTTGAGGAGCGCGGAGGCGGGCAGTGAGCCGCTGGCCAGGGGTGCCATTACCGCCACGGTAAGAATAATGATGCCTAAAGTAATGCCCTGTTTTTCCACGTAGGGGAAGAACTGCGCCAGCGGGGTAATTTTAATCACCAGCAGCACCAGAATGGAGATGGTGACTGCGTTGTTGTGAACGAAATAACTTAGTACGGCAAGGGCAATCAGAATCAATGTCGAGGCGTAAGCAGCCATGGTTTCTCCCTGAAGGTGTATAGCGCACTGACGTCAGCCAGCGCAAAAACGGGTTATGGGTCAGCAGTCATCGGGGTTAGCACAACTGCCTTTACTGAGGGACTGCAACATCAATGCCTGATTGCGCACCAGGCTGAGGCCCTGGGCGCTCAGCGCTACGCTGCCCAGCGTTCCCTGCGTTGCCAGCTGACTGCGACTGACTTCCAGCCAGCTGTCCCGGTAGCTGAGCCAGGCACGCTGTGCCGCGCGAAGTCTGCTTTTCGGCTCGCCGGAAAGGGTTTTCATCAGGGTGGTGTACTGCCTGTTCATCTCCTGATCCCAGGCCTGATTCGCCGCAGCGTAACATTGGTTCATGGCAAGCGTTGTTGATGCACCATCGAGGCAGCGATCAAGCGACGCCTCAGACTTCAGATCCTCTGCCAGCGCAGCGGGACTGAGGAGCAGTAGCAAAAGCACGCCTGTTTTCATTTTTTTCTCCAGGGAGCAGATAAGCGGCAATCAGCTTGATGGATGTAATGGTGATGATCAAGTTGTTAACTCTAATCATCGTTAAAGTTTCGCTCCGTTACTGCCGATAATTCTACCGCTTTAGGGCCGCTGGACATTTCGCCTTTTCACATACACGGAAACTATCAGAATGAAACAGTTATCACTTCGCACGGGGTTGCTGGCGTTGCTGGCATTTATGACACTGCTTCTTTTGGCGGTGAGTTTTATGGGTATTGTGGCCATTAATAAAGGGAATCGCTCGCTGGATGTGATCAACCGCATTCAGGGGATCGAGCTGAACAGTCTGTACCAGAGTAATTCAGATCTGATGCGGGCCCGCGCTAATGCGGCGCTGGCGGTGCGTAAAATTGAAATTGGGTTGCTGGAAGAGGGTGCGGCAGTCACAAAACTGTCGGAGGCGGATGTGGTGTCATCACAGCAAAACCTGAAGCGCTTTGCGGATGCCGGAACGGTGACGGCGCACGGGAAAATGCTGGCGGACGCAATTTCAGCCAGTTACAAAGCCTATCTCGACCAGGGCATCAAACCGATGATGGACGCGCTGGACAAGCAATATACTGACGAATATTACCAGCTGCTGGAAGGCAACCTGGCGACGCTGGCGGCAAGCTACAACAAAGCTGTCACAGACTTCAGCCAGTTCGCCGGACAGGTCACCGAGGCCCAGCTCGAACAGGCGGCTTACAACGAAACCAAAATGAAAATCCTGATCGCCGTGGCAGGCGTATTAACGCTGCTGCTGCTGGTGCTCGCCTGGCAACTACTGCGCCGGATGCTGCTGCTGCCGCTTAATCTGGCGATTGTCCATCTTGAGCAGATCGCGGCAGGCGACCTGTCTCAGGCGCTGCCACCGTCCAGCAATAATGAACTGGGACGGCTTAATCATGCACTGAGCGGGATGCAGCAGTCACTGCGCACCTCGGTGAGTCAGGTGCGTGAAGCGAGTATGCAGATCGACATCGGCAGCCGTGAACTGGCGGCGGGTAACGTTAATCTGTCGCAGCGCACCGAAGAGTCCGCTGCCTCACTGGAGCAGACGGCAGCCAGCATGGAGCAGCTTACGGCCACGGTCCGTCTTAACGCCAGCAACGCTCAGCAGGCGCATCAGCTGGCTAACGCGGTCTCTGATACCGCCGATCGCGGCGCTGAAGTGGTCTGCTACGTGATGGAAAAAATGCATGAGATCACCGATAGCGCCAATCGTATCGGCGACATTCTCAGCGTGATTGACGGCATCGCTTTCCAGACCAACATTCTGGCGCTTAACGCAGCCGTCGAAGCGGCGCGAGCCGGCGAACAGGGACGTGGCTTTGCGGTGGTGGCGAATGAGGTGCGTACGCTGGCGCAGCGCAGTGCTAACGCGGCCAAAGAGATCCGCACGCTAATCAGTGATTCACAGTCGCGGGTCAAAGAGGGTACGGAGATGGCGACGCGCGCCGGGGAAACCATGGATGAAATTTCTGGCGAAGTGATGCGCGTAACGGCACTAATGAAAGAGATTTCAATGGCATCTGATGAGCAGAGCCGTGGCATTGAGCAGGTCAACCTGGCGGTCACTCAGATGGATGCAACAGCGCAGCAGAACGCCGCGCTGGTAGAGCAGGCCACCGCCGCGACCCAGTCGCTGGAAGCGCAGTCCAGTCAGCTTCAGGCAACGATGGCGCAGTTCAGGTTGCAGACGGCGTAAAAACAAAAAGGGCGCGAAATCGTGCCCTTTTTATATCTCTTTTTACACCACGACCCGATTAACCCTGACGGCAATCCGGGAACTCGGCCAGGAAACGCTCAACGTCGTTTACCATCGCCTCATTACCACAGTAGAACGGGCAGCGCTGATGCAGCGTGACTGGTGGAATATCCAGAATACGCTTCTGACCGTCGCTGGCTTTACCGCCCGCCTGCTCGGCCAGGAAGGCCATCGGATTGCACTCATACAGCAGGCGCAGCTTGCCCTGAGGATGGCTGGCGGTGCTTGGGTACAGGTAGATCCCGCCTTTCAGCAGATTACGATGGAAATCCGCGACCAGCGATCCGATGTAACGTGAGGTATAAGGACGGTGCGTTGGCAGATCCTCTTCCTGACAAAACTTCAGATATTTCTTCACACCCTGCGGGAAACGAATGTAGTTACCTTCGTTGATCGAGTAGGTGTAACCGGTTGGCGGATAGGTCATACGTTCGTGGCTGAGGCAGAACACACCCAGTGACGGATCGTAAGTAAACGCATGCACGCCTGCACCGGTGGTGTAAACCATCATGGTGGATGAGCCATAGACCACGTAACCGGCAGCAACCTGCTTGTTGCCTGGCTGCATGAAGTCCGCTTCAACCACTGGCGTACCCGGCTCGCTGACGCGATGATAAATAGAGAAAATGGTACCGACGGAAACGTTAACGTCGATGTTAGAAGAACCATCCAGTGGATCCATTAACACCACGTACTTACCGTTTTCCTCACCTTCAAAGATAACGAACTCATCTTCTTCCTCAGAAGCGATACCGGCGACGATGCCACGTGCTTTCAGTGCTGCCTTCAGTTTTTCGTTAGCGAACAGATCCAGTTTCATCTGCTGTTCACCCTGAACATTTTCCACACCACTGGCACCGAGAATATCCACTAGACCGGCTTTATTGATATCGCGGTGGATAATTTTGGCACCCAGCTTGATAGCTGAAATCAGCGCCGTCAGTTCACCTGTGGCGTGCGGAAAGTCGTGCTGCTTCTCGACGATAAATTCGCCCAACGTTTTCATAACACATTCCCTGAATCTTCGATGGAGTGGCAGCACGCGTAACAGTCTGCCAACGGATGCGTACGCAGTTTAGCCGATTGAACTTCAAAAACCATAGTCCTAATCCGTTTCTTCCGTCTGCGAGCGGCGTTACACTGTGCGCCGAACTTTTGAGTAATGGATCATGTTATGCGCATTCACATCCTCGGGATTTGTGGCACTTTTATGGGTGGTCTGGCGGTGCTGGCTCGTTCACTGGGTCATCAGGTGACCGGTTCAGACGCCAACGTTTACCCACCAATGAGTACACTGCTCGAACAGCAAGGCATTGAATTAACGGAAGGTTATGACGCCAGTCAGCTTGATCCGGTGCCAGACTTAGTCATTATCGGCAATGCGATGACGCGAGGTAATCCTTGTGTGGAAGCAGTGCTGGAACGCAACATTCCCTACCTCTCTGGTCCACAGTGGCTGCACGATTTCGTGCTGCGCGATCGCTGGGTGCTGGCCGTGGCCGGAACCCACGGTAAAACCACCACAGCCGGCATGGCAGCGTGGATTCTCGAGGCCTGCGGCCTTGAACCCGGCTTCATTATTGGTGGTGTGCCTGGAAACTTCGATGTCTCGGCAAAATTAGGAAAAAGTCCATTCTTCGTGATTGAAGCGGATGAGTATGACTGCGCGTTTTTTGATAAGCGTTCCAAGTTTGTCCATTACTCTCCACGAACCCTGATCCTCAACAACCTTGAGTTTGATCACGCCGATATCTTTGACGATCTGCGGGCGATCCAGAAGCAGTTCCACCATCTGGTGCGGATCGTGCCGGGGCAGGGCAAGATCCTGCTGCCGGAACATGATCCTAACCTCAAACAGGTGATGGCGATGGGTTGCTGGAGCGAGCAGGAGAGCGTTGGCGAGCACGGGCGCTGGCAGGCGAAGAAGCTGACCAACGATGCGTCTCACTGGGAAATCTGGCTCGACGGCGAGAAAGTCGGGGAAGTGAACTGGGCGCTGGTGGGCGAACACAACATGCATAACGGCCTGATGGCAATTGCTGCCGCGCGGCATGTGGGTGTGAAGCCGGAAGATGCCGGCCAGGCGCTGAACACCTTTATCAATGCACGTCGCCGGCTGGAGCTGCGCGGCGAAGTGAATAACATCAAAGTCTATGATGACTTCGCTCACCATCCGACGGCTATTCTGGCGACACTGGCTGCCCTGCGCAGCAAAGTGGGTGGCAGAGCACGCATCCTGGCCGTGCTGGAGCCTCGCTCCAATACTATGAAGATGGGCGTCAGCAAAAACGACCTGGCACCGTCGCTGGCGCGTGCTGATGAGGTCTTCCTGTTCCAGCCGCACCATATTCCGTGGCAGGTTTCAGATGTAGCAGAAGCGTGCATTCCGCCTGCGCACTGGAGCGCGGATATCGATACCCTGGTAGAAATGGTGGCTAAAGCCGCCCAGCCAGGCGACACGATTCTGGTGATGAGCAACGGCGGATTTGGCGGCATTCATCAGAAGCTGCTGGACAGGCTGGCCTAAAAATCAGGCGCCCGTTTCGGGCGCTTTTTTTAAAGCGTTATTGCCGTTAATATTATTTCCTGAATAAATCCCGCATATTTTTGAATTTGATCTTCTCACTTTTCCTTCAGCTGCCATATTTCCTTTTTTAGTGTCTGAAACAGAAAGGCCGCGCCTGCCGGTTATTTTTAGCATCGTCTCGGTTGTGGCCGGGAAAGAAATAATAATAAGAAGGATTCAGGTTAAGAAAACGATTAACAGGTTTTCTTTATGTGGCATATGTATATTAATACAGGCTTTAAATATAAGTTAAGTTTGGGTTAGATGAATTTGGATAATTCATTGCCCTTATTACTGAGAATAAGGACATTTTTATGGGAAAAAGTACAATACGATCATTAGCTCTTGGCGTCATGCTGTGATGCACTTCCGCAGCAGCACTGGCAACGACCACGGTGGATTACCGGCACGAGTGCCGTCTTCGCGACCGCACGCACTATGATAAGCTGGGGCTGAGCACCACGCTGCCAGATAATACGTTTCCTGGCGTCGAAACCAAATTCAAAACCGTTGGTGCAGATCTAAAAGATAAATATTATAACGATACTGTGTTAAATGTGGTGGAAGTCACCTTTCTGAAGTCGTATTAATGGGGTAACTGGACGCTGTCGCCTTTTATTCAGCCGGAACTTAACTCCTCGCGCACCGAATGGAAGCTTGGTGTGGCACCCTGGTATAAAATCAATGACCGCTGCTCTGTTGGCAGATTATATCGCCTTGAGCTGACCGATTATGCCCGTGCCAGTCAATGCCGCACCGGGGGTATTGATTATTGCGATACTGACCGGCATCGCACGGCTAATCGTTTTGACCTCTTGCGGAATAAAACCGATCGCCTCACTACCCCCTATAAACGGGTGTATAAGTACGCGGATGCGAAACTGTTTGCTAATAAGCATGATGACTATGAACAGGAGTTACAGTTCGATTATACGCCTGGCAACGATCGCGTCAGGGTGCCTTACGTCACCTTTGGCGATATCGGACGTTCTGCTACATCGAGCGAACGCCAGTTGCGGCTGCGCACCGGTATTCTCTATATCTAACGGTAAGGGCTGCCGGGAGGCGGGCGAGGCTGCCCGCCATGGCATTACTACGCTTCGGCCAGCTCGCGCAGATACTGGAAAATCTGACGGGCAGACTTCGGCGGCTTGTTGCCCGCTTTCTCTTTCTGCGCGTTACGGATCATACTGCGTAACTGCTGACGATCGGCATCGGGATAAAGCGCAATCACGTCGCTCATCGCCTCATCACCTTGCTCAATCAGACGATCGCGCAGCATTTCCAGTTTATGGAACAGCGCAACCTGCTGGTTGTGGCGATTCTTGAGCTTATCCAGCGCAATGCGGATCGGCTCCACATCAATGCTGCGCAGCAGTTTACCGATCAGCTGCAGCTGACGGCGGCGACCCTCTTTTTTGATGCGCTGTGCCAGCTCGATCTCGGTGCGCAGACGCTCATCCAGCGGGATTTTATCCAGCGAGTTTTTACCCAGATCAACCAGTTCGGCTCCCAGGCGCTTTAACTCTTCTGCATCACGTTTAATTTCACTCTTACTGACCCAGATAATCTCTTCATCTTCTTCTTCGTCATTATCTGGCACATCGTCGAGCCATTCATCGGGCTGTCTGGTCATTTCCGGGCTCCCAAAAAAAAGAGGCTAATCCTACCAGTTTATCGGGTGACTGCGAAATTGTTCTCTGACTCTGATAGACTCAAATCATTCACACATAAGATTATGGGCAGGTCGATGAACGTATCTACTCAGGTTGCAGAACAGCGAAAAGTACTGGAGCAGGCCATTGCGCAGGCACTTGAACTGGCTAAAGCAAGCACTGACAGCGCGGAAGTGGCTGTCAGTAAGACCACCGGCATCGGGGTCAGCACCCGTTATGGCGAAGTGGAAAACGTTGAATTTAACAGCGACGGTGCGCTGGGCATCACCGTTTATCATCAGAATCGTAAAGGCAGTGCCTCATCGACCGACCTCAGCCCGGATGCGATCAAACGTACCGTGCAGGCGGCGATTGATATTGCCCGCTATACCTCGCCCGACCCGTTTGCCGGTCTGGCCGACGCAGAGCTGCTGGCCTATGATGCGCCGGATCTGGATCTCTACCATCCGTGGGAAATTGACGCTGACCGCGCCATTGAACTGGCCGCGCAGGCGGAACAGGCGTCACTGCGTGCCGACAAGCGAATTACCAACACGGAAGGCGGCAGTTTCAACAGCCACGTCGGCATTAAAGTCTTTGGCAACAGCCACGGAATGTTGCAGAGCTACTGCTCAAGCCGCCATTCGCTCTCCAGCTGCGTCATCGCTGAGCAGGATGGCAACATGGAGCGCGACTACGCCTATACCATTGGCCGTGCGTTTGAAGATTTGAAAAGCGCGGAGTGGGTGGGGGCCGAGTGCGCGCGCCGTACGCTCTCTCGTCTGGCCCCGCGTAAACTGCCGACCATGAAAGCCCCGGTGATTTTTGCCGCTGAAGTGGCGACCGGCTTATTTGGTCATCTGGTTGGTGCGATCAGCGGCAGCAGCGTTTACCGTAAATCGACCTTCCTGCTGGATTCAATGGGTCAGCAGATTCTGCCGGAGTGGCTCACCATCAGTGAACAGCCACACCTGCTGAAAGGGCTCGCCTCCACGCCGTTCGACAGCGAAGGGGTGCGGACTCAGGCCCGCGACATCATCAAAGATGGCGTATTGCAGACCTGGCTGCTGACCAGCTATTCCGCCCGTAAACTGGGTCTGACCAGCACCGGTCATGCTGGTGGTATTCATAACTGGCGCATTGCGGGTCAGGGCCACAGCTTTGACGACCTGCTGAAGCAGATGGGAACCGGATTAGTGGTGACCGAGCTGATGGGCCAGGGCGTCAGCGCCATTACCGGTGACTACTCACGCGGTGCAGCCGGTTTCTGGGTTGAGAATGGCGTCATTCAGTACCCGGTCAGCGAAGTCACCATTGCCGGCAATCTTAAAGAGATGTGGCATAACATGGTGACCATCGGTGACGATATTGAAACCCGCAGTAATATCCAGTGCGGTTCCGTGTTACTGCCTGAGATGAAAATAGCGGGACAATAAAGATGAATTCCTGAAGCAGCCTGTTGGCTGCTTTTTTTTCATCACAATAAAAAGGAAGTAATGATGCGTAAGCATGTGATTGCAATGTTGTCGGCTTCTCTGTTGTTCTCCAGCGTCAGCCTCTATGCGGCAGATCTGGAGCAGGATATGGACACGCTCAATGCGAATCTGAAAATCGTTAAGAAAACGGACAGTGCGCAGGAGATGCAGCAGGCGTTAACCAAAATGCGAACCGCGGCGCAGGATGCCAAAAAGTCGACGCCTGATAAGCTGGAAGGTCAGCCTGCTGACAGTGCGCAGATTAAAGACTACCACGCGGGCCTCGACTCACTTATCGCACAGATTGACGTGGTTAGCGCGCTGGCGAAAGCCAGCAACGTGGACGGCGCAAAGCGCGAAGCCGCTAAATTTGATGACATCCGTAATACCAACCATAAGAAATTCCGCTAATCCGACCGCCGGTCAGCCCGACCGGCGGTTTTTACCATCACTTCTGCTTATCACCCCACCGTAAACCATCGCCCGGCAGTCTGAACGCCGCACAACATCACCGCCTGGCGAGGCTAATGGCATCATTTTGCGCATTTTGCGACGCATATCGCACTAAGCGTGCAGCCTGCGATCTGACGCACAACCTTCACTTCAATTTCCACTTACTGCTGGAAATGTTGCCTCTCCACAGCCGGGGTGATGACCGCTAATTTATTTCTAACGCGAATTATCCGGTTTAACAGGAGTAGCAAGGTGAGCAATAACGGCGTCCCGGTGTATGAAGCGCCACCGGAGAAAGTGCAACAGCTGGCTGACAGCGTGATGACGCAGATTGCGGCGATCTATCAGCAGCATGGCATTCAGCCCAATGCGGTCCAGCAGCAGATGCTGCAATCGCATGTCGGGGCCATGGCGTCACGTTCGCTGAGCGGGGAGCCGCTGCCGGAAGTGGAAGCGGAGCTGTTTGAGGATATTCCGCCTGAAACGGTCGCGCTGGCGCAGCAGGTCGTCGACCTGTTCGGCAATCTCCCCCGCGAAGAGGCCTGGCTGCTGTCAGTGCATATTGAAGTCGCGCGATCAAATAACTGAAGAGGAATACACCATGGTAACAGTAGTGATTGGCGATCGTTTAGGTAAGGGCCAGAAAGTGGCGGCGGGCATCGAGAAAGCGGGTGGTCGTGCTGTCGTGGTGCCAGGCGTGGCCGCTGACATGAAGCTGGGTGACGTGATGAAAGCAGAAAACGCCGATTTCGGCATCTCGTTCTGCGGCAGCGGCGGCGCGGGTGCTATTACCGCGCAAAACAAATATGGCTACAAAGCCAAACATGGCATGCGTTCTGTTGACGAAGGCGTCACCGCCATCAATGAAGGCGCCACCGTGCTGGGCTTCGGCTTTATGGATAAAGAAGAATTAGGTGAGCGGCTGGTGCAGGCCTGGAACAAGAAGCACGGCAGCTGATTATGAAAGAACACTACGTTACCCAGGTGACGGTTGAGGGCAAAGGCGACACTAAAGCGAAAGCCTTTGCCGATGCCCTGAGTCGTGTGCAGAACCAGGTTCTGCGCGCGACGCAAAAAATTCTGCTGCGCATCGAACCTCAGGATGTCCGGGTGCTGCGCGCGCAGGAGAGCGTCAGAACCGAGAAGTTTCTCTTTTTCTTTCTGGCGCGCCAACGGCGGAGCTTCAGCGTGACGCTGGAGATCACCGTCAGCGTCACCGTTTTCGACACCGAGCAGGTGACGTTCACGGCGGCATCATAAAACAGAACCTGTTTACATCAGCCCGCCGTTTGCCCATTCCACTGCTGTAGCGATAGCGCGGCGGTCAGGCCGGGGCGATGCGGCGGTGCGGATAGGGCGGGTAAAAACGACAACAAGGTACAACAACATGTTTTTAATCATTTTGTTTAAGTCGTTGATCATTGGGGGCCTGGTAGGCGTCGGCGTTGGCGCGGGGGCGGCACGTATGTTCCACGCGCCCACCACTCAGGGCATGGGGGCGTTTCGTACGCTGGGCGAGCTGAACTCGTGTGAAGGCGATCCGGCATCTCACTTCTCCTTTGGTCTTGGCTTCTTTTTCAATGCCTGGGCATCGTCTGTCGCAGCCGGTTCATTCACGCAGGATGTGGACCATCGCATCATTCCAAACTGGGGTGCGGCTGCCCTGATGGTGAAGAATCGTAATGTGGCGGAGACGCTGCACGATCCGAAAAAAATGGCCATCGCCTGCGGCATCATCGGCATGATCGTGGTCGCCTTCCTTAACTCTACCGCCTCTGCTGTGCCGGCTGCGCTGCAGGTGACGGCGGTCAAAGTGCTGGTGCCCGCCGCCAACCTGCTGGTGAATACCGTCATGCCGGTCATCTTCTGGCTGGCGGCGATCGATGCAGGCAAAAAATCAGGCTTCTGGGCCACCATTTTTGGCGGTCTGGCGCAGCTGATCATGGGCAACGCCGTACCAGGTCTGGTGCTGGGGATCCTGATCGGTAAAGGCGTGGAAGAGAGCGGCTGGAACCGGGTCACCAAAGTCATGATGACCGCTATCGTGCTGCTGTTTGTGCTGAGCGGCTTCTTCCGCGGTTTCGACATGAAGCTGCTGCAGTCCTTTCAACTCGGCATTCCCGGCTGGCTCGACATGATCCACAACTCAGTCAGCGGCAAATAAGAGGCGATGCGATGAACGAAAATAAAGGCTTCTGGTACGCCGACTGGTCTTTCCCGATCTTTGTTGGCCTGCTCTCGTCGGGCGTTTTCGCCGGGACGCACATGTATTACCTCTATGGCATTGGCGCGTTTAACGAAGTGGCGTTTGTCTCGATGCTGCGCGCCGGAATGGAAACCGGCGTCTACGGTGCGGTCGCTGCCTTTGGTGCCAGCTTCCTGTTTGCCCGTATTATCGAAGGTTCGCTGGTGGGCATTCTGGATATCGGTGGCGCGATTCAGACCGGGGTCGGTCTGGGTGTGCCGGCACTGCTGCTGGGGGCGGGCATCATCTTCCCCGTGGCGAATTTCGCAGCGTCGCTGGCGACGGGCCTGGTAATTGGTGTGGCGATTGGCTACCTGATTATTCTGGCGCGTAAATTCACCATCAATCAGAGCGACTCCACCTACGGCGCAGACGTGATGATGGGTGCAGGTAATGCTTCAGGCCGCTTTCTGGGGCCGCTGATCATCCTGTCCGCCATGGCGGCCTCCATTCCGATTGGTCTGGGCTCGCTGCTGGGTGCGCTGCTGTTCTATCTCTGGAACAAGCCGATTACCGGCGGTGCCATCCTCGGCGCGATGATCCTGGGTGCGCTGTTCCCGATTGCTCTCTGATCTCACCGGCAGCCCGGCAGTGGGCTGCCGTTAAGGAGAAACCATGTACGACTTGATTATCCGCAATGCGCGTCTCAGCGATGAGCAGGTGGTCGATATTGCGCTGCAGGATGGCCGCATTGCTGCCATCGGCAAGGTGCAGGGCAGCGCACCGCGTGAACGCGATCTGGCGGGCCGCTACTACGTCAGCGCGGGCTGGATCGACTCCCACGTTCACTGCTATCCCAAATCACCGATTTATCATGATGAAGCGGACGCGATTGGCGTGGCGCATGGCGTCACCACGGTGGTCGATGCGGGCAGCACTGGCGCAGAGCACATCGATGACTTTTATCAGCTGACGCGCACAGCGCAGACCCAGGTCTATGCGCTGATCAATGTCGCTCGCACCGGCATCGTCACTCAGAATGAACTGGCCGATATGACGCAGATCGATGGCGATGCAGTGCAGCAGGCCGTGGTGCGGCTGCCCGATTTTATTGTCGGTCTCAAGGCGCGCATCAGCAGCAGCGTGGTCGGTCAGAATGGCGTCCAGCCGCTGATCAAAGCCAAAGCGATCCAGCAGGAGAGCGGCGGTCTGCCGCTGATGGTTCACATCGGCAATAATCCACCCAATCTCGACCAGATTGCGGATCTGCTGACCACGGGCGACATCATCACGCACTGCTTTAATGGCAAACCCAACCGCATTCTGACGCCGCAGGGTGAACTCAAAGCGGCGGTAAAACATGCCATCGCACGCGGCGTCAAACTCGATGTCGGCCACGGTAGCGCCAGCTTCAGCTTCGAGGTCGCCCGCGTGGCGATTGCGCAGCGCATTCTGCCCGACACCATCAGCTCTGACATCTACTGCCGCAATCGCCTGAGCGGGACGGTTCACAGCCTGGCGCATGTGATGTCGAAATTCTTCAGCGTCGGCATGACGCTGCCGCAGATCATCGACTGTGTCACGGTCAATGCGGCCGCAGGAATGCGTCTGCTGCGCAAGGGCCAGCTGAAAGTTGGCTATGACGCTGACCTGACTGTTTTTAGCGTCAAAGAAGAAACCCGGCCCTTTATCGATTCAGAAGGTGAACAGGTCGCCGGTGAGAAGCATCTGGTTCCGCTGGCGGCCGTGATCGCTGGCACGTGGATCGCGATTAAAGAAGGAATAGCGCATGACCTCGATATATGAAAAGTATGGCCTGAAGCCGGTAATAAACGCCTCGGGCCGTATGACGATCCTCGGCGTCTCTACGCCGTCCAGTGACGTGATCGATACGGTGAAGTACGGCCTCGACCACTACTTTGAAATGAAAGAGCTGGTGGATAAGACCGGTGCTTATATCGCCGGTCTGCTGAAAGTGGAGAACGCACTGGTGGTCTCCTGCGCCTCCGCAGGCATCGCCCAGTGCGTGGCGGCGGTGATAGTGAAAGACAATGACTGGCTGGTGGATAACCTGCACGCCGCACCGCTGACCATCCCGCACCAGATTGTGGTGCCGAAAGGGCACAATGTGAACTATGGCGCACCGGTCGGCAGCATGGTGGCACTGGGAGGCGGGCAACTGGTGGAGGCGGGGTACAGCAACGAGTGCTCACCTGCCCAGCTGGCGGCGGCGATCACGCCACAGACCGCAGCAATCCTCTATGTGAAATCGCACCACTGTGTGCAGAAGAGCCATCTTGATGTGGCCCAGGCCGCGGCGGTTGCGCGTGAGCATGGTGTACCGCTGATCGTTGATGCGGCAGCGGAAGAGGATCTGCAGTGCTACTACCAGGCGGGTGCCGATCTGGTGATCTACAGCGGCGCAAAAGCGATTGAAGGGCCGACCAGCGGGCTGGTGATTGGCAGACACCACTACGTTGAGTGGGCCAAACGCCAGACCAATGGCATTGGTCGCGCGATGAAAGTGGGCAAAGAGGGGATTCTCGGGCTGACCCAGGCAATCGAAAACTATCTGACGCAGCCAAAAATTAGTGGCGCGCAGATGGTGGAGAAAATGACGCCGTTTATTGAGCAGCTCAATAGCCTGCATGGCGTGACGGCTCGCATCGTGTGGGATGCCGCCGGACGCGATATCGCCCGTGCGGAGATCGCATTTGACGAAGCCGCGATCCAGCAGCGCACCGGCGATCTGGTGCAGGCGCTGAAAAAGGGCGACGTTGCGATCTACTTCCGTGGCTACAAAGCTAACGAGGGGATCATTGAAGCAGACGTGCGCAGCGTCAGCGCCGATCAACTGAACACTATTTTCACCCGCATTCAGGTACTGTTAAACGGAGAGAAACACGCATGACGCTGACCCCCAACTTTTATCAGGATCGCATCTGCCTTAACGTTCTGGCGGGATCAAAAGAGAATGCCCGCGCCATCTGGCAGGCAGCAGAAGGGCATGTGCTGGTCGGCGTGCTGTCAAAAAACTACGCCAGTAATGACGCCGCTATCGCTGACATGCGTGAGTACGCCGCGCTGATCGATAATGCACTCTCGGTGGGCCTGGGTGCGGGCGATCCTGAACAGTCACAGATGGTGAGCGAGATCTCCGCGGTGCTGCAACCGCAGCATGTGAACCAGGTGTTTACCGGCGTTGCCACCAGTCGTGCGCTGCTGGGCCAGTCACAGACCATCGTAAACGGCCTGATCTCGCCCACCGGCACGCCAGGCCAGGTCAAAATATCAACCGGACCACTCAGCGCAAAACAGCAGGATGGGATCGTGCCCATCGAAACGGCGATTGCGATGCTGCAGGATATGGGCGGCAGCTCGGTGAAATATTTCCCGATGGGGGGGCTGCAGGCGGTGGATGAGTATCGCGCCGTGGCGGAAGCCTGTGCAAAACATGATTTCTGGCTGGAGCCCACCGGCGGCATCGATCCGGATAATTTCGGCGAGATCGTGCGTATTGCGCTGGAGTCGGGCGTCAGCAAAGTGATCCCGCACGTCTACAGTTCGATCATCGACAAAGCCAGCGGAGAGACCCGCATCGAAGATGTGCAGCAGCTACTGGCCATCTGTAAAACGCTGCTGGCGTAGAGAATCGACACGATCAGCCTGCAGCAGGCCGATCGCGCGACATGGACGTTGCGAGACGATCGCCGTAGGCTGATGTTCCCACTTTCTGTCTGCAAACAGGTAACGCTTGTGAGATTTCCCAATCAGCGCCTTGCGCAACTGTTCGATGCCCTGCAAAACGAAACGCTGCCTCAGGATGAGCTGGCGCGGCGTTTTGCCGTCTCGACCCGCACAGTGCGCACCGATATCACGGCGCTGAATGCGCTGCTGGCAGAGCATGGTGCGCAGTTTATCCTGAGCCGTGGTGCGGGCTATCAGCTGAAGATTGAGGATGCTCAGCGCTTTCAGCATCTGCAGCAGCACACCGCGTCGCCGCTGCGGGTGCCACGCACCTCGCCAGACCGGGTTCGCTACCTGCTGACCCGCTTTCTCACTGCGGCCTATTCGCTGAAACTTGAAGAGCTGGCCGAAGAGTGGTTTGTCAGCCGCGCCACCCTGCAGAATGACATGGCAGAAGTCCGCGAATGGCTGGGGCGCTATCACCTCACTATTGAAAGCAAGCCACACTACGGCATGAAGCTGTTCGGCAGCGAAGTGGCGATTCGAACCTGCCTGACCGATCTGTTATGGCAAATCGATCAGGCGCAGCCGGAGAGTCCGCTGCTGACGATTGAAGCGCTTAACAGCGGCATGCTGGAGACGCTGCGCCCGCTGCTGCAAAACTGCTTTGCCCAGCACAATATTCGCCTCAGCGATGAGGGGGAGCGCTATCTGCGGCTTTACTGCGCCGTGGCGGTGCGTCGCATCAGTGAAGGCTATCCGCTAAACGATCCGGGAGCTGAAGAAATTGGTGATGAGGTGCGTGAAGCGGCACATCAGCTGATTAATCTGATGCGCCCGCTGGTTAGCAAACCGATTTCACCGGCGGAAGAGAACTGGCTGCAGGTCAATATTGCGGCGCGGCGCATTCAGGCGATCGCCCCCAGTGCTATTAATGCCGATGACGCCGACGCTTTGGTGGATTACCTGCTCAGCTTTATTAACACCCATTACAACTTTAATCTGCAAAACGATCAGCAGCTGCGTGCCGATCTGCTCACTCACATCAAAACCATGATTACCCGGGTGCGCTATCAGATCCACATTCCCAACCCGCTGCTCAGCAACATCAAGCAGCACTATCCGATGGCCTACGATGTCACCTTAGCGGCAGTAACCAGCTGGGGGAAATATACCCCGTATGTTATCTCCGAAAATGAGATCGGCTTTCTGGTATTGCATATTGGCGTCGGGCTGGAGCGCCACTACGACGTCGGCTATCAACGGCATCCGCAGGTGCTGCTGGTGTGCGACAGCGGTAACTCTACGCTGCGGATGATTGAGGCGATGCTGCTGCGAAAATATCCGCAGTTGCAGGTCACCGCTCGTCTGTCACAGCGCGAATATGAGGCGCGCAGCCGTATTGACGAGGATTTTGTTATCTCGACCATCCGGCTCAGTGAAAAAGAGAAACCGGTGGTGGTGATGTCACCGTTTCCCACCGGTTTTCAGCTGGAGCAGATTGGCAAGCTGGTGCTGGTTGACCGGACCCGGCCCTACATGTTGGCGAAATTTTTTGATGCCCAGCACTTCCATATTGTCGACAGGCCGATGACCCAGTCTGAACTGTTCCGTCAGCTGTGCCATCAGCTGCAGGAGGAGGGCTTTGTGGATGCGGCGTTCTGTCCGTCAGTTGAAGAGCGTGAAGCGATTGTCAGCACCATGCTCGGCGAAGGGATTGCGCTGCCGCACTCGCTGGGACTGCTGGCAAAGAAAACCGTGGTGTATACCGTGCTGGCACCGCACGGCATCGCGTGGGGCGACGACACCGCCTATGTCATCTTCCTGCTGGCAATCAGCAAAAGTGAGTATGAAGAGGCAATGGCGATATACGATCTGTTTGTGACGTTCCTGCGTGAACGGGCGATGACCCGCCTGCGGGAAAGCAGCGATTTCAACAGCTTCAGGGCGGTGGCGATGGATTGCCTGAGCCGGTCTTAGCTTCGCCCTGAAACTACGATACTTAGTTTTTCTTCGCCAGCAGGCGCGGGATCTCGCGCAGACACCAGGATTTGGCTTCGCCCATGCTGTCACGTCGCCACGCCATAATAATATCGACCTCGCGGGTATACTCCGGACTCACTACCCGCAGGCGGCCTTCGGCAATATCCTGCTCGACTAATGAATAGGGCATGGTTGCCACGCCCAGACCCGCCAGCAGCGCACGGCGCTTATCGTCCATGCTGCTCACGGTCAGGCGCTGCTGCTTATCCAGCAACTGCACGGTCAGCACCGGACGCTCGCGCGCAGTATCCGCGACCGCAATGCCACGGTATTTCACCCGCGTCACTTCAGATTGCGGTTCCGGCTCGTTATGAATCGGGTGATCCGCACTGGCGACGTAGACGCTCATCATGGTGTAGAGCTTGCGGGTATTGATCTCGGTGGAGGCGCGGAAGTGCATATCGGGGGCAATCACGATATCGGCCCGGCCCTGTTCCAGCCGTTCCCAGGCTCCCGCCAGCACTTCAGTGACCAGCGAAAACTGCGTGTTGGCTTTGTCGGCCAGCCGTGTCACCAGGGGAAAGAGTACATCGATGGGCACCAGCGCTTCGGTAACGATAGTCAGATGGGTTTCCCAGCCACGCGCCAGCGCTTCCGCATCGGTGGTGAGCTTGTCGGCCGCTTCCAGCAGTACCCGGCCACGTTCCAGCAGCATGCGTCCCACGTTGGTAAATTTGGTACGGTGACCGGAGCGGTCAAACAGCACCACATCCAGCTCCTCTTCCAGCTTCTGCATGGTGTAGCTGAGGGCGGAAGGGACACGGCCCAGTTCATCTGCGGCTGCGGCAAAACTGCCACGGCGATCAATCGCATCCATAACGCGTAACGATTCAAGGGTTAACGCACGCTCTTTAGCCATCCCGGTTCTCTGTCAGGAAATTTGAACATGCCGGGCAGATTAACTGGCTAACAATCCGGCGTCCAGACTTTTACCATGGGGGGTATACAGTCCGTGGCCGATCCTCGTCACCGGATGCCGGAGGTAAATAATGATAACGACACGCAGTGCATCCGCCTGTGGTCAGGCCGATTTCGGCTGGTTGCAGGGCCGCTACAGTTTCTCTTTTGGCCACTATTTTGATCCCAAACTGATGGGTTACGCGTCGCTGCGCGTACTGAACCAGGAAGTGCTGGCACCGGGTGCCGCTTTTCAGCCGCGCACTTATCCTCAGGTCGATGTGCTGAACATCGTGCTGCAGGGTGAAGCCGAATACCGCGATAGCGAAGGCAACACGATCAGCGTGCGGGAAGGGGAAGCGCTGTTGCTCTCTGCTCAGCCCGGAGTGAGTTACACCGAAATTAACCTGAGCAAAGATCGCCCGCTGACGCGCATGCAGCTCTGGCTGGCCGCCTGTCCGGAGCGCGAAAATCCGCGGATGCAGAAAATAGCCCTGACGGAAGGTCGCGTGTCCCAGTTGATTGCTTCGCCGGATGGCGTGGACGACAGCCTGCAACTGCGTCAGCAGGTGTGGATCCATCAGGTGGAGCTGGCACCGGGCGAACATTACTCGCTGCCGATACAGGGGCCGAGAGCCTACCTGCAGTCGATTCACGGTTCGCTGGAGGCGATGTCCGGCACAGATCATCAGGAGAAGCTGGGCTGTGGCGATGGTGCCTTTTTGCAGGAAGAGAAGCAGTTTCAGCTGAAGGCAAAAACCGCGACCCGCGCGCTGGTCATCGACATTCCGGTCTGAAAATCAGGCAATAAAAAAGGCGGCCAGGGCCGCCTTTTTACGTTTTAGTGTGTTACTTCAGCATGGTAAAGGCGGTGGTGACGTGCTTCACGCCACTGACGCGGCTGGCAACATCGGCCGCGGCCTGCGCTTCCTGTTGCGTCACCAGACCCAGCAGGAACACTTCGCCATTCTCGGTCGTCACCTTCACGTTGGAGGATTTCACCTGATCGCTGCCCAGCAGCTGCGAGCGGATTTTGGTGGTGATCCAGGTGTCGGAGGACGTGGTGCCCAGCGTCACTTTCTGGCCGATACGGATCTCGTTATAGACCTCGGTTGCGCCATCAACGCCCATGGTGATCTGTTTGGCACGATTGGCGATCTCCTGCGAAGGCGCCTGGCCGGTCAGCAGCACTTTGCCCTGATAGGCGGTGGCGATGACGCGGGCATCGGTTTTAATCTGCTGATCTTTTGCCAGCGCGTTAGTGACGCGCAGCTCCAGGGTGCCGTCATCAACCTGCGTCCCTACCGAGCGGGGATCGGTCGCCGTTTTGGTGGCAACCGCTGCGCCACCAGCGACAACCGCAACGCAGCCCTGCAGCAGCATGGCGGTTAACAGAATAGTTATAGCATTCAATGCTTTCATTCGTGCTCCTTCGGTCATTCCTGATGGGGAAAGAGAGTGTTATCGATCAGATCGCATAAGCAATTCACAGTCAGCATATGCATCTCCTGAATACGGGCACTGCGGTGCGACGGAATGCGGATTTCGACATCCTGCGGACCCAGCAGTCCGGCGAGCTCTCCGCCATCATACCCGGTAAGCGCAACGATAGTCATATCGCGTGTTACCGCCGCTTCTACCGCCTTAACGATGTCGCGGGTGTTGCCCCGGGTTGAGATAGCCAGTAACACATCGCCTGCGTGACCCAGTGCACGTACCTGCTTGGCATAGATTTCATCATGCAGACGGTCGTTACCAATCGCGGTCAGCATCACGTTGTCTGCACTCAAGGCCAGCGCCGGTAAGCTGGGGCGTTCGGTCTCAAAACGGTTGATCATGCTGGCGGCGAAGTGCTGGGCATTGGCGGATGAAGCACCGTTACCACAGCTCAGGATTTTATTGCCATTAAGTAGCGATTGCACCAGCGTCATGGCCGCGCGCGAGATAGCATCGGGCAATGCCTCGGCTGCGGCAATCTGGGTTTGAATACTTTCGGTAAAACACGCTTTAATTCTTTCCTGCACACGACCACCTGGTTCTAAACGTCTGCATTAAAGGCATTCGGCAGCCACTCGAGCGCCGTGCCGGTAATGGCGATGATGTCGAAACGGCAATTCACTGTTTCAAAACTGCCGCCGCGTTGCGCCAGCCAGAGAGCGGCAGCGCGCAGCAGCTTTTGTTGTTTATTCCGGGTAACGCTGGCGAGTGCGCCACCATAACGCGCATCGCGCCGGTAGCGGACTTCAACAAACACCCAACAGTGCCCGTCACGCATAATCAGGTCAAGTTCACCATTGCGAAAGTGAACATTGCTGGCAACCCATATCAGGCCTGCCTGCTCCAGATAGCGCCGGGCATCTTCTTCATGTCCGGCACCAATCTGACGGCGATTTAGTTGGCCGGTGCGATTTCGCCCCGACGATACTGGTTCCATGTCAACTTCCTGTTGATCACACAATCCGTGTCGGCACTGAGCTTGCCGGTATTGCCGTCCAGCGTAAAGCCAGGAGACTGACGCATCTGGTTAAAGTGATTCGCCAGCGTCCAGGCATCCATACCCATGGCATAGAGACGCACCAGCGAGTAATCATTATTGAATGACTTCGAGGTCTGCTGCATCAGGCCAGGGTTGCTGCCGGAGAGCAACGGAATATCGCTGAACTGCAGGCCATCCATTTCCAGACGGAAGTCCGGGCCGGCACCCGCCTGCGCGCTGCGCGAACTGGCGTAGAGCGAGATGTTGCTGCGGCTGCCGGTGCGCATGGCAATCATCGGTTTGATCAGCTGCAGTTCATCCTGCGTAGAGACGATGTAGACCGCATCGACGCCGCCACCGCTGCTGGTGCTGACCGCATCTGGCGTGCTCTGTTGCGGTGCCGGAATGGTCAGGCCCGCAATCGAAACGCCCTGCGGCTCGGCAGGTGCAGCATTCACCGGCGTACCCGATAAGCTGATACCCGCACCGCTGTTGATGCCCTGTTTCAGCTCAGAGGTCGAGCCAAAGCGCTGCTGCATGACCGTGCTGCCACCCAGCGTCTGCCACTCCTGAGCAAAGGCGTTGGTCACGCGATCGCCCAGTCCACTGCGCGGCACCAGCAGCAGCGGCTGGCGTTTGCCCTGATCCCAGATATGGTGCGCGGCATCGCGCGCTTCGTCTTCAGGAGAAAGCGCAAAGTAGCAGATATTCGGATGGTTCTGGATCTTTTCCGGCTCATTGAGCGCCAGTACGTTCAGTGGCGTCTGGCTGTTGGCAACCTTCTCAACGTTGCTCTTCAGCAGCGGGCCGACCACGATAGTGGCGCCATCCTGCTGAGCCTGCTGCATCACCTGCTCAATCGGCTGGCTGCTGGTGTCATAGACCTTAATCTGGGCATTGCTGACCGGTGCGGCTGCAGCAGGCTGAGACTGGGGCTGTAACTGAGGTTGGGTTGGGGTGTCAGCAGACTGCTGCGGCGCGCTGATGGGATCGGCAGCCGATCCCGCGGCAGCGGCAGGTTGCGTGCTGGCCGTCGCATCTGCAGAGGCCGGCTGGGCAGCAGCAGGCTGAGCGACCGGTGCGGATAGGCCGTTTTTCGCATCGTTAAAGCCTTTCTGGATGGCATTGGCGAACACCTGCGCCTGACCGTTCAGTGGCAGCAACAGCGCAATGATGCTGGTTGAGGCTTTGGTGTAGTTCTGCATCTGGCTCAGCTGCGTCGGCAGCGTTTTGGCCGCCGGATTCTGTGGATAGCGGGTCTGCCAGTCTTTAATGCCTGATTTCAGCATCTCCGCATCCTGCGCGTTAGCGCGCCAGACCGCGAGCAGATCGAGCCAGCCCTGCAGCACATTTTCGTCGGCATTAATCACCAGGTTGCTGGCCTCCTGCGGCGACATCTGCGTCAGTGTCTGCCAGGTGGCATCAATGTTGGCCTGATGATCGGTGCCTTTCAGCAGCGGCTCCTGCGCAATATAGGTGCGCAGCAGTGAGAGTGAAGGGCGACCCTGGGCGCTGGCGATCTGCAGGCTGTAATAACGCGCCAGCTGATCCTGCGACAGTGCGCCGGTTTTCACCTGTGCTAACAGGGGTTCAGCCTCTTTGGTTTTCTGCTGTGAGATCAGCAATTGCGCTTTCAGCAGCAGGGATTCCTGTTGCTGCGTCTCAGAGAGTTGCTGCGGCAACTGGTTCAGTTGCTGGGTCGCCTCAGGATACTTTCCTTCCTTCAACAGGGCGCGGATTGCGAGTAATTGCCAGTCGGTCTTGCTATCATCGCTGCTTTGCTGCGCTTGCTGCAAATAGTAAGCGGAGCTGGCGGTGACTGGCCCCTGAATATTGACGGTTGAGGTTTGCGGCCCCTGACCGCTACATGCGGCTAAAATCAGACCAGCAAGAATGACAGGCAGAAAGCGTCCTGCTTTATGACGAACGACTTTTGAAGGAAGCATACTGTATCCAGTGATGTTTTTTTCAAGATGCTCAATATTAAATCGGCAATTCGGATGAAACAATGAAACAACTCGATCGGGCAGAGATTTCTGCCAGCACGCTCTACATCGTTCCAACCCCGATTGGTAATTTGGGTGATATCACCCAGCGGGCGCTGACGGTGCTTTCGAGCGTCGATCTGGTCGCTGCGGAAGATACACGTCATACCGGGCTGTTGCTACAACATTTCGCCATCAATGCGCGACTCTTCTCACTTCATGACCACAACGAGCAGCACAAGGCTGAACTGCTGTTAATGAAGCTGCAGGAGGGTCAAAGCATAGCCTTAGTTTCCGATGCTGGCACGCCGCTAATCAACGATCCGGGCTACCATCTGGTGCGTCGCTGCCGTGAAGCGGGTATTCGTGTGGTGCCGCTGCCCGGTGCCTGTGCTGCCATCGCCGCGTTAAGTGCTGCAGGACTGCCATCCGATCGTTTCTGTTACGAAGGGTTTCTGCCCGCCAAAACCAAAGGCCGTTGCGATGCGCTGCGGGCGCTGGTGCAGGAGCCACGCACGCTGATTTTTTATGAATCGACCCACCGTCTGATCGACAGTCTGCAGGATATGGTGAGTGAGCTGGGTGCTGAACGCTACGTTGTGCTGGCGCGCGAGCTGACCAAAACCTGGGAGTCGATTTACGGCGCACCGGTTGGCGAACTGCTGGCCTGGGTGAAAGAAGATGAGAATCGTCGCAAAGGCGAAATGGTACTGATTGTTGAAGGGCACAAGGTCGATGACGAAGACGCGTTACCGGCCGATGCGCTGCGTACGCTGGCGCTACTGCAAAAAGAGCTGCCACTGAAGCGCGCGGCTGCGCTGACCGCTGAGATCCACAGCGTGAAGAAAAATGCCCTTTATAAGTATGCGCTGGAGCAGCAAGAGGCGTGACAAACGCCGGCGAATGTCCTATTATCCCGCGCCGAAGCTGACCAGACAGTCGCCGCTTTGTCGTCGTCCTCACTTGTGGGGAGACGGGCAGAGGGGAGGAAAGTCCGGGCTCCATAGGGCAGGGTGCCAGGTAACGCCTGGGAGGCGTAAGCCTACGACCAGTGCAACAGAGAGCAAACCGCCGATGGCCCAGAAATGGGATCAGGTAAGGGTGAAAGGGTGCGGTAAGAGCGCACCGCGCGACTGGCAACAGTTCGTGGCACGGTAAACTCCACCCGGAGCAAGGCCAAATAGGGGTTCACAAGGTACGGCCCGTACTGAACCCGGGTAGGCTGCTTGAGCCAGTGAGCGATTGCTGGCCTAGATGAATGACTGTCCACGACAGAACCCGGCTTAACGGTCAGCTTCGACTTTTTACTGAAAACCCCGCTTCGGCGGGGTTTTTGCTTTAGGGGCTATGTGCGGACTATGATGAATGACTGTCTACGATGCTCTCTATGAAAAGAACGCGGCTTAATGGTCAGCGTAGACTTTTTACTTTGTGGGCAATGTGGAGGCAGATATTAATGTCGAAGTTTGGTGCGTTGTGTTTAGCATCTCTGGACAGACGATTATAGAGAATGAAAAATTCTTTTTGTATGTAAACCAACAGCAATTACATCTTCATTTATATCACAGAATCGAAGCATTACCTATATAGTAAAATATTCGATAATGAAAACATCAACAGCTAATATTTCGCATCGTTTTTTGCAGGTTACCGTGCATATGATATTCACTAAATACAGCTTTTCCTGTGGTTTTTTATTGTTATTATGGTTAGGCATTAGTAATATTCCTCACAGGATAATGGAATGTAAATAGAGGGAATTATGACTCATGGATTTGTGAGGTACTCAATTTGAGCAATCGTGGAGAGATCCTGGATTCATCCCAATTTGGTTCAGAAAACGGGATTAGGCGTGGCCTTCTTTATTCAGACGTGCTTGGCTGGCTTGATATGGGTCATGCTCGTGGGGATGATGTTCGTCAACTTATGGCACAGTTCTCAACTGGTGAAGCTGGCAACGAATCTTATTACCGGGTGCGCTATGAACAAACTATGGGGATCAGCCGGTTTACTATTGGTCGCTTTAATGTCTGGGAGATAAAAAAAGGGAGAACTCTCACAGAAAGGCAGAATATTGCACTGGCGATGATGATGAGTACTGCTGTCGCTTTTGAAAATTGGCAGTCAATGCGCTGGTTCAGTTGGTATACTGATAGCGGTTTCAGTGGCGAGGATCTTGTATCGGACTTATTTGGTTTCTACAAAGTTAATTTTCCCCGTGTATATTGGGGAGAACTTAAAATCGCTAGCAAAGAATCAGCCTTTCGCCGATGGGACCATTATGGACCGATTAGTAATTATAAAAACACGGTTTTTTTACCCTTATTATTTCCTGATCCTATAGAAAAATTTACCTGCCCGCGCCCTTATAAAGGTCAGCTTCCGCGATTTATGAAACAGGCTATACCATATAAACTTACTCCTAATGACGACATAGTACTGCGGTCTAATAATAAATCCGGAATTATTAACGCATTTCAGTAAACAGAGAGTGAAAATGTTAAAAAGGATCGCTGCAATCGGCGCTGTCACCATCATTATTTTTCTACTGATTGATTGTAGTATGCAGAAGGTAGCTGAACGAGATGAAGGCTACACTCAGTCAAATCTATGGGCATATTATCTATACACTGACAGGGATATCAGGGGGGCTCCACGTGCATCTGGATCATATCATTTTACGTTTACCGCGCAGGATGGTAGCCAGCTGCAAGAAAGTAGTATTGTTTACACCACGGATGCTCCTTTAGCAGAGGTTAAAAATTATCTGGCGTCCTTAGGTTACAGGACGGTGGAGCATAATGGATTGTCTGAAAAATGGGAAAAGGAAGGTAATGTTACGCCTTACTTCTATATATCTCATGACAGCAAATCACATTCGCTAACGCTAAGTAAGGTAGATTTTCGCTGACAATCTTTAGAGACCCAATCGCCAGCACTAATCAAGTGACTCTTCCACCCAAAGCCAGATACGCAACATGTGATTAAAGCAATCTGCCTAAACGGTCAGCATCAACTGTTAATTAAAAACCCCGCTTCGGCGGGGTTTTTGCTTTTTGGCGGGAACAACAGACAAGCTTAACCGCGGCCGTGCGGTTCATTCCAGTCAAACGCCGGGCCCAGCGAAATGACGCCGCTCGGGTTGATGGTCTTGTGGCTGCAGTAGTAGTGGTGACGGATATGCGGCAGATTGACCGTCTCCGTAATGCCCGGCATCTGATAGATATCGCGCAGGAAACCGCTGAGGTTTCTGTAGTCACCGATCCGGTGACGATCGCATTTGAAATGGGTCACATAGACCGGATCAAAGCGCACCAGCGTGGTCCACAAACGCAGATCCGCTTCGGTCAGCTGATCGCCGGTAAGATAGCGATGCTCGCCCAGGAGCTGTTCCAGTCGCGACAGCGAATGAAACAGCGCAGTGACGGCCTCATCGTACGCGGATTGCGACGTGGCGAAGCCCGATTTATAGACGCCGTTATTCACGGTGTCGTAGATCCAGCCATTCAGCTCATCAATCTTTTCACGCAGCGCAACGGGATAGTAGTCTCCGGCACGGGCACCCACCGCATCAAACGCACTGTTGAACATGCGGATGATATCCGCCGACTCATTGCTGACGATGGTGTTCTGCTGCTTGTCCCACAATACCGGCACGGTTACGCGGCCACTGTATTGCGGATCGGCGTGCAGATAGAGCTGATAAAGGAATTCGTTCTGGTAGAGCTTATCGCCGGTCGCATCCTGGAAGGTGTCATCGAATGTCCAGCCGTTCTCCAGCATCAGTGGATGTACCACGGAGACATCGATCATGCTGTCCAGACCTTTCAGCTGGCGCATCAGCAGCGTACGGTGCGCCCATGGGCAGGCCAGCGAGACATAAAGATGATAGCGATCGCGCTCAGCGGCAAACCCCGCTTTACCTGACGGACCGGCGCTGCCATCCGGCGTTACCCAGTTGCGAAAAGCCGACTCTGAACGCTTGAAACGTCCACCGGTAGATTTGGTGTCGTACCAGGTGTCATGCCAGACACCGTCAATTAACTGTCCCATAATGGCTCCAATGCAAACAGGGCGGAGAAATGTCCCCGCCCTGTTAAGTATATGTGGCAATGCGCTTTATGTGAGATTAGCGCGTAATCGCCTGTGGTTTTCTTTTGCTGATCAGGCGATCAAGGCTGTATGCACCCGGGCCGACCAGACCTAACACCAGGAAACCCCCTGCGATAGAGAGGTTCTTCATGAACATCAGCTGGTTTACGCCTTCGGCGAAGTTACTGTGAAACAGAAACGCGGTCAGGATGGTGAAGCCTGCAGTGAACAGGGCAGTAAAACGGGTCAGGAAGCCGAACAGAATCGCCAGACCGCCGCCAAACTCCAGCAGGATAACCAGCGGCAGCATAAAGCCAGGGACGCCCATCGCTTCCATATATTGCTGAGTACCGGCATAACCGGTGATTTTGCCCCAGCCGGCCGTAATGAACAGGATTGGCATCAGGATACGAGCCACTAATAAACCAACGTCTTCGAATTTTTTCATCATTTACTCCAGCGCTATCAGAGATGCAGGGCAGACTGCCCGCAGGGTTTATGCCCGCTGAAAGCAGTTCTGCAATCATTGGGTTGATAGCTGGAGATGATAATCGCGGCGTGGAAAGGTTGTAAGCGATATATACTGTCAGTGTTCTTCAGAAATTCTGAAGAAGAAAAGCCGGCCTTTCAGGACCGGCTTTAAGCAGGATTAACGTGGGGGCATAGCAGACTTGATCATACGCCAGGTGCTCCATGCACCAAATCCCCGCTTCGCCCAGCGCAACAGTTTGCTCGGACTGCGAATGGAGTAAACGGCCAGCGCGCTGCTGCCAATGGCCAGGTAGCGACGTAAGCTGAGGAAAGTAAACCAGCCGCGATCGTAGTGGGCGGTGCCTTCCAGCCAGTCACGCCGCGCAGCGCTCAAATCCAGCCGCTGCTGCTGCACATGCTTAAGCAGTTCATGGATGCGTTCTTCACGCTCGCGGCGGCTCATCAGCGCTGGTCCTCAAGCAAATTACGGTCTGTTTCCAGCTCTTTGCGCGTGTGGCGCAACAGCGTGGATTGACGTGATTTGTGAAGCGTCCAGAGCCCGAAAATAACCGCCAGCAAAAACAGCGTACCAGTCGTGATGCCAATCGCCATCAGACGATATTGTGCATCGACTGCCCAGATGATCAGGACCATCAGGCTCATCAGACCAAACGCAGTGAACAACATTGTCAGGCCAATCATCAACAGCATCTGTATCAGATTCGCTTTCTCATGCTCCAGTTCCACCACTGCCAGACGAACGCGTGTCTCAACCATGCCAACCAGTGTGGTAACGATACGCTGGCCGATGTTAATGACCCCTTTAGCCGGGCCGTGGTTCTGCTGTGAGTTGGTCATAATTAGCGTCGCGAAATGAGCATGCCGAGTGCGACGCCAATCGCTGCACCGATACCCACACCATGCCATGGATTCTCGCGCACATAGCCTTCGGCTTTCTGCGCCGCTTCGCGGGTAGTCGCTGCGATACGCTCGCCTGATTCGCCCAGGCGTTCACGTGAGCTATCCAGCGCATCACGCGCTTTACTGCGAAGTTTATCCAGCTCGCCTTTGGATTTTTCGGTGCTGCTGCTCAGCACTTCTTCCAGGGTATCGGCAAGGTTTTTCAGTTCAGCACGCAAATGTTCTGATGATGTGTCTTTAGACATAAAATACTCCTTTAACATCAGTTGGTTAATTCCGATTAATAGGGCTCCGCCTGTAACTTTTTCAGCTCCCGGCGCGCTTCATCCAGTTTTTGTTGTCGCCTGGCAATCTTTTCTCTGTCACGGCCCTCTGCACGCTCTTCCCTGAGTGCGTGCTCACGCTCAGCCACTTTCTGCTTCTGAGCATTAATTCTTTCAAGATGGGCGGCTTCCAGCTTTTTATCGCTGCAATCAGCCCGGACTTCGGTCAGCGCACGCTCCAGACCGTTAACCCGGCGCTGATTGTTATGCTTCTGCGCCATTCCAATTTCACGCTGAATATCCTGTTCTTTCTGCTCACAAAGCGATTCTGCCGCGAGTAAAGAGCCCGACAGCGAAAGCAACGCGACGCCCAGTAATACTTGATATTTCATTGGTCCTGAACCTTCCTTTGCGACCTGATTCGTCATCACACGCATAATATTATTTCTGCGGGTACGGAGAATCGACTCTTCGTTAAGCATAGACAGCGATAGTAAAAAGTTCAAAGAAGACCGGGAGATAGAGAGCCTTTCAAACCGCCGCAGTTGGCCGCGGCGGCCTGAAAGCAAAGAGAAGGTCAGATTACGCCAGAGAGAGGTGCTGAGCGTGATCGTGCTGGGCGACGATAAAGCCCTGCGGCAGAAGGCGGCGCAATACTTTCTGTGCGGCCAGACTCTGCTCTTCGCTGTCAAAATGAATGATCAGTGCGTCACCCGCAGGCGTAATGCTTTTGATACGAATACCCTGCGCGCTTAATTGCTGATAGAGATAAAAGCCATCAGGCAACGTTGCGCCAGCATGAGAAACCCGAATCTGCACCACTGTCTCGTGCTGCATCAGAGGAGGAACCACACAAAGCGCGGTCAGCGCAAGCGCGCCAGCAATCAACCACGGTATCCACCGTTTAGGAATAGCCTGCAGCAATTTCATTACTCGGCTTTCCCGTTCTGATTCGCCTGACGCTTACGCCATAGCACGACCAGCGATCCCACCAGGCCAAAGACCAGCAGCGCCAGTGGCAGCATCATCAGGAAGAACATCATCTCATCTTCATAACGACGGAAAATCGGGGTTTTACCCAGCGCAAAGCCGATAACGGTCAGAATGACCACCCAGAGGAAAGCACTCACCCAGTTGAAGAACTGAAAGCGGGCATTGCTAAGGCCTGATAACCCGGCAATTGTCGGCAGCAGCGTTCGCACAAAGGCGATAAAGCGGCCAATCAACAGGGCAGATAAGCCGTGACTGTGGAACAGACTGTGCGCGCGCAGATGATACTGGGCGGGAAGATGAGAAAGCCATTTCTGTACCGTAGGCGTATTGCCCAGCCAGCGACCCTGAATGTAGCTCACCCAGCAGCCGAGGCTGGCCCCGGTGGTTAAAACCAGAATCGTTAACGGGAAACTCATGGTGCCTTTGGCAATCAGAACGCCGACCAGAATCAGCAGACTGTCACCCGGCAGAAATGCGGCAGGAAGCAGGCCATTTTCTAAAAACAAAATCA
The DNA here is from genome assembly GCF_030270445.1 of Pantoea sp. QMID4. Lineage (NCBI taxonomy): Bacteria > Pseudomonadati > Pseudomonadota > Gammaproteobacteria > Enterobacterales > Erwiniaceae > Pantoea > Pantoea sp. QMID4. Next base: position 393,851 of record NZ_BSXL01000003.1, on the reverse strand, counting down.
TGAACAGCACGCCGTAAATGGCCCATACCAGCGTGGGGTCGGAAAGGGTTTCATAGTCCTGTTGCCACAGGGCATGCAGCAACGCTTGCAAAATATCCATCAATCATTCCTGAACATCATTGTTAAACATGTCCCACAGGGACTCAAACGCAGACTGGCATTTCGTTATAAATTTTAGGATCGCAGCCTGGGCGGGGTTTTCCGGATCCATCCAGAATTGATTGTTAAATCAGCGACTTTATAAAACCCTGTCGCAAAGGGTAATAAAAGGGCGATAACTGTAACAAAAATCGCCTGCCTGAGACAGGAAAACTCTCTGGCGAACAGGAGTTTTACCTTGTGAAACGGCGTGTAAAAAGGAGCTTTACATGACCTGACACTATTGCAGATTAACTGACCATCTCAGGGTGTTTTCAGGCAAGTCTAGCGGGCGTTATTAGACCCATCAGGCAGGATGACCGGATTTTCACCAAACATGTAACGATCCACGTTAAATTCAAAATCATCCGCCGTCGCGTTAAACAGCATCTGCTTAGTATTTTCCAGATGTTGCCACATCGCCAGTTTGCTGGCGGCGGGATCTTTTCGCATCAGGGCTTTAAGAATCTGATCGTGGTCGTCGCACCAGCTGAGAATGCTGCGCTGGTCGATGTGTTCGTGAAGTTTAAGCCAGTAGGGATTGTGCAGACGATGCAACCACATTTTTTCAACGATGGCGGCTAAGGCACTGTTCTGGGTGGACTGCGCAATTCGCACATGAAACTGCATGTCCCACTCGGAGTCGCGGAAGTGATCCTCCTGGCGGGCTTTTTCCTGGATCGCCATCAGATCGATAATGTCCTGACGCGTCACCTGGGTGGCAGCGAATTCCGCCACGTTACTCTCAATCAGCTGGCGCGCCTGCAGTAATTCAAACGGGCCAAAAGTCGCAAACTCCAGCTGGCTGCTGGTGGCGGCGATGCGGTTCTGCTGCTGGCTGGCAATGACGTGAATGCCTGATCCTTTACGGACCTCAACATAGCCTTCCACTTCCAGCATGATGATCGCTTCGCGGACGACGGTGCGGCTCACTTCCATCTCTTCGGCAATCAGGCGCTCAGCAGGCAGTTTGTCACCCACCGGATAGATTCCGGTTTCAATGCGACTTTTCAGCTCGCTGGCCAGCTGTTGGTAGAGTCGACGGGATTCAGTGATGTCCATAGCACAATCCTGGTAGCAGTCAGATAAGTTGTTATACCACTTCAGGGCGTGCGAGGAAATGGGCTGGCGCAAGCCAGCCTGGCAGATTAACTGCGCACAACGCTGGCCTGCGGAATGGCCGCTTCAGTATTCAGCTCTGAAATCGGTTTATTTTTCAGGACCGTCCAGATAACAACGGCACCCAGCAGATCAAACACCGCCAGTGCGGCAAATAGCGGGCTGAAGCCCAGCGTATCGGCCAGGGCGCCGACAACCAGCGCAAACAGGGTGCTGGCGGTCCAGGCGGCCATGCCGGTTAAGCCATTCGCTGTCGCAACTTCGTTGCGGCCAAAAACGTCTGACGACAGGGTGATCAGCGCGCCAGAGAGGGCCTGATGCGCAAAGCCACCGACGCACAGCAGACCAATGGCGACGTAAGGACTGGTGAACAGCCCGATGGTGCCCGGCGCTATCATTAACACCGCCCCCATTGTTACCACCAGCTTACGGGAAACGATCAGGTTAACGCCGAACCAGCGCTGAAACAGCGGCGGCAGATAGCCACCCAGAATGCAGCCGAAATCTGCAAACAGCATCGGCATCCAGGCGAACATCGCAATCTCTTTCAGATTGAAGCCGTAAACCTTAAACATGAACAGCGGAATCCAGGCGTTGAAGGTTCCCCACGCCGGTTCTGCCAGAAAACGCGGCAGCGCAATGCCCCAGAACTGGCGGTTGCGGATGATCTCCAGCGCTGACATTTTACGGGTGTTGCCGGTCTGATGCTGTGCTTCCTGACCGGAGATAATATAGTTGCGCTCTTCATCGCTCAGCTTCTTCTGCTGTTTCGGGTGCTTGTAAAACACCAGCCAGCAGAGCGCCCAGGCCATGCTCAGCACGCCGGTAATGATAAAGGCCATCTGCCAGCTGTGCACCATGATCGCCCAGACCACCAGCGGCGGCGCGAGCATCGCGCCGATAGACGAGCCGACGTTAAAATAGCCTACGGCAACCGAGCGCTCTTTGGCCGGGAACCATTCGCTGCTCGCCTTCAGGCCGGCCGGGATCATCGCCGCTTCTGCGGCGCCCACTGCACCACGGGCCAGCGCAAAGCCGCCCCAGCTACCCGCCATCGCCGTGGCGGCGCAGAATATTGCCCACAGTATGGCAAACATGGCATAGCCGACTTTGGTGCCAAGCAGATCCAGCACATAACCTGCTACCGGCTGCATCAGCGTGTAGCAGGCTGAATAGGCTGCCACAATGTAGGAGTACTGTTGCGTGGTGATATGCAGCTCTGTCTGTAATGTTGGGGCGGCAACGGCAATGGTATTACGGGTCAGATACCCCAGTACCGTACCGAGCGTCACCAGTCCAATCATGTACCAGCGTAACCCTTTGATCTTACGCATCCTCTACCTCTTCCAGTTCTGTATGCGGTCTTGCCGCTGTTGTTATCTGGAGCGGGACAGCACGTGATGCAGCTCTGCTCACGCCCGCAGGTTCTGTGTGAGCAACCCTGTTATGACCTTGCCGTTATCTGAGTCACTAACGACCTCATGATGGAGCGAGAGCCTAACTTGTTATACAACTTTAAAAGTTGAGAGCCATCACAAAAACCCTTTCTGCACTGTGGGATACTGTAAACCTGCGTAATGACAGCCAGTTAGCGCGCTGCGGGCGACAGGAACGTCCATAACGGCAGTCAGGCACCGCCGTTTATGTGAGCAGGATCGCAAATAAATCCGTAACGGACTAAAATTGGTATGATAACTTTGGGCCATCAGTGGTTCAGTCGATGAGGAAGCTTGTATGTCACGTTTCATGACCGAGGATTTTTTACTGGATAGTGCATTCGCCCGTCGTCTCTATCACGATTACGCGAAGGATCAGCCGATTTTCGACTATCACTGCCACTTACCGCCGCAGCAGATTGCCGAAAATTATCGTTTCGCTAACCTTTATGACATCTGGCTGAAGGGCGATCACTACAAATGGCGGGCAATGCGCGCCAACGGTGTGGCTGAAGCGTTCTGTACCGGTAACGCCAGCGATCGTGAAAAATTTGATGCCTGGGCACGCACCGTGCCGCACACCATCGGCAACCCGCTTTATCACTGGACCCACCTGGAATTACGCCGGCCTTTCGGTATTACCGACACGCTGCTTTCTGAGAAAACCGCCGACAGCATCTGGCATCGCTGCAATGAACTGCTGGCGCAGGATAGCTTTACCACGCGCGGCATCATGCAGCAGATGAAGGTGAAGATGGTCGGCACCACCGACGATCCGCTGGATGACCTGCGCCATCATCGCGCACTGGCAGACGATGCCAGCTTCAGCGTCAAGGTGCTGCCGAGCTGGCGCCCGGATAAAGCCTTTAATATCGAAGCCGACACCTTCCTGCCGTGGATCGCGACGCTGGAGCAGATCACCGACATCAGCGTGCAGCGTTTTGACGATCTGCGCCGCGCACTGAATCAGCGGCTGGATCACTTTGCGGCTCACGGCTGTAAAGTCTCCGATCACGCGCTGGATGTGGTCTGTTATGCCGAGGCAGATGACGCCACGCTGGATGCAATCCTGGCGCGTCGTCGCAGCGGTGCCGCGACGAATCCGCAGGAAACGGCTCAGTTTAAAACGGCGGTACTGGTCTGGCTGGGCAGTGAATATGCCCGCCGTGGCTGGGTACAGCAGTACCACATTGGCGCACTGCGCAACACCAATCCGCGCCAGTATCAGCTGCTGGGGCCGGATGTGGGCTTCGATTCGATCAATGACCAGCCGCTGGCGGAACCACTGGCACGCCTGCTGGGTGCGCAGAATCTCAATAATGCGCTGCCGAAAACGATTCTTTACTGCCTGAATCCGCGCGACAACGAAGTGCTGGCCACCATGGCGGGCAATTTCCAGGGTGAAGGTCAGGCGGGCAAAATGCAGTTCGGTTCAGCCTGGTGGTTCAACGACCAGCTGGACGGAATGCAGCGTCAGATGACGCAGCTGGCGCAGATTGGCCTGCTGAGCCGCTTCGTCGGGATGCTAACCGACAGCCGCAGCTTCCTCTCCTACACCCGTCACGAATATTTCCGCCGCTTGCTGTGTCAGATGATTGGCCGCTGGGTAGAGCAGGGTGAAGCGCCAGCCGATGAAGCGCTATTGGGTCAGATGGTACAGAACATCTGCTTCAACAATGCCCGCGATTACTTCGGCATCGAGCTGGGAGCCTGATGATGAAAAGGCTAAACCGCCACGACTTTCCCGGTGCAGTCTATCGCGACCGGGTGATTCAGTTCGGCGAAGGCAACTTTCTGCGCGCCTTTATCGACTGGCAGATTGACTGGCTGAATGAACATCAGAGCACCGACGCCGGGATCGTGGTGGTGCGGCCGCGCAACCGTGAAGTCAGCGACAGCCTGAATCAGCAGGATGGTCTCTACACCACGCTGATCCGCGGACTGAACGATCAGGGCGAGCAGGTCAGCGAAACCCGGCTGATCCGCAGCCTCAACCGTGAAATCCAGCCCTGGCAACAGTTCGGCGAATTTATGGCGCTGGCCCGTAATCCCGATCTGCGCATGGTCTTCTCTAACACCACTGAGGCGGGCATCGCCTTTGTCGGCTCGGATCAGCTCACCGATCAGCCTGCCAGCAGTTTTCCTGGCAAACTGACGCAGCTGCTGTGGGCGCGCTATTCCCACTTCAGTGGTGCCAGCGATCGGGGCTGGCTGGTGGTGCCGTGCGAACTGATCGACCATAACGGCGACACGCTGCGCGAGCTGGTGCTGCGCTACGCCGATCACTGGCACCTGCCATCCGAATTTAAAACCTGGATTCATCAGTACTGTGCGTTCTACAACACGCTAGTGGACCGCATCGTTACCGGCTTCCCGGCGGAGAGCGAGCAGCTGCAACGTGAGCTGGATTATGAAGATCGCTATCTGGTGGCGGGCGAAGTCTACTACCAGTTTGTAATTCAGGGGCCGTCGGCGCTGTTCAGCGAACTGAAGCTGGCGGCGCTGTCGCCGCAGGTCCGACATGTGGATGACATTGCGCCCTATAAAGCGCAGAAAGTGGCGATCCTCAATGGCGCGCATACCGCGATGGTGCCGGTGGCGTTTCTGGCCGGTATTGAGAGTGTGGGTGAGGCGATGGCCGATCCGGCGATTGCCGGATTTGTGGACAACCTGCTGCGTCACGAAGTGATCCCGACGCTGGATCTGCCCGCAAACGAACTGCACGCCTTTGCCGATGCGGTTCAGCGGCGCTTCCGCAATCCGTTCATTCGCCACGCGCTGCTGTCGATTGCCCTGAATGGCATGACTAAGTTCCGCACCCGTCTCCTGACGCCACTGCTTGCCGCGCATCAGCAAACCGGCGAATGGCCGACACACATCACCTTTGCGCTGGCGGCGCTGATTGCTTTCTACCGCGGTAAGTCAGCCGGAAAAAACTGGCTATTACAGGATGAGCCGCAGTGGCTACAGCGCTTCGCCGATGCCTGGAAAGCGGTTGATGCGGACCAGATGTCGCCGCAACAGCTGGTGCACGCAGTGCTCAGCGATGCGCAACACTGGGGCGAAGATTTAACCCGTCAGCCCGGACTGGCTGCGGTTGTTACCCGACACCTGCAAAATATCATCGCTCACGGAATGCGTGAGGCGCTGAGCCAACTGAGATAACGCTATGCAAGATGCAATCAAAATTGATCCCCGCGACAACGTCGCCGTGGCGTTACGTGACCTGGATGCGGGCGCCACGATAGCGCTGCCGCCACTGAGCGTGGTGCTGCAACAGGCCGTGGGACGCGGGCATAAATTTGCCCTGCAGCCTATCGCGCAGGATGCGCTGGTGATCAAATATGGGCTGCCAATTGCCCATGCCACTCAGTCTGTGGCCGCCGGTGAGGTCATCCATTCGCAGAACGCCCGCACTAATCTCAGCGATCTGGATGAGTATGCGTATCAGCCCGATTTTGTGACGCTGCCACCGCAACCGGGTGACCGGGAAGTGCAGATCTACCGTCGCGCTAACGGCGAAGTCGGCATCCGCAATGAGCTGTGGATCCTGCCGACCGTTGGCTGCGTCAACGGGATTGCACGTCAGATCCTGCAGCGTTTCCTGAAAGAGACGCAGCAGGCAGAAGGCATTGATGGCGCATTCCTGTTCAGCCACACCTTCGGCTGCTCGCAGCTGGGGCAGGACCACGAAAACACCCGCACCATGCTGCAGAATATGGTGCGCCATCCCAACGCGGGTGCAGTGCTGGTGATTGGTCTTGGCTGTGAAAACAATCAGGTTGATGCCTTCCGTGACACGCTTGGCGCGTTTGAAAGCGACCGGGTCGAATTTATGGTCTGCCAGCAGCATGATGACGAGGTGGAAGCCGGGCTGGAGCGTCTGCATGCGTTGTATGAAAAAATGCGTCATGACCGGCGTGAAGTGGGTAAGCTCAGCGAGCTGAAGTTTGGTCTGGAGTGCGGCGGCTCAGATGGTTTTTCAGGTATCACTGCCAACCCGCTGCTGGGGCGTTTCTCAGACCAGATGATTGCCAATGGCGGCACCACTGTGCTGACGGAGGTACCGGAGATGTTTGGCGCAGAGCGGATTCTGATGAGCCGCTGCCGCGACGAAGCGACCTTCGGCAAAACGGTGGCGATGATCAACGACTTCAAACAGTACTTTATCGATCACCAGCAGCCGATCTACGAGAACCCGTCACCGGGCAACAAAGCGGGCGGCATCACCACGCTGGAAGAGAAGTCGCTGGGCTGTACCCAGAAAGCGGGGCAGAGCCAGGTGGTCGATGTGCTGAAGTATGGCGAGCGGTTAAAAACGCCGGGGCTGAATCTGCTGAGCGCACCGGGTAATGATGCGGTTGCTACCAGTGCGCTGGCCGGAGCCGGTTGCCACATGGTGCTGTTCAGTACCGGACGCGGCACGCCGTATGGGGGTTTTGTGCCAACGGTGAAGCTGGCGACCAACACGCCGCTGGCGGAGAAGAAGCCGCACTGGATCGACTTTAATGCCGGACGGTTGATCGAAGGGATGAGCATGGAGGCGATGCTGGAAGATTTTGTCGACAGTATTGTGGCGATTGCCAGCGGTCAGCAGACCAACAACGAGAAGAACGATTTCCGGGAGCTGGCGATTTTTAAAAGCGGTGTGACGCTCTGAAACTTGATCGTTCAGATAGCTCAAAAGCTCAGAGAGCGGGTGGCTTAGTCCGAAGAGCAAAGCGTCCCGCGCCAGGGAAGGCGCGGGCCGAGCGAGCAGGGATGCGTAAAGCGACTTTGCGATCGGACTAAGCCATCCGCGAAGCGCACAGGATTAACAGACGGTAATAACGATCTTATGCCCGGCTGGTTTCGCGCTTCGCTTCTGCCTGACAGACAGCGGCGGTAAACAGAATATCGGTTGAGGAGTTCAGCGCGGTTTCCGCTGAATCCTGCAGGACGCCGATAATAAAGCCCACGGCCACCACCTGCATCGCCAGATCATTCGGAATGCCGAACATATTGCAGGCTACCGGGATCAGCAGCAGCGAACCGCCCGCCACGCCCGATGCACCACAGGCACAGAGTGACGCCACCAGACTCAGCAGAATCGCGGTCGGCACATCGATGCTGATCCCCAGCGTATGCACCGCTGCCAGCGTCAGCACGGTAATGGTGATCGATGCACCCGCCATACTGATGGTCGCGCCCAGCGGAATCGACACCGAATAGGTATCCTCATCCAGATCCAGACGTTTCGCCAGCGCCATATTCACCGGAATATTGGCGGCAGAACTGCGGGTAAAGAAGGCGGTCACGCCGCTTTCACGCAGGCAGGTGAAGACCAGCGGATAGGGGTTACGACGGATTTTCCAGAACACCAGCAGCGGGTTTACCACCAGCGCCATCAACACCATGCAGCCCAGCAGCAGCGCCAGCAGATGGGCATATTGCCACAGCGCGCCAAAGCCGGTTGACGCCAGAATCGACGCCACCAGACCAAAAATACCGATTGGGGCGCAGCGGATGACACAGCGCACCAGCCAGGTTACCGCCTCAGAGGCATCGTTGAGAAAGGCGCGGGTGTTGTCACTGCTGTGACGGAACGCCAGCCCCAGGCCAATCGCCCACACCAGAATGCCGATGTAGTTAGCCTGCATCAGGGCGGTGATCGGATTCGACACCATGCTCATCAGCAGGCCACGTAACACTTCGGTGATGCCGGAAGGGGGAAAGATTTCCGTGCTGCCCACCGCCAGCGTCAGCGTCTGCGGGATCAGATGGCTGAAGACCACCGCGACGACCGCCGCGAAAAAGGTGCTCAGCAGATAGAGCATAATAATTGGCCGGATATTGGTTTTCTGGCCCTGCTGGTGGTTGGCAATCGAGGCGATAACCAGTACCAGAACCAGCAATGGTGCGACCGCTTTCAGCGCACTGACAAACAGTTCACCCAGCAGACCGACTGCCAGCGCGGTATCGTGTGAAATCCAGGCCAGCGCCACACCGGCGATCAGCCCAATCATGATTTGCTTCACCAGGCTTCCGGCGAGCAGCGAGCCCAGACGTGCGGAGAGAGTTTTCTGCATAATAGTTTCTATATTTTGTCGCGGATGTAGTTTCAGACGCGATGTTTTGCATCGGCTAAAACGATTTGCCCGGCGGAGTATAAGGAAATGACAGTCTGAGAAAAGAGAAAGTTCTGTTGCTGTGGCACAGGTCAGGTTTTTATTATGCTGGATAATGGAAGTGTGACAGAGAGATGAAAGGACGTGACAGGCTGCCACAAAATAAAACAGGGGCATCTGCTGCCCCTGCAGGTAATTATGGTGCGAGCTTTTTCTGGTCTCTTTTACGGTTAACCCAGGCGTTAATCAGCAGGGTAGACGCCAGAATGGCACCGACTACGCCCAGTGAGATCCCGACCGGAATGTGGTAGAGGTCGACAATCAGCATTTTGAAGCCGATGAACACCAGCACAATCGCCAGACCATACTTCAGCATTGAGAAGCGCTCTGCCACGTTCGCCAGCAGGAAGTACATGGCACGTAAACCCAGAATCGCGAACAGGTTTGAGGTCAGCACGATAAACGGGTCAGTCGTGACGGCGAAAATCGCCGGGATACTGTCGACGGCAAAGATCACGTCGCTGAGCTCCACCATGATCAGCACCAGCAGCAGCGGCGTCGCAAACAGCATGCCGTTTTTACGGGTGAAGAACTTCTCACCATCGAGGTCATCAGTCATGCGTAAATGCTTACGCAGCCAGCGTACTACCGGTTTGTCGCCAACCGCACCGTTATCCTCTTTCGCCAGCGCCATTTTCACGCCGGTAAACAGCAGGAAGGCACCGAACACATAGAGAATCCAGCTGAACTGCGTGACCAGCCAGCTACCAGCGAAGATCATGATGGTACGCAGTACAATAGCGCCTAATACGCCGTAGATCAGCACGCGTCGCTGCAGGTTGGCCGGAATAGAGAAGTAGCTGAACAGCATCAGCCAGACGAAGACGTTATCCACCGCCAGCGCTTTTTCCAGCACGTAGCCGGTCAGGAAGGCGAGCGTCTGCGTATTAGCCACTTCACGTCCCGCGCTGCCCTCCAGATACCACCAGAAGGCGGCGCTGAACAGTAGTGAGACCGAAACCCAGATTAGCGACCAGACAGCCGCCTGCTTGAAAGACATGGTCTGCGCGCCGCGGCGTCCCTGCAACAGCAGGTCGATAGCCAGCATGATCAGCACCACAACCGCAAAGCTGCCCCACAGTAAAGGCGTACCCACAGTTTGCATATTCGTATCCTGTCTTAAAAAATAAAAAAACGACTGAAGTCAGAAGACGTCAGCCGCTTATTTTTTTGTAAGCAAACCTCGCCTTCCGGCAAGGTCTCACTTACAACACAGAAATGGATTCCGGGTTGCCTGATGACCGGATGCTTGCGCAACGTAGTGACGATCAATCAGCTTACAAGTTACTCCCCTTTGCAGGAGAGTAAGTTACGGTTTAGCCGCACAGGAAGCAACTCCTCACAGACATATTTAGAAATATTTACACAGCAGCCTGGTCGGCCGGGAAGATCACGCCGGTCTGACGGCGGATTTCAGTCAGCAGCGCGGCGGTAATGCGCGAAACTTCGAGTCCCGGATGATCCACCTGACGCTGCTCAACCAGTCTGGCAAAAGCAGCCGCTTCATACAGCATGGTGTTGATATGCTGCGGCTGACTCAGCGTCTGCTTTTCCGCACCGCGAGGGATAAAGGTCAGCTGCTGGCACTCCGATAACTTTTCAATCACCAGCGCGCCCGCTTCACCCTGAATCTCGCTGGGCAGGCTGGAATCACTCACTTTTGAATGCAGAATCGTCACGTCGAAATCACCATAGCTCATCACTACCACGCCATGCGCGTCCACGCCGCTCGCCAGCAATGTCGCGGTGGCCTGCATACGGTCCGGCTTACCCCACAGCGCCACCGCCGAGGCCAGACAGTAATACCCGATATCCATTACTGAACCATTTGACCAGCGCGGATCGAAGGTATTCGGGTTCTCGCCGTTGAGATAGCGCGGATAACGTGAGGAGTACTGGCAGTAATTCAGCAGCGCTTTTCGCAGTTTACCCACGTCAGGCAGCGCCTGCTGTAGCCGCAGGAAATTTGGCAGGCTGGCGGTTTTAAACGCCTCAAACAGCACCACCTGATGCTCACGGGCGCAGGCGATCATCTGCTCCACTTCGGCCAGATTTGAGGCCAGCGGTTTTTCGCAAATGACATGCTTGCCGTGCGACATAAACAGCAGCGCCTGCTCGCAGTGCAGGGCATTGGGACTGGCAAGATAGACGGCATCGATCGCCGGGCTGGCGGCAAGGGCGTCCAGTGAAGTGAAGGTCTGTCTGCAGGGATAATCGGCGATAAAGGCGTCAGTCTGTTGCTGACTGCGTGAATAGACCGCGCAGAGCTTCATCGCGCCGGTTTCATGAGCGGCATCAATAAACTGGCGTGTAATCCAGTTTGTTCCCACAATGGCAAAACGAATCACGTCATCTCTCCGGCAGCGGTAAAGCGGCAGAGTAACATCTCTCCGACGCGGTGCAAGCGCGCCGGGCAGGCAGGGATTGATCCTGCGATCCGCATTCCAATACTATGCGGAGGCGATAATAAACAGGCATCAACCAGGGAGCACAGGTGAAAGCAAGTAAGCATGCATTAAACTGGACCACATTGCTGATTGCCATTCCGGTCGGATGTGCGGCGTCGCTGGTGACGCTGGCTTTTCGCGGCGTCATTGAACTGATCAACCATCTGCTGTTTGCCCGCAGTGGCGACATTACTGAATCACTGCATCTCTGGCCGTGGATCTTCTGGCCGCTGCTGGTGGGCGCAGGCGGGGTGCTGGCAGGCTTTTTCCTGCGTTATGCGGTTGCCATTGAGCAGCAGCAGACGGTGAAAACGGATTATCTTGAAGTGATCAACGCCCGGCTCGATGCGGTGCCGACCAAAACCTCACTGTTCCGCGCCTTATCGTCGATTGCCAGTATCGGCAGCGGTGCGTCGATAGGTAAAGAGGGACCGATGGTGCAGCTCTCGGCACTGTGCGGCAGCGCGATTGGCCGCCTGTTACCGTCCTCGCTTAACCTGAAAAACAGTGACGTGGTGGCGATGGCGGCCGCGGCGGGCCTCGCATCGGTCTACCATGCGCCGCTGGCCTCAGCGATTTTCGTCGCGGAGATCGCCTTCGGTATTTCTGCGTTGCAGCGGCTGATCCCCCTGATTATCGCCTCGGCGACGGCGGTGATGACCATGTGGGCGCTGGGTTTCCGCAGCGCGCTCTATCCGCTGGCAAACGCGAATTTCGCTATGGATATCAGTAGCCTGCTGATGACCGTAGTAATTGGTTTGAGTGCCGGTCTGGCAGGCTGGATGCTGATAAAGTGCATCGCCCGCAGCAAAGTGCTGTTCAGCCGGGTCGCCTTGCTGCCCGTGCGTCTGGGCGTGGGCGGCTTTGCGGTAGGCTTACTGGCACTGATCTCCACCGATATCCTCGGTAACGGTTACGAAGTCATCGTCAAAGTGATGGCGGGCGACTATCTGCTGCCGGGGCTGCTGCTGCTACTGGTACTGAAAACCCTCGCCACCAGCTTGTCGGTAGGGTCGAACGCGGTCGGCGGACTCTTTACGCCTTCGCTGCTGATTGGTGCACTGCTTGGCGTCATCATCGCAACGATTGGGGAAGCGCTACATCTGCCGCTGGGTAATGTGCTGCTTTATGCCGCGATTGGCATGGCGGCGGTGCTGGCGGCGGTCAGTCAGGCGCCGTTGATGGCGATGCTGATGGTGCTGGAAATGACGCTCAACAGCAGCCTGCTGTTTCCGCTGATGATTGCCACGGTACTGGCTTCAATGGTGGTCTATCGCCTGCAATCGGCCAGTACCTATCCGGTGGTGAGTCATCACTTCAGCCGTTCAGAGGCGAAATATGATTTCGATAATATGCGCATTGCCGAGCTGATTATTCCCGGTGCGGCACTACAGCCGGAAGAGTCAGTGGGGCAGGCGCTGGCGGTCAGCTCGCTGAAGCGTGAACGCTACGTCTATGTCATTAATGCCGCAGGTGCTTTCCTCGGTGTGGTGTCGATTCACGAAATTTCGCGCCGGGTGCTGGCGCAGGAGATCACCCTCGACTCACCGGTGCAGTGCGTGATGGATCAGGATTTCCCGGTGGCCTATCAGAATCAAAGTATGCGCGAGGGGTGGGAAGCCTTTGCGGCAGTCACGCTGGAGCGACTGCCGGTGCTGAATAATCCTCAGGAGCGACGCTTTCTGGGGGCGCTGACCAAAACCAGCCTGATTCAGAAAGCGCAGGAGTTTCTTTAAGCCGCGTTGCCGCGCATCGCCTGGTCTGTCATCCACAGGCGAGCATCAAATTCGAGCTGGTGGTAATCCGGCTCCATATGACAGCAGAGCTGGTAGAACGCCTTGTCGTGATCTTTCTCCTTCAGGTGCGCCAGTTCATGCACCACGATCATTCGCAGAAACGGTTCCGGCGCGAGGCGGAAAAAGGTCGAGATACGAATTTCCGCTTTCGCCTTGAGTTTGCCGCCCTGAATCCGTGAGATGGCCGTGTGCAGGCCAAGTGCGTGTTTCATCACCTTAATCTTGTTATCCCACATCACTTTGCTGATCGGTGGTGCATTGCGCATATAGCGATTTTTCAGCGCCTGAGTGTAGTCATAGAGCGCTTTATCACTCATCACGTCGTGCGTGTCGGGATAACGTTCCTGCAGAAACGCACCTAAGCGCTGGTGGGTAATCAGCGTCTGAACCTGCTCAAGCAGAGGGGCAGGATAGCCCTGAAGGTAGATCAGTGAGGACATTAGGGATTCCAGGCGAAAGACAGTATACTGCGCCCCCGTTTTTGGGGCGAAAATCAACCAAAGTGTACCACGCCGGAGAATTCATGAGCCAACTTGAACTGAACGATCGCACACTGATCCTGCATCGCTTCCCGCAGATGCGTGACGAAAGTCCATTACAAGCCTGGGATGCGGCTGATGAATATCTGTTACAGCAGGCGCTGCCGGAAGGGCCGGTGCTGGTCTTCAACGACAGTTTCGGGGCATTGACCTGCGCCCTGAATCCGCGCGAGATCTGGCACGTCAGCGACTCCTGGCTCAGCCAGCAGGCCGCCCGTCAGAACCTTTCCTTTAATGGGCTGGATGACAGCGACGTACACTTTGTTGATAGCCTGGCTGAACTGCCGGCGGCTCCGGCGGCGGTGCTGATTAAGGTGCCGAAAACGCTGGCGCTGCTGGAGCATCAGCTGCGTACCATTCGCGAAGTCGTCACACCTGATACGGTGATTCTGGCGGCGGCGCGCGCCAAAGAGATCCATAACTCTACCCTGCAGCTGTTCGAACAGATCATCGGTGAAACCAAAACCTCACTGGCGTGGAAAAAAGCGCGTCTGATTTTCAGCCAGTTCAGCAAGCCTGCACTGCGTGAGGCGATGCCGACGCTCGTCTGGCCGCTGGATAGCACCTCTTATCAGATTCACAACTACGCCAACGTTTTCTCGCGCGCGTCGCTGGATATCGGCGCACGACTGTTTGTGCAGCATCTGCCGGAAAACATTGAAGGTGAGATTGTCGATCTGGGCTGCGGCAATGGCGTGGTAGGCCTGGTGGCGCTGGAGCAGAATCCACAGGCCGAAGTGCATTTCCTTGATGAGTCTTATATGGCGGTCGCCTCCAGCCAGCTTAACGTGGAAGTAAACCGTCCTGACGATCTGTCGCGCTGCCAGTTCCTGGTGAACAACGTGCTGAGCGGCTATCCGTCAGATCGGCTGCATGCGGTGCTGTGCAACCCGCCGTTCCATCAGCAGCACGCGGTCACCGATCACCTTGCGTGGCAGATGTTCCGCGATGCGAAACGCTGCCTTCAGTATGGCGGCGAGTTGCGTATCGTCGGCAACCGCCACCTCGATTATCACCACAAGCTGAAGAAGCTGTTCGGCAACTGCACGCTGATCGCCTCTAACCAGAAGTTTGTGGTGCTGCGCGCGGTGAAAATGCGCTAGTCAGACCGTTAATGCCAGCTGCGTCGCCTGCGCAATCGCGCGGCGCGCATCCAGCTCCTGCGCGACGTCTGCCCCACCTATCACCGTCACCACCTGTCCTTGTGCATGCAGCGCGGCTTCCAGTTCGCGCTGCGGCTCCTGTCCGGCACAGATAATCACGTTATCGACCGCCAGCACCAGGGTTTCACCGTTGCGCCGCAGGTGCAGGCCGTTGTCATCTATTGCCAGATACTCCACGCTGCCCCACATCTCCACGCCGCGTGCCTGCAGACTGGCGCGATGGATCCAGCCGGTAGTTTTTGCCAGGCCGGCACCGGGTTTCCCCGTCCGGCGCTGCAGCAGCCAGATTTGCCGTAGCGCGGCAGGCGGCTCAGGTTTCACGATGCCGCCGCGCTTCGTCAGACTGTGGTCGATGCCCCATTCGGCGTAAAATGCCGCCCGATCCTCGCCATGGGAAGGCTGTGACAGATACTCCGCCACATCGAAGCCAATCCCGCCCGCGCCGATAATCGCCACCCGTTTACCCACCGGGCGCTTATCGCGTAGCACCTCAAGGTAGCTCAGCACGCTGGGGTGATCGATGCCCGGAATATCGGGCGTACGCGGCTGAATGCCGGTCGCCAGCACCACGTCATCGGCGTCACTCAGCTGTTCCGCCGTGACCCGACAGCCGGTTTTAACCGTCACGTCCGCAGCCGCCAGCTGATTGCGGAAATAGCGCAGGGTTTCGCTGAACTCAGATTTGCCAGGGATCTGCCGGGCAATATTGAACTGGCCGCCAATGTCGGGTGCAGCTTCATAAAGCGTGACCTGATGGCCGCGCTGCGCTGCCTGCAACGCAAATGCCATTCCGGCGGGACCGGCACCTACCACCGCCAGCCTGCGCGGTACGATGGTGGCGATGACCGGCATAAGCGACTCATGACAGGCGCGCGGATTGACCAGACAGGAGGTGATCTTCCCGGCAAATACCTGGTCGAGGCAGGCCTGATTACAGGCAATGCAGGTATTGATGCTGTCGGGTTGGCCGCGCTGTGCTTTGCTGACAAAAGCAGGATCGGCGAGGAAAGGGCGCGCCATCGAGACCATATCGGTGCAGCCCGACTGCAACAGCTGTTCGGCAACGGCGGGGTGGTTGATGCGGTTGGTGGCGATGACCGGTACTGACACGTGGGCGCGCAGGCGCTGCGTCACCCAGGCAAAGGCCGCGCGCGGCACGCAGGTGGCGATGGTCGGGATGCGCGCTTCATGCCAGCCAATGCCGGTATTGAACAGCGTGACGCCGCACTGCTCCAGCTCGCCCGCCAGCAGCAGCGTCTCCTCCAGCGTGCTGCCCTCTTCGATCAGGTCGAGCATCGACAGCCGGAAGATGATGATAAAGGCGTCGCCGGTTGCAGCACGCACCGCGCGGGTAATTGCCAGCGCGAACTGCATCCGCTGGCGGAAGTCGCCGCCCCAGCGATCGGTGCGCTGATTGGTGTGCTTTACCAGAAACTGATTAATCAGGTAGCCTTCGGAACCCATAATCTCCACGCCATCGTAGCCCGCCTGCTGCGCCAGACGGGCGCAGCGGGCAAAGTCCTCAATGGTCTGTTCAATCGCCGCCTCACTCATCGCCTGTGGCGTGAACGGGTTAATCGGGGCCTGACGTGCAGAAGGCGCAACCAGATCGGGCTGATAGCTGTAACGGCCGGTATGCAGGATCTGCAGGGCGATTTTGCCCTGATGCTGATGCACCGCCTGCGTGATCTGCCGATGCCAGCTGCACTGCGCCTCGTCGGTGAGCATCGCGCCATGCGCGGTGGTGACACCCTGCGCATTAGGCGCAATGCCGCCGGTGACGATTAGCGCGACGCCCTCACGCGCCCGCTCGCCATAGAACGCCGCCAGCCGGGCTGCGCCATCCGGATGCTCTTCCAGACCGGTGTGCATTGACCCCATCAGAAAGCGGTTTTTCAATTGGGTAAAGCCAAGATCCAGCGGCGTAAACAGCGCAGGATAATCAGGATTGACGGACATGATAGTCACTCACAGTCAAGTGGTCGGATGAGTTCACTCTAGCCACTTCTGCGTTAAAAAAAAGTGAAAGAATGTCAGGCTGTGAGTGAAATCATAAACATCGGCGGGGAAGGGCTGGTGAGCGGGAGCCGGGAGGTTGTGTTACGCAGCACCGCCATCCCCTGCATCGCTTTTGATGTTCAGCCCGGCTAACCGGCTCTGAAAACGCTAACGCCGCCGGATCCATGAATAGCGTGAGCGATAGCCGCTGCTATGGTGAGTATTAAAGCGGTAGCTTGATCCGCTCTCAGCCATGCAGTAGGTGCAGACATTCACGTTATCAATCTGCGCGGCCGGGACGCCCGCGTTCACCAGCAACTGCGTCGCCAGCGCAGGCAAATCGAACCAGACGCCCTGCTGGTGAGCAGAAGCCTGAGTACGCTGCGCCAGCGGGTTGACCGGCTGCTTCTGGTGCCAGCGCAGCCCGCGGGCAAACGCCGGGTTCTGCGCTATCTCCGCCAGTTGCGGTTCAGCCAGTTCATAGCAGCAGGGCCCCATTGCCGGGCCGATGGCCACCACCAGATCCTGCGGCTCACAGCCCTGCTCGCCCAGTTTTTCCACGGCGCGGGTCAGCACGCCCGCCAGTGTTCCCTTAAGTCCGGCATGAACTGCCGCCACGATTCGCTTATTACGATCGGCGAACAGCACCGGCAGGCAGTCAGCGGTGTAGACCGCCACCGGGCGCGTTCCGCTACCGATCACGCCATCCGACTCGCAGCTTTTCGGCGGGGTATTCTCAATGTCGGTGACCACGGTCGCGCTGTGGCGCTGATGTCCCCAGGCGGCATCTGCGGGAGGCGGCTCACCGGCGGGCTGAAACGCATAATCGAGCCACTCCAGCGAATCGAGTAACGGCGAGCGCGGGATCACGGCCATAAGAATCTCCTGTTATAACAGCGTGCGTTGGGCTGCCCACAGCTTACGTTAACTGCTACATTTTTGAAGCTTCTCCTCAGACCTTTCTCACCTTAAGGATGAAATGATGAAAACCTCCGCAAAACTCGCTGCATCCGGACTGGTCGCACTGCTGCTGACCGGCTGCACCTCGTCGTCACATCAGACTGCGCAACAGCAACTTGGTCAGCAATCGGTGCTGGCGCTGAACTGGTTCCAGCAGTCTGGTGAATATCAGGCGCTGACCTGGCAGGCGTTTAACACCGCGCGCATGGCGTTTGATCAGGCACCGTCGCTGACCGGCAAACCTAAAGCGGTGATTGTCGATCTGGATGAAACCATGCTGGATAACAGCGCCTACAGTGCATGGCAGGCGAAGAACGGCCAGCCGTTCAGCAGCAAAACCTGGTCAGCCTGGACGCAGGCGCGTCAGGCCAAAGCGGTGCCGGGCGCGGTAGAGTTTGCACGTCATGTGACAGAGCAGGGCGGCACGTTGTTCTATGTGTCGAACCGCGATCAGAAAGATTACGCCGCCACGGTTGCCAATATGCAGCAGCTCGGCTTCCCGAACGTCAGCGATAAAACGGTACGTCTGAATACCGACAGCTCCAACAAGCAGGCGCGTTTCGATGCCATCAAAAACGCGGGCTACAACGTGGTGCTCTATGTCGGCGACAACCTTAACGATTTCGGTGGCTCGACCTGGCACAAGGGTAATCAGACGCGTCGCGATTTTGTGAATCTTAACCACCAGCAGTTTGGTACGCACTTCATCGTGCTGCCGAATCCGCTCTACGGCGACTGGGAGAGCGGAATGGCGGAAAACTACAATAAACTGACACCGGAACAGCAGCTGTCAGTGCGGGAATCGCGGCTGCAGAGCTGGAACGGTAAATAATTTGTCAAGAAAAAGAGCCTGCCCGTTCAGGCTCTGTTCAGAAATGGCCTTGATTTACTTACTGCCGTCACTATTCTGCTGCAAATCAAATTAATCATCTCTTGCTTTAATCTTCTCTTATTACAGGCATATTTAACTGGCTGTCAGTAATTAAGCCGGTGGATTGTGCTAATGGTTAATTTTTTAATTAAGAGTATTCCTGGTAAAAAGCACACCGGTTGGTATGGCAGTGAATATCCCCTGCTTTATTAATTGTATTTATTTGTCAGCGATAACTTTAGTTTATTTTTATTCCTGTTTTATATAATTGATTTTATTGCCTTAATAAGGATGCTTATTTATCTTTCCTCATTTCTACTGCTGAATTAAATTTACCTAAACCTGACCTTTACTGACCGTTGACTGACAAATGCTGCGTTGTTAAATCGCTGTGAAATATTACGCGTGCATTGAAATTAGTTAGCGTCTATAACCTTTTTCTGTGACTCAGTTCTTATTAACCTGGCGGCTCACGCTTTATTTGTGAGCCGATACACTTTGTGGTTAGCCAGGATGCGACATCCCGGTAGTAGAGAGAAGATGATTGTGACGACACTTAAACCCTTATTAGCGAAAAATCGCAGTTGGGCATTACAGCGCCGCCAGCGTAATCCGGATTATTTTAATAAATTCCTTCATCAGCAAAAGCCGCACTCACTCTGGATTGGCTGTTCTGATAGCCGCGTTCCGGCAGAAGTCTTAACCGGCTCCCATCCCGGCGAACTCTTTGTGCATCGCAATATCGCCAACATGGTGATCGAGGACGATGACAATTTACTGAGCGTGCTGCAATACGCACTCTTCTTTCTCGGCGTTAAACGCATTGTATTAAGTGGTCACTATGGCTGTGGCGGTGTGGAAGCCGCGCAAAATCTGCCAGGCAGCGTGCTGGACGGGCAGGAGAGCGCGCTGGCGAGACGCATTCAGACCCTGCGTGATGATATTCAGCATGGCCTGGCAGAAATGCCCCTCTCAGACGCGGCGCCGGGCGAACAGCTCGCTCGGCTGGTTGAGGCCAATGTTAAGGCGCAATTCGCCAGACTGGTGAAATCTGAACCGGTCAGACAAATCTGGCAATCGGGCCAGGAACTGGAGGTGTTTGGTTGTGTTTACGACCTGCGCTCCGGCCATCTCAAAGAGCTGATTCATCAATCTGCAGAGGAGCCTTCATTATGAACCTCGATACCCTGCGTCGCGATATTCCTGCGGGTCTGGTGGTTTTCCTGGTCGCCTTACCGCTCTGCCTTGGCATCGCCCAGGCCAGCGGATTACCCCCGTTTGCCGGTCTGCTGACCGGTGTGATTGGCGGTCTGGTGGTCACCTCGCTGAGTCCATCCCGGTTTGCCGTCAGTGGCCCGGCGGCGGGTCTGGTCACCATCGTCGTTGCCTCAATGGCCTCACTGGGCAGTTTCTCCGCCTTTCTCACTGCGCTGATTATTGCCGGGGCACTGCAATGCGTGTTTGGTCTGCTGCGCGCCGGGCGGTTTATTTCGCTGGTGCCAGGTAGCGTCATCAAAGGGATGCTGGCGGCGATTGGCCTGCTGCTGATTATGCAGCAGATCCCGGTAGCGCTGGGTGCCGCTGGTGATGCAGAACTGGTGTCACTGGTGACCGGCCAGATGACCTTCTCGCTGCCCGCAATCCTGGTGGCGGGTGTCGGCCTGGCTATTTTATGTCTCTGGACGACCGCGCCGGTTAAACGCATCAAAGCGCTGGCCTGGATCCCCGGCCCGCTGATTGCTGTGCTCATCGGCTGTATGGCAACGGTAGCAGGAGGGCGGCTCTTCCCTGAAATGACGCAGGGGCTGGCACGCATTTCGTTGCCCGCCTTTGACAGCGTGTCCGCGCTGGTGGCTGAGCTGGAAACGCCCGACTGGATGGCCTGGCAGAATCCGCAGGTCTGGGTCGTAGCGGTGACGCTGGCATTGGTTGCCAGTCTGGAAACGCTGCTGAGTCAGGAGGCGCTGAAAAAACTGCGCCCTCAGACGCCCGCACCATCGCCCAACAAAGAGATGTTCGCGCAGGGTATCGGTAATCTGGTGGCCGGTTTTCTTGGGGCGATGCCGATAACGGCAGTGATTGTGCGCAGCTCGGTCAACGTCAGTGCGGGCGCGCAGACGAAGCTCTCGATCTTCATTCACGGCGGGCTGCTGCTGATATGCGGCATGTGGTTCAGCGAGATGCTGAATGCTATTCCGCTTGCCAGCCTGGCTGCCGTGCTGCTCTATACCGGTTATAAGCTGGCAACACCTAAACTCTTTGTTGAGCAGTTCCGGATGGGGGCACAGCAGTACGTGCCGTTTCTGGCCACCATCGTCGGCATTATCACGCTGGGTATGCTGGCTGGTATCGGCATCGGCATCGCCACGCAAATCCTCTACAGCATTTATAAGAGCCATCGCAACGCGCTGCAGCTTACCCGCTATGACGACCACTATGTGCTGCGTTTCCAGCAGAACCTGACCTTTATGCACAATCCAAAGCTGCAGGGATTGCTGGATGAGATCCCGGAGAATAGCGTAGTCATTGTTGATAACGACAATGCGGAATATATCGATCCCGACGTCAAAGCGGTGCTGAAAGATTTTGGTGATAACGCCGACAAACGCGGCATTCGCCTGAGTCAGTGGCCGGTCGCGGTAAAATAGCGCTTAGCGCAACGGTAACGTCGTTTAAAAAGTAAAAATCGGATATCTCGGATATCCGATTTTTTTATTTGCGAGGCATAATAAGTTCCCAGTTTCTGCTGTCATCTGATGGGGGTAGCCTCTGCAGGATAACGTTCCTGAATCAGCGCACGAAATGAGGTTTTATCGCCGGATGACATTGAGGGTATTCAGGATTTAATCATTCTGACACCACGTGCCTGTTCAGGCTGGCGTGGACAGCCAGCCTCTCTGCGACAAGGTCCGGATGTATGCGCATACAGCTGTTTGAAGTGCACAACGCTAAGAAGAACGCATTTTTGCTGTTTTCGATCACGCTTCTGTTTTGCTTTATCGGCGGACACCTGCGTTTCCCCCAGGAGCTGTCTCTGTTCTGGCCGGTCAACGCGATCGTCACTGGCATGATCGTCCGTAATCCTTTTCTGCATCAGACCCGCTCTTACCTGGCCATTTTTGCCGCGATGGTGTTTAACGACACCGTATTTTCCGGCTGGGCACTCTCTGCATTTACCCTCAACCTGGCGAATCTTCTGTTTGTGCTGGTGGCCGCCACGCTGCTGGTAAAGCACCTTCAGCACGACTCCGGCAGTGAGCGTATTACCAGTGTGCTGCGTATTTTTCCTGCCTGTCTGCTGGCTGCGCTGGCCTGTGCCAGCTGGGGATCGCTGGCACAGCAGGCTGATTTTAATGCCGGACTGGCGGTAGCATGGGGTGACTGGTTCAGCGAGCAGTTTTCAACCGGGCTGATGCTGCTGCCCTTTTTGCTGACGCGTGACTGGTCGTCGCTGTCGCCCCGCCAGTTTCTGCAAATCCGCAAGCTGGCACCGGTCATCGCTGTCATGGTTTCGCTGATGATCGGCGCAATGATGGGCGGCGCAGGCAGCCTGACGCTGCCGGTTCCGGCGCTGGTCTGGTGCGCCATTGTGTTGCCGATGCCGCTGACCACCCTGGTGATCCTGCTGACCGGCATTACCGAAATCATTCTGGTCTCTCATGGTGTGATGAACATTCAGGGCGATGATAATCTGTTGCCGCTCAGCCATCTGACCTCTGTGCGGCTGGGCGTGTCAACGATCGCGATCAGTCCGCTGATCGTAGCTGCAAGCATGGATGCAATCCGCCAGCTTAATCAGCGTCTGGCGCTGCGCGCGAATTACGATTTCCTGACCCGACTGCTGTCACGTTCCGGTTTATATGAAAGCCTGCGTGCGGAGCCGATTTTCCCGGATCGCAAAGTGGGCGTGATCTTGCTGGATGTCGATTACTTCAAAGCCATCAATGACAATTTTGGTCACGATGCAGGTGACAGCGTGCTGGAAGAGATCGCCCGACGGATACAGCGGGTGGTGGGTAAAGCAGGGCGTATCTGTCGCTTTGGCGGAGAAGAGTTTGTGGTGGTGCTGTTCGATCAGAACGCGGAAAAGCTTTATTTTCTGGCGGAGGCGATTCGGCAGAAGATGGCGAAAGAGAAGTTCTGGCTGCAGGGCAGCACGGCCACGGTGACCGTCAGCCTGGGGCTGGCGCATGGCAGTGCCGATGAGGCGACGGAATGGCACCGCGTAATTAACCGGCTGATCTCCGCGGCGGATAAAAATCTCTATCTGTCGAAGCGCAATGGCCGTAATCAGACTTCGCCGGTTAACTACCGCACGATTACCAGCGACGTGGCGTAACGTAACGTCACGTCGCCGTGTCCGGTCAGCTGACGCTGCTTTTCAGGGTGCTGGCCTGCTGGTGGCGTTTAATCGCCAGGTCGATCAGACGGCTGATCAAATCCTGATAACTGAGTCCGGCCGCCTGCCACAGTTTCGGATACATGCTGATATTGGTGAAGCCGGGCAGGGTATTCACTTCATTAACGATAATCTCGCCGTCATCGGTCAGGAACACATCGACGCGCGCCATGCCAAAGCACTCCAGCGCAGAGAAGGCTTTGATGGCGACGTCACGGATTGCATCGCTGGTTTCCGCTGAAATGGCCGCCGGGACCACCGTCTGAGCACCGCTTTCAGAGATGTATTTGGTGTCATAAGAGTAGAAGGCGTCATGAACGACCACCTCGCCGCAGGGGCTGGCTTCAGGCGCATCGTTGCCCAGTACCGCGCACTCAATCTCCCGGCCTTTGATACCCTGCTCAATCAGCACCTTGCGGTCATAGGAGAAGGCCAGCGCCAGCGCAGCATCAAATTCTTCAATGCTATCCACTTTGCTGACGCCGACTGATGAACCCTGGTTGGCAGGTTTGATAAACAGCGGCAGGCCAAAGCGGGCAATGACTGCCTCTGCGTTCAGGTGGGCGCGTTGTGCCTGCGTGACGCTCAGCCATGGCGCGACGTTGAGACCGGCATCGCGTAACAGACGTTTGGTGAAATCTTTGTCCATGCTCACCGCAGAACCCAGCACGTCGGAACCGACAAAGGGTAAAGAGGCCATGCGCAGCAGGCCCTGCAGGGAGCCATCTTCACCCAACGTACCGTGTACGATAGGGAAGATAACGTCGATCTGCGACAGCGGATGGGCGTTGTGGCGGGTGATGATCTGCTGCTGAGTATTACCGGGCACCAGCGCGACATCTTCAGCGGCCTGATTCAGCGCGATCAGCGCCGGATTTTCAGCGTTCAGTAAGAAGTTTGACGCATCGTTAAGACGCCAGTGTCCCTGTTTGTCGATGCCCAGCAACACCACGTCAAACCTGGTTTTGTCGATCGCCTCAAGGATATTTTTGGCCGACTGCAACGACACCTCATGCTCAGCCGATTTGCCGCCAAACACAATCCCTACCCGCAACTTTGTCATCTGTTTTGCCCACTGAAAAAATCAAAACCACAAGATAGCATGGGGTTTGCGCGGGAGAACAGGGTGCGGGAGGGAATTGTGGGCTGAGGGAATAGCTTTGCGATTCTGTCGGCGTTGGAGGGTTTAGACGGCACTTTGGCACCTGTTGAGAGTGCTGAAGTGGTGGAGCAGGAGTGTGAACCTGACTGGCAGTCTGGAAACGCTGGTAAGACTGCTATTTTCGCAGCGCTTCAGAAAATGGCTTAGTGAGGTTGAACGCATTTACCCTAATCGAGCGATACGCGATCTGGCATCGTCCAGATGGCGGCGTAATGTCTCAAGGCAAGGCGCGAAACGGGCAGAAAAGCGATCGCAACTGCAGGCTAAAGCATAGAATTTCTCTGCAAGTTCCAGCGCTTCCAGCCAGATATCTCCACTGATCACATCCGACAGTGATGCTGGCCTGAGCTCATTCACGATTGCGCCACCTGCTCTGGGAGCGAACCCCATAGGCAGAACGTCGTAGGCTGGCGCAAGTGAATAGGGGCGGCCGTGAGTATTGATGAACGACAGATTTCCGTGGTGCATGTCGGTGTTACCAATTAGCATCCCGAATGCCCAGAGCCGGGCAGTACTGGCGGCAGCCTCAGGATGAACATGCCCCTGCCCGACAAGTTTATTCACCAGAACCGGCCAGATGGCACTGGCATTACCCACAAATTCAGCATCAAGCGCCCGAAGCGAGAAAATGCCGATACGACCCAACAGTCCAGTGCGGTCGAATCGGGGGATTTCGAGGAAGCGTTGACCGTTGAAATCAAATATCTCTGTCTTCACACCCAACACCTCTAGTGCAAGATGTTCGGCCAGCAGAAGGTCGCGCCAGCGTTCGCTGACCGGGTTATTATCCGTGGCCGAGAATTTAACCAGTACATGCCCTTGATCCGTAAAGGTACAGAATTTTGGCTGTTTACCACCTGCAGACGATCCGGGCGCTTCACCGGCACCCGCCGCCAGAGCCAGTGCCGGAAATGTTGTAGCGCGCTCAACCGGAACGGGCTCTGACATCTGCAGGAACCGATCCCGTGCCTGCTCACCTATCAGCAGGTTTCCGATAGCATCATGGCCCTGTGCCAGCAGTGCCCTGACCACTTCAGAGTCGGTCCATTGCTCTGGATTCGCTGGTAAGCCTAATCCAGCTGCATACGTAGATGCATAAGCTCGTCCGAGATAACCTTGTGGCCGCATATCGAACAGCCACCACGGCAGTCTGTCACTGTGGAGACTGGCTTTGTCGTTCTGCTGCATGACAAATCCGTCCGGGCGGACCGGAATCAATTTACCAAGTGGTTTAACGCGGCTCTCATCGCTGATGCGATAGATAGGTGCAGAATTGAATCCACGCCAGGCATCACGTAAAGCATATTGAATAGATGGACCTGCACCGATTCGGATAATTTCATCGCCAAAATTATTTAATGCACGAGACAACGTAGGCTGGCTAATGCCTAATTTTTCAATAAGCTGCCTTGCGGTCATGGGGCCGTGGTTGAGTAACTGGCGTATCGTTTCGGAGCGATCAGGCATGATTTGAATGGCTTTATGAATAGATTCATGAATAGGTATTTTAGCAAGAAAGGGGACGATCACTCTTTGTTGGGTATGGATAATCGTCCATATCGCAGAGGGGGCTCAGTAAGTTTTCTGCTATTCAGGAAGCATGACTCAAGGCCTTGATTCAACTGGCCTCATCTTTATCTGGGATTCTGTCTGTGTTTTTATCATTCGTTATTTTAAATACAGGTTTGTAGTGAAGACCTGAGATCTTCTTTTTATCTTTTCCTGGTCTTCTATCTCGCTTCCCTGATGTTACTGGCCAGTAGGTAAGTAAATCTGAAAGTACTTCAAGAAAATGATGCATTTATATTTTCCTGTATTCCAGCCTGCACCTGATTAACTATCTTTGACGTTGCGCATAATCAGAAAGTGAACCACCGACATAGCGATGGTTCGCCGGTGATCACCACGTTAGTTTTTGCTTATCAGCTTTAACATTTTGCTGATACATCATTTCGATAGTAGTGTAATTGCACATATCAATACCCCCTTCGCAATAATCTTTGATGACTCTATCCATGACTTCCCGATCGTCAGCTTTAGTGATTTTTAAAAACGTTGAGGTTTTGCTGTTCCATCATGCGTAATGTTGTGGGTTGGCACATATGACCTGCTCCCCATTGATTAACACACCGCGATGTTAGTAATGTCTTCACAAGCCACATGAGGACATCCCCATGAAGAAGCGTTTTTCCGACGAACAGATCATCAGTATTCTCCGCGAGGCTGAAGCCGGGGTTTCTGCCCGGGAACTCTGCCGTAAGCATGCTATTTCTGACGCTACTTTCTACACCTGGCGTAAGAAGTTTGGCGGCATGGAAGTCCCTGAGGTAAAGCGGCTTAAGTCACTTGAAGAGGAGAACGCGCGCCTTAAGAAGCTGCTCGCCGAAGCCATGCTGGATAAGGAGGCGCTTCAGGTGGCTCTGGGTCGAAAGTTCTGACGACAGACCAGAAGCGGGAAGCCGTGGAAGTCATGTGTGAGGTCGCCGGTCTGTCGCAACGTCGTGCCAGCAGGCTGGCAGGTTTGTCTCTTTCACCTGCCGTTATTCAGCTCAGCGTCCGGCTGCTGACGCACAGCTGTCTTTACGTATCACAGAGCTGGCGCCTGAACGCCGTCGCTTTGGTTACCGGCGGATCTGGCAGTTATTGCGTCGTGAGGGCCTTCACGTCAACCACAAGCGGGTATACCGCATTTATCACCTTAACGGCCTGAGTGTGAAGCGCAGACGACGTCGTAAGGGTCTGGCGACTGAGCGGCTTCCGTTGCTTCGCCCGGATGCGCCCAATCTGACCTGGTCAATGGATTTCGTCATGGATGCACTGGCCACCGGTCGCAGGATCAAGTGCCTTACCTGCGTCGATGACTTCACAAAGGAATGCCTGACTGTCACTGTTGCCTTTGGGATTTCAGGCGTGCAGGTCACGCGTATTCTGGACAGTATTGCGCTGTTTCGCGGCTATCCGGCTACGATAAGAACTGACCAGGGGCCGGAGTTTACCTGTAGAGCACCTGACCAGTGGGCCTTTGAGCATTGCGTGGAGCTGCGGCTTATTCAGCCCGGTAAACCGACACAGAACGGATTTATTGAGAGTTTTAACGGACGTTTTCGCGATGAATGCCTGAATGAACACCGGTTTAGCGACATCAGCCATGCCAGGAAAACCATCAGTGAATGGCGTCAGGATTATAACGAATGTCGCCCGCACTCCACGCTTAATTATCAGACGCCGTCTGAATTTGCAGCGGGCTGGAGAAAGGGTAATTCTGAGAGTGAAGGATCTGACATTACTAACTGAGCCTTGTATCTAATACAGGGGGCAGGTCACATATCCAGTTGTCCATCGCAATAATCAGCTCTTACCGTACTTTGAATGAAACTTATTACTTCCTGTTTTTGTGCTTCGGATCCATCAAACTCTAACGGATGGATGAAACCAGCATCCGCCGTGGAGGATGACAAAAGTTAAGCTGTCCCGATAAGTATTTTCATTTTGGAATCCTTTTCAAAAATAAGGGCCAAGACTAATCCGGAATAGTACCGATGGGAACTGAAAATGAACAGAGGGATAGGGTGAGTTAAAAAACACCGCCATTTTATCGCCATTCAGAAAAGCAGACACAAAAAAGCCACCCTGAAGGTGGCTCTAATCTGCTGCTCTGACAGCTGAAATTTGGTGGCCCCTGCTGGGTTTGAACTAGCGACCAAGCGATTATGAGTCATATGAATAGCTTGTTTCATCATTTTCCAACTTTAACCATTTTTGTCTTTTAATTAATATAAAACATTAGGTTATGGTTATATCTTCGTTTCATGTTGTTCCGGGTTTTTCCTTTCAGTATCATCCTTACGTCACCTGCTACATCACCCAGAAAACGGCAATAAAATTCTCGTAAGGACTCTCTTTTGGCAGACAATCTAACGGACTCAATGGTACGCGGTCTTAAAGCTCGCGACTCGGCTTATCAGGTATGGGACAAAAGTGGTGAGCGCGGAGCAGGGCGTCTGGGCGTTAAAGTTGAACCATCCGGGCAGCGGGTTTTCTACTATCGCTACTACTGGGATGCTAAGCGCCACTTTATTCAGTTGGGTCGTTATCCGGAGATGTCATTAGCTCAGGCCCGGCAGCTTGCGAAAGGATATGCCGGTACGCTGAAGGAAGGGAAGAACCCTAAGGTCGAAAAGGCTGAACAGGAAATCGCGCTGGAAAAGCAAAAGCGTGCCGAACAGTTAAAGGGCAGCATCGAGCAGCTTATTCAGGGCTACACCAATAAGATGCGGGAAGATGGAAAGCGGACATGGCAGCAGGTGCTATACCGTTTGGAAAAGGAAACCTATTCCTTCATCGCCAAAGATACGAAAGCTAACGAAGTCACACCGCTACATATCAAACAGATTCTGTCTGCCATCATTCAGCGCGGCGCGAGCGTTGAAGCTAACCGTGTCCGTTCTTATCTGATGGCAGCGTTCAGCTATGGGCTCAAAGCGGACAACGATCCGGCCAACCACCAGCAGAACGTGATGTTTGGGCTTGAGATGAACCCGGTGAGCATCATCCCTAAGCAGTCGGCTGCAGAGAAAGCGGGAACCAACTGGCTGAAGTTGAATGAACTGCAACAGCTGATGGGTGACTTTCCCAAAACGCCCAGCGTCGGCAGCACGGTGAGTTTGCTGCTTAATTTATGTGTTTACGCTGGTGGTCAGCGTCCGCATGAACTGGCTTCCAGTCGCTGGGATGCCGTGAACTGGGAAGAGAAAACTCTATTGATAGTTGCTGACGTGTCAAAGAACAAACGTGACCATCTGGTTCCGTTAACGGATTCAGCGGTCGAAATTCTGGAAAGGCTGAAGGTGGAAAACGTTAACGATAGTCCGTATATCTTTCCGCAACGGCTGGATGCGGCTAAACATCTGCGGACCGACAGTTTTGCGCAGGCAATCATCTATTATCGCGAGCACTTTCCTGGCAATCCGGTGTTTGTTGCAAGGGATTTACGGCGGACCTGCAAAACGTTGATGGGCGAAATCGGTGTTTCGAAAGAGCTGCGCGACCGCATTCAAAACCATGCATTGCAAGATGTCAGTTCGAAGCATTATGACCGTTACGATTATCTTGTAGAGAAAAGAATGGCATTAGAGCAGTGGGAAAACAGGGTCAATCATATTGAGCAGGCCACCAGCAACGTAGTGAATTTATTCCAGAGAGGATGAGAATTAGCTAAATATAGTCTCAATTCTT
Source organism: Pantoea sp. QMID4 (assembly GCF_030270445.1). Classification (NCBI taxonomy): domain Bacteria; kingdom Pseudomonadati; phylum Pseudomonadota; class Gammaproteobacteria; order Enterobacterales; family Erwiniaceae; genus Pantoea; species Pantoea sp. QMID4. The sequence continues at coordinate 364,421 of NZ_BSXL01000003.1, read as the reverse complement.
TGAAGAGCATGTACCAGCCTGGTTCGTCGGATAGCGTATTGTTGAATAGACTGGGCATTATCGATGAAGCAGAATTTAATGTGTTATCAGTTCAGGCAGATCCTGGGTTACAGTCTTTTGACGAGCATTAAACGTTTGAAAGGCTATTCAGGCCGAAATCACTGACAACTATATGCCGATGATACAGCTTGTTGACGATTTTTTGCCAAATTAGCGAGCTAAACCGATAGCTTTTGCTTTAGCTTGATACTGCTTAAGTTTTTGCTCAATTTTCTGCACAGCTTCACCCGTTTCAATAGCCGTTGAGCTGGCAACCGAGCGGTAAATTTGTTGCCTGGTGATTTTGGCGCTGGTGGCCGGACTTTGCATTGTGAGGTCCTCATTGTGCTTACCGAATTTGTGGTGGGTGGGCGATGAGTTTACAAGATGGTTTATCAGATGATGTTTGCCGGGAGGTAGCCCACCATTGAGGTGGGCTTAGTTGCTTAATCCTGATACCAGGCTCTTGCTTTCACTTCCTGCATGTTCATTCCGTGATGAAAACGCTGATGTCCACACATCCAGCATGAACAGAGGCATGGCGTATGATAAGCCTTACCGATATTGACGATAGTCGCGCCTTCAGGCCAGCTATAAGCCGCATTATTATAACGACCGCGTTTAGTTTTGAGCCTTTTCATATGATGGCGACGAAACGCTCGATTTCTTGTATGCATGGGTAATCCCCGAATATACCGTCGGGGCAGCCACACCTTCGTGTGACCGCCGGAACGGGTATTCGGAGTGGAGGATTTTACGCATTGTTATGATCCTTGTTAAAATCCATTCGCCTTTATGCCGGAAAATTCTACTCGTTAGTATTCCAGTTTCTGAAGTGATTTTTCAATCTTTCAACAGTGTGTCGCCATTTTGGCGTTGTCGGTTTACAAACGGTATTTTGATTACCGAAGAATCCAAGTTCATTTACTGCATCCTGTTCACTACGGGTTTCAAGCCACTTCACTGAAACAAAATACTCAGATTTATCGGGATCACCTGAGTTATCGCGATAAAGGTTTCCATGTTTAAGCACGTCCATCGCGAGTTTTTCGCCAGCCTCAGTATTGATTGTAAAGCTGCTGGCTGGCTCAACGGCACTTTGCACAATACCGACGCCAACATAACCTGTTTTTGGGATGTTAACCCAGACGCGTTGGCCGGGCTGAAGCTGTTTTAAGGTCTGGCTGTACCAGCTTCCGCCACCAGCACTGATAAAACCGAAACGGCGCGCCTCTTCCCAGTTACGACTATTTGAGTCACCGAACGAGACATAGAACTCTCCATTCCAGGGTTCTTTTGATTGAGCACTCGTACCTGCGGTGGCCTGAGCAGCGTTAGTTTGTGTCTCGCTGGGATCGAGAAGCCAGGCGCGACTTAAAAACTGTTCATCCCCGTGCTGAAAGACTTTGAAGAACAGCACGTTAATAGAGATACCATTTTTGCTTAGATAGTCGACAATGCGTTCGGTGGAGGGATCCAGTTCCGCCGCTACGATAATGATTTGATGCGACTGGTTAATAGACTCTTCTTCTAACTCAGTATTGAAACGTTGCTTAAAGGCGTCACCCAGATTACCGCCGCCAGAGAATTTTTCATAAATTTGTGATAGGCGGTCTGCGGTTAAATCGTCCACCCATGAAGCGTAATCCAGCGCCTGAGCGACTACCTCACGCGGTGTGCGGTCGCGTTTTAGCTCTATCAGGATGAGCGAGGCATCAGGCGCTATCGCCAGCAGATCAATACGTCCCTTGTCGAGCGTATTTTCCTGATGCCCGATAATCATCCACTGGTCTGAAAGAATGGTTGGGTCGTTTAAGATCATTCTTTCCAGCAAGCTTTCGCTGGCCAGCTTGCTGATGGTCAGCGGCTGAGGGTTATCCCCCACCCGCCAGATAGCATGATGAACAGGCATCGTCTGTTCCTTAGCTTAATGCTGCATCAGTGAGTGCATCCGCCAGGTGAAGCTGAGTTTGCTGGGCGGATTGGAGGTGAGATTTAAGTTTAGTGCATAGTCTATTAAATATCGTCACTTGCTTTATTATCTCTAGTTGTTCTTTGTACGGAGGCAGTGCAATCGGTAACATCGATACTTGATTTCTGGATACATTTTTCATCGACGAACTTGTTCCACCTGCAACATTAGAATAATAATCCCTCGAAAATGAACAGTTATTCATTAGATTTAAATACTCAACACTTACAAGGTTAGTAAACTGATATCTAATGATTTTATCACTTAACATTAAGTGTCTTACCGTTGGTGAAGGTACAATCACTGAACGTGCAACTAATTCTGCTGTATTTGCTCTTGAAATTAAAAAGTCTCTTTCTCTGACTTCATATTCTTTTTTTGGATTGAGATTATGAGGAAGAGCTTTATTTTCATTTGGATTATATTCTCCCCAAGTTACCGCGCTAATTTTTAGAACTCCCCACTCATCATTAATGCGAGGTTCTGATTCACATTGAGGGCTCCAGCCAGCTTCAGATAGATGTGACATTTCAGCTAAACGACACCATTCCCACCCTACTGGCAACCCAAAAGGCTTTTCCTCGTCACTCACTGGTGGCAAAGATTTTTGTTTTTTGATTTTACCTTCTTTCACCAGTTGCGCTTTTTCCTGCTCAATACGTTTAAGCAGTTCAGAAGCGGGTTCATCATGCGGGTCCTGAGGCACCAGTTTACCCATCACTGCCAGTTGCAGAATGGTTTGCTTAAGTGCGTCGATACTGGCTTCGGTGGTAAACAGCGTGTCGAAATGCTGGCTGATTCGCGCCCAGTTTTCGGCTAATTTTTCAGCATTTTTGCTGTCGGTGAGTGTTGCCAGCAACGTTTTAACCAGCTGGGAATGTGCTTCCAGACTGGTCAGAGATTGCTGTTCAAGATGGTCGCAGAGAGACATTAGTTCGTTAACTTTTTGAACTATTCTATTTTGCTCTTGTTCAGGTGGTAGCCCAATTAAAATAGTGTTCATCTTGGCTTGATTCATTTTAGGTTGGGCTGTACCAGTAACATATTTCTCAAGATTGATGGCATTGATATAAAGGCAAATATAATTGAGGAGGTTTACTGTATGGCCGTCAAGAACATGAGCGTGATTGTTAACCCAATATTTACCATATGCCATAAAGGCAATTGGTGTGGATCGATTAATTAGATTTGCTCCATCCTCGCCAACTAATAGCAAAGGCTTGTCGAAAATATACCCATCGATTTTATCAATAACTCCAGACGCACCATAATAATCGAATATTCCAGGGCGTTTCAGGCGCTCATCTGCGGATAGAGGGACTCTATCTGCATCACGACTAATTAAAACTTGACCAAATTGTGCCCATTCCCAACCTGTCGGTAATTCAAACGGCTTTTCATCTTCACTGATTTCCGGTAAAGGCTTCTGCTTTTTAATTTTCCCCTGCTTTACCAGGTCGGCTTTTTCAGCGGCAATGCGTTTTAGCAACTCAGACGCCGGTTCATCATTTGGGTCCTGCGGCACCAGCTTGCCACGTACGGCCAGTTCCAGAATCAGTTCGCGCAGCTTTTTAATGCCATAAAGATCAATCTTGCCGTTGTTGCCGCGTCCAGCCGTTGAACGCGTCTGTAGAGCAGATGTCCAGGTATCGATATATTGGGTGATCAGTTGCTCAGCAGACATCAGTTGACCTCCTTGCCCGCAAGCGCGGCACCAAGGATATCGCGTAGCTGGTGGCGCAGCTGGCTAATCTCCGCTTGCTGCTGTTGATACTGCGCCAGCAGCTCATCGGGATCATGGCTGATTGCTTCTGCCTGATGCGGATTCTTGATATCAAGGTTGAAGTTACGTGCAATGACTTCATCAATGCTGACTTTCCAGGCGTGTTCGTTTTCAACACGGCTGGCAAAGCCGTCGGCTTCATTGCCCCACCAATCGATCTCCGGCTGAAACTCTTCAACCTTCATTGGGCGGGTTTTGCTGTAGTTTTTCACGCCTTCAGGATAGGGATGTTCATAGAACCAGATATCCTGTGTCGGCTGGCCTTTGGTGAAAAACAGCAGGTTAGTTTTGATGCCGGTATAGGGATTAAACACGCCATTCGGCAGACGTACGATGGTGTGCAGGTTGCACTCTTCTGTCAGCAGCTTTTTGATTTTGGTTTTAACACCTTCACCAAATAGCGTGCCATCCGGAAGAACGACAGCGGCGCGTCCTTTATCCGCCAGCACTTCCACAATCAACTGTAAGAAGAGGTCAGCAGTTTCGCGCGTTTGCATTTCAGAAGGGAAGTTTTTCTCGATGCCATCTTCTTCGGTGCCGCCAAATGGCGGGTTGGTGACAATAACATCGAACTGCTTATCCCATGAAGAGAGCGGTTTGCTTAACGTATTGCTATGGCGAATCTGTACCGGGACTTCAATGCCATGCAGCAGCATATTGGTGGTACAAAGCAGATGCGGGAGCTGTTTTTTCTCAACGCCGTGAATCTGCTTCTGTAGCGTTTGGTGATCGTCAGTGCTGTGAACGTAGTTGGCTTTAATATGGTCAACCGTGCAAGCCAGAAATCCGCCGGTGCCGCAGGCCGGGTCAATCACGCGCTCGCCCAGTTTGGGATCGATACGGTTAACCATAAAGCGGGTAACGGCGCGTGGAGTATAAAATTCACCCGCGTTACCAGCGCTTTGCAGGTCGCGCAGAATCTGTTCGTAGATGTCGCCAAACAAATGGCGTTCGTTGCTGTCACCGAAGTCGATTTCGTTCAGCTTATTGATTACCTGACGTAGCAGCGTACCATTTTTCATATAGTTATAGGCGTCGCTGAAAGCTTCCCGCACCACAAAGCCACGCGGATTTTTATCACGAGGCGCAGGCAGGTTTTTCAGGGCAGGGAAGAGATCGTCATTAACGAACTCAAGCAGCGCGTCGCCCGTTATACCTTCTGCATCAGCCGCCCAGTTGCGCCACAGATAACGTGCGGGAACCGGCAGACGATACTCTTCTGCATCCATTATGGCTTCCAGCTCTTCTTCCTGAGTGTCGAAAATTTTTAAAAACAGCAGCCATGAAAGCTGACCCAAACGTTGCGCATCGCCATCCACACCGGCGTCTTTACGCATAATGTCCTGTAATGATTTGATAACTGAACTGATAGACATGTTTGTTGCAATTTCCGTAATAAAAAAGTCTGCCACCGAGCGATCGCTACGGTGACAGACATTGATAGGGAATCAGGCCGAGCGAGGAGGGAGTTCGTAGATTTCGTTTTCCAGTTCACTCACGGCACTCATGTAGCTTTCCTTGTCACCAAAGTTCTTTTTGATGATCTCCAAAGGGCGGCCCATGGTATCAAAAGGTCGAAGCTTCAGTACCTGAATATCTTCGATTTCCTTTACGCCCGCATCGGCGTATTTATCGAGCAGGTTGCTCAACACGGCCTGAGCCGACTCAGAGTATTTGGTAAAGTAGTTACGCTTACGCACATTATCGGCGCGTTCACGGCGGGTGAGCGGTGGCTGGCCGTACACGACATGGCAGAGCATATCGAAGGGATCCAGCTCTTTGCCGACCTCTTCCGTCAGCACATCCCAGATAATGCCCTGCTGTTCCAGCTCTTCGATAATGGCCTGTTTACGTTCAGCACTCTGCCAGCGTTGAACAAAGTCATTTAAAGACGCATACTCTTTCATCAGCGTACGACGGGTGTAATCCTGAAAAGATTCGGTAACCAGCTTACCATCAGCGTCGTAATACTGAACGCGTCTAGATAGCACGTTAACAGCAACGCCTTTAACGTAAAACTTCCTGCGTCGTTCTTCGTCTGTTTCGGGTAGTGCGCCATCAGGTTCGGGTTCTGTTGGAGCACCCGAGGGATAATCCGGCGATGGTTCTTCTGCATGGCCTGTTTGGCCATCTTCACCCGATGCATTATCTTCCAGTTGCTCATCAAAATCTGACTCTGGATCGGCGACCTCATCTTTTGTGGTGTTTATGACTTTCACCGGCAAGCCATCAAAGCGTTCATCTGCAAACAGTTCGGTGGCTTTTCGGAAATCCAGAATGGTGAACCACAGCTTGTTGTAGCGTTCATCAATACGCGTGCCACGTCCGATGATCTGCTTAAATTTGGTCATCGACTGGATGTTTTGTTCAAGCACAACCAGCTTACAGGTTTTGGCATCTACGCCCGTTGTCATCAGTTCTGATGTTACGGTGATAACCGGGTAAGGCTTCTTCGGATTGATGAAGTTATCCAGCTGGTTTTTCCCCTCGGTCTCATCACCTGTAATACGCATAATGTATTTATCATTTTCTTTCATTTGCGCTGCGTTGAGATTCACCAGGGCGCGCCGCATCCGCTCTGCATGGGGGATGTCATTACAGAAGATGATAGTTTTATCCATGGGGTTAGTGCGTTTAAGGTAATCCGTAATGGTTTCCGCCACCAGCTGAGTGCGTTCATCAATGACTAAGTTGCGATCAAAATCTTTTTGGTTGTAGATGCGATCTTCGATCAGCTCACCATTTTTATCGACTTCCCCTTTCGCTGGACGCCACCCTTGCAGGTCAACATTGATATCAACGCGTACGACTTTGTAAGGTGCCAGGAAGCCATCCTCAATGCCCTGTTTAAGCGAATAGGTATAGACCGGCTCACCGAAATAGTCCGTATTTGAAACCTCATGGGTCTCTTTCGGCGTTGCTGTTAAACCGACCTGAGTCGCACTACTAAAATATTCCAGAATCTCGCGCCAGGCACTGTCTTCAGCGGCGCTGCCGCGATGGCATTCGTCAATGATGATCAGGTCGAAGAAGTCACGCGCAACCTGCTTATACGCTTTTTCATGCTCTTCGGTTCCTGTCATCGCCTGATACAGCGCCAGATGGATTTCGTAAGCGGGATCGACAGTGCGTCCAGTGATTTTGGTCATTGCCTGCCCAAAAGGCTGGAAATCGTTGGTACGGGTTTGATCAACAAGAATGTTGCGATCGGCAAGGAACAGAATGCGTTTCTTGTGCCTGCCTTTCCATAACCGCCATATAATCTGGAAGGCAGTGTAGGTTTTGCCGGTGCCGGTTGCCATCACTAATAAGATGCGGTTCTGGCCTGCTGAGATAGCCTCAAGCGTTTTATTGATTGCCTGAAGCTGATAATAGCGCGGCGATTTACCAGAGCCATCTTCATAGTAGTCCTGCGTAATAACAGGCAGCTGTGTGGCGGTGTAGCCTTTCCAGAGACAGAGCTTCTCCCATAACTCAGCAGGCGTTGGGAACTCTTCAAGTGTAATCTCTCGTTCCAGCTGATCGGAGTTCGTTTTGTCGTGAAATACGAAGCCATCACCATTGGAGGCAAAGACGAAAGGAACCTCTAACAAGGCGGCATAACCCAGTCCCTGCTGCATCCCTTTGCCAATTTCATGCTTGTTTGCTTTCGCTTCGATGATTGCCAGCGGTAAGCCAGGCTTATGGTAGAGCACTATATCTGCTGATTTGACTTTCTGACGGGATGCCAGCTTACCCCGCACAACTACCTTGCCATCACGTAACTTCACCTCCTGGCGAATTTGCGTCATGTCATCCCATCCGGCCTTCTTGACCGCAGGCAGAATAAATTTAGTTACGATGTCGGTTTCAGTCAGTTGAGCTTTGTTCACGCCAGCCATAGCATTTCCGGTCAGATTAAAGTGAAGGAATATGGACCAATTCTTGCACAAATAAAGTGCTTCGTTAATGTCTTTAGCCAACAAAATCAGCCTTGTGAGATCTTTAACCTTACTAAGTCAAATATGCAGCTTGGTGCTTTTTGTTAAACCTTCCTTATTGATTATCCTCTTGTGTTCATCAATGCTCAGGGGGCACCGCTATACTGGCTTATAATTGCAGCAGAGAATTCTCTTCAGTTAGCAGGCTTAGGAAAAGTTCAACCAGTAACGCTTTTAACGATAGGACGCTTGTTATATGTATTCCTGGGAGAAAGTGTGCGATGAGTAAACGGTTGTTCCGTCTGGCAACATGGCGCGCTCATCGTCGCGCGAAGCCTAATACTGAAGTGGTAAGGAACGGGCGGCCGGACGAAGGGATCGGGGCGGAGGCTCCTATTCGAAAAGCATCCGAAGATCGTCTCAGAAGGGCTGAATTTGCGGCTCGTATAGCCGACGTGCTTTCGGAGCTTAGTTTGCGCGAAGGCCGTGTATTTGCTATTCGTGGAGGGTGGGGCTTCGGGAAATCATCTCTTAAAAACCTCATTACCGAACAGCTCGATGATAGGAGCAGCGGAGCGGACTGGCTCGATTTCAACCCCTGGCAATGGGGGGACGGCGATGCAATTGCCAGCGCGTTATTTGGCCAGATAGCAAATAGCCTGGGAGGCGAGCATTCGAAGGCTGCACATGACCGTGCCGAAGCACTACGACGCTACGGCGCGATCCTGACTGGGGTCGGTAAGCCTCTTAAAGAGGCTGGAGGCTCAGGCCATCTAATCTCGATGGTGTTAACAAATGCCTCAGTTTTAGCAATCGCATCGGCTATTGGATATGGCCTTCCGACGGTCACAAAGGTTGCGGCTGTTCTTGCCTTTCTCTCAGTCGGAATACCTATTGTTGGACGCGTGCTTTCGTATCTCGGGCGAGACCATACTGGCGAGTCTCTCGACAAGATACGCAGTTCGCTTGAAACTCGCCTTCGCGAACTTGACCGGCCGCTGGTTGTCTTTGTCGATGATATTGACAGGCTTGAGCCAGAACAGATCAGGATGTTACTTCGGCAGGTAAAGGCAAATGCTAACCTCCCTAACATTGTTTTTGTGCTCCTATTTCAACCCAGTATCGTAGAAAGGGCACTCGATCCGGTCGCTGCCAACGACGGGCGAGCCTTCCTTGAAAAGATCGTGCAGGTTAGCTTTGATTTACCGGCCGTTCCAGCATCGTTCGTGCATCGTATGTTTAAGGAGGAACTCTCTGAAATAGCGGGCTCCTACGCGACTGAGGCCAATGGGTTTTCTCAAAGACGCTGGGGTAATGCTTGCATCGGCTGCATCCAGCCCCTGCTTCGCAACATGCGTGATGCACGTCGTCTCATCTCGTCCATTGCTGTACATATGCCATTGCATGTGGTTGGCAACGTATTCGAGGTAAATATTGTAGATTTCCTGCTTCTTGAGACTCTCCGGGTCTTCGACCCAGATCTCCACGATGCGCTGTTTCGTGAGCGAGAATTGGTTCTTCAGGAAATGCGCTTTTCCAGTGATAGACGCCGAGAGGTAGACCAGGCAGCGGCTAAGGAGCTTCTTGAGACAGTCTCAGAGCAACGCCGCAATATCATTAGTAATGCGCTCAAAGACTTATTTCCACCTCTCGAATGGGCATTGGAGGAACAAGATATGCGGACAGCTTCAATCGCCAGTGGTTGACTGAAAAACGAGTATGCACATCGCGCTACTTCCCACGTTATTTTGAACTCCAGACTAGTGTTGGAGAAATGTCTGAACGCCGTTTCGTTGATTTTCTCGAAGCAACAGCGACAGAGGGTGAGCTCTTAGCTGCAATCACTGACCTCGAAGCTGATGGGCTGCTAGGTTCGCTCGTTGCGAGACTCGACGAATCCGTCGATAGATTACCCTTCGAGCACGCTGCTGTTCTGCTTCCTGGTATGTACCTACTCGCTGAAAAACTAGCAGGGATGAACAGCGGCACTTTCGATTCGTCATATATGGCAGCATGGCGAGCCACAAGTCGGTACCTGAAGCGCATTCCTGAGGATGTGCGAGGCAGTTTGGCTGTAGAGGCATTACGTAAAACTGAAGCTCTATCCGTTGCCTCTCTCCTGATCCATCTCAGTGACCCCACTGACCGGAATGAGGGCGAGAGGGGAATCTTCGATCCAGCATTAGATTACAATACCGTTGTGGCAATGAAGACTGAATGGCTGCGGCTGATAAGGTTACGAGCAGCAGATGGCGATGCGCTGATTGCTGAACCGGATCTCATATCCCTGCTCTATCGCTGGAAAAACTATACCGATTCAATGGATGAACCACGTGAGTGGATGATGAAAGCGATTCAAACGGATCAGGGCTTCGCAACGATAGTTACACGCTTGATGAGTCGTGGCACTAGCCACACATACGGGGATTGGGTCTCCACACAGCATAACAGTTTTAACAAAGAGACAATTAACGACTTTATTGGCATTGACGTGGCGAAAGCCAAATGTGATGCAATTAATCCTGCACAGTTCCCGGAGCACGAAGAATCTCTGCGAACTCTGCTTTGGCATCTACAAGGATGGCTTGGGTTAAGAGAAAACGACGCTTTCGATTTCTAGATCGCGGAACGGCAAAAGCTCAAGCCAGAAGTTATGTTGTAGAACTTTGACCTATGTGGTTCATGCGCTTTTAGATATCTGGCCTAACATACTATAGCGTCTGCGATGTCCGCTTCTGGCTGTGAGTTCAACGGGTCGATGCAACGCTATCCTTAATTAAGGGGGACGTTGCCATGAAATGAAGAACCCGGATTAACTACACGCCAGAGCAGAAGGCGATTATCTGTGACAGATTTAAGCAAGGTAATTCCCTGCATGATATCGCCAGAATGTTCGACAGATATCATTCTTCTATTATGCCCACTATCCACCAGACTGGTGGATACTGCCTCCCTATCCGAAAGCGTCATCCGTCAGCGCTTTCACTTGATGAAAGAGAGGAGATATCCAGAGCGCTGGTAGCAAAAATCAGCATCAGGGCGATCGCAAACAAACTATCGAGAGTCCCCTCAACGATTAGCCGGGGGATCAAGGGGCACGGTGGTGCAAATCAATACCGTGCATCAAAAGCGGACACTGCTGCGTGGTAAAATGCTTTGAGACCAAAGCTTTGCAAGCTAATTGAAAGACCCACACTGTGTAAAATCATCGCAGAGAATATGCATCAGGACTGGTCGCCGGAACAAATCGCCGGCTGGCTGAAACGCTGTTATCCGGATAATCAGGAAATGCATGTGCCATACGAAACGATATATAAAACGCTTTTTATACAAACCCGGGGTGCATTAAAAAAAGAACTGCAGCAATGCCTCAGAAGCGGAAGAGCGATTCGTAGGTCCAGAACATGATCGCTTAAAGGGAAAGGGTCAGGGAAAATCCCGAATGCGATACCTGTCAGCGAAAGGCCACCGGAAGCCGCAGACAGAGCCATACCGGGTCACTGGGAAGGTGACCTGATCCAGGGCTCTAAAAACTCCTATATCGTCACCCTCGCAGAACGTCATTCCCGTTTTGTTATGCTGGCCAGGATCAGGGACAATAAGACCATAACGGTTATATCTGCACTCATCAAAAAAGCCGGGAATTACCTGCTGAGCTTTATAAAACATTAAAATGGGACAGGGGAGCTGAAATGACCAGCGACACCCGGTTTACTGTAGCCACAGATATCCAGGTTTACTTCTGCGATCCTCAATCCCCCCTGGTAACGCGGCTCCAATGAAAATACAAACAGATTGCTTAGGCAGTATTTTCCAAAAGGAACTGACCCATCGGTTCACAGCCAGCAAAGACTAGACAGTGTTGGCAGGCAGCTCAACGAGAGGCCAAGAAAAACGCTAAATTATGAATCACCTGCAGAGCGTTTTAACCAATGTGTTGCATCTATCAGTTGAACTCACAGCGAGATGCAGACGTTTTCTTGCAGCAGGTAAGGATATGGAGTGCCAAATATAGTGTAGCTATACAGGTAAGGCTGCTTTGCAACGGACGCCCGTGTTACTGGTGCTAGGCACCAGTAATAATGCCATAGCGAATATGACGCCACTACCAACTTATAGTGGCTGATGAATCTCAACGCCTATCCGTCTCTCAATATCGCTCAAAATCGTGTCGGCAATCTTATTTGCCTCATCCAGATTAGGGTGTGAAACCATGATGCGGCCGAGCACTTCGTTTTTGGAAACTTTTCTTGCAGGGGTAAGTTTATCTGAATAAAAGTTAACAATATTGGGATGGGTACTTATATCATCAGTAGTAAATTCCGGCGCAGTAACGCCTTCGGCTAAAGGCATAACTTTCCTGACAGTGACCGCTCTGTAGGCTGCAGGCAGCGCTATAGGGGTTTCGGCTTGGGTAGCAATGGTAAACAACGCGGGATAAACAGATACACCGGTTGCCTGACGATAAATTTCCGGCATAACGCCGCCCATCAGGCGTGGGTTGGCTTCAACCAAGATAGGACCATTGGCGGTATACATAATTTCGATGTGGAAGATGCCGTAATCCAGACGCAGGGCCGCGCAGACCGCTTTGGCATAGTGAAAACACGCTTTGTTCTGCTCAGGGGTAATTGCTGCAGGCATTAAAGATCCAAGCTCAACGCATTCGTTAAACCTCGACTGGCAGCGACCGCTAATCATAAATTCATAAAAGGTACCGTTATAGATCCCTACCTCAGCCGATAATAACGTTCCTTGTAAAAACTCCTCTATCAGAATGCCGCGGGAGAAAATGTTCTTATAGGTCTGCGCGCTGGACAGGGCAGCGTTTAAAATATCAGCAGAGGCAGACTCTATTTGCTCAGGCTCAGAGACCTTTATCGCATGCAAACTATCGAAACCGCTAACCGGCTTGAATATAAACGGAGGCGTGTATTGCGTGAAGATCGCTCTGGCCTCTTCTGTGGTATGCGCTACCCAACTGCGTATGGTTGGGACACCTTGATCCTGCAAAATAGCGCGTGCCCGGCATTTATCCCTGGCGTTTTTAACGCCCTGTGGATCGGTAAAAGGAATATTGCATCGCTGACAGGCCTCAGCCACCGCTTCAAGGCTGGGTTCGTTAGGGGCAATTACGCCATCAATAACATCACCCTGCAAAATAGTATTCAGCAGGCGGACCAGTTCATTGGCGTCAGTACCGTTTTCCATATCGATAATATTATCCAGCCGCGACAGTACTGACTGGGTATAGCTATTGTTTTGATAAAAAGCGACATTGCGCTGGCGTAGAAAGGTCACCTTAAACCCATGCTTCACAGCTTCATCCATGCTCTGAATCGCCGCATTGTTAGCGTCAATAAAAACTAGATGTTTCATTTGGTTACCTCATTAACATGATGGGGGTTTCTTAGCGTCAGTAGCAGGCAGAAAATGATGCAAACGGTAAATATGACCGCATTGAGCCAGAAAGAGGGTGAGTAAAACAGGCAGACGGTGCTGATGATACCGCCGACTGAGGTCGCAAGCTGGAAAGAGGCGTTCATCACTCCGTTCAATGTGCCGCGTTCGGTAATATCCGCTTTTTCATAAATCTCAACAAATATCAGCGGGTTAATTGATGACCTCACCCATGAAAAGAGAGAAAAAAGAAGCGTCTGTAGAATAATATAGTCAGCAAATAGCGGCATAAAAAATACTGAGACAATCGCAACTAGCAAAATTAACACCATCGCATTTCGTGGGCTGCCAAAAATTTTACTAATGCGGCTAATGGTGGTCGAAGCGATCAGTCCGGTAATCCCGGACAACAAAAAGAGAATCGCTAACTGGTAGCTATCGCCCGTACCGTTTTTCGTCAGCCAGTAGGCATACATGCCGAATACCACAAAAACGGATAAACCAAACAGTGCGTAGAGCAGGATGTAGTTAAATACCTGCGGATTACGGATTAGCGAACTATATTTAGACAGATAGGTGTTAATATTAATGCTGGTCGAGGTGCCATTTTTTTCTCCTTCAAGTAGCTTTAACATCAGGAGCACGCTAACAATCAGTATCGCTATCAGCAGCAGAAAGGGGAAATACCAAGGGATCTTATCACCAGAGAGTATCCCCAAAGGCAACGCCAAGAGTTGCGCCAGCGATGCCGCGCCTTGAACGATGCCGGTTACAAACAGCCGTTTTTCATCATTGAAAAGCTCAACGATTAGCGGAAAAATGGTCGCCCCCATCATGGGCACAAAAAAACCGCTCAGGATACGAAAGGCGATTAGTGACTCGATATTGGGAGATAAGATCGAGCCTGCATAGGCTAAAGCAGAACCGGCCGCGCCGATGAGTATGAATTTCTTTTTTCCGTATTTATCAATAAATGGCCCATATAACAAATTGCAAATAAATGCGATAAAAGGAAAGGCACCCAGCAGGAGTGCGATATGGTGCTCATTAGCTGCAAAATGCTGCTGTAACGAAGGCAGCATTGGATATATAAAAGATATATTAAAATTGACGACAAAATAGCAAATGCAGAATATAGAAATCAGACCACGGTTCCTCATTTTTTTCCTTAGCGCCACCGGTGATGGGCCAGTGGCTCGTTTAGTTTATAAGTTGATGGCGAAGGGTTTCATCTTCTCATAAATCGTTGTGGCTCGATTTACCATGCCCCATTCTGCTTCACTGAACTGAAAATCATCATCGTAAACCATATTCTTTTGAGGGATAAAGCCGGTAGAGGATTCCAGCGTCTTATGGAAACGCGCGTGAGCTTCTGCTTCTTCGGGAGTCCATTGACGAACGTTACCATCGCTCCAGCTCAACTGCGATTCTTGAAAATCAAGACCAACCGCCTCACAGTATTTTCGCAGCGAGTGCTCAGGCGCGTTGCGCAGCGCATCGCCTTCAATGACCACCGGTGGCTGCTGAGCGTCAAAAATTCTCTCCCAGAGTTGATCCATGGCGGTAAAGCCATATTCCCACTCGCCAATCTCATTTTTACGTACGGCTTTACGTGAACGCAGACAGGCTTTAGGTTCACGAATGATCAGCGTATGACGGGCCTGATTAAAAATTTCGTCGCCGACATAGGGTAGGCCAAAATAGGCCATCTCTTTCAAAAAGAGTATGGGCGTATCGATTGCCAGTAATTCTTTATCGACGGCTTCCCCCGTTTGTTCCCAAATTTCCGGCCGATCGCCATACATATCGGTCATGCGATCCTTTGAAAAATAATAGGTATCCGCATAAGGTTCGAATAAGCCGATGGTATCGTCACGCATCTGAAATGATTTCAGCATCGCCGTAGATAAAGAGCGCGCAGGCCCCCACAGGAAAATAATTTTTGACATGATCGCTTCCTTTAGCGTAACGGATAGATGGAATTAGGTTTCTTTTTTTTGCGTCTGAAAATAGAAAAAATAATTGATAAAATGCTCTTCTTTCTTTTACTCATTTGCATCACCTATATGTTGATTAATTAGTCTTGCCATTTCGAAATAGCCCGCATCGTTGAAATGGACGCGATCGACGTAGATACTTTCGTTAATTATTGGTGAATCCTGCATAAGGGCGTTGGTATCATAAAAATCAACGCCACTCTGCGCTAATTTTTCGCGCAGGCGTTCGACCAGAACAGGATGATTCTTTTTATCGAGAATTCGCGAGAAGAGACGCCAGAAATTATTAGGGCATTGATCGATAGCGTTGAATATCTCCTCCTCGGTGCCGTTTAGCCGATCTTTAGACCAGTAGGACATCGGTTGCAGAAAGAAAGAGAGTTTAGCGTTATAAGGCGCCAACAGTGATTTCCACTGGAACAGCGTCTGGCTGATGACCTCAGCCGTTCTTTCCATACGCTGGGCGGTGTCGGTAGCTTCATCAGAGATAATAACGTCGGCCGGATTAGCATTTTCAGCGATGCCCAAGATCTTGTTGTAAAGCCTCTTAACTGGGTTGGCATTACGCCTGTCAAGCTCTGAGGCATAGCTGTTCTTTCTACTTTTTAAATCGTCATTATATTTTTCCATATAATGCTGATATTCATAAGAATAGTAATATCGACCATGTTCCGTAGCCAACTCGTCAGGAATGCCTTCAAGAGTCAGAGTATTCATGCCACTGAACACTACCACATGATTAATCTGCTTAAAGCGATGCTGATGCATTAAAAATAGGATAACTTCCTGAGTCGAGTTATATCCCCTGCCACCAAAATTTAGCCATGGCTCATTGGTCAGCTTCGACAGCGCTGAGGCAATAGTATGATCGTCAGCGGTAGCACCCGTGCCCAGCGTTGTTGATCCGCCGATAATGATGTTTACGGGTCGATCGGACGGTACACAGTCGGTTGAAATATAGCCATCCTGATACCTAGTGTAGCGAAAACCCAAGCTATCGGTATTGATAGCTTTGGATTTAAACAGCGTTTGATGAAAAAACATGGTGTAAGGTAGCCATCTTACGCCAAGATACATAAATTCATCGTAATCACGAATCTGCGGTGTGAGGCGATAGACCTCCTTTACTGCCTCATCGTGGCTGAGCTTATTTCTCATTCTTCGCTCCAGGCTCAAAGTGGTAAAAACTTTCTTTATCCTCAAATTTTAAATTCATAGGATCTTTGGTTATGTTTTTAACAAAACCTTTAGGTAGTAAAATAAAAAAATAGTAGAGCTTAAGTAATAGATTCATCATTTAATCCAGTGTATAGATGTTTTGCCAGTCTTCATCGTCAGGCAAAGGCGGTTGTTCGGACTTGATGCAGACAAGATTACCTATAATCAGCGTATCCATTTTGGTACGCATGAAACATTTATAGGCATCATGTGGTGACTCAACGATTGGCTCGCCGCGAACGTTAAAAGAGGTATTTATTAAAACCGGGCAGCCGCTATGCTTATGAAATTGGGTCAACAGAGCGTGGAATTTAGGATTGTTCCTTTTTCGTAATATCTGCACCCTGGCCGAATTATCAACGTGCGTCACCGCAGGAATTTGCGAGCGCAAAACCTGTAATTTCTCAATTCCCTCAAGATTGTCATCTTTGTAAGGTATAAGCTTGCCTTCAGCAACGCCGGTGACGAACAGCATATACTCATCCTCCTGATGAATATCAAACCACTCATCGGCATATTCTTCCATCACGATCGGCGCAAACGGGCGGAATGATTCTCGGTTTTTAATCTTCAGGTTCATAACGCTCTGCATGGTTGTATTGCGCGGATCGCCTATAATCGAACGGTTACCTAACGCGCGTGGGCCGAACTCCATGCGATCCTGAAACCAGCCAATTACGCTGCCCCGTAAAATATCCTCTACCGCGTGATCCAGCAACTGGTCCCACTGGTATTCATGGTAGACCGCGCCGATACTCTCCAGATATTTCTTAATTTCGGCATTGTCATAGGCTGTGCCAAGATAGGCGCCAGCCATCAGGTCACCATCGTAATGATACCGCTGGCCGCTATAAGCTTGGCCTGCATAAAGTGCGCCAACGGCACCGCCGCAGTCGCCCGCTGCCGGTTGAATCCAAATATTGTCGAATATCTTCTCTTGCGCAATTTTGCCGTTGGCAACGCAGTTAAGCGCAACGCCGCCCGCCATGCAGAGATTCTTCTCACCAGTAATGGCATGCAGGTGACGGGCTATTTTTATAACTACCTCCTCTGTAATCGTCTGTATTGAGGCGGCCATATCGAGATAGTGCTGGCTGAGCGAGGATTCCGCCGTTCTTGGAGGCTTACCAAAAAGCTCGCTGAAGCGATCTGACAACATGCAGTTACCTACCGCATAGTCAAAGTAGGCCATGTTTAATGTAAAACTGCCGTCGTCATTTATCTTAATAATGTTTTCTTTGATAATCTCGACGTAGGTCGGGGTGCCATAGGGGGCGAGGCCCATTAATTTATATTCGCCGGAATCGACCTTAAAGCCGCAGTACCAGGTGAACGCGGAGTAGAGCAGGCCAAGCGAGTGGGGGAATTTTATCTCCCAAATCTTTTCCAGCTTTTTCCCCTCTCCGCGCCAAGCGGAGGTGGTTGCCCACTCGCCAACGCCATCAATACAGAGCACGGCGGCATTTTCAAAGGGGCTGGGATAAAACGCTGAGGCTGCGTGTGAGTGATGATGATCGATATATTCGACCGGTGGAATCTCTGTTGCCGGAAAACATGTTGTTAATTCTCGATGCAGTTTACTTTTGATATCTCTTTTTTCGGAAAACCATAGCGGCATCTCCTCGTTAAATGAGGCTGTGCCCTTTATTCCGAAACATGAGTAAGTTTCGATAATACGAGAAAATTTTTTCTCAGGATTTTCATAATAAAAAATTTTATCAATATTGCTCAGCTTAATACCGTTCTCATCAAGAATACGCTGAAAGGCTAGGGCCGGAAAACGTTTATCCTGTTTAACTCTGGAAAATCGCTCTTCCTGTAAGGCACAAACTACGCGTTCGCCTTTCATTAACGCTACAGCGCTATCATGATAATAGCATGATAGGCCAATACTGTACTTTTCCTGATTATTACTCATTATCCATCCTAAATATGATATTTTTTTGCCAGCGAAGGAAATAACAAAGAATTTTTAGGGGGGGCAAGGGAGAGATATCCCGTCCATACTCTCTCCCAAAGCAGCTGGGTGAGTTTGGGATTAGAACTATTGGTGAACCGACTCATAAATATTTTTATCGCATTCAGTGCGCCTGCGGAGTGCCCCGATGAGGCGTTATCAATGGAATTATGCAGATCGACAAACAGGGTATTAAAGCCATACTGTTTCAGCTCGTCACGTGCCTGCTTATAAGCGCCGCCAACGCCAGATAGCTCCATAGCCAGGTTCAACCCCAGCGTTTCCGGCAGATATTTTTGAGGAAAACGGGAAATCGAGAGCCAAAAAACCGGTACTAGAAAATCATCATCGTCAAAATATTCGCTTACAGCAAATGCACGGCTTGCGATATCGGGCAGTTCAATGCCCATGTCTGATATCAGGTCTCGGTATATGATGGGATGATTTTTCTCAATGAAACCATTTCCTATCTCATCAGCATAAATTTCAAATAGGATTTGACCAATATCGTCGCTAACAAGCTGTGGGTAGCTGTAGTGATTTATCCAGGCACCGTCCAGCAGGATCATCGGTGCCAAGTGTACCGCCTCGTCGATCACTTCCTCACGCGATTTACTACTCACCATTTTCCCTTGAGCATAATCATCCATCTGCATTTTAGTCCGGCTTAAAAACCACTCATCCAGCGAGACAGGACTGTAGTTTTTAAAAGGCATATGCCGCAGTTTTTTCCTCGCGCGCGCCAGCCAGGCATCAGTAAATTTGCTACTCTGCCAGTCCAGATAGAAGTGATCGTTACTGGTCATAAGCTGATGAAATAATTCCCGGATGTTCTTTTCCTCCCTGTATTGCTGTGCGTGCTGCGGTAATGTCAGGGAGAGAATAAGGGAAGGAGATGGCTTATCTTCAGTTACCGCAGCAGGCTCAGCCTGCTCTGTCATTGCCCAGCGCTTTATGGTGGCCAGGTCGTGCTCGTTAAAAACCTTATACATCGGGCCTTCAAAGGTGGTCAGACGGTTGAAGAAAGCCATCCTCTCTGGGGTTTTGCCCTTGAACCAGTTAGATTTTTTAAGCAGCCGGGTAAATTCACGCGGATCGTTTTTCATCAGCTCATCGAAAGGGCATTGATTGAGCTTCTTTTTGTGGTGATAGCCATATGCCATCGCACTTTTACCTGCGATAATTTTTTCAACCGTCAGGCTGTGATCCCGATTTTTATCATTTAACACGGCCAGCCTATCGTGCACAGTTTGCCTGATGACAGCGAGCCTGCTGAGCATTTGCACCAGTGCATCAATCCCCTGTTTTTTTTCTGCAAGGCGATGAACCTTAAATGCAATAATCGCCCGAATGCACTCTGCGATCGATTTTGTCCCGTCAGCGATGCTGGCTGCGGAACTGAACGATTTGCTTGCGTGGTAGCAGCTGGAAAATTCTGCAAAGCTGCTGAAACAGAGCAGGATGAGATCTGCTAGAATTAGCGCATCCTTCTCCTGCGACGGCCTCATAAAAGAGATAGCCAGCCGCAGCGCGGGCATGACCAACAGTTCGTCGAACTGCGTAACGTCCCTGGCGGCTTCGTCGATAGTTTTGGCTGCCGGTTTTGCATCTCGTAACGCAAGTGATGATTTTCTAAGCTGTTCGTAAAGAATAAAATAATCGCAGGATGAGGGATGATGCGAAACTCTGGCATCAAAGCTGCGGCTGATTGCATACCAAGCGGAGCTGAAATCGTAGTAGGTTAATACCGCATCTGCCTCACCGATCAGCTGCTTTTGTATCGTATCGTTGAAGGTAACGCCCAGTATTCGCAGAATTTCATCGTCGTTTGGCAAATCACATGAGTGTAAATTTTCATTAGCAATGCTTAAATTCAGCGAGTCCAGCAGCATTTCGGAGAGCAGTGATTTAATGCCATTTGACGCTATATCATTGAAAGATTGGTACACTCCAGAGAATGTGGTTATCGACATAACATAAGCCTTATTGATGATATGCGCTTACGCTATAGGCTATAACGGCGATTATGAAATAACGACCTTAACTTAAATAAAGATTATATATTCCCAAAAAGAATAAACATGTTTTGACAGGATAATATTTGTTGATTTTGCAGAAAAGGGAGTTAATGGTTCCAACTATTAATTTTTTAGCGAATGATAATTCCTTATAACAATTCATTATTCTTTATAACAATTTCACCCTAAGCAGAGGGAATAAGGTGATTGAATCTTCGGCCATTCTTTTCGTTACAGGGTAAAGCTAGACGCAAATTAAGTGTTCACGCTGAGGGTGCGAAGTACCCTGAAGGGTAATGGTAAAGCCCATGACAAACGAAGGTAACAACATTACACGCCTAAGGTCACCATTGGCGACCTGCTAAGTCAGCCCGTTCCAGAAACTTCAGTCTGCGGCAAGCATAGTTTCTTTGAACGTGCGCGCAAAAAGCATATTGTTCACAGCGCGCAAGCTGACTTTGCTGACCTGCTACCCGTTGATTAATACACCGCGATGTTAGTAATGTCTTCATAAACCACATGAGGACATCCCCATGAAGAAGCGTTTTTCCGACGAACAGATCATCATTATTCTCCGCGAGGCTGAAGCCGGAGTTTCTGCCCGGGAACTCTGCCGTAAGCACGCCATTTCCGACGCCACCTTTTACACCTAGCGTAAGAAGTATGGCGGCATGGAGGTGCCTGAGGTTAAGCGCCTGAAGTCACTTGAGGAAGGGAACGCCAGACTCAAGAAGCTGCTCGCCGAGGCCATGCTGGATAAGGCGGCGCTTCAGGTGGCTCCTGGGCGAAAGTACTGACGACAGACCAGAAGAGCGAAGTGGTGGTGTTGATGTGTGATGCGACCGGTCTGTCGCAACGTCGTGCCTGCAGACTCACAGGTTTGTCCCTGTCGACCTGCCGCTATGACGCTCAGCGTCCGGCGGCTGATGCCCATTTATCAGAGAGCATTACTGAAGTGGCACTGGAGCGCAGGCGTTTTGGCTACCGCCGTATATGGCAGTTACTGCGCGGTGAAGGGCTTCTGGTTAATCACAAGCGCGTGTACCGCCTTTATCATCTGAACGCGCTGGGCGTTAAACGCAGGCGTCGTCGTAAAGGGCTTGCAACAGAACGTCTGCCGCTGCTCCGCCCGGCGACGCCCAAGATGACCTGGTCGATGGATTTCGTCATGGATGCGCTGGCTACCGGTCGCAGGATCAAGTGCCTTACCTGCGTAGATGACTTCACAAAGGAATGCCTGACGGTCACTGTTACCTTCGGGATTTCAGGCGTGCAGGTCATGCGTATTCTGGACAGCATTGCGCTGTTTCGCGGCTATTTGGCTACGATAAGAACCGACCAGGCCAGGGCCCGGAGTTTACCTGCCGCGCGCTCGATCAGTGGGCCTTTGAGCATGGAGTGGAGCTGGGGCTTATCCAGCTTGGCAAGCCGACACAGAACGGATTTATTAAGAGTTTTAACGGACGTTTTCGCGATGAATGCCTGAATGAACACTGGTTCAGCGACGTCAGTCATGCCAGGA
Source organism: Pantoea sp. QMID4 (assembly GCF_030270445.1). Classification (NCBI taxonomy): domain Bacteria; kingdom Pseudomonadati; phylum Pseudomonadota; class Gammaproteobacteria; order Enterobacterales; family Erwiniaceae; genus Pantoea; species Pantoea sp. QMID4. The sequence goes on along the minus strand of NZ_BSXL01000003.1, from coordinate 342,595 downwards.
AAACCATCAGCGAATGGCGTCAGGATTATAACGAATGTCGCACGCACTCCACGCTGAATTATCGGACGCCGTCTGAATTTGCAGCGGGCTGGAGAAAGAGTAATTCTGAGAGTGAAGGATCCGACATTACTAACTAAGTTTTGCATTTAATCTTGGGGGCAGGTCAATTAACTTGTTGAGTTGATGCTTTTTTAATCAAGTAAAATCTGGAAAGAAAGATGAAGTCAAATGTTAACAAATATTTAGTATTTTTCACGGGGAATAGTGTTTTTTTTGAGCGATTGATGTGGGTAATTGATGATTGGTCATAAACATAGTGACTGAGGATTTTCTGAAATATAATCATCGCCTACAAAGAATACTGCGTTAGTTGTTGATTTTTAAGTAATTTTTAGTTTTTTTATCCTGATCGTAAAGATTCCATATACAATCCAATAACTATAAGCTTGATTTTAATTAACAAGTAATATAGGTTATTTTTCCCATTGTTAACCACATAATAATGGAAATATCTAATGAATATCCTATCGTTTCACTTCGGTCACGACTCGGCTGTCACGTACATCCGCAACGGCGAAATAATTGGTACTCAGTTATCTGAACGTGTAAAGAAAAAGAAGCTTTTTATTGGGTTAAGCAGCGAATTAATTAACAGTTTTCTTAGTGCTCATCAAATAAAAGTCGAGGATATTGATGCAATCGCATTAACTTCTACACAACGAGAAGATATTTACATCGAAATGGATGGCCTTCTAACGGTTGAATATAAACGCCATCCTTCAGATACAGTCCCATCCTTAATAGAAAATTTTCTTAATGAAAAAGGTAAAGACCCGGTTGATTTTTTCTTAGGTAATACACCACAGGAGAAAGAACTACGTTTACGTCGTATTCTTGTCCCACATGCCTTGAATCCTCAGTATCGTGAAAAAGCAGCATCATTTGTATATTTGCCTTGGATGGACTTCGCAAAAGTAAATCAAGAGATGCCGTACGTACCACTGCGTAAAATTTCAAAAAGTCTTGGCAAAGATAAAACAATATTTGAAGATGCTCAATATGGTTTCCACTACCCAGCAAGCGCCGTTTTTATGGGCAAATCTTTGCCGTGCTATATCGTGAACCATCATGCGGCGCATGCAGCAAGTGCATATTACAGTTCTGGTTTTAAGAAATCAGCAGTCATTACTGCGGATGGCGGCGCAGGTGGTATGCGTGGTGGTTGGTTCTTCCATGGTAATGATGAAAAACTTATACCATTAGCACCACACCATCTTGAGATTGGAGGTTTTTATTCACAAACCTCACGCTCATTGATCAAGCTTGGTGGATCACCTGATGGCAAAATGATGGGGTTGGCTCCATATGGTAAACCTGAATTTTTTGTTTCAGAGTTAGTAGGAAATGCCGCTGATTTTGATGAACTGGAACGTATTGGTCGTTTTCCAAAAGCAACTGAGAAGCGGTATGCATGGCATGAATATTTGATCCAGAAGCTTGAAGAAAAAGATTATGACATGTCTCTTCTTGGTGATCCAGAAAAGGTACTTGAAGGTGCAAATGTTGACTTGGCAGCATCGCTCCAAAAATTATTTGAAGAAACCATGTTCACCACTTCCGAAGTTGCTAGAGATCTGCTCGATACATTTCAGTTAAAAGCCGACGGATTATGCTTAGCAGGAGGTTGCATGTTGAATTGCCCTTCTAATACTAAAATTTATGACAGCAAAATCTTCCCAGATCTCTTTATTCCCCCGTTTACTGATGATAGTGGCTGTTCAATCGGTGCCGGTTTATGGGCTTATCATAATTTGTTCGAACAACCTCTCATTGAGCGTAATGGGGATTTGCTTGTAAATCCGTATCTGGGGAATCCAGTCAGCGATGAGGACTGCCTGAAAGCATTAGAAAATGCCGAAGGTGTTGTTTTTGTACGTGCTGAAAATCCAGGCGAAGCTGCAGCAAATGATTTGGCAAATAATAAGATTATCGCTTTTTATGATGGTGCTAGTGAAGTTGGCCCACGAGCATTAGGACATCGTTCTTTCTTGGCTGATCCACGAAGTGCTGATAACTGGCCACGAGTAAATAATGTAAAAACACGAGCACTTTGGAGGCCATTTGCTCCGTCAATGCTTAAAGAGTGTCTCAGAGATTACTTTGATGGGGGGCCAGATAACTCTCCATACATGTTGTTTAACTTTACCGCTAAAAACGAAATGTTACCGGCTGTAACACATGTTGATGGAACATCACGTGTACAAACGGTTTCTCAGGTTAATGGGCGATATTACGAATTAATTAAAGCTTTTTTTGAAAAAACAGGTTGCCCTGTAGTCATGAATACATCATTCAACGGTCCGAACGAACCAATAATGGAAACGCCTGAAGATGCAATTGAATTTATTAAGCAAAGTCCTGATGATGTAATTCTGTACCTAAATGGTTGGCGAGTAACTAAATCAAAATCTTAATTTTAGGCTAAGATAAAAATGAAAGAAGATGTGAAAAAATTAATGAGCGAACTTGCCACAAATAAATCGCTACAAAATAGTTTGGCCGAAATAGAAGTTGAGCCTGAAGCTTATCACCATTTCGCCAATCTAAATGGGTATATTTGCAGTATTTACGAAATTCAATACGTTTTTAAAGATATGGTTTGGTTTGCTCGTATCGGTGATGATATTGATCATGCATAGGGATATTTTAGAATGCTAGAAATCACAGAAAGTCAGATAAATGAATATCGGAATAACGGATTTATTATTGTTAATAAAATTATTGAGAAGGATGAGGTTGATTTATTATTAAATAGATTTAATAAAATTTTCAATGGTGAATATGAAACGGGATTAGATCCTGATGAAGTGAACTGGAAAAAGGGAAGAGATGATGAGAATTTGACCCGGCAGATTTGCAATGGATGGAAATCCGATCGATATGTCGCCAGTGTTATTTTACAAAAAGCTATAGGCAAAGCATGTGCTCTATTAGGCGGATGGCCCGGTACGCGTATTACGCAAGATAACTTACTATGGAAACCACCTGGTGGTCGTCCTATTGGATTCCATCAGGATTCATCTTATGAAGAATTCATTACGCCAAATGATTGGGTAAGCTGCTGGATCGCACTAGATAATACAACTGCTTCTGGTGGTACAGTTGAATATGTTGCTGGTTCTCATTTATGGCATAAAACCGGAAAAATCAAACAGTTTCACGGCCCTAACGACCCGCATGAAGATTTGCGTTTAGCAATGGAAAAAATGAACAAAGGGGAGTTAGAAACGATAAAAGTTGAAGTTCCTGCAGGTGGGGGTACGTTCCATTCGGGCTGGATTTGGCATGGCTCTGATGTTAATAAAATGGATGTGCCAAGAAGAACAATCGTAGCACATTGTATGTCTTCAGATTCAAAGTTTAATGCTAATCCTGCTGCTATTAACCGTACCTATAGCCGATATAAGCGATTTGGCAACATTGAAATGGAAGAAACTGATTTTCCTATTCTCTGGACTCGTGATGGTTACGCATCACCATTTATAGAGCCATATTCAGCACGGCAATTGGGATGGGCAGAGTAAATGAATAAAATACTGGGAAAACCTAAAATTTTGGTGGTCGAAGTGGAGCCATCTGGTGAGTGCAAAAAATCCGGTTATAAGTCATTTATTGAAAATGGCTACCAGTTATTTTTCCTAATAGCAAAAGAAAAATATGCTGATATGTATGCACCAAATGTCAGGGTCGTTAAAGACTTGACAAATGACGCGTTTATAAAGGAGGCAGTAGAGTGGAATCATGAGCATCATTTTGATGCTGTAGCAACAGTAACTGAATTTTCGGTTATTGCAACATCAAGTATAGCTAGTAAGTTAGGCTTACGCGGCATTTCACTGCAAAGTGCTCTAATCTGTCGTAATAAGTACTTTATGCGTAACGCTCATAAAGACGGGTCTGTAAGGCATCCAAAATATCACCTCATTGAAAATGAAAACGATGCTGTTGTTTTCGCAGAAGAAGTTGGTTTTCCCTTGATCGTTAAGCCGACATTGGGCGGTGGTAGTGAGCATATTTATAAAGTAAAAAATATAGAGGAGCTAATTAACGGATACCGTAAGGCAAAAAAAGGACTGACGATTCATTCGCAGTCATTTTCTGAACCTGGTTTTTCTTCTAAAGGGCCTAACGGTATTCTTGTAGAAGAATATTTAAACGGAAGTGAACACAGTCTTGAAGCTTGGGTTTGGAATGGTGTTGTTACGATCGGTGCTATTGGCGATAGGTTATCACCTGAGAAAAATCTTTTTGATAACGACATTTATACAATGCCGACGCGTCTTTCTTCTGAACAAATTGAAGAAATTCGCTTACTGGTTGAATCTGCAGCCAAAGCTCAGGGATTGTGGCGATGTGTTTTACATCCAGAAATCAGGTATCACAACGGGCTTCCGTATATTGTTGAAATGGGTTGTCGCGCAGGTGGTGGACCTATATCTCATATGACTCGTGAAGCATACGGATACTGTGCGATCAAAGCCACTTTAGATATTTCATGTGGAAGAAAGCCTGAGCAACCATCACTACAAAGAACTGGGAAGGTTGTTGTGGCAATAGCTGTAATTTGCGATGGTGGAAAAATAGAAGAAATTGTCGTTCCTAATGGGAAAGAATATTTTAAAAATATTATTTATTTTAAATTGTTCTTGGGGAAGGGTGATATTAATTACCGTCCGCCTCATGGAAATATGCTATTGGGGCAGATATGTGCATCTGGAAATAGTTTGGATGAAGCCTTTAATGCTGCGGATATTTTAAATAACAAAATAAAAGTTAGACTCAGTGAACTACCTGTTCAGGAGAATGGTTTATATGCATAACCCTTATGTGCTCCATAGTGAAAATGATGTTAAAGAAATGCTGATGTCCATTGGTCTTTCAAATTTAAAGGAGTTATTCGATGTTATACCGGACAGCATCCGACTCAAAAGAGAACTCGACCTGCCAGCCCCACTTAACGAAGGGCAACTCGATTTACTAGTCAGGGAAATCTCACGTAAAAATAGTACTGTTCTAGATAATATAAGCTTTTTAGGTAATGGATTATATGAACATCATGTGCCTGCAGTAGTTGATTATTTAAGCGAGCGTGGTGAGCTTTTGACAAGTTATACACCATATCAACCTAAGATGAGCCAAGGTTCCTTAGAAATTCTATGGGATTACCAAAATAAAATGAAGGCTTTACTAGGTGTTAACACGGTTAATGCCTCATCTTATGATGGAAGTACTTCTTTTGTTGATGCCTTCAACATGGTCATCTTTTCTTCTGCACACGCTAGAAAAAATCGCTTCCAAATTGCTGAAACAGTTTGGCACCAGACAAAACTTATTTTTGAAAGCAGCATGGCTGGGAAAGCAGAAATTCTTAAGGAAAGTCCATGGAAACATGATGGCAAACTAGATCTTGATCTCCTTGAGACGCAATTCGCGGTCAAAGCACCAGATGCATTCGGCTTTCAGTGCCCTAATGCGTTTGGAGTTATTGAAGATATTGATGCAATAAATGAATTATGTAAAAAATATAATGTAATTTCAGTGCTTTATTATAATCCATTGCTTTCCGGTGCTTTTGTGCCGCCTGGTGAATTAGGAATTGATATTATATGCGGCGAAGGGCAAATGCTTGGGAACCATCTGAACGCAGGCGGTGCTACATTTGGTTTTTTAGGATGCCATGATAAATTTTCTAGTTCCATACCAGGGAGAATTGTAGGTATTAAGTGCGACGCGCAAAATAATCCTTATTTTTCACTTGTTAATGAAGAAAGAGAGCAACATGTTGCACGAGATAAGGCAACAAGTAATATTTGCTCTAATCAAGCAAGTTGCGTGATGAAAGCTGCTATTTATCTCTCCCTAAAAGGTAGTGATGGGTTAAAGAAAATTGTCGATGATAATGTGGATGCAGCCTACTACTTTTGCTCTGAGATCGTAAAAATCCCGGGTGTTAAACTTGTCTTTAATGCTGCATTTTTTAATGAGTTTATTATTGAAGTAAATTGTGAGCCACAGCAATTACTTAATGAATTAAAAAGAAAAAATATTTACGGTGGTATATTAGTTCCTTTCGAAGGAATGGAGCGTTGCATAAGTATAGCAGTTACTGAAACTAAAACAATAGAACAGTTAGATTTTGTTATATCAAATATTAAAAATTTCCTAAATAGTTCGACTGATTCTCTTGATATAAAAGATTCTCAAATTTCATTGATTGATAAAAGAGAATTGTACAATAGTTTGCCTCGTCTCTCGGGTCGTAAATTAATAGAGTCTGTTCCCGAGCGTAAACTGGTACAGTTATATACCAAACTAAGCCATAAAAATTATAGTGTTGATTCAGGGATTTATCCATTGGGTTCTTGCACTATGAAATATAATCCAAAGCGTAACGACAAATATGCTAATTTAGATGCTTTCAAATTTGTTCATCCGTCACAACCAGTAGAAGATATTCAGGGAACATTGCGTGTACTTTATGAACTTGAATTATTTATTGCCGAGCTGACAGGTATGTCAGCTGTTTCGTTACAAGCAGCTGCTGGCGCACATGGTGAGTTTACAGGGCTACTAATGATGCGTAAATATTTCCAGTCCAAGGGTGAGAGTAGAGACACACTTCTTATCGCAGATTCAGCGCATGGTACAAATCCTTCTACAGCAGCTATGGTTGGATTTCGTTGTGAAATCATATCTACTAATGATGAAGGTATGCTGGATTTGAATGATCTTAAAAACAAAATGGGAAGAAATGTTGCTGGGTTAATGATAACTAACCCTTCAACACTCGGATTGTTTGAAGAAAATATCGAATCTGTAGCTGCTCTGGTTCATGAACAAGGCGGGCTCCTTTACTACGATGGTGCAAACATGAATGCACTTATGGGTCTTGTGCGTCCTGGAGATATGGGCTTTGATATTGTTCACTTAAACGTACATAAAACACTTTCAACGCCTCATGGTGGTGGAGGACCTGGAGCAGGTCCTGTTGCAGTAAAAGAAAAACTGACTAAATATCTACCGGTACCTCAAATTGTGTATTCGCCTGAAGACGAATGCTATAAGTTACGTGATCATTGTATGGATAGTATAGGTAAATTAAAACAATATTATGGTCATTTCTCCGTGTTGATTAGAGCATGGTCATACATTCGGACATTGGGAGCAAAAGGATTAAAGGAGGCTTCAGAATATGCAGTCCTTAATGCTAATTATATTCAATATCATTTGAATGATTTTTTTCCTGCAGCTTTTAATAAAAAATGCATGCACGAATGTCTATTACGTGCCGATAGCGTTAAAAAATCAGTAAATGAGATCTCAAATATTCTTATCTCTCAAGGGTTCCATCCACCAACAATGGTTGGTGCAGGCTGTGTTTGGTACCCTGGAGAACTTTCTAAGGCGATGCTGATTGAACCAACTGAAACCGAGAGTAAAGAAACCTTAGACTCTTTTATTAATGCCATGAAAAGCATCTGCGAATAAAATGGATGGAGGATTAATTGTGTCTGAAGCATCAGTTTTGAAAGCTCGTTGCAAAGAAGAAAAAATAGATTTCATACTTGCGTCATTTAGTGACCTTTTTGGTATTGTGCGCTCTAAGTTAATTCCTGTTTCAGCCATTGATACATTGATTGAAAACGGTGCTGCATTTGCAGGTTTTGCTGCGCATTTTAATCTGACGCCTGCAGATCCTGATATCGTTGTTCATCCTGACGTTTCGACTTTTACTCCATTACCATGGAGGCCCGGTGTTGCTTGGATTACTGGTGATTTATACACAGATGGCCACTTATTCGATCAATCTCCTCGCAATCAACTAAGATTAAAAGTAGAAGATGAGAAGCGTCATGATCGTAATTTAAAAACTGGGGTTGAAGCTGAGTTTTTTTTACTTAATAAAGATGATTTAAACACGGCTGATGCATATGATGCTTATCATAAACCTTGTTATGATCAAACAGCATTAATGCGAAGTTATCATATTATTAGCGAGATATGTAAGTCTTTAGATATACTTGGATGGTCACCATATCAAAATGATCATGAAGACGCTAATGGACAGTTTGAAATTAACTGGAAATATAGTGATGCTTTAACTACGGCAGATCGACACACATTTTTTAAGTTTGCTGTTAAGAGTATCGCAGAAAAGCATGGAGTACGGGCAAGCTTTATGCCAAAGATATTTAATGATTTAACTGGTAATGGTTGCCATATTCATTGTTCTGTATGGAATAATGATGGGAAGAATATATTTTTAACTCAAGATGCAGAATCTGTCAATTCATCAGTAATTGGACATTTTACTGGTGGTCTCTTGAAATTTGGAGGAGCCATTAGTGCTTTAACAAATCCTACTATTAACAGTTATAAACGTCTCGGAGCTATAACTACTTCTTCTGGTTCTACTTGGGTCTCACAACGACTTTCTTGGTCAGGAGATGATCGAACCCATGCTGTTCGCATTCCCGATAAAGGCCGTATTGAATATCGAATTCCCGATGGTTCTGCAAACCCCTATCTTTTACAATTAGGTGTAATGTCAGCAGGTATGATAGGAATTACTGAATGTATCGAGCCAGGTAAATCTAAAACTGCTTACTCTTCAGACGGAAGTCTCGTTGAATATCCGCAATGCGTTGAAAATGCTCTCACTACCTTAGAGGGGTCTCACCTGATAAGAGAGTATATTGGTAATGAGCTCGCTACAGGATTAATTAAATTACGCCGTCAGCAGTTACATAGTTACAATAGTACAGTTAGCTCTTGGGAGCATATGTTCACTCTCGACTGTTGAGTAGAGGTAAATAATGAAAGGTGTTTTGTTTATTATAGGCAACATTATTGTTGCCTCTTTACAGAGTGTGCTTTTAAGTTCTTGGTTAAATGGGATAAACGTATTCTTAATCGTAGCACTGAGTTTTAGTATAGTTATGTCTTTGTATACCTCTCTTTTTTTTGCAAAAGGGCGACGTTTTGTCGCTTCACTGGTTGAGCTTAAAAGAGAAATATTGATAATAAATTTTGTTTCTGCTTGCAACTGGATTTTTTATTTCTTTGCAATAAAATTTCTCAATCCTTCTGCAGTTGTAACAATTACACAGTGTATGCCGGCCGTGTTTATTTCTTTTTTCATGATAGCTAGAGGCAAAAAACCTTCATCTACAACCATTCTCTTCCATTCGCTAATTTTGCTTTGTATAGTGTTTTTAGTTAATTCTTATATATCACAAAGTAGTAGCTCAGGTAACAACACTATTTTGGGTGTTATAATTTCCCTACTATGTGCTATCACTGTTGCGATGACAATCTCAGTCTCACGTGTCTTTTCAGAAAATAAGATACCAAGTTATGTGGTGCTTTCTCTGCGCTTTCCCTTACTAATATTGATTTCATGGAGTCTTGTACCACGTTCGTCATTATTAGAAATTTCCAAGGAACAGGTTTATATAATTCTTTTTGTTGCTTTAGTTGGTTTAGCTCTCGCAAATTACTTTTTGCAAAAAGGAGTGGAATTCGCTACACCATTGATTGTGAGCACGACTTTAACCTTGTCGCCTGCTGTGGTGTTATTCTTTGATAAAATCTACCGTCATAATCATACAATGGATCTTAGATCTTGGGTTGTTCTTTTAATAGTAACGCTATCTCTGGCATGCATATATTTTAACGCAAGGAGGAAGGATGCCTAATAAATAATGACCCATCTTGCTTAATGCGAATTTAAAATAAAAACCTCATATTTTAGCAATATTTGAAGTTTTCCAATCGAATAAAATTCGGTTCTCTTGTGTCTTTTTAGCAAAAACCCGATTAGTGAGGTCGGGTTTCAATTTTTTTCCTGGGGCTGAATAATTCGCTCTAGCATGTGTCACTTCGAAAAATAAATTTTCGATTTCGATTTCTAAAAAATAATTAATAGACACTTAGAGTTAGATAAAAATATTAATTAGTGGGTTTTTTTTCTTTTAATCCTCTCTTATCCATACTTGCTATATATTTAGATTTTTTCTGATAATTTATTTTGAAGTAAGGATTGGGCTCATTATAGTACAGCCTAAAGTCATGAATGACTTTATGGTCATAAATAACATTGCTGAACCATTATGATTAAGGAACTTATTCTGAAAAAACTTTTAAAACTTTTAAAACTTTTAAAACTTTTAAAACTTTTAAAACTTTTTATAAATATTCGCTGAGATTACTTACATGGCTGGATTAATCGCAGCGCAACATCATTTTCATAACTCCATTGATCGAAAATTCTGCTGGTAAATTCTGGTGTCTGAATTTTTTAATTTTCGTAGTATTGATTGGCTATTTTCCAGAATATGAGTCTTCTCAATGCATTTAATCATGAATGCAGCGCTGTCCGTCTGGTTCTTTAAAATTAAATACGCAGAATAGGCAAAATTCTTCGGCCTCTGCCAAGAATATTCATTATAAAAGCTTTCGAACATGCCAGGTCCGATTCATTTAGGCGAAGAAGTGTAAAACACTTAGTCGCCAGTCTTTCACGGTGGCATCTGCATTTCAAGCTCGGACCTTAAGGAAAGGTGGAGCTAAGCCGCTAGTGTTAGAACGAAAATTTTCACACCTTAAGTTTCCTGATATACCGGTAACTAAAGCGGCGGCGCTCTGATAACATTCCTGCAATGTGCATAGAAAACTGACCGGCAGCATCAGGACTTTGAGTCGTGTTATTTGCAGGTTAAAAGGTACATAACGCTCACGGCGCTGTGATAGACCGGGGTTTAACCAATCTTGCCCAGTAATAGTCATCCAATTCTAATTCGCATGCCCGTTCGACTTATAATTCTATAAACTTATATAATAAACATTTTATATAAGGCCAGACAGAGTCTCTGAAACCCTGTAACATGCGGATTGGGGCTGGATAATGAACTATACAGCCATTTATATGATAATGGCTGCGTTCTGTACGGCGTGCGCCTGAACGACACCTTTACGGAGGTGGTTAAAAATCAGGCATCGCTACGTGAAATCTGATGGGCAACTGCCCCAACGTCTTGTTCAGAATTCACGTAGCGCTGCCTTTCAGTCAACAGGGCTAAACGGAGCAGACATGAACGATATATCCGGTTTTACCGGTATGATTCTCAGCGGCAGCGCCGGTGATGATCTCACTGCGGAACTGGCTGCGTTCGTCCGCCATCGGGAGGCTTTTTCGGCCAACACGTGGCGTCAGCTGCTGAGCGTGATGCGGATCTACTGGCGCTGGTCTCAGGAGAATCGTCGCTCCTTTCTGCCGATGACCCCGGATGACATGCAGGACTACCTGTTTCACCTGCAGGCCATCGGCCGTTCGACCTCCACCATTTCGGTGCGCGCGGCGTCAATTTCAATGTTACACCGTAATGCAGGTCTGGTGCCGCCAACGGTCGTGACTGACGTTGTGCGGGCCAGGAAGAAGATAAACCGTACCGCGGTCATGTTAGGTGAGCGCACAGGGCAGGCAGCTCCATTCTGCCGGCCTGACCTGAACCGTCTGGATGTTGAATGGGCTCATTCATCCCGCCTGCAGCAACTGCGCGACCTGGCGTTTATGCATGTTGCTTATAGTTAGGGTGTCCCGGAACGGGGATCGCATTCTGTGATGAGATTTTAATTCTCCCAGTGCATACCTGACTTTCATCTAGATATAGCAGGGTGTAGCCTGTGAGTTCAACGGGTCGGGATTAGGGTCAATTCGTGATACGATCTCTATCAGCGAAAGACCACCTGAAGCCGCTGACAGAGACATACCCGGTCACTGGGAAGGTGACCTGATCCAGAGCTCGGAAAACTCCTGTATCGTCATCCTCGTAGAACGTCATTCCCGTTTTGTTATGCTGGCCAGGATCAGGGACAACAAGACCATAACGGTTATATCTGCACTCATCAAAAAAGCCCGGGAATTACCTGCTGAGCTTTATAAAACATTAAAATGGGACCGGGGAGCTGAAATGACCAGCGACACCCGGTTTACTGTAGCCACAGATATCCAGGTTTACTTCTGCGATCCTCAATCCCCCCTGGTAACGCGGCTCCAATGAAAATACAAACAGATTGCTTAGGCAGTATTTCCAAAAGGAACTGACTCATCGGTTCACAGCCAGCAAAGACTAGACAGTGTTGGCAGGCAGCTCAACGAGAGGCCAAGAAAAACGCTAAATTATGAATCACCTGCAGAGCGTTTTAACCAATGTGTTGCACCTATCAGTTGAACTCACAGCACAAAGCGGACTTGCAACCGGGTACACTTGCTGAGAGTGCGTAGTAGAAATTTGCAAGGAATTACTGACATCATAAAGTTTTAATCAACGGGGAGCAGGTCAATACCAGCTTTCATATCTAAACCAATACAGCGAAGGCTGATGCTCTGAACGTCGATACTTTTTCAGCGCTAAAAGGCACAGGGCGTTGTAGCTCTGATCTGGATAACGCTGTTTGAGCCGTTCAAATAGAGTCTTAACACTGATGAAGCGTTCTGTATCGGACCGGCGCGCGAGTTGCTCATTACGCAATTGCTGAATGGAATCGTCGAAACTCATGGCTTGTTTTTGTCCTGCAATCCTGGGGGGTCAGATAAGGCTGTCTTAATGATTGAATCTGGATGGCTGTCAGGCTTTTCGAAAAAGGAAATCAGGTTTCTGGCAACCGGCCAGCCAGACATTTAAACCCACACTACTTACGTCACCCAGCCATTCTCTTACGTCACCCACTACATCACCTGAATCGCACCCAAAGAAAAAGGAGTCAGACGATTTCGCATCTAACTCCTTGTTTTATTTGGTGGCCCCTGCTGGGCTTGAACCAGCGACCAAGCGATTATGAGTCGCCTGCTCTAACCACTGAGCTAAGGGGCCAGCGGAGCGGGGATTATAAAGTATCTCTTCAGGGCAATCCAGCACTCCGCCACCGGTTGCTGAAATAAGCAGCAGCAATTTAGCTGCTGATTTCTATAACAAATCTGGCAACGCCTGAAGCTGAAGTCGCAAAACGGCACGGATAATGCTTCTCCGTACCGTTAACGAAACCGGACTTCAGCCGCGATGAGTTTATGCTAACTCAGTTCTGACCATAGCGTGATGCCGATTTATCCCGTGAAAGGTGAGGAACCATTGCACCACGCGCCCGATCGTAGTTATGCCACATCTGCAGATCTTCCAGCGCCGGAATAGTTACTGCTTCTTTGCTGTCCAGACCGGCAAGCGCGGCGTCCACCATCTCATCCACGTCCATCAGCATCTCAGCTGGGATTTCATTGATCGACTGGCCGGCACGGTCAAAGATTTCGGTGCGGGTTGCGCCGGGTAAGACGGCCTGAACCTGCACGCCGCTCCCGGCGAGTTCACGCTGCATGGCCCGTGTCAGCGTCAGCACGTAAGACTTGGTGGCGTTATAGGCGCCATTGAACATCTCGTGCATCAGTGACAGCACCGAGGCGATATTAATGATGATGCCGTGACCGCGTGCTTTAAACGCCCGGCCAGCCGCCTGTGCCAGACGGGTTGGCGCCAGAATGTTTAACGCCAGCATGCTGTTAATGCGCGTGATGTCCGCCTCCAGAAACTCGCCTTCCACACTCATGCCTGCGTTATTCAGCAGCAGCGTAATCTGAGCGTTGTTGGCCAGCTCTGACTCCACGCGCTGCAGGTCCTGCTCCCGGGTTAAGTCAGCCTTCATCACGGTCACCTGAATGGCGTGCTGCTGTGTCAGTGCGTCCGCGAGGGTGGTGAGTCGTGCCTGATCCCGGGCGGCCAGGATCAGATCATAACCGCGTGCTGCCAGTCGTTTTGCATAGGTCGCGCCGATACCGCTGGATGCGCCGGTGATTAATGCTGTGCCTGATTTTGACATCTTTTCTTCCTCATATGATGAACGTCATAATGACTATAAATATGACGTTCATCATATCAGCCGTCAAGCTGGAATATGATGACCGTAATAATTACTATAATAGCCAGAAGCTACCGGGCAGAAACCAAAGGAAATAAGATGGAGAAGCAGAGCAGCAAAGCACAGACGCGGCAGCGTATCCTTGATGAGGCGGCGCGTGTCATGCGTGAAACCGGCACCGAAGGAATCGGTGTAGCGGCGCTGATGAAGCGGGTAGGGCTGACACACGGCGGTTTTTATGCGCATTTTGCGTCACGTGAGGAGCTGGTTGAGGAGGTGCTGAAGCATATGTTCGCTGAAGCCGATATCTTTAAGCCCGCTCAGTCCGTGACCCAGCCAGCGCAGCAGCTGGCAGACTTTATTGATAGCTATTTATCCGAGGCGCATCGCAATGCACCGGCGCAGGGCTGTCCGCTGGCAGCGCTGGTGAGCGAAATGGCGCATCTTCCCCAACCGACGCGACAGATCTTCGCCCAGGGCTTCAGTACGATGCATGCCAGTCTGACGCAGTTGCTGAGTGAGCTGGGGTGGACGGATGCGGATACGCTGGCTTCAAGCATGATGGCAGAGATGATTGGCGCGCTGGCGCTGGCGCGAGCCTGTCCGGATGCGGAACAGGCCAGCCTGCTGCTGCAACGCAGTCGAGCCGCGCTGAAGCAGCGCACGCTGGAGGTCGCAGCATGAGTGAACACGCTATCCGCGACATCATCAGTTCCGGTCTTGATGTGCTGTTCTGCGGCATTAACCCTGGCCAGTCAACGGCCCATCAGGGGTTCCACTTTGCACATCCCGGTAATCGCTTCTGGAAGGTAATCCATCTGGCGGGATTTACCCGTGAACAGCTGAAACCCGAGGAAGAACAGCGCCTGACGGAAACCGGCTGCGGCATCACGATGCTGGTCGAGCGGCCCACGGTGCAGGCGAATGAGTTAGCACCTGATGAGCTGCGGGACGGCGGCGAACGCCTGATGCAGAAGGTACTGAATTATCAGCCCGCCGCGCTGGCGATTCTGGGTAAAGATGCGTTTCGTCGCGCCTTTAAGCAGAGCAAAGTCGAATGGGGGAAACAGCCGATCTGTATGGGAAAGACGCAGGTGTGGGTGTTGCCCAATCCCAGTGGTCTGAATCGTGCATCACTGGACGAAATGGTGGAGGCGTATCGTCAGCTCTGGCTGGAGCTGCATCCGGAGAGCAACTGAATCTGCGAAGGGCAGGGGAGAGGCGCTAACAGGCAGGCATAAAAAACCCCGGCGAACCGGGGTTTTTGTCAGACTTAATCGTCGAGGAAGCTACGCAGCACTTCCGAACGGCTCGGATGGCGCAGTTTACGCAGGGCTTTCGCTTCAATCTGACGAATACGTTCACGCGTAACGTCAAACTGTTTGCCCACTTCTTCCAGCGTATGGTCCGTGTTCATATCAATACCGAAACGCATGCGCAGTACTTTCGCTTCACGCGCGGTCAGGCCAGCCAGCACGTCGTGGGTAGCAGAACGCAGGCTCTCTGAGGTAGCAGAATCCAGCGGCAGCTCCAGCGTGGTGTCTTCGATAAAATCGCCCAGATGTGAATCTTCATCATCACCAATCGGCGTCTCCATTGAGATCGGCTCTTTAGCGATTTTCAGCACTTTGCGGATTTTATCTTCCGGCATCAGCATACGCTCAGCCAGCTCTTCCGGCGTCGGTTCACGGCCCATCTCCTGCAGCATCTGGCGCGAAATACGGTTGAGCTTGTTGATGGTCTCAATCATATGCACCGGAATACGGATGGTACGCGCCTGGTCAGCGATAGAGCGGGTGATAGCCTGACGGATCCACCAGGTCGCATAGGTCGAGAACTTGTAACCACGGCGATATTCAAACTTATCTACCGCTTTCATCAGGCCGATATTACCTTCCTGAATCAGGTCGAGGAACTGCAGACCGCGGTTGGTATATTTCTTGGCAATCGAAATAACCAGACGCAGGTTCGCTTCCACCATCTCTTTCTTGGCGCGACGGGCCTTAGCTTCACCGATCGACATGCGACGGTTAATGTCTTTAACCTGCTCAATGGTCAGGCCGGTCTCTTCTTCAACCTGTGCCAGTTTCTGCAGGGAACGCATCACGTCATCCTGCACTTCCAGCAGCTTCTCAGACCACGGCTTGTTCATTGCCAGTGCGGCTTTGAACCAGCTTTCATTAGTTTCATTACCGGTAAACAGCGTGATGAAGTTTTTCTTTGGCATTTTGCACAGCTCAATACAGAGCTTCATGATCAGACGTTCCTGGGTACGGACACGTTCCATCATGGTGCGCATGCTGCCTACCAGGTAATCGAACTGCTTCGGTACCAGGCGGAACTGCTTGAAGACGTCGGAGAGGTTCTGGATTTCGGCAACGGCAGCAGCATGACTGCGACCTTTGCTTTTAATCACGTCGCGGGTGGTTTCATACTGCTTACGCAGGTCAGAAAACTTCTCGCGTGCCAGTTCCGGGTCGATAGAGTTATCGTCGTCGGAGCTGTCATCATCCTCTTCATCTTCTTCATCGTCGTCGTTACGATCGGCTTCAGAAAGTTCAGAACCCACGTGCGTTGCCGTCGGGGCCAGATCTTCTTCTGCGTTAGGATCGACGAAACCCGTGATCAGATCGGAAAGGCGTGATTCACCTGCTTCAACTTTGTCGTATTGATCCAGAAGATAAGTAATCGCTTCAGGGTATTCGGCTACAGAACACTGAACTTGGTTGATACCGTCTTCAATACGCTTGGCGATGTCGATTTCGCCTTCACGCGTCAGCAGTTCAACGGTACCCATTTCACGCATATACATGCGAACCGGGTCAGTGGTGCGCCCGATTTCAGATTCAACGCTGGATAACACCTGAGCGGCAGCTTCCGCGGCATCTTCGTCAGTATCGGAGCTGTTTTCATTCAGCATCAGATCGTCGGCATCCGGGGCTTCTTCAACCACCTGAATACCCATGTCGTTAATCATCTGGATGATGTCTTCGATCTGATCTGAGTCGACGATATCTTCCGGCAGATGGTCATTGACCTCAGCATAGGTCAGATAGCCTTGCTCCTTACCACGGGTGACAAGAAGCTTGAGCTGTGACTGCGGGTTTTGCTCCATAAGACGGTATCCACACTTCTGTTAAATTAGATTGGTGTCGGTCGGCAGCGCGCCAACAATAGCAGTGAAGGCGTTTAATTCTTGCCGCTGCCTTCGTCGCGGCGTGGGCTTTGCCCAACAGTAATCGGCACTTAAGCCGCTTGTATAAATTTTTGGTGGTGCAGGCCTGGCTTACTCGCCATTCTGCTTCCCGGCAGTGCTCGCTCTCCTCACGTACTTCAGTACGCTGCGAGAGTTGTGCGCTGGCGGTAACCAGACTGGCTTCGACGCCTGGCTTTTAATTCCTGTGCTGACGGCCTGGCTTAACGCTCCCGGCCTTAAAACAACCACGCCGCCCTTCGTCAGAACGGGCAGCGTGCTAATTATTTTCTGGCAAACGCCTGACTGAGTGTCCAGAGTTCGCGGCGCTCATCGGCGCTCAGTCCCTGGGTGCGTTCACGCGCAATTAAAAATTCCAGGCGCTCTTCAAGAGCAGAATCATAGATGCTGGCCAGCGAGTCCTGAAACACCGCTTCGGCTTCTTCATCTACTATCATGTGGTTCCAGATCGCCAGCGTTTCAAGCGTCTGACTAAAATTTGTTCCGCGATATAACTCTAGTAGCTGTCCGGTGGTCAATCCAGGATTCTCAGTACAACGACCCACTAACTCAATAAATAGCGGTAAACCCGGCATTTTTGACTCAGACAGCCCATCAAGCGAAGGCACCAGGGTCGCCAGCTGCGGGTTCTGAATCAGCAGGGCGATCAGCACGCGCATGGTGGTCCGTTTCAGCGGTGGCGCAACCGGCGCCGTTCCGCTTGCGGCCAGCTTTGGCATCAGCTTTTCAAGCTGATTGTCATCAAGAATACCGAGCTTGTTCCCCAGCTCCTGACGCATATAAATACGTAAGGTCTCACCAGGGATCTGCGTAATCAGCGGTAAAGCCAGCGTGCTCAGACGCGCTTTTCCGTCGCGTGAGCTCAGATCAACCTGCGGCAGCAGGCTATCAAACAAAAACGAAGAGAGCGGCATCGCCTGCTCCATCCTCGCCTCAAAGGCGGCTTTACCCTCTTTGCGTACCAGCGTATCCGGGTCTTCACCATCGGGTAAAAACATAAAGCGTAGCTGACGACCATCATTCATGTAAGGCAATGCGGTCTCAAGCGCACGCCATGCTGCTTCACGACCCGCCCTGTCGCCGTCGTAACAGCAGATCACGGTGTCGGTACTGCGAAACAGCAACTGAATGTGTTCAGCCGTGGTGGAGGTGCCTAACGACGCAACAGCATAATCGATGCCGTACTGCGCCAGCGCAACCACGTCCATGTATCCCTCGACCACTAACAGGCGGGCGGGTTCAGGATGGTTCTTAACGGCTTCATAAAGGCCATAAAGCTGGCGGCCTTTATGGAAAATAGGGGTTTCCGGTGAGTTCAGATACTTCGGCGTATCGTTACCCAGTACGCGACCACCAAAACCGATGACGCGTCCGCGTTTATCGCGGATCGGAAACATGACGCGGTCGCGAAACCGGTCATAGGTACGGCCTTTGTCATTGCTGACCAGCATGCCCGCTTCCATCAACGATTCGCGATCTTCCGATTGCTTACCAAAACGCTTGAGAACATTATCCCAGCCGGCTGGCGCGTAACCTATGGCGAAATGATTGATGATGTCGGCGCTCAGACCACGACGATCAAGATAATCGCGTGCTGGCTGCGCACTGGATTGCTGCAGACCCTGCTGATAAAAACCGTTAAGGTTCTCCATCAGCTGATACAGGCTCTGGCGCTGATGGCGTTCCATCTGGCTGGGCCCGCTGCCTGCTTCGTAAGGCACGTCTAAACCGTGGGAAGTGGCTAACTCTTCAATACTTTCAACAAACTCCAGACGATCAAAGTTCATTAAAAAGTCGATAGCGTTGCCATGTGCACCACAGCCGAAACAGTGATAGAACTGCTTTTCGCCGTTTACGGTGAAAGAGGGCGTTTTTTCATTATGGAAAGGACAGCACGCATGAAAATTCTTACCCTGCTTTTTCAGCTTAACGCGGGCATCGATAAGATCCACGATATCCGTGCGGGCAAGTAAATCATTGATAAATACGCGTGGAATTCGTCCAGCCATACGCCCCAGATTTTCAGCTCATAAACGGCAACAAGCCGCGCTTCCTTTCGGAAAGCACGGCCTTTTACTTGACTCTGTCTGCGTGAATCACGCGGTGGAGGCGGACCTCCGGAACGACTTAGTACAGACGAGTGCGGCGTGCGTTTTCGCGAGCCAGTTTCTTGGCGTGACGCTTAACTGCTGACGCTTTAGCGCGCTTACGTTCGGTAGTCGGTTTTTCATAGAACTCACGACGACGAACTTCAGCCAGAACGCCTGCTTTCTCGCATGAACGCTTGAAGCGACGCAGTGCTACGTCAAATGGCTCGTTTTCACGTACTTTAATTACCGGCATGTAACTCTCACCTCGATAAAATTCGGTTTTGCTGCTGACTGCGGCGCCAGCACATTTCAAAATGGTGCAGCATTTTACTCCAACTCATGTTGGTTTGTAAAGCACCATGCATAATTTGAAACCAACAGGAGCGTTTGCCTGTGCGGCTGCCGGTTTTTCCAGGGGCGGGAGTATAGCGCACTCTTTAGCCGACAGAAAATGACTTTTTACGCGGGATGCCCGCGCTGCACATCACATTGCTGTGATAAACTGCGCGCCGCAAGAATGAGGTGATGAATGCGAATTCTGGGTATTGAAACGTCGTGCGATGAAACCGGCATCGCAATCTATGATGACGAGGCCGGATTACTGGCAAACCAACTCTACAGCCAGGTAAAACTGCATGCCGATTATGGTGGTGTGGTGCCGGAACTGGCCTCACGCGATCACGTGCGTAAAACCGTGCCGCTGATTCAGGCGGCGCTGAAAGAGGCGGGGCTCGAGCCGCAACAGATTGACGCTGTGGCTTACACTGCCGGTCCCGGGCTGGTCGGTGCGCTGCTGGTCGGCGCCACCATTGGCCGCGCGCTGGCGTTTGCGTGGAAAGTGCCTGCCGTGCCGGTTCATCATATGGAAGGCCACCTGCTGGCACCGATGCTGGAAGTGAATCCACCGGAATTTCCGTTTGTCGCACTGCTGGTGTCCGGCGGACATACCCAGTTGATCAGCGTCACCGGCGTCGGTGAATATGAATTGCTGGGTGAATCGATCGATGATGCTGCGGGCGAAGCCTTTGATAAGACGGCGAAGCTGCTCGGCCTGGATTATCCGGGCGGGCCGATGCTGTCGAAGATGGCGCAGCAGGGCACGGCGGGGCGTTTCACCTTCCCGCGGCCGATGACCGATCGTCCAGGTCTGGACTTCAGCTTCTCCGGCCTGAAAACCTTTGCCGCTAATACGATTCGTGCTAATCCTGATGATGCGCAGACCCGTGCTGATATCGCCCGTGCCTTTGAAGATGCCGTGGTGGATACGCTGTCGATCAAATGTAAGCGCGCGCTGGATCAGACCGGCTTTAAGCGTCTGGTCATTGCCGGTGGCGTCAGCGCTAACCGCACATTGCGCGAGCAGATGGCGATTATGATGCAAAAGCGCGGCGGTGAAGTGTTTTACGCCCGCCCGGAGTTCTGTACCGACAATGGTGCGATGATCGCGTACGCGGGCATGGTGCGGTTAAAAGGCGGAACGCGGGGCGAGTTGAGTGTCAGTGTGCGACCGCGCTGGCCACTGGCGGAATTGCCCGCCATCTGACGTGAAAAAAGCCGGCTTGCCGGCTTTTTTTATGGCTGAGATTTCTTTTTGCGCTTCCAGATTTTGCCTTCCTGACCGCGCCACAGCCGCTGAATATTATCGTGATGGCGCAGCAGGATCAGACAGGAGAGCATGGAAACCGGAAAGGTAAACTGCGGTTTGAACCACCAGACATAGAATGGCGCGATCAGTGCACTGACAATCGCTCCCAGCGAGGAATAGCCGCTGAGTAAAACGGTGAGCAGCCACGTGCCGGTGACCAGCCCGGTTAAGTCCCAGCCAATCGGCGCAATCGCGCCAAAGGCCGTTGCCACACCTTTGCCACCGCGGAAGTGAAAGAACACCGGATAAATATGACCGAGACAGGCGGCAATGGCGGTCAGGCCTAGATAGAGCGGCGTCACGTGCATAAGATAAGCCAGCCAGACCGGCACCATCCCTTTCAGCACATCAAACACTAATACGCTGGCTGCTGCGGCTTTACCGCCCAGACGCAGTACGTTGGTGGCGCCCGGATTACCGGAACCGTGTGTGCGGGGATCGGGCAGGCCAGCGAGTTTGCAAACCAGAATCGCACTGGAAATCGAACCGCAAAGATACGCGAAAATAATCATACCAAGCGCGAAAGCACTCATAACACCGTACCGTTCCCTTTAGGGTCGTTTTGATCTCATCAACCGTGGATAATACGCATAATCCGCCGGAAGTGGTATCCGGCTTAGCCAAAAACAGAGACCCTCATCATGGATATCGTATTTATAGAACAACTCACGGTGTTCACCACCATTGGCGTTTACGACTGGGAACAGGGTATACAGCAGAAGCTGGTGCTCGATGTCGAAATGGCATGGGATAACCGTCTGGCGGCCAGCAGCGACGATGTGAATGATTGTCTCAGCTATGCCGATGTCTCCTCGGCGATTCTGACCCATCTGAACGGGGGGCGTTTTGCCCTGGTTGAGCGGGTGGCTGAAGAAATCGCGGATCTGTTGATGAACCGTTTCAATTCGCCTGGCGTACGCATAAAGGTAAGCAAACCGGGCGCTGTAGCCCAGGCGGCGCAGGTTGGCGTACGAATTGAGCGCGGGACTATTCCTAAATAAATACGATGTGATTGCCATCACAATGAAACCAAACCAAATTACTGTCTGTCATAGCGTGGACCGTTTCGTTACAGCAGGCGAAACGGAGCGGACCTTAAGGTTTAATTCAGGCTAATTGCGGCATGATTTCAGGCGATAGCAACGCGCTACCGCCTTTTTAGTGGTTTTGAAACGGATAGAGGGAACATTTGATGGCAGATATTCATCAGCTTTGGGTAGCTGCAATCCTGGGCGTTGTGGAAGGGCTGACCGAATTTTTACCGGTCTCTTCCACAGGGCACATGATTATAGTGGGTCACCTGCTGGGCTTTGAAGGTGAAAAAGCCGAGACCTTTGAAGTTGTGATCCAGTTAGGATCGATTCTGGCTGTAGTAGTGATGTTCTGGCGCCGTCTGTTTGGCCTGATCGGCATTCACTTTGGCGAAGTCAAACATGAAGGCACCGGCACCGGACGTCTGTCGCTGATCCACATCCTGCTGGGTATGGTTCCGGCTGTGGTAGTGGGTCTGGTGCTGCACGATCAGATCAAAACGCTGTTCAATCCGATCAACGTGATGTACGCGCTGGTCGTGGGTGGTGTACTGCTGCTGGCCGCAGAGTACCTTAAGCCTAAACAGCCGAAAGCTGTCGGCGTCGATGATATTACCTATCGTCAGGCCTTCATGATTGGCTGCTTCCAGTGCTTAGCGCTGTGGCCAGGCTTCTCACGTTCCGGTGCAACCATCTCTGGCGGGATGCTGATGGGTGTGAGCCGCTATGCCGCGTCAGAATTCTCCTTCATTCTGGCGGTGCCAATGATGATGGGTGCGACCGTACTGGACATGTACAAGAGCATCGGCTTCCTGACCATGGCAGACTTCCCGATGTTCGCTGTAGGCTTTGTCACCGCGTTTATCGTGGCGCTGATTGCGATTAAAGCCTTCCTTGAGCTGATCAAACGCATCTCGTTTGTCTCGTTCGCCATTTACCGCTTTATCGTGGCGGCAGCGGTTTACATGATCTTCATGTAACCCCGTGGCAGCCTGCTAGTCAGGCTGCCCGATCGCCAGACCCTGCGCGACGGCGGCAATGCGTCGTCGCGTCATCTCTTCCCGCACTTCCATCCCTTTGAATCCCGCTTCGACAACCGCTTTGGTCGGCACTGACTGTGCCAGCGCAAAAGCACGACGCAGATAGTCGCCCTGCGGATAAGGCATACTCTCCAGCCCGGCACGTCCGCGCGCATCCGCTTCGCTGGTCAGCGCCATCTGCTCAACGCGCTGCGGCTTACGCCAGGCATCGATGCGGTCAAACAGCGCCACCAGTGATGCTGCAGATTGGCGCTCAATGGTGTGCACAATGTCGTGAAATTCGGTCACAATCAGCGCCAGATCGCGAATTGCGTTGGGCACCCGCAGCCGCTGGCACAGCGCCTCGACCAGCGGAACGCCTGCGCGGCCATGACCGTGGTGGCTCGGCCACAGCTCAGGGGGGGTCAGCGCTTTACCGACGTCATGAAACAGCGTAGCAAAGCGCACATCGATCTCGCTGGAGAGCGCGGCGGCCATCGCCAGCGTCATCAGCGTATGCACACCGGTGTCGATCTCCGGGTGCCATTTAATCGGTGCAGGAATACCAAACAGATTATCCAGCTCAGGAAACAGCACCTGCAGCGCACCGCAGTCGCGCAGCACCTGAAAATAGACCTGCGGATTGCGTGAACTCAGCGCTTTTTCCGTCTCTTTCCACACCCGTTCGGCAGTGAGATTCGAGAGCTCACCGCTTTCGGCCATCTGCTGCATCAGCTGCTGGGTTTCGGGGGCAATACGAAAGTTGAGATGGGCAAAACGTGCAGCAAAGCGCGCGACGCGCAATACCCGCAGCGGGTCTTCACTGAAGGCTTCCGAGACGTGACGCAGCAGGCGCTGGGCAATATCACGCTGGCCGTTGTAGGGATCAACCCGCTCGCCGTTTTCATCCTGTGCGATGGCATTGATAGTCAGATCGCGGCGCTGTAAGTCCTGCTCCAGCGTCACGTCGGGCGCAGACCAGGTGACAAAGCCGGTGTAGCCTTTCCCGTTTTTCCGCTCGGTCCGGGCCAGCGCATACTCTTCGCGACTGACGGGATGCAGGAAAACGGGAAAATCGCGACCGACCTGTTGATAACCCTGCTCAAGCATGGCTTCGGGCGTGGAACCTGTTACCACCCAATCTTTGTCTGTAACCGGCAGATTCAGCAGCGCATCACGCACCGCACCGCCAACAAGAAACGTCTTCACGCAAAACTCCAGAGAAAAGAAATGACCTGCACGCCGGGCATATTCCGCGCCTGAAATCAGCGGTGCATCTCATTTTATTGTTGCACAGATTCCCCGGATTGCAGACATGCCAAAAGGGGGATCCTGCGATCCCCTGCTCAAACCCGACAGAAGCGGGTCAGTTCATCCAGCGATCGCTTTTCTTACGGCGCGGCAGCATGTGCGGCAGTAAGAGTCCCAGCAGCAGGCCAACACCCAGCACGCCGCCGCCATACATAAACCACTGCATGATGATGGTGCGCTGCTTGTCATCCAGCTGAACGTTAGCGGCGCTGACTTTCTTCTGGGCGACGATCAGCTCATTTTTCAGCTTCTGGTTCTCGCCTTTCAGCCCGTTGATCACGCCGTCGCTGCTGGCGACTTTGTTCTGCATCTCAGCGGTGCGCTGGTTCCAGCTGTTGTCGATGTTATCCAGCTTGGCTGTCAGATCTTTCACCTGCTGCTCAAGCTGCGGCACCCGGGTGCGCAGGCTCGGATTGGCGCTGAGCTGCGACAGGGGGATCCAGGTAGTGCGGCCTTCCGAATCACGGATCTGGCCATAATGGGTGTCATTGTTGGTCTGTAACAACTGCACCTCTTCCCCGGCGTTCAGCTTACCGAGCAGGCGAAACTGATCGCCCGGCCCGCTGCGTACCCAGGTTGAGAGTTCATCAGAAACATAGCGTTTTTCGTCGGCATGGGCTGGTGCAAGGGTGCTGAGGGCCAGCAAAGTGATTCCAGCGAGTGTGATTTTTTTCATTCGATTTCGTTTGGCTTAGTCTGACTAAAATTTACCGGCACAGTCTGGAGAGGCCTCGCATAAATCTGAATGAGAACTATCCTGGTCTCATGAGAGTGCGAAAAGGTCTGCGAAAGAGCAAAGAAAGCAGAGACAGCGCGGCTTCTGTGCATTAATCTTCGCCTGATAACCCCTTGCCCTCCAGGCGACAGCGTAAGTAACCTGCTGATAATTGCCTGAAATATGCAGGAAAAACCCTCTTAAGTGCCAGCGGCGTAGTGAATAAAAAATTATGACCATCGAAATCGAACTAAAGTTCATTGCAACTCCACAGGCAGCCGTGAAACTGGCTGAACTGCTCTCCACTCTGCCGCATCAGCATCAGGCTGCTCGCGAGCTGACCAACATCTACTTCGAAACTGACGACAACCAGCTTCGGCGCTGGGATATGGGATTACGTATCCGTGGCGTCAATCAGCGGTATGAAATGACGCTGAAAGCGGCGGGGCAGACGCTCGGCGGGCTGCATCAGCGTCCGGAATACAACGTTGAACTCAGCGAGCCGGTGCTGGATATTGCCCGCCTGCCCGCAGAAATCTGGCCAAAGGGCACCGATGTCGCGGCGTTGCAACAGCGCTTACAGCCGTTGTTCACCACCCATTTCCAGCGCGAAGTCTGGCTGATCACCACAGGCGACAGTGAAATTGAAGTGGCGTTTGATCAGGGTGAAGTCACGGCGGGTGAGTTCAGTGAGCCGCTTTGCGAGATTGAACTGGAGCTGAAGCGCGGCGAACGCCAGGACCTGCTGGCTTTTGCGCAGCAGCTGGCGGCACTGGGTGGCCTGCGTATGGGCAGCCTGAGCAAAGCCGCCCGCGGTTATCTGCTGGCGCAGGGTAATCCGCCCCGTCAGATTGAGGCCTTCCCGCTGCTGAAAGCAGGCGGCAAGGCCACGGTAGAGCAGGGCATGGTCGCTGCAATGTCGGCTGGCCTGCGTCACTGGCAATATCATGAAGAAGTCTGGCTGCGCGGCAACGCGGCGGCGCAGGAAGCGGTGCGTGAAGCGCTGGATCTGCTGCGTCAGGCGTTCAGCCTGTTTGGTGCGCTGGTGCCACGCAAAGCCAGCAGTGCTCTGCGTCAGCAACTGACCACGCTGGAAGAGACGCTGGTAAACGAAGAGCAGGAGGCGGCGACGTTCTGCTTGTCTTCTCTCTCGGTTGAAACGCAACTGGCGCTGACCCACTGGCTGGCTGAGTCTCAGTGGCGTCAGTGGATCGATGCCAAAGGAGAAGCCAAGCTGCAGGGTTCGTTTAAGCGCTTCAGCGACATCATGCTGAGCCGCGTCAATGCCGATCTGCGAGAAACCTTCATCACGGTCAAACAGCCCAACGAATATCAGGACAAAGCCACTCGTCTGGCGCGCCAGCTGCTTACGGTGCATCTGCTGGCCGGATCTTATCCTGCAGAAACGGTGATGAGCTGGCTGGAACCGTGGCAGCAACTGCTGTCAGCGATTCATGAAAAGCAATCATCCGGATTAGCCTGGCTGACATCGCAGGCCCTGAAACAGCAGCCATTCTGGCTCACCAGCGGCGCTGGCCGCTAACGGGTAATTCGTACCGCCATCAAGGAGGGCATTATGTTGGCAGCACTTCCCGCGTCGCTACGCGACCAGGCCGAAGAGGCCGCCCGACAGCTTGGGGTTCCGCTGGCTTCGCTCAGCCAGGAGCAGGCCACCGGGCTGGCTTTCAGTGATTTCGTGCTGGAAAACCTGCAACAACATCCCGACTGGTGGCAGACGATGCTCGACCAGCCGCCGCAGCCTGATGAGTGGCAGCACTACGCTGTATGGCTAAACGAGGTGCTCAGCGGCATCGACAGTGAAGCGAGCCTGATGCGCGAACTGCGGCTGTTTCGCCGCCGTATGCTGGTGCGTATCGCCTGGATGCAGGCTCTGCAACAGGCAATGACCGAACAGAGCCTGCAACAGCTCAGTGTCTTAGCTGAGGTGCTGATCAGCAGTGCGCGTGACTGGGTATATCAGGATTGCTGCCGTGATTTTGGTACGCCCTGTAATGCCGACGGCGACGCGCAGCCGCTGCTGATTCTGGGCATGGGCAAGCTGGGTGGCGGCGAACTCAATTTCTCGTCTGACATCGACCTGATTTTTGCCTGGCCGGAAAACGGCACCACGCGCGGCGGACGGCGTGAGCTCGATAATGCTCAGTTCTTTACCCGTATGGGCCAGCGGCTGATCAAAGTACTGGATCAACCTACCATGGATGGCTTTGTCTATCGTGTGGATATGCGACTGCGGCCGTTTGGCGACAGTGGTCCGCTGGTGATGAGCTTTGCCGCGCTGGAAGATTACTATCAGGAACAGGGACGTGACTGGGAGCGTTACGCGATGGTTAAGGCGCGCCTGATGGGCGATGACCACGACCGCTGGAGCCTGGAGCTGCAGCAGATGTTGCGGCCGTTCGTGTATCGCCGCTACATCGACTTCAGCGTGATCCAGTCACTGCGTAACATGAAAGGGATGATCAGCCGCGAGGTACGGCGACGCGGGCTGAAAAACAATATCAAACTCGGCGCGGGCGGCATTCGTGAAACCGAGTTTATCGTGCAGGTGTTCCAGCTGATTCGCGGCGGGCGTGAGCGCTCGCTTCAGTTGCGTTCGCTGCTGCCGACGCTTGAGGCGATCAAAACGCTGGCTCTGCTGCCTGCTGAACAGGTCGATGCGCTTCGTGACGCCTATCTGTTTCTGCGGCGGCTGGAGAATCTACTGCAAAGCCTTGGCGACGAGCAGACCCAGACGCTGCCCGAGGATGAGTTGCATCGCGCCCGACTGGCGTGGGCGATGAATTGTGCCGACTGGCCTGCGCTGATGACCCAACTCGATGCTCAGATGGCAGCAGTACGGACAATCTTTGACGAGCTGATTGGGGAAGATACGCCTGAGATTGGCGATCAGCGTGAGCTGGCGGAGTTTCAGGTGCTGTGGCAGGACCAGCTGGAGGATAACGAGCTGGCACCGCTGGTGCCGCAGCTCAGTGACGATCAGCGGCAGACGCTGCATCAGACGCTGGAGGCGTTTCGTCAGGACATCAGCCGGCGCACCATCGGCCCGCGTGGCCGTCAGGCGCTGGATCAGCTGATGCCGCGTCTGCTGAGCGAAGTCTGCCCGCGTGAAGATGCGGCTATCACGCTGAGCCGTCTGACGCCTTTGTTGCTCGGTGTGCTGACCCGCAGCACCTATCTGGAGCTGCTGACCGAATATCACGGTGCCCTGCGTCACCTGATTCGCCTGTGTGCGGCCTCACCGATGGTGGCCAGCCAGCTGGCGCGTCACCCCCTGTTGCTGGATGAACTGCTCGATCCCGCTACGCTCTATCAGCCGACTGCCACCGATGCCTATCGTGACGAGCTGCGGCAGTATCTGCTACGCATCCCCACTGAAGATGAAGAGCAGCAGCTGGAAGCGGTGCGGCAGTTTAAGCAGGCGCAGCATCTGCGCATCGCTGCTGCTGACATCGCGGGCACGCTTCCGGTGATGAAAGTCAGCGATCATCTCACCTGGCTGGCGGAAGCGATCATCGACTCTGTGGTGCGTCAGGCGTGGAACATGATGGTGCAGCGCTATGGTCATCCCTCTCACCTGAGCAATGAACATGAACGCGGTTTTGCGGTGCTGGGCTACGGCAAGCTGGGTGGCTGGGAGCTGGGTTACAGTTCCGATCTCGATTTAGTCTTCCTGCATGACTGTCCGGCAGACGCCGTGACCGATGGGGAGCGCAGCATCGATGGCCGTCAGTTCTATCTGCGCCTGGCTCAGCGCATTATGCATCTCTTCAGTACCCGCACCGCCTCCGGCATTCTCTACGAAGTGGACGCGCGTCTGCGTCCTTCCGGCGCGGCGGGGATGCTGGTCAGTACCTTTGAGGCGTTTGAAGAGTATCAGCGCAGTGAAGCCTGGACATGGGAACATCAGGCGCTGGTCCGGGCGCGCGTGGTGTTTGGCGAAGCAGCGCTGGGTGATCGTTTCAACGCGATTCGTCAGACGATTCTGTCGCTGCCACGTCCTGCAGACGCGCTGCAAACTGAAGTGCGTGAGATGCGTGAAAAGATGCGCGCTCACCTCAGCAACAAACATAAAGGTCGCTGGGATATCAAAGCCGATGCGGGTGGCATCACCGATATTGAATTCATCGCCCAATATCTTGTCTTACGCTACGCCGCTGAGCAGCATGAACTGACGCGCTGGTCTGATAATGTGCGCATTTTCGAGCTGATGGCGAAGTACTATAAAATGCCCGCCGATGAAGCGCAGGCGCTGACGCAGGCTTATGTCACGCTGCGCGACGCCCTGCACAATCGCGCCCTGCAGGAGCTGCCTGGCCACGTTGAGCCAGAGGCTTACGCAGCGGAGCGGCAGACGGTTCTGAACAGCTGGCAGCGCTGGCTGATAGCACCTGCGTCTATCCTGGCGTGATGCTGATAGCACAAATCGCAACTGTGCTATCATCCGCGCACTATTTTTAATGCAGTCTGGAGTGTCTTGAATGAAAGTGACTCTGCCCGCGTTCGGCCAAGCCTCAGTGCTGGTTGTTGGCGATGTAATGTTGGATCGTTACTGGTATGGCCCAACCAGCCGTATCTCCCCTGAAGCACCGGTTCCGGTGGTGAAAGTGGACCAGGTTGAAGAGCGCCCTGGCGGTGCGGCAAACGTCGCGATGAACATTGCAGCACTCGGTGCCGTGTCCCGGCTAATCGGCCTGACCGGTGAAGATGACGCGGCGCGCGTGTTGAGCAACACGCTGAAAGACGTCAACGTTCATTGTGACTTCGTGGCGGTCAAAAGCCATCCGACCATTACCAAACTACGCGTGCTTTCCCGCAATCAGCAGCTTATCCGCCTCGACTTTGAAGAGGGCTTTGAACAGGTCGATCCGGAGCCGATTCACCAGAAGATGCGTGAGTCACTGGCTGCTGCGGGTGCGCTGGTGCTGTCCGATTATGCCAAAGGCGCGCTCTCCAGCGTGCAGACCATGATTACCCTTGCGCGCGAAGCGGGCGTGCCGGTATTGATCGACCCAAAAGGCACTGATTTTGCGCGCTACCGTGGCGCAACGCTGCTGACGCCGAACCTCTCTGAATTTGAAGCCGTGGTCGGCAAATGCAAAACCGAAGACGAGATCGTGGCGCGTGGGACGCAGCTGATCGCGGATTTTGATCTCTCTGCGCTGCTGGTGACCCGTTCCGAAAACGGTATGACGCTGCTGCAGCCGGGCAAAGCACCTCTGCATCTGCCAACCCAGGCGCAGGAAGTCTATGACGTGACCGGTGCCGGCGATACGGTGATTGGCGTGCTGGCGGCTGCGCTGGCGGCGGGCGACTCGCTGGAAGAAGCCTGTTTCCTGGCCAACGCGGCAGCGGGCGTGGTGGTGGGTAAACTCGGTACCTCGACCGTCAGCACCGTTGAGCTGGAAAATGCGATTCATGCCCGTCCGGAACAGGGTTTTGGCATCATGACGGAAGCGCAGTTAAAAGCCGCCGTTGAGATGGCCCGCCGTCGTGGCGAAAAAGTGGTGATGACTAACGGCGTGTTCGACATACTGCACGCGGGACATGTCTCTTATCTGGCCAATGCCCGCAAGCTCGGCGATCGACTGATCGTCGCGGTGAACAGCGATGCGTCTACTAAGCGCCTGAAAGGTGAAAGCCGTCCGGTCAATCCGCAGGAAAACCGGATGATCGTGCTTGGCGCGCTGGAAGCGGTCGACTGGGTGGTTGTTTTTGAAGAGGATACGCCGCAGCGGCTGATTGCGGGCATTCTGCCTGACCTGCTGGTCAAAGGCGGTGATTACAAGCCGGAAGATATCGCAGGCAGCAAAGAGGTCTGGGCAAATGGCGGCGACGTGCAGGTGCTGAACTTCGAGGATGGTATCTCCACCACCAACATCATCAAAACCATTCGCGGCAGCTAACGCAGAGGGTAAGCGGGAGCCAGGCTCCCGCTTACCGCTTATTCTGACTTGTTGTCCGGAACAGGTTTCACGACATCGGCAACCGGTGGCGGTGAAACGGCAGGTGAGGTGGCTACTGAAGCAGATGGTGTAGCTGCTGCAACAGGTGTTGCCGGTGCGGTTGCCGTCGGAGGCGTACCCGCTGATGAACCCTGACTTTCCAGCTGGGCCAGACGCTGCTCCAGCGCCGCCAGTTTCTCCCGCGTACGCAGTAATACCTGCGTCTGCACATCAAACTCTTCACGGTTGACCAGATCCATGCGGGTCAGCTGCGCCTGAAGAACCTGACGAATTTTCTTTTCGACATCATCACCAAACTCACGAACACCTTTAGGCATCGCTTCGTGAACCTGACGGGCAAGTTGTTCAATTTTTTTCGTGTCGATCATGATGATTTCCTGGTTACGGGGAGCTGTGTCAGCGTGTTTACCAACGTAATAAGTGTTAAGTGTAATGCCAGAAATGAAAAGGATAAACCTCAAATCGGTAACGCAGGAAATGCAAAAGCAATTGCGCTATTGATGATTGCCGCTTCAAACGATCGGCGTTATAGTTGAAAGGCTTATTCTCAGGGCGGGGCGCAATTCCCCACCGGCGGTAAATCAGCTTCGGCTGAAAGCCCGCGAGCGCTTTATCTCGATGAAAAGAGAGGTAAAGGTCAGCAGATCCGGTGTAATTCCGGGGCCGACGGTTACAGTCCGGATGGGAGAGGGTAACGACATCTGTCGGACAATTGTGTCTGCATCACGTTATTGCCACGTCTTTTTGACGTCACTCCTAAGCACGCCCTGATTCTGGTAACCCATACATTTTAAGGTTTTTATTACCATGAATCAGACGCTACTTTCTGAATTTGGCACGCCTGAACAGCGTGTAGAACGTGCTATCGCCGCCCTGCGTGAGGGACGCGGTGTGATGGTACTCGACGATGAAAATCGTGAAAACGAAGGCGATATGATCTTCGCCGCAGAAACCATGACTGTTGAACAGATGGCGCTGACTATTCGTCACGGCAGCGGCATTGTCTGCCTCTGCCTGACCGAAGCGCGTCGCCAGCAGCTTGACCTGCCCATGATGGTGGAAAACAACACCAGCTCCTTTGGCACCGGCTTCACCGTGACCATTGAAGCGGCTGAAGGCGTCACCACCGGCGTCTCCGCGCAGGATCGCATCACTACCATTCGTGCGGCAATTGCCGATGATGCTAAACCTGCCGATCTGCATCGCCCTGGTCATGTCTTCCCGTTGCGCGCCAGCGAAGGCGGCGTATTAACTCGTGGCGGACATACTGAAGCGACTATCGATTTAGTGACTCTGGCCGGCTTTAAGCCTGCGGGTGTGCTGTGTGAACTGACCAACGACGACGGCACCATGGCTCATGCGCCCGAAGCGATTACGTTTGCGCGTCAGCACAACATGCCGGTAGTGACTATTGAAGATCTGATCGCCTGGCGTCGCGGACACGAAACGCGCCACGCCAGCTAATCCTTCTGCTGCGATAAACAGGCCCCGATCAGGGCCTGTTTCATTTCTGTCGTACCGCCATGACGCGGGCTGAATTCTCGCTTTTCCTCACTTCTCTGCTGAATACCTGTGCCCTCTGCCACGTTAAATTTCATTCAAATTTCCTGGTGATCATCATCATACTTATCCGCGTGATAACCTGGCGAATGCGCGTATCGTAGTGGCTATTAAACCACCGGATACCGGAGAGTACGGATGAGCCAGTTACGCATGCCAGCCCTGTTTTTAGGCCACGGCAGCCCGATGAATGCCCTTGAAGAGAACCGCTATACCGCCGCGTGGCGTCACGCAGGCGACACGCTGCCACGTCCACGCGCTATCATTGCGGTTTCGGCGCACTGGTATACACGTGGCACCGCCGTGACGGCAATGGCACAGCCGAAGACGATTCATGATTTTGGTGGTTTTCCGCAGGCGTTATTTGATACGCGCTATCCGGCACCGGGATCGCCTGAACTGGCTCGGCAGCTGGCAGAGCAGTTAGCGCCCATAGAGGTGAAGCTGGATCAGGATTGGGGTCTGGACCATGGTTCCTGGGGTGTCCTGATTAAGATGTACCCGGATGCTGATATTCCGGTGGTACAGCTCAGTATTGACGGCACTAAACCTGCGGCATGGCACTTTGAGATGGGTCAGAAACTGGCTGTACTGCGCGATCAGGGCGTAATGATTGTCGCCAGCGGCAATGTGGTGCATAACCTGCGTAAAGTGCGCTGGGATGGCAATAGCGAAGTCTATCCGTGGGCCAGCAGTTTTGAACAGTTCGTCCGCGATAACCTGGCGGTACAGAGCGATGCGGCTTCTCATCCGCTGGTCAACTTTATGGATCACCCTGGCGCGGCGCTCTCTAACCCGACGCCTGAGCACTATCTGCCGCTGCTGTATGTGCTTGGCGCACGTCAGCCGGATGACGCCATCAGTATCCCGGTTGATGGCATGGAGATGGGTGCCATCAGCATGTTATCGGTTCAGGTAGGTTAGGACGAAGCTGAGAGAAAACAGGCCAGAAGCTGGCCTGTTATTAACACGGTGCGTTAACCGATAAAGGCGTGCGGATAGAAACGGGAAAGATCCTGAGTGATCAGGTCGCGATCTTCACGCAGGCCGATCCCGGCTGGTTGATCGTCGATTAGCCAGCTACCGATCAGCGTATAGCTGTCGCCAAATTTTGGCAGGGGATGGAACTGCTGGACGATCATTCCCTCTTCGCCATACGGCCCATCAACGCGGGCAATCTCCTGACCATTCTCTACGATGCGGATGTTAGCCCCTTCACGTGAAAACAGCGGCTTCACCACATATTTTTCCATGTGTGGCACGTCATCTTCCGCGAACCAGGCGGGCAGCAGGTTAGGGTGATTCGGGAACATCTCCCACAGCAGCGGCAGCAGGGCCTTATTCGAGATTATGCTTTTCCATGCCGGTTCCAGCCAGCGCACGCCAGCATCACCCAGCTTGGTGGAGAACATTTCACGCAGCATGAATTCCCACGGATAGAGCTTGAACAGGTTACTCATCACCTGATCATGAGCGTCGGTGAATTCACCTTTTTCGCCCAGGCCAATCTCATCAATATAGAGAAACTCACTCGGCAGACCCGCTTCGGTGGCGCAATCCTGAAGATACTGCACGGTGCCACGATCTTCGTCGGTGTCGCGGCAGCAGGCGAAATGCAGCCAGTTAAAGCCGTGCTGCTGATTTAACGCGGCAAAGCGTTCAATCAGCTTTTCCTGCAGGCTATTAAACTGATCGCTGCGGGCGGGAAGCTGACCGGCATTAAGCTGGTCTTCCAGCCAGAGCCACTGGAAAAATGCTGCTTCATACAGCGAGGTCGGCGTATCAGCATTGTTCTCCAGCAGCTTCACATCACCCTTGCCATCCCAGGCGAGATCCAGACGAGAGTACAGCGATGGCTGACGCTGATGCCATGAATCGCGCACGAAATCCCAGGTGTGCTTAGGGATGCGGAATTTAGTCAGCAGCGCTTCGCTGTTGACCACTTTTTCCACCACCTGCAGGCACATCTGATGCAACTCAGCGGTGACCTCTTCCAGATGCTCAATTTGCGCCAGCGTGAACTGGTAATAAGCATCTTCACACCAGTAAGGCTCGCCATGCATGGTGTGAAAACGAAAACCGAACTCGATGGCTTTTTCGCGCCAGCCCGGGCGCTCTGAAATGGCAATGCGTTCCATCGGGGCGTTAGCCTCCCATTGAGCGGCTGGCGGTGCCGGTGGCGCTGCTGCGTTGCATGCTGTTCTGCTTCGCAACGGTTTCACCAAAGCCACCACGGGTAATGGTCGACGTGGTCGCCGGTTTTGGTGCCAGCGCCGTTTTCGGCACGGTCATGGTTTTGCCAGAGGTGGCAGCGCCGTAGTTACGGCCCGATGCATCAACAAACTGACCATTGGCCGGGCTGCGGGCATTTTTCGGCGAGAACAGCGGTTGCTGTGCGAAGCCCGAACCACCACCCATCATGCGGCCCATCATGTAACCCGCCATCAGTGGCATCCAGAAGCTGCCGCCGCTCTGCTGTGATTCCGCATTGGTGGTGCCCACGCCTGCCTGAGCCGGTGTCTGCTGACACTGGTTTTCGCCAAATTCAGCGACACAATCTTCACGGGTGGCATATTTTGGCGCGGTGCGATCCGCCTCTTTTTTGGCCTCATTGAATGCGGTAGTACATTGCGCACTCTGGCCCGGATTGGCTTTCGAACAGTCATCGGCGTTCTGGTACATCGAAACCGTTTCATCGTTCTGTTCACAGCCAGCCAACATAAATACCGCCGAAACGGCGATCGCAACGGGCGTTAAATGGCGTGCCTGCCAGCTCTTACGAAAAGCGGCATAGCGAATAGATTTTGTGCGTTTCATTATGATTATCCTGTGCCCAAAGGTAGCGCATAGAATAGGGGATGGGGGGGTAAAATTGAAGCTGAAGGCCTGATACAACAGGGATCTTTACTTAGTTATACGTTCAACAGAGAGGCGGGCCGCAAAGCAGCCCGCCCGCTGATTAATTACCGAAAGGATTACCGCTGCTGTGGCGAGCTGCAGGACGCGCTGCCTCAGAAGAGCCGGTTGCCGCCGGACCGCTATCCACACGTGCGGTCTGCTGGGCATTTTCCGGTGCCACGGTTTCCGGTGACGTCGGGATCGCTTTACCCAGCTGACTGTTCAGTTTCTGCAGGCTCTGCTCATTGAGCGTACCCAGCGCATAGCTGATATTCAGCTGGTTAATCAGGTAGCTATAACGTGCATCAGAGAGTTGCTGCTTCGCGTTGTAGAGCACGGTCGTCGCATCGAGCACATCGACGATAGTACGCGTACCCACCTGATAACCTGCTTCTGACGCATCCAGAGAGCTTTGCGCAGAAACGACGGCCTGTTTGTAGGCGTTGATGCTGCTGATAGACGCATTCACGTTGTTAAACGATGAACGTACCGTCTGAACCGCTGAGCGGTGGGCGCTTTCCAGCTGTTCGCTGGCGCTGACGAAGCTGTACTGCGCCTGCTTCACCTGAGAGGTGACACTGCCGCCGCTGTAAAGTGGCAGTGAGAAGCTCAGGCCAACCTGATTTGAACCGGTAATCGAGTCAGTAGAACCGGTGCTCTGGTTCGCACGGCTGCCGCCATATTTGCTGTTAGACATGCCGGTAGAAGCGGTCAGATCCAGCGTCGGCATATGACCTGTTTCTGCAGAGCGAATCTGCTCACGGGCTAAATCCTGATTCAGACGTGCAGAGAGCAGCGACAGGTTACGGCTTTCAGCCTGCTTAAGCAGCGCACTGACCGCTTCAGGCTTATCGGTTCTGAAGCGATCGATACTCAGCGAAGCCAGCGACATGTAATCCATGCCGGTGATCTGACGCAGCGTTTCTACGTTATTATCAAGGTTGTTACGCGCGGTGACTTCGTTGGCCAGCACGCTGTCATATTGCGCGCGGGCGTTCTGTACGTCAGTGATGGCAACCAGGCCAACGTTAAAGCGCTGAGTGGTCTGATCCAGCTCGCGGTAAATCGACTGTTTCTGCGCTTCGGTGTAAGAAAGCGTATCAATCGCTTTCAGTACGTTGAAGTAGGCCGTCGCGGTGTTCAGAATCAGATCCTGCTGCGCCACCTGATAGGTTACATCCTGAATACCGGCTGCTTTTTCCTGCAGGGTCAGCGCCCGCCATTTCGACATGTCGAAAATAGTCTGAGTCAATTGCAGTGTGCCGCTGGTCGTGTTGGAATGAAGACCACTACTGTCGCGATAGCCGTTGTTATAGGTGTAGTCTGCGCCCAGGCCGAGCTGGGGTAATAATGGGCTACGCGCTTCGTTGATTTTCTCAAAAGCAGAATCGCGATCGGCAGCGGCGCTGCGCAGATCCGGGTTGCTCAGACGCGCTTGCTGGTAAACCTGAAGCAGGTCTTCGGCCTGGCTGGCGAAGCTGAAACCGCCCAGGCTCAGCCCAATAAAAAATGGGAGCAGTTTTTTCATTTGCATTCCTTTTGTTGCAGCAAATTGCAGTGGGTGCGCTGCCGGGTAAGCCAAAAAATTATCGCCGATTCTAGCAGAGGGCAACTGTGAGATAAGTTGGCTGAACGTGCCTTCTCCCCCTAATTTACGTAAATAGTTCAGAAAGAACCACTTACATGGAGCACGGTGACAGGCTTTTTTCGCTCCACCCTAATCTGTATAAGGAACCCGATGATGCCGGAAGAACAAAAATCCCCTGTGACTTTCACAAAAAACGATGTAGAAATTATTGCACGCGAAACCGTCTATGATGGTTTTTTTTCCGTCGAACGTTACCACTTCCGCCACCGTCAGTTTAATGGCGAAATGAGTGGAGAAGTGCAGCGCGAAGTTTTTGAGCGCGGACATGCCGCCGTGCTGCTACCTTATGATCCCTTACGCGATGAAGTGGTGCTGATTGAACAGATCCGCATCCCGGCTTATGACAGCAGTGCTTCACCCTGGCTGCTGGAGATGGTCGCCGGCATTATTGAACCCGGCGAATCGGTTGAGCAGGTTGCGCGCCGTGAAGCCGTTGAAGAAGCAGGTTTAGACGTTGGCCGGGTTAAGCCTGTGCTTAGCTATCTGGCCAGCCCTGGTGGCACCAGCGAACGTCTGTCGGTGCTGGTTGGGGAAGTGGATGCCAGCCAGGCAGAGGGATGCCATGGTCTGGAGGAAGAGAATGAGGATATTCTTGTGCATGTGGTGAGCCGCGAACAGGCTTATCGCTGGGTGGAAGAGGGGATAATCGACAATGCGGCGTCTGTCATCGCCCTGCAATGGCTGGCGTTGCACCATGAAAAACTATGCGAAGAGTGGATACAAAAATGAAACAGCGCTATACCCCTGACTTTCCCGAAATGATGCGGCTCTGCGAAACCAACTTCGCCCAGTTACGCCGCCTGCTGCCGCGCAACGATGAGGCGGGCGAATCGGTGATTTATCAGGTGAGTGGCGCCCGTTATCAGCTGACGATTCAGGAGTCGACGCGCTACACCACGCTGGTGGAGATCCGCCAGGTCGCGCCTGCCGTGAGTTACTGGAGCCTGCCCTCAATGTCGGTTCGGCTCTATCACGATGCGATGGTCGCCGAAGTGTGTTCAACTCAACAGATCTATCGCTTCAAAGCGCGTTATGATTATCCTAATAAAAAATTGCATCAGCGCGATGAAAAGCATCAGATAAACCAGTTTCTTGCAGACTGGCTGCGCTACTGCCTGGCGCATGGCGCAATGGCAGTTCCGGTCTGCTGATGCGTATAATGCAATAAATGGCGTGGAGACGAAGGAAACGCTTTGGATAGCCTGCTAACTCTTCCTGCAGCGAACGGTTCCGAAATCAGGATTTTGCAAATCACGGATACTCACCTGTTCGCGGGAAAACATGAATCGCTGCTTGGCGTTAATACCTGGTCGAGTTATGACGCAGTGCTGGATGCGATTATTGCGCAACAGCGCGACTATGACCTGATCATCGCCACCGGCGATCTCGCCCAGGATCACTCTGTCGAAGCCTATCAGCATTTCGCTGAGGGTATCTCACGTTTACCGCGCCCCTGTGTCTGGCTGCCCGGTAATCACGACTTTCAGCCCGCGATGGTCGACACGCTGGCGGCAGCACACATCAATGCCCACAAGCAGGTGCTGGTGGGTGAGCAGTGGCAGATTGTGTTGCTCGACAGCCAGGTTTACGGTGTCCCGCATGGGATGCTGAGCGACTATCAGCTGGAGTGGCTCGACAACGCGCTGTCCCGCTTCCCGCAACGCCATACGCTGGTCCTGCTGCATCACCATCCGCTGGCCTCGGGCTGTACCTGGCTCGATCAGCACAGCCTGCGTAATTCTCATCAACTTGATGCGGTGTTACAGCGCTATCCGTTAGCCCGGACGCTGATCTGTGGTCATATTCATCAGGAGCTGGATCTGGAGTGGCATGGCCGCCGCGTGCTGGCGACGCCGTCAACCTGCGTCCAGTTTAAACCGCACTGCACCAGCTTTACGATTGACACCGTGGCGCCTGGCTGGCGCTGGTTTACCCTGCATCCGGATGGCGGCCTTGAGACCGAGGTCAACCGGCTCGACACCGACGCTTTTCGTCCCGATTTAGATTCAGAAGGATACTGACGCGTGGCGGCATTGCTTTATCTGCACGGTTTTAACAGCTCGCCGCAGTCGGCGAAGGCAACGCAGTTCCGGCAATGGTTAGAGGCGCAGCATCCCGGGATCGAGATGATCGTGCCTCAGTTACCGACTTTTCCGGCCGATGCCGCGGCCATGCTGGAAGATCTGGTGCTGAGCCGCAGTGGCGAAACGCTGGGGCTGGTGGGCTCTTCGCTGGGCGGTTATTACGCCACCTGGCTGTCGCAATGCTTTATGCTGCCTGCCGTGGTCGTTAATCCTGCGGTGCGACCTTTTGAGCTGCTGGCGGATTTCCTGGGCGAAAATCAGAATCCCTACACCGGTCAGCAATATGTGTTAGAGTCACGACACATTTACGATCTCAAAGTAATGCAGATTGAACCGCTGGAAGCGCCCGATTTACTCTGGCTGCTGCAACAGACCGGCGATGAAGTTCTCGATTACCGCCAGGCGCTCGACTATTACAGCGCGTGCCGTCATACGGTAGAAAAGGGCGGTAATCATGCATTTACTGGATTCGAGCGCCATTTCCCGCAGATTCTGGACTTTCTCGGTCTGAATCATCCCTGAGTAATGCGGAAATCGCACCCCATTTCACCCTTCTAATCAGACATTTACGATGAGTCAATCTAACTATAACGCGGATGCCATTGAGGTCCTGACTGGCCTTGAGCCTGTTCGCCGTCGTCCGGGCATGTACACCGATACGACGCGTCCCAACCATTTGGGTCAGGAAGTGATTGATAACAGCGTCGATGAGGCGCTGGGCGGCCACGCAAAGCGGGTTGAAGTGATTCTGCACGCTGATCAGTCGCTGGAAGTGATTGATGATGGTCGCGGCATGCCGGTGGATATTCATCCGGAAGAGGGCGTGCCTGCCGTTGAGCTGATCCTGTGTCGTCTGCATGCGGGCGGCAAGTTCTCCAACAAAAACTATCAGTTCTCGGGCGGCCTGCACGGCGTCGGCATTTCTGTGGTTAACGCCCTGTCAAAACGTGTCGAAGTCACGGTGCGCCGTAATGGCGAAATCTATGACATGGCGTTCGAAAATGGCGACAAAGTGCAGGATCTCACCGTCACCGGCACGGTGGCGAAACGCAATACCGGCACGCGCGTCCATTTCTGGCCTGATGAAAGCTTCTTCGACAGCCCGCGTTTCTCGGTATCGCGTCTTTCCCATCTGCTGAAAGCCAAAGCGGTGCTCTGCCCTGGCGTTGAGATTGTCTTCAAAGACAAGCTGAACAATACCGAGCAGCGCTGGTGCTACGAAGATGGCCTGACCGACTACCTGTGTGAGGCGGTGAATGGCCTGCCGACGCTGCCGGAAAAACCCTTTGTGGGTAGCTTTGCCGGTGATGTCGAAGCGGTGGACTGGGCGCTGTTGTGGCTGCCGGAAGGCGGCGAGCTGTTAACGGAAAGCTACGTTAACCTGATCCCGACCATGCAGGGCGGTACGCACGTTAACGGCCTGCGTCAGGGGCTGCTGGATGCGATGCGTGAATTCTGCGAATACCGCAACATCCTGCCGCGTGGTGTGAAGCTCTCAGCGGAAGACATCTGGGATCGCTGTGCCTACGTGCTGTCGGTGAAGATGCAGGATCCGCAGTTTGCCGGGCAGACCAAAGAGCGTCTCTCCTCACGTCAGTGTGCTGCCTTTGTCTCTGGCGTTGTAAAAGATGCCTTCAGCCTGTGGCTGAATCAGAATATTCAGACGGCGGAAATGCTGGCTGAGCTGGCGATCTCCAGCGCCCAGCGTCGTATGCGGGCAGCCAAAAAAGTGGTGCGTAAAAAGCTCACCAGCGGACCGGCTCTGCCGGGCAAGCTGGCGGACTGTACCGCGCAGGATCTGAATAAAACAGAACTGTTCCTGGTCGAAGGGGACTCGGCAGGTGGATCGGCCAAGCAGGCGCGCGATCGTGAATATCAGGCGATCATGCCGCTGAAAGGCAAGATCCTGAACACCTGGGAAGTCTCTTCCGATGAGGTGCTGGCGTCGCAGGAAGTGCATGATATTTCCGTGGCGATTGGCATCGATCCTGACAGCGAAGATCTTTCGCAGCTGCGCTACGGCAAGATCTGCATTCTGGCGGATGCGGACTCCGATGGTCTGCATATCGCCACACTGCTCTGTGCGCTGTTCGTAAAACATTTCCGCTCACTGGTCAGAAACGGTCACGTTTACGTTGCCATGCCGCCGCTCTATCGTATCGATCTCGGTAAAGAGGTCTACTACGCGCTGGACGAAGATGAGAAAGAGGGCGTGCTGGAACAGCTGAAACGCAAGAAGGGCAAACCGAACGTTCAGCGCTTTAAAGGGCTGGGCGAGATGAACCCGCTGCAGCTGCGCGAAACGACGCTGGATCCGAATACCCGCCGCCTGGTACAACTGACGATCAGTGAAGAGGATGTTGACCAGACGCTGCGCATGATGGATATGCTGCTCGCGAAAAAACGTTCCGAAGACCGGCGTAACTGGTTGCAGGAAAAAGGCGATATGGCCGATATTGAAGTGTAAAAACAGGACGCGAAAGCGTCCTGTTTTCTTTGTGCTTCAGCCTGCACATCCTCAGAGAACCCGGCAGATTCAGAGCAGAGACAGTAACCATTGTGAAAATTACCCTGGAAGAGCTACGCGCCTGGGTGGCGGTGGTGGACAGCGGTTCTATTACTGCGGCGGCATCCCAGCTGGCGCAGACCAGTTCAGGCATCAGCCGGGCGCTGTCGCGGCTGGAGAGCAAGCTGCAGACCACGCTGTTGCATCGGACTACCCGACGGCTGGCGCTGACTGAAGAGGGACAGGTGTTTCTGGAGCATGCGCGCCAGATCCTGGCCTCGGTTGAGCAGGCCGAAGAGCAGATTGCCCTGCGGCGCGAGATGCCGTCAGGACGGCTGCGGGTGAACGCTGCGACGCCTTTTATGCTGCATGTGATTGTGCCGCTGGTAGAGGATTTTCGCGCCCGTTATCCGTTGATCCAGCTTGAGCTGAATACCGACGACATCATGATCGATCTGCTGGAGCAGCAGACCGACATTGCCATTCGCATTGGCGAACTGCGTGACTCTACGCTGCGCGCCCGGTTGCTCGGCAGTAGTGCAATCCGGCTGATGGCCAGTCCGGCCTATCTGGCGAAAGCGGGCACGCCACAGAGCGTTGCCGATCTTGCACAGCATCAGACCATCGGCTTCAGTTATCCTGACACCCTCAACGTCTGGCCGATCTGGCAGCCTGATGGGGATTTTATGCGCGTCAAGCCGACACTCTCAGCTTCCAGCGGTGAAACCATCCGGCAGCTGGCGCTGGCAGGTCAAGGGATTGCCCGCCTCTCCGACTTTGTCAGCCGGGAAGATTGCGCCGCTGGCCGGCTGGTGCCGGTTCTTCCCGCGGAAACCCGCGATTTGCGGTTGCCGGTGCATGCGGTTTATTACCGTAACACCACGCTCTCTTCGCGTATCGGCTGCTTTCTCGATTTTCTCCGCACCGAGATTGATCGGCGTCAAATGCTTTAAAACGGTCTGTCAGAAACAAAAAATCGCTGTCGCAGAGCAGAGGTTTGAGGAGGGTGACAAAGTCTGGCCGGATTTGCTTTCTGATTGTGCCCGCTCAGGGAATATGGACAGACTGGAAAGACGCTTAAGCCAGTCCCTGGTCGCTCGACCCGCACGAGTACGCACCTCATCCATGAGGAGCGCCCGTTGCCGGGCCAACGCTTTGCGTTGTTCAAAAACGCTCCCGGCGTTTTTGTCCCCGGCGCGGGACGCGCCCATATTCCCTTCGTGTTGCGCTAATGTGTTGCTGCCAGAGGCACTCAGCGTTGAGTTTGTCAGCAGCCTCCAGCACGAATACAGGCACATCAGCAATCAGCTTATTAGTCAGGCACTCGGTTCCAGCACCAGAATCTTCACATCCACCACATCATCTTTAATGATGGCGCGATGCGCATCCATATGCGGCATCTGCTGATGCTGCTCCAGATGGCGCAACGTTTCCCACTGCTCCACCATGAAAATAGAGTCTGGCGAGTTCTGCTTCCATGGCACCTGCGCCTGATGATCCAGCAGCGCGTCATACTGATGGCAGCCGTCTTCTTCTAAGACCTGCGGGATCAGCTTTTTCACTGCATCCAGCACGGCCTGACGGCGACC
Source organism: Pantoea sp. QMID4 (assembly GCF_030270445.1). Taxonomy (NCBI): domain Bacteria; kingdom Pseudomonadati; phylum Pseudomonadota; class Gammaproteobacteria; order Enterobacterales; family Erwiniaceae; genus Pantoea; species Pantoea sp. QMID4. The sequence continues at coordinate 299,333 of NZ_BSXL01000003.1, read as the reverse complement.
GGGTTTAACACAAATTTCAGCTACGACTGTTAACATTCTCGAATTCCTCTTTCGTGAGAAAATGGGGTGGTATCTCCTGACTATCTTACGCAAAAACGCGGCTAAGATGGGTCCGATAAGCGGCAATATCGCGTGGCACGTCCGGTGCTTTAATCACGTCATTGCAGATAAAGGTCGGCAGCGCTTCCATTCCCAGGAACTGGTTGGCTTTGTGGAAGTGCAGATAGAGACCATCGACGCCGACGCCTTCAAAGAACTGCTCCGGGTCGGTAAAGGCCTGCAGCGGCGCATTCCAGGTCAGCGACAGCATATATTTTTTGCCCTGCAGCAGACCGCCGGAACCATATTTTTTTGCTGCATCGGAGCGGGTACGACCATCGCTGGCGTAGAGTGAACCGTGGCCTTCAGTAAAGACTTCATCGATGTAACGCTTCACCGTCCAGGGTTCGCCCATCCACCAGCCCGGCATCTGATAAATCACCACATCGCTGTCGACATATTTCTGCACTTCATCGGTGGTCACGTAATCGCTGTCAGCTACGGTGACTGTCACCTCATGTCCCATGTCACGCAACTGGCTGGCCGCAACATCGGTCAGGGTGTGGTTCAGTTCGCCTTTAGAGTGGGCAAAAGTTTTGCCGCCATCGATAATTAAAATCCTGCTCATGAATAGGTTGCCTCGTTTCCTGAATAGGGTGCTCAGCTTACGCGCGCCGCAGCTGCAGAAAAATGCGAAGTTGATCACAACACTTTTGCTGTAGCAGCAACAATACGCCGGTTTGTGGCACCATCGGTGGGCAAACTCACCATAAAAAATTATAGAAAAAATCAGAATGAAAAAATTAATCCTCGCTTTGCTGCTGGCCAGCGGTGCTGTCCATGCGCAGTCTCATCTTGACACCGTTCTCAGTTCCAAGACGCTCAAAGTCTGCACCACCGGCGATTACAAACCCTACAGCTATCTGCGACCCGATGGTCAGTATGAAGGGCTGGATATCAGCATGGCGAATGCGCTGGCTACCTCACTCGGTGCGAAGGTGGAGTGGGTACAGACCAGCTGGAAAAACCTGATGCCAGACTTTCTGGCAAAGCAGTGTGATATCGCCGTCGGCGGCGTCTCAGTCACGCTGAAACGCCAGCAGACCGCCTGGTTCGCACAGCCGCTGGACGTGGATGGCAAAATTCCGCTGGTGCGCTGCCGCGATAAAGATCGCTTCCAGGCCATCGAACAGCTCAACCGGCCAGACGTACGTCTGATTGAACCGGCTGGTGGCACCAACGAAGCCTTTGTGCACAGCCATCTGCCAGAGGCCTCGCTGACGCTGTTCCACGATAACGTCACCATCTTCCAGCAGCTGGTCGACAACAAGGCGGATGTGATGATTACCGATGCCTCTGAAGCGCGTTTTCAGCAGCAGCATTACCCGACGCTCTGCGCGATCAATCCCGACAAACCGCTGCAGTATGGCGAGAAGGCTTACATGATCCCGCGTGACGACATCAGCTGGAAGCTCTATGTCGATCAGTGGGTGCATCTCAGCACCGCCACCGGTGAATATCGTGATATTGCCCGTCAGTGGATAGGGGCAAAGCCCTGATTCACTTCCGCTGAGAGGTCAGGCACTTGCCGGTCTGAATCCGGCGTGCCTCAGGCACATGAAATTGCGCGGCGGAACACCTCTTGTCCCGCGCTTCCCCTGTGACTAACACCAGGGAATAAGGTACTATCCTCGCCAAACCACCGCCGGGTGTCCCGCCGTTGTGGGCCACGATGTGAGGATGAGAAATCAATGAGTGAACTGACTCAGGATGGTGCAGAGCGTCTTGCCCTGCACACATTCACCGAGAATGCGTACTTAAACTATTCGATGTACGTCATCATGGACCGCGCACTGCCTTACATTGGCGACGGATTAAAGCCGGTTCAGCGACGTATCGTTTACGCCATGTCCGAGCTGGGCCTGAGCGCCAGCGCAAAATTCAAAAAATCGGCGCGTACCGTGGGTGACGTGCTGGGTAAATACCATCCGCACGGCGACAGCGCCTGCTATGAAGCGATGGTGCTGATGGCCCAGCCGTTTTCCTACCGTTATCCGCTGGTTGACGGCCAGGGTAACTGGGGTGCGCCGGATGATCCCAAGTCGTTCGCGGCGATGCGTTACACCGAATCCCGTCTGTCAAAATATGCCGAGCTGCTGCTGGGCGAGCTGGGTCAGGGCACGGTCGACTATCAGCCGAACTTTGATGGCACGCTGCAGGAGCCGAAGATGTTACCGGCGCGCCTGCCCAATATTCTGCTGAACGGTACCACCGGTATCGCCGTCGGCATGGCGACCGATATTCCGCCACACAACCTGCGCGAAGTGGCTCAGGCGGCGATCGCCCTGATCGACGCGCCGAAAACTACGCTGGACCAGCTGCTGGATATTGTCCAGGGACCGGATTATCCAACCGAGGCAGAGATCATTACGCCGCGTGACGAAATCCGCAAAATTTATCAGACCGGGCGCGGCTCCATCCGCCAGCGTGCGGTATGGAAGAAAGAAGAGGGCGAGGTGGTTATCACCGCGCTGCCGCATCAGGTATCAGGCGCGCGCGTGCTGGAGCAGATTGCTAACCAGATGCGCAACAAAAAGCTGCCGATGGTGGAGGATCTGCGTGATGAATCAGATCATGAGAACCCGACCCGTCTGGTGATCGTGCCGCGCTCTAATCGCGTCGATCTCGATCAGGTGATGAACCATCTGTTCGCCACCACCGATCTGGAGAAGAGTTACCGCGTTAACCTCAATATGATCGGCCTGGATAACCGTCCGGCGGTGAAAAACCTGCACGAGATCCTGACCGAATGGCTGGTATTCCGCCGCGACACGGTCAAACGCCGTCTGAACTACCGACTGGATCGCGTGCTGCGCCGCCTGCATATTCTTGAAGGTTTGCTGGTTGCTTTCCTGAACATCGATGAAGTGATCGAGATCATCCGTACTGAGGATGAGCCGAAGCCGGTACTGATGTCGCGTTTTGGCATCAGTGAAACGCAGGCCGAATCGATCCTCGAACTGAAGTTGCGTCACCTGGCAAAACTGGAAGAGATGAAGATCCGTGGCGAGCAGGCGGATCTGGAAAAAGAGCGTGATCAGCTGCAGGCGACGCTGGCGTCTGAACGCAAGATGAACACCCTGCTGAAAAAAGAGTTACAGGCTGACAGCGCCAGCTACGGCGACGATCGTCGTTCGCCACTGTGTGAGCGTGAAGAAGCCAAAGCCCTGAGCGAAACCGAGCTGGTGCCGTCTGAACCGGTCACCATTGTGCTGTCGCAGATGGGCTGGGTGCGCAGCGCGAAAGGTCACGATATCGATCCAGCCGGACTGAGTTATAAAGCGGGCGACAGCTATCTGGCTGCCGCACGCGGCAAGAGCAATCAGCCGGTGGCCTTTATCGACTCCACCGGCCGCAGCTATACGCTGGATCCGACATCGCTGCCTTCCGCACGCGGACAGGGCGAGCCGCTGACCGGTAAACTGACGCCCCCGCCGGGTGCGGTAGTTGAACAGGTGCTGATGGAGCCAGATGACCAGCGACTGCTGATGGCGTCTGATGCGGGCTACGGCTTTATCTGTACCTTCAGCGATCTGATATCGCGCAACCGCGCCGGTAAAGCGCTGCTGACGCTGCCCGACAATGCCCGCGTGATGACGCCAATGGCGGTCCATCATGAAGATGACATGCTGCTGGCGATCACCCAGGCGGGACGGATGCTGATGTTCCCTGTCGGCGAACTGCCGCAGATGTCGAAAGGCAAGGGCAACAAAATCATCTCGATTCCGTCAGCAGAAGCCGCTGCCGGTCAGGACAAACTGGCCTGGCTGATGATCCTGCCGCCGGGCAGCGCGATCACGCTGCACGTGGGCAAGCGTAAAATGCTGCTGCGCAGTGAAGAGCTACAGAAATTCCGCGCCGATCGCGGACGTCGCGGCACGCTGTTACCGCGCGGCCTGCAAAAAATTGATCGAGTTGAACTGGATGCCCCTGCGCGTCCGGCGAGCCCGGATAGCGAAGCGTAAACAACCCGGCTGGCCCTGCGTCAGCCGTGGCTCTATGAGGGAACTATGTTACTGATTCTGCGTGCCATTATCGTCGTCATTTATTCGATCCTGATCTGTATCTTTGGCAGTATCTGGTGTCTTTTTTCACCACGCGATCCGCGCCACGTCGCCACTTTCGGCCATCTGTTCGGCAAATTATCGACGGTGTTTGGTCTTAAAGTTGATCTGCGCAAACCGGAAGGTGCGGAGAATTATGGTAATGCGATCTATATTGCCAACCATCAGAACAACTACGACATGGTCACCGCGGCCAAAATGGTGCAGCCCTATACGGTAACCGTGGGTAAAAAGAGCCTGCTGTGGGTGCCGTTTTTTGGCCTGCTCTACTGGCTGACCGGCAACCTGCTGATTGACCGCGATGACCGGGCCAAAGCGCGCGGCACCATCGGTGAGCTGGTGGATCAGTTTAACCGCAAGCACATCTCTATCTGGATGTTCCCGGAAGGGACGCGCAGCCGTGGCCGTGGCCTGCTGCCATTTAAAACCGGTGCCTTCCACGCTGCCGTGGCGGCGGGCGTGCCGATCATTCCGATTGTGGTCTCCAATACCCATGGCAAGATCGATCTCAATCGCTGGAACAACGGTCTGGTCATTGTTGAGATGCTGCCGCCGGTTGATGTAAAAGCATTCGAGTCTTCGTCGGTGCGTAAGCTGGCGACTCACTGTCGCGAACTGATGGCGGCGAAGCTGGAAGAGCTCAACGCCGAAGTCGCAGAACGCGAAAAAAACGGAAAAATCTGACCGGCGAGTCATTCGCCGAACTATCCTGCATGGATGCCGCGCGGCGGGCCTTATCCGGCTCGTCGTGAACGCAGCACAGCAAAAACAGATCAATAAAAACAGGGCCGGCGCTTAGCGCCACGCGTAAAGGGTCAGAAGTTTTATGTCTTTCAGCAGACGTCAGTTCATCCAGCTTTCTGCCGGAGCGGCGCTTAGCGCCAGTTTACTCCCTCATGCGGCACATGCCGCTTCTTCAGCCAATGGCGATACGCCACTTCCGGTTCCGCCGTTGCTGGAATCCCGTCGCGGCCAGCCGCTGTTCCTGACGATGCAGCGCAGCCACTGGTCATTTAATGGCGACAATAACAAAGTGCCGGTGTGGGGCATCAATGGCCTTTACCTTGGCCCGACCGTCCGGGTTTACAGCGGTGACGACGTTAAGCTGATCTACAGCAACCGGCTGAATGAGTCCGTCTCCATGACCGTCAGCGGTTTGCAGCTGCCGGGTGCGTTAATGGGTGGCGCGCCACGTATGATGTCGGCCGGTGTCGACTGGTCGCCGGTGCTGCCGATTCGTCAGGCGGCCTCAACCTGCTGGTATCACGCCAATACCCCAAACCGCATGGCGCCGCATATCTATAACGGTCTGGCGGGTATGTGGCTGGTGGAAGATGACATCGGCAAACAGCTGCCGCTGCCGAAACATTACGGCGTCGATGACTTCCCCATCATCATTCAGGACAAGCGGCTCGATAACTTTGCCACGCCGGTCTATGACCCGCCGCAGGATGGTGGTTTCCTGGGGGATACGCTGCTGGTGAATGGCGTACGCAATCCTTATGTTGAGGTGTCACGCGGCTGGGTGCGCCTGCGTCTGCTGAACGCCTCGAATGCGCGACGCTATGAGATGGTGCTCAGCGACAATCGTCCGTTTATGGTCATTGCCAGCGATCAGGGCTATCTGTCTGCGCCGGTTGCGGTGCAGCGTCTGTCACTGGCACCAGGCGAACGTCGCGAAGTGCTGGTGGATATGTCGCAGGGTGATGAAGTATCGATTACGGCGGGAACGGCGGCAGGCATTATGGATCGGCTGCGCGGTTTCTTTGAGCCATCTTCTATTCTGACCTCCACCCTGATCCTGACGCTGCGCCCAACCGGCTTACTGCCGCTGGTGACGGATAATCTGCCGATGCGGCTGCTGGCCGACCAGATTCTGGATGGCGTGGCGGTGCGCACCCGTGAATTCCGCATCGGTGACAGCATGCCGGGCATCAACGGTGCGCTCTGGGATATGAACCGCATTGACACCACTGCGCAGCAGGGCACCTTTGAGCGCTGGATCCTGCACGCCGATCGGCCGCAGTCGCTGCATATTCAGGGCGTGATGTTCCTGATTAAAAGTGTGAATGGCGCACAACCGATGGGTGAAGATCGTGGCTGGAAAGATACGGTGTGGGTCGATGGCAGCGTGGAACTGATGGTCAGCTTCCCGCAAAGTTCGTCCGATCACTTCCCCTTCGTCTATTACAGTCAGACGCTGGAACTGGCCGATCGCGGCACTGCCGGTCAACTGGTGGTGCAGCCCACCGCATAACAGCGCGGTCAGGCGGGAAGAGCCCGACTGACCGCGTTAAGCCCGTTCTGCCCGTCAACGGCAGGGCAGAGTGGTTAAGATCACCTTCACGTCAGTTAAAGGTTTCCGGATCCGGCCCCAGACGATTGCCGCTGTCCAGTTTCGCAATATCACTCACTTCATGCTTATCCAGACGGAAGTCAAAGACCTTGAAGTTCTCTTCGATACGAGCTGGCGTCACCGATTTCGGAATCACCACCAGACCACTATCCAGATGCCAGCGGATCACGATCTGCGCCGGGGTCTTGCCATATTTCTTCGCCAGCGACTTGATGATCTCCTGATCAAAAACGCCTTTACCGCCCTGCGCCAGCGGACTCCAGGATTCGGTCTGGATCTGGTGCAGCGCGTTCCACGCATGCAGCGTGCGCTGCTGTAGCATCGGGTGCAGCTCAATCTGGTTCACGACCGGCGTCACACCGGTTTCATCCAGCAGACGCTTCAGGTGCGCTTCATGGAAGTTACAGACGCCAATGCTTTTGGTCAGCCCCTGCTGCTGCAGTTCGATCATCTTCTTCCAGGCATCAACGTAATGGTCTTTTTCCGGGCACGGCCAGTGCATCAGATAGAGATCGACCTGCTCCAGTTTGAGTTTCTCCAGGCTGGTTTCCATCGCCTGCTGAACATTCTGCTGATCGTCGTTCCACAGTTTGGTGGTCACGAAAATCTCTTCGCGCGGCACATCGGTTTCCTGCAGAGCCTGGCCAATCGCCTCTTCATTCTTATAGGCGGCGGCGGTATCGATTGAGCGATAGCCGACCTCAAGCGCTTTCAGCACTGCATGACGCGCATCTTCGATGCTGGCCTGCCACACACCGAGTCCGAGTTGCGGCATCATATTGCCATCGCGCAGTTTGATAATGGGTTGGTCTGCCATAGTTGCTCCTTTCCGTTGCGGTTAACCCGTGAGAATTCACTGTGCTTAAGTCTAGCCAACAATTTTCAGCCTGCTCAGCGCCAGCAACAACAGCGGGTCTGGTCTTCTGCCCGATCCGGTAAATTTCTTGCCTGATTCTCCAGGCTGCTGGTGGTTCAGGCATTAGCACGGCACACTGGCTTTTTGCCCGTAAAGGAGTCGCTATGGCGCACGATGCACTGTGTCACCGGCTGGCACAGCAGGTAGTCACCTTAATGACCCATGGTCGCGACCGTCTTTGTCCGGTCGAAAATGTATCGCTGATTTATGCCAGTCAATATCGTCCCCGTACGCCGATGATGTATCAGCCCGGCATTGTCATCCTGTTTCAGGGCAGCAAAACCGGCTATCTCGGCAGCACCGTGTTTCAGTATGACGCCAGCAAATACCTGATGCTGACCGTGCCGCTGCCGGTGGAGTGCGAAACCTGGGCCTCGCCGGAGATCCCGATTGCCGGGCTGTGTCTCAGGGTTGATACCGCCAGCCTGCAGGATCTGCTGATTGAAATCGGCGACGACGATCAGTTTCAGCCGCAGCCGCAGACTTCGGGTATTCACTCGGCGTGGCTGACGGAACCGATGCTGTGCGCCGCGGAGCGACTGCTGGATGTGATGACCCAGCCGCGCGATGCGCGCGTGCTGGGACCGCATATTGTGCGGGAAATTATCTACTATGTGCTGACTGGCCCGATTGGCGGCGCGCTGCTTTCGCTGGTGAGCCGACAGACGCAGTTCAGCCTCATCGCGCGCGCCCTGCGGCGTATTGAAAATCACTATGCGGAAAACCTCAGCGTCGATGCGCTGGCAGCGGAAGTAAACATGAGCGTCTCAGCCTTTCACCATAACTTCAAAGCGGTGACGCAGACCTCGCCGTTACAGTATCTCAAGCGCTATCGCCTGCATCAGGCGCGACTGCTGATGCTGCACGATGGACTCAAGGCGAGTGCGGCGGCGGTGCGGGTGGGCTATGAAAGCCCTTCACAGTTTTCGCGGGAGTTTAAACGCTATTTCGGCGTGACGCCGGGGGAAGAGGTGAGTCGTGTCAGGCAGACGGTAGCGGATCCGTCCGCCTGAATGGCGGCGGATCCGAAAGGCAGACGCGCGTCAGGCGCGTTTCTGGCGACGCTTTTTCCAGATCACCACAATGCTGCCGGACAGGCCGAGCACCAGCAGCACCATCGGCAGTATCATCAGAATCGCCATCACCTGATCTTCATGACGCTTGATAAACGGCACCTGGCTGATGCCATAGCCAAAGGCAACCACAATGCCGACCCACAGCACGCCGCTGAGCCAGTTAAACAGCTGAAAGCGGCCATTCTGCAGGCCTGCAATGCCCGCCATGGTCGGCAGGATAGTGCGGATAAAGGCAAGAAAACGGCCGACCAGCAGCGCCATCAGCCCGTGACGGTTAAACATATTCCAGGCGCGCTGGTGATACTGTGCCGGCAGATGCATCAGCCAGCTTTTCACCAGTCGGGTATTCCCCAGCCAGCGGCCCTGCAGATAGCTCAGCCAGCAGCCGAGGCTGGCGGCGGTCGTGAGGATCACCATCGTCGGCACAAAATCCATCACCCCTTTAGCCACCATCGCCCCGGCCAGCAGCAGCAGGCTGTCACCCGGCAGGAAAGAGGCGGGCAACAGACCATTTTCCAGAAACAGCGTCAGAAACATCACGCCGTATACCACCCACACCACCTCCGGATTTGCCAGCGCGGCAAAATCCTGATGCCAGAGCGCCTGGACAATCTCGTGTAAAACACCCATTAGCGATTCCATCACGTCACAAGGAACAATCCGTCTGCGTTCAGGCAGCACAGCAATCTCACCGGTAAGCTGAACGATGCGGGATAAATTTTAACAACAAATGAGCCGGTGCCCGGCAAACTCTCCGGGCCGCCGCTACGTGGTTTATCTTCTGTTTACTTTCTGTTTATCTGACTTAGCGCGTCAGACGCGCAAAACCGGCCTCCAGGTCAGCCAGCAGATCATCAACGTGCTCCAGACCAATGTGCAGCCGCACCAGCGTGCCGGTGAAATCCACACCGCCCGCCGGACGAATCTCAGCGAGCTCTTCCGGCTGATTCGCCAGGATCAGGGATTCATAGCCGCCCCAGGAGTAAGCCATGCTGAAATGATGGAAGTGATCGAGATATTCCGCCAGTTGGGGCGCGTCTAATTTTTCCTGCAGGATGAATGAGAACAGGCCGCTGCTGCCGTTAAAATCGCGCTGCCAGAATGCATGACCTTTGCTTTGCGCCAGTGCCGGGTGATTCACCCGTGCCACTTCCGGGCGCGCCGCCAGCCACTCTGCCACCTGAATTGCGCTCTCTTCATGCTGACGCAGACGGGTGCCCAGCGTACGCAGACCGCGGCTCGCCATGTAGGCGGTATCGGCATCTACCATCTGGCCCATCAGATAAGAGTTCTCACGCAGTTGATCGATACAGCGTGCATTGGCGACCGCCGTGCCGATCATTGCATCGCTGTGACCAATCAGATATTTGGTGCCGGCCTGAATCGAAATATCAATGCCGTACGCCAGCGCGTTAAACAGAATACCGGCCGCCCAGGTGTTGTCGATCATGATGATCGCTTCGGGCGCTTTAGCGCGTACCGCTGCCACAATCGCCGGAATATCCTGAACTTCCATCGTGATCGAAGCGGGCGACTCAAGGAAAACAACACGGGTGTTGGGCTGCACCAGCTCCCCGATTTCACTGCCGATACAGTGATCGAACCAGCCGGTGGAAACCTGCAGCTTAGCGAGAATTTTAGTACAGAAATCCTGCGTCGGTTCATAGACCGCGCCGCTCATCAGTACGTGGTCGCCCGCCTCGACAAACGCCAGAATCGCGTTCGCCACGGCAGCCGCGCCGCAGGGATAGAGCACACAGCCCGCACCGCCTTCCAGCTCGGTCATCGCATCCTGTAGTGCAAAGTGCGTCAGGGTGCCGCGGCGGCCATAAAAAAGTTCGCCTTTTGCCCGACCGGCGGTGGCGCGTTTCTTCTCCGCAACCGTATCAAAAACCAGCGAAGAGGCGCGCTGAATGACGCTATTCACCGAGCCCTGGGTATAACGCTTGCTGCGTCCTGCACTGACGAGCGTGGTATCAATTTTTCTGGTGGTCATGAGTCGCCTTTACCGCTTCAGACTAAGCCCCCACGTTATCACGAAACGGCCAGCAGGGTTGAGACTCAATGGTGATTATCAGAGTGCGTCGCAGGAAAAAAAACGGCCTGCGAACAGGCCGGTTTTCATGGTGCTACATCACGCCCATCAGGCGCGGCAACCAGAGTGAAATAGCGGGAATATAGGTAATCAGCATCAGCACCAGGAACAGCATGCCGTAGAACGGCAACATCGCCCCGACGACCTGCTCAATCTTCTGCTTACTCACTGCGCTGGCCACAAACAGCACGGTGCCGACCGGCGGCGTAATCAGCCCGATGCCCAGGTTAGTCAGCATGATCATGCCAAAGTGAACCGGATCGACCCCTAGCGCGGTGGCTACCGGCAGCAGCACCGGCGTCAGGATCAGAATCAGCGGCGCCATATCCATCAGCGTGCCTACCACCAGCAGCAGGATGTTGATACACATCAGGATGACATATTTGTTATCGGAGAGACTGGTAAACGCTTCGGTAATAATAGTCGGCAGTTGCATAAAGGTCATTACCGCGCCAAACCCGGCCGCGAAAGCGATCAGCACCATCACGATGGTGACGGTTTTAATGGTGCGGAACAGCAGGATATGCAACTGACTCCATTTGAAGTCGCGATAGATAAACATGGTGACGCAGAACGCCCAGATACACGCAATCGCAGCGGACTCCGAGGCGGTAAAGATGCCAGAGAGGATCCCGCCCATAATGATCACGACGGTAAATAGCCCCCAGAAGGCGTCGAAGAAAATCTTCAGCGCCTGACGAAACGGAATACGCTCGCCTTTGGGATAGCCGCGTTTATGTGCAAAGCCCAGACACATCACCATCAGGCAACCGCCGAGCAGCAGGCCAGGGAAGATCCCGGCAACAAACAGCGAGGAGATGGTTACCATGCCGCCGGTCGCCAGCGAGTAGATGACGGAGTTGTGGCTGGGAGGCGTCAGCACCGCCTGAACGGAGCCGCTGGCGGTTACGGCAGCCGCAAAGTCACGCGGATAGCCTTTCTCCTCCATCTGCGGAATCATCACCGAACCAATCGAGGCGGTATCGGCTACCGACGAACCGGAGATAGCGCCAAAAAAGGTTGACGCGACGATATTAACCAGCGACAGCCCGCCGCGAATAAAGCCGACAAAGATATAGGCGAAGTTGACCAGGCGACGGGCAATGCCGCCCTCTGCCATAATCGCGCCAGCGAGGATAAAGAACGGAATGGTCAGCAGCGAAAATTTGTTAATCCCGTTGGTCACCTGAATCACCACCGCTTCCAGCGGCAGATCGATCCACCAGGCTCCGATAAAGGCGCTCAGTCCCACCGCAAAGGCGACCGGAAAACCCACCACCAGCAACACCAGCAAACTGCCTATCAAAATCAATGCATCCATTTTTCTGCTCCGCGTTAGTGGGTGCCGCCCAGCATGACAATCGGCCGCTGGCTCTGATCGCCGCGCAGCAAGCGCTCAATAACAAACAGCAGAGTGAAAATTGCACCAGTCGGTATCGGCAGATACATTTCGCCGTAGGTCACAGCCGGGAGTGAGGCGAGGGTCTGCACCCACATCGCTTCACACAGGCTGTAACTGGCCTGGAAGATCACCAGACAGGTAACGATCATCATCAGATCGCTGACGCGCAGCATCAGGCGCTGCCGGGCAGGCGACAGGCGATTAGTGACCATCGACACGCAGATATGGGTTCCGGCGCGCAGACCCACCGGCGCGCCAATAAAGGTAAAAATAATCATGCAGATAATGGCAACCGGCTCCGGCCACGAGAGTGCGCCGTTCATCACGTAACGGGCGAAGATCCCAATCGGGATCACCGTCACCATGATCAACAGCGCCACGGCGGCCACCAGCATGCAGAGCAGATAAAGCCCATCCATCAGACGCGTATAAGCAGACATAATTGATACCTGATTAAGTACGCCACACGGCAGCGTGGCGCGGGAAGGGTTATTTCACCTCAGCGATCCGGGTCATCAGATCCTGATATTTGCCGCCAAACTGATCGCGTACTGACTGAGTCGCTTTGACGAAATAGTCGCGGTCGGTCTGCTGGAAGGTGACGCCGCCCGCCTTCATTTTGGCGATCGACTCTTCGGTATAGGTCGCCCAGAGCTGGCGCTCCTCATCCTGTGCCTCTTTGCCAAGCTTTTTCAGCAGTGCCTGATCCTCGGGTTTCAGGCGATCCCAGGCGCGTTTTGAGAACAGGATCATCTCTGGCTGGATAAAGTGGCCGCTAAGGGTGTAATACTTCGCGACCGGCATGTAGTTGTGGGCGACAAAGGTTGGTGGGTTGTTTTCGGTGCCATCAACCACGCCGGTCTGCATCGCACTGAACACTTCACTGACGCCCATCGCTACCGGATTCGCGCCCATGGCTTTCAGCGTCGCCAGTGAGATGGCGCTGTTCTGTACCCGGATCTTCATGCCTTTGAGATCGTCCGGTTTCGCCAGCGGCTTTTTGGTGATCATGTTGCGCTCACCGGCATCGGTCCAGCCCAGGAACACCATGCGGGCGTTGGGATCGTTATCGAATTTGTCGGCAATCTCTCGGCCTGTCTCGCCATCCAGCACTTTGTGCATGTGGTCAACATCGCGGAAAATGTAGGGCAGGGTCAGCACGCTGGTTTCCGGGGCAATCGAGGTGACCGGGGCCAGTGAGACGCGGATCATATCGATAGCCCCCAGCTGCACCTGCTGCAGCGTCTGATCTTCATCACCCAGCACGCCACCGGCGTAGAGCTTCATCTCCAGCCGTCCATCGGTGGCCTGTTTCAGTTTGTCGCCCATGTGTTGCAGAGCGACTACGGTGGGATAACCGGCAGGCTGCACTTCAGCCACTTTGATCACCTGTGCCGTGGCGGTGGCGCTTGCTATCATCGCCGCAAGGGCACTGGCCACGCATGTTTTCATCATTCTCATTATATTGTCTCCCACAGAGGTAAGACGGCCTGCGCTCAGGACTAACCTCAGAGGGCCGTGAGGAGCCAGCATAGTAAAAACGTGCCTGAGTAAAATGCAGCAATGCTGATTGAATGAATCACGTCACATTTTGAAACGTTGTTTTAATAAATTTTCATGCAGCTTCACATTTTAGAAACATCCTCACAAACCGTACCTGAACCTGTTCAGCAACAGGTCAAAAGCGTGGATTAGCTTTGTAAATACTAATGAGAACTACTATCAATTCGCCGCCATTTTGCTATTATTTGCGCTTGTTTCGCATCCCTGAATCAGAAGTTGGAGAAGCAGCGTGGTAGCCAGTGATTTGATGCAAACGGACCTCTCCGTTTGGGGCATGTATCAACATGCCGATATCGTGGTAAAGGTGGTCATGATTGGCCTGTTATTGGCCTCAGTGGTGACCTGGGCGATCTTCTTCGGTAAATATGCCGAACTCAGCGCGGCTAAGCGTCGCCTGAAGCGTGAGCAACTGGCACTGGGCGAAGCCCGCAATCTGAATGACGCCGCCCGCATTGCCCAGACGTTTACCGGGCACAGCCACTCAGTGGTGCTATTGAACGATGCGCAGAATGAGCTTGAACTGTCGGCTGGCGTGGAAGATACCAACGGTATTAAAGATCGCACCAGTTTCCGCCTTGAGCGCCGCGTAGCCGCCTTCAGCCGCCATGCTGGACGTGGCAACGGTTTCCTGGCGACCATCGGGTCTGTTGCACCCTTTATCGGCCTGTTCGGCACCGTCTGGGGCATCATGAACAGCTTTATTGGCATCGCGAAAACCCAGACCACCAACCTTGCGGTGGTGGCACCGGGTATTGCCGAAGCGCTGCTGGCGACCGCGATTGGTCTGGTTGCTGCGATCCCGGCCGTCGTCATCTATAACGTTTTTGCCCGCATGATTGCCAACTACAAAGCCTCGCTGGGGGATGTCGCCGCGCAGGTGATGCTGCTGCAGAGTCGCGATATCGATTTGGGTACCGTCGCCACAGAGGTTCCGCGTCCTGCGACCGCCCAGAAACTGCGCTTAGGGTAAGTTGTTATGGCCATGCGATTAAATGATGATCTGGAAACCGATGGTGAAATGCATGAGATCAACGTGACGCCGTTTATCGACGTCATGCTGGTACTGCTGATCATCTTTATGGTGGCCGCGCCACTGGCTACGGTCGATGTGCGCGTTAATCTGCCTGCTTCCACCAGCGCGCCGCAACCGCGTCCGGAAAAGCCGGTCTATCTGTCGATTAAAGCGGATAAGCAGCTTTACGTGGGTAACGATCAGGTCACCCCGGACTCGCTGGTGAATGTGCTGACCAGCCAGACGCAGGGCAACAAAGAGACCACCATTTTCTTCCAGGCAGACAAGTCGGTAGATTATGAAACGCTCATGAGCATCATGGATAAGCTGCGCACGGCGGGTTACCTGAAAATTGGTCTGATGGGCATGGAAACCGTGAAGAAATAGCGGGTTATCCGGCAAAATGAAAAGGCGACGGTTAAGGTCGCCTTTTTTTATGGCGGCTCTTCAGCCAGATTAAATCAGGCAGATCAGCCGCCTGGCGGATCACTTATGCTGGCTGATCTGAATTGTTAATTGGTTGTTACTTATGTACACAGAATTGTAAAGTGCAATGGTGAGCCAGGTCACATTAATCTCGCATCAGGCAGGCTAAAACGGCTAAAAAACAACAGGAAGCCGTTATGAGTTACACCCCGTCTTTACAAAAGCCGCCAAAAAGTGCTGCCCGAACCATCTTTAACGTCACCAGTGGTAACTTTCTGGAGATGTACGATTTTATGGTGTTTGGCTATTATGCCACCGCCATTGCCAGAACCTTCTTTCCCGGTGATGACCCGTTTGCTTCCCTGATGCTCACCCTGATGACCTTTGGTGCCGGTTTCCTGATGCGCCCGCTGGGGGCGATCATTCTGGGTGCTTACATCGACCATCATGGTCGTCGTAAAGGCTTATTACTGACGCTGGGCTTAATGGCGATAGGTACCCTGACCATTGCGCTGGTGCCAGGCTACGCCACGCTGGGCGCGGCTGCACCGATTCTGATCCTGCTGGGACGCCTGTTGCAGGGCTTCTCGGCAGGCGTCGAGCTGGGTGGCGTATCGGTCTATCTCGCGGAAGTCGCGCCGAAAGGTCGTAAAGGCTTTTTCGTCAGCTGGCAATCAGGCAGTCAGCAGATTGCGGTGATTTTTGCCGCCCTGCTGGGCCTGATGCTGAATCATCTGATGGCGAAAGAAGCGGTGACGGAGTGGGGCTGGCGTATCCCGTTCGTGGTCGGCTGCCTGATTGTGCCGTTCCTGTTCTACATTCGCCGGATGCTGGAAGAGACCGAAGCGTTCAGCAAACGTAAACATCACCCGCGCATGACGGAAATTATGCGGTCAGTTGCCAGCAACTGGGCGCTGGTGCTGGCGGGCATGCTGATGGTGGTCACCACTACGGTGATGTTCTACATGATCACTGCCTTTACCCCGACCTTTGGTAAAACCGTGCTGATGATGAGCGATAAGCAGGCGTTTCTGGTTACCCTCTGCGTGGGTGTCTCAAACCTCTTCTGGCTGCCGCTGATGGGAGCGCTGTCGGACCGCGTGGGTCGCCGTCCGCTGCTGATCATCTTTACCCTGCTGATGATTGTGACGACCTGGCCGGTGCTGCACTGGCTGGTGGGATCGGCCAGCTTCGCTCATCTGCTGGAAGCGGAACTGTGGCTGTCATTCCTTTATGCCAGTTACAACGGGGCGATGGTGGTGTATCTGGCGGAGATTATGCCTGCTGAGGTGCGTGCCGCCGGTTTCTCTATGGCCTACAGTCTGGCGACGGCGCTGTTTGGCGGCTTCACGCCTGCCATCTCCAGCTATCTGATCCACGCCACCGGTGATAAAGCGATGCCGGGCGTCTGGCTGACCTTTGCTGCCGTCTGCGGGCTGATTGGTACGCTGTTAATTGGCCGGATGGTGAAACAGTATCAGTTGCGCCACAGCGCTACCCCGGCCAGCGCTTCTCTCTAAAAGGACAAATCGACCACCACGCTGTCGCTGTAGTTACCGGCTGGCGGCGTGTTCTGCGTGGTCAGGATGCGCGCGGTGTAGTTAAAGCCGCGCGTCAGTCCATCCGTGGATACCGCCGTCGAGGTGGTACTGCTCCAGCGTTCCGTGCCTGCCGGGCCCCAGCGATTGCTGGTGGTACTTTTATAAATCTCATAGCTCAGCCGATTCGTCCCGCTCGCCATATTCCTGACGCTGCTCACCGCATAGCTGCCATTGCTCAGTCCGACGGTATAGGTGCTGCCTTTACTGCACAATACGTTGATGGTCTGCGAGACGGTGGAAAAGCTGCCCACCAGCGGCGCGCTGCCAAAGCTAATATTGGGCGAGGTAATGGTCGTGCAGTCATTGGTCAGGATAGCGGTGATGTTAATCGGGATTACGCCACTGCCGGTCTGCTCACTTAAGCAGAGATTGCCCACGCCGACACTGGTGCAGATGCGATAAGTCACCGCCATGTTCAGCGTCACCTGATAGGTTCCGGCGGCGACCACCTGACCGGGAACGGTGCGCAGATAGACCGGAATGGCAAAATTGAGGCTGCCCAGCAAACCCGCCAGGTTGATCAAAGTCTGTGATGCATAGACAAATGGCGTGCCACCGATGGTCAGTTCGGTGGCGCAGGCACTGTCGGTGCAGAGTTGCACCGGTACATTATCGCTGCCGGTGTCACCGCTACGCTTGAGGATGCCGCGCGTGCCGCTGACAGTGGTTGCACCGGTCAGCTGGAAGGTTATCTGGTTATTGCCCAGCAGCGACAGCGACGAGCCGGAGCCACAGTTGACGTTGGCGTTGGTGGTGACCGAGCTGACGGTGGTATTCGCCACAAACGTGGTGACCGAACCAAAGCTCGCCGTGGAGGCGGGCAGGGTACAGGCGGCGTAGCTCAGTGACGGCAGTAGCAGCAACAGGCCAGCCAGTAACAGCGATCTCATCATAGTGGATTTCCGGACATAAAAGGTTCAGCAGGCGCGGCGGCGCTACCTGCAACAGGAGCCGGCAGCGCGCAGGTCAGGGGGCCATAGGTTTTCAGTGCCTGCGGCTGACCGCTGGCGATATGCAGTTCGGTCTCGCAGCGGCGCCCATCGGGCGTGACTACCTCGATCGGATTACTGGCGGTAAGATCTTCCATCCAGACGATGCCATCCCAGCCGACATATCCGGTGGGATGGTCAGGCCGCTGCACCAGGCTTGAGACCGGCAGCGGCTGGCCCTGCGCATCGACCAGGATCACGCTGGCGGCGCGCAGTTTCTCGACCGGGAAGTTGAGCAGGTAGCCGCTCTGGCGTTTCACAGCGAAGCGCTGCTCAACCTGCGGCGTGGTCATATCGGCGGGCAGGTCGAGGGTGTCGATATCATATTTGGCCGGGTAGTAGCTGCTGATGGCGGGCACCAGCAGATAGCCCTGTTGATTGGTGCGTCCCATCGACTGATTTTCGTAGCGCACGTTCACGTCGGGATAGCTTGTTTTCACCAGCACAAAGGCGTCGTTAATGGCGTTAGCGGCAAAGACGCTGTTATCCATTAACACCAGCGCACCGGAGAGATCAGCCCATTGCGTGAGGTTGTCATTATCGCCATAAAAACCGCCGGAGGTATCAATCTGGTTATTGCGATAGTGCAGACTGCCCTGACGATAATCGCCGCTGTCACCGCTCTGATTCGCCCAGGAGGCATCCCAGGCGAACCCGCCGTCGCTGGGCATGGCGCTGGAGGCGTAGACACGCTGGCTGTCGCGACCGCGCTGATCGCGTTCGGTGCTGATGGCCGCGCTGCCCTGTTCACCAAACGGGATCACCAGTGAGATGGCACCCGTCCAGCTCTTCTCCTGCTGATCGCGGCTGGCAGAGACATAGAGACTGCTGTTACCCCACAGGTTTTTACTCCATGAGAGGTTCCACAAGCGGGTGCGGTCGCCCTGGCCGTCGGTGATATCGATGAAAGCGGCACCCACGCTGCCAGACTGATTCAGCGAGACGCTGGCGCTGTACTGCGCACTGCGGCGCGACAACGCGTAACGGCTATCCGCCTGGCTACCGGCACGACTGCCGACCAGCGCCAGATTGCCGAAGTCGCTGCTGCGCTGGGTCTGCTGCGTGCCGATGTTGAACCAGCTGTTGTTGTACTGGTAACCCCAGCTATACTGCCTGCCGCTCTCGCCATCAAGCTGACTCTGCGCCACCGCGCCGTTGACCACGCCCCAGCTGTCGACGCGTAACTGACCGCCCAGCCCGCCCATCGCCAGGCTTTCGCTGCCTTCAGCGTGACTCTCCAGCGTCAGCCAGTCGGTCATGCCGTATCTGTAAGAAGCGCTGGCGGCGGCCTGCCCATAATCGAAGTTTTTTATGCCGTAGTTCTCGCGGATCGCACCAGCGGAAAAGGCATAATCCGACAGGCCCGACTTCAGCAGATTACTGGAGACGTAAAACGGCATGGTGGTCGTGACGCGACGACCCACTGCATCGGTGGTCGTGATCACTGCGTTACCCGCGCCGTTAACAAACGGCACATTGGTCATCGACCAGGGGCCTGGCTGCACATTTTCCTGGCTGGAACGATAGCCGTTGATAAAGAGATCGACGGTAGAGGGAACGGCTGCCTGGCCGGAAAAAGCGGGCAGCGGATAGGTCACCAGATCGGGACGGACGCTAAAGTCGCGGCCGATGCGGATGCCGCCGAGCCGCACGCTGCTGCTCCACGCCAGCGAATCGGTGACCAGATCCCCGACCCGCCAGCTTACCGCCGTGTTCTCATCTTCATTGCTCCACCAGCTGTCGTAGCGGATATAGCCGTTGTCCTGATAAGTCGTACTGCCTTCCAGCTGCTGCTGCCAGACGCCGTTAGTTGAGACGTGCCCGGCATCACCAAACAGCCGCAGTTCGTTCCAGGCGGAAAGTCGGGTGCCGCTGGTATCAGTGCGGCTGGCGTACAGATCGTAATTAATCAGCGCACCGCTGCTGGTACGGCCTGGAAAGCGCGGTCCGTTTTTCGCCTCACCAATGATCTGGCCGGGCAGCCAGTCAGGCGGCACGGTCAGCAGCAGGCGCTGCCGCGCAGCGTCATACTCCACGCTGATGGATGGCAGGTTGCTGACATCAACCTGTGGCTGCTGGCCCAGCTTATCCGGTGACAGCCCGGCACGCTGCAGATCGCCGCTACGCAGCCAGAAATGACCGTCGCGCTGCTCCACCGCCACAATATTGCCGTTCGCCTGCTGGTTAATCACCAGCTCCAGCATGTATTGCTGACCCGCGCCGCTGGTCTGCAGGCTGGGCGGCGGGGGCAGGGATGAGTAAGTCTCCGCCAGTACAGGATCCGGCGTAAGCGCGTAAATCACGCTGGCCACCGCCAGCGCGCAGGGATGCAGGGAAAAAGGTCTCATTCAGCGCTTACTTCTGAGCAGCGCTGCGCCACTGGCTTTTGTTCACGTCAGCGGTAAGTTCGCCCCCCACCGGCGAGGTGAGCGGCCAGCGATGCGTGCTGTCCGCCAGAACATAGCCGTATAAGCCTTCGCCCAGTTTGCGACCGCCAATCGCCACATTGCTGAGCCGGGCGTGGCCGTTGCCGCTGTTGGTCAGCTGAAGCCAGCGCTTGCCGCCTTCGCTGACCTGTTGCCAGCGCAGAGCAGGGCGGGCGCTGTCGGTAGAGAGCCCGGTACCATACACAAACAGCGGCACCGAATAGCGCATCTGAAAGGTTAGTCCGGCCTGATTTTCGCCAGGGTTGTTCGGCGTCGGGATCTCATCCAGTACCACACGATAGGCCAGCTCTTTACCGGCCGCAGGGGGCGTCTGTTTAATCAGCCTGACCAGCTGTTTCTGGCCCGGATCCATCCGCACCATCGGCGGGCTGGCGACTACCTGCTGCTGGGTCTGATACTGCTCCTGACTGTTAATCTGCTGCCAGCTGAAAACCCGGATCTGCATCATGGTCGTGCTGTTACCGCGATTCTCAAGCCAGAGCTCGCTGGCTTTCTCTTCAGGATTAATGGCGGGATCAATGGGCCAGATCATCACCGAGTTGGCGGCGAACGCCGGAGAGAGCAGGGTGGAACTCAGCAGGAGCAGCAGGGCGCGCAGTGGCTTCATGATCATATCCTTGTTTTCTATCACCTCACCAGCTCAGGGTGACGGTCAGCGTATCGGTATAAACGCCGGCGCGCGCAGTGCCGGGCAGTTGTAGCTGGCCATAGATCGGCAGCGTAATGTTATTGGCATTGCTATAGCTCAGCGACACCGCCTGGTTTACCGGGATGACCGTGGTGCGGCTGGCGTTACTAAAGAGCGTATAGGGAACGGTATTGGTGAAATTGGGCAGCTTCAGATTACGGGTTGTAGTGAAGTTACTGCCCTGATTGATGCTCATGCTCAGTGTGGTGCCTGGTGTACAGGCAAGGTTAATGGAGGTGCTCTGCACGAAGCTGGCGTTAACGGTACTGGTCGCCACACCAGACTGCGTGCCGAAATCAAGCGTGCCGAAAACGCCGGTATTGGTACCGGATATCACGCAGCCTGCCACCACCGAGGCGGTCACCTGGAAGGTGCTGGTGGGCAGACTCCAGGCGCTGACGCTTGCTATCAGCAGGGGCAGGCTGCGTGCGATCGTCAGGCAGAGTCGCCAGAGAACCAACCTTATTTACCTGCGGCAGCAATTAGTAGTTCACGGCCACGTTAATGGTATCGGTATAGGTTCCGGCAGGGATCAGAGGGTTAAAGCCACCACCGACCACCCGTCCATAAATGGCGTAGTTGGTACCCAGAGTCGGGTCAGTGGTGCCACTGGCCGCGATAGGCGTATTGTTGGCGATCGCCGTGGTGAAGGAGGCATCACTGTAGAGGGTATAGGCGATACCCTGCGCATTATTCGATCCCAGAATCAGATAGCGCGGCGACGTAGAGGCGGTACCATAGATAGTAGCTGGCGCAGCATTACTGCTGGTCACGACCACGTTGTAATCCTGACCGGTGGTGCAGCGCACAAAAATACCGTTACCGGCTGCACCAACCAGGGTGGCGTTCAGGGTATCAAAGGTGGCGGCGCTGCTGCCAAAGTTCAGGGTACCGAAGTTAACGCCCGCCGTGGCTGACTGTCCGTTAACCAGACAACCGGTGGTCAGCGTTAACGTGGCATTGATGGTTCCCGAGGTCGTAGCCGCCTGGGTAAGGGTTGGAACTGCAACAGTTAATCCTGCAGCGGCAAACAGAAAAAGCTTGAGTTTCATAATATTTCCTTACGGATTATCGAGAGTCAGTGCTTTTTCACCCGGTGTTTATTAACGATTCAACCCAAAATAAGGAAATAAAAATAACAAGACCGGCAGCGCCGCAGTCTTAAGAAAAATCTTAGACTTAAGAATGATGATTTATATCAGTTTTACTTACTATAGATCAGTTAAAGCGTTACGCGAAGTGCTGCTGTTTATTTTTCGTTAATCATATGGTCTCTCTGGCCGATAACCCAGTTACAGCAAGGCAAAATAGCGAGGCGGCAAAATAAAACCCCCTTGTTTTACCGGTATCTGGAATGCTTTCTGCTTCGGTGATATGTTCCTGTACCAATCAGACATAATAACGATTTAGCGCCACACTCAGCAGGCGGTTAATAAAATGCAGGTCACAAATGACCCTGCGTTTGTGGGGCTGTTTTGCCCGGTCTTCAGGGCCAGGAAATACCGAAGTTTATTAACTTTCACCCGATGGGTGTTTTTAAGATTACTTTTCTGACTTTATACAGCACCTGTTTTTCTGCGGGTGGTGAGGAGTTGTACATGTTGCTTGTCACCTGGGATAACATTCTGATCTGTGTTTCGCTGATCGTGGCGTTTATTGCCTCTTTTACAGCACTGGACACCGCCGGACGGGTGGCGGTCTCCCATGGCTGGAGCGCGCGGTTCTGGCTGCTGGTGGGCGGCACGGCAATGGGGATTGGCATCTGGGCCATGCATTTTATCGGGATGCTGGCAATGATGATGCCGATGACGATGCGCTATGACACGCGGCTGACGATCCTCTCACTGCTGGTGGCGATCCTGGCGTCAATATTTGCTTTCGGCCAGACGGTGAGCGGTTTACATCTCACCCGTCAGCGGCTGCTGCGCGGCACGCTGATCCTGGGCGTGGGTATGGTAGTGATGCACTATCTCGGTATGTATGCTCTGCTGATTGATCCCCGCCCTGAGTGGAACAGGCTGCTGGTAGCGCTCTCTGTGCTGATTGCGTTTGTAGCCTCAGGCGTGGCGCTGTGGCTGGCGTTTCACCTGCGGCAGGGTGACCATCATCTGCTGCTGATGCGTGGGCTGGCCTCACTGGTGATGGGGATTGCGATTGCGGGCATGCACTATGTGGGGATGGCGGCGGCGGCGTTCAGCCACGACAGCACGATGCAGCCGCATGGCGTCAGTAATCCGGGACTGGCGGTATGGGTCACGCTGATTACGTTAATTATTCTGGGGATCACTCTGCTGAGTTCGATGCTGGACGCCCAGGTGCGCGCCGCGCGGCTGGCAACCCGGCTCAATCGCGCTAACCAGGAGCTGTGTCAGCTGGCAATGCATGACAACCTGACGGCGCTGCCCAACCGGGTGATGCTGGAGCAGCAGCTTGATCTCGCCATCAAACAGGCGATGCTGAATGAAGATCGCTTTGCGGTGATCTATATGGATCTCGACGGCTTCAAGGCGGTCAATGACACCTGGGGACATCATGTCGGTGACCGGTTACTGGTGGCGGTGGCGGAACGGCTGCGCAGTCAGCTCAGTAACACCATGTTGCTGGTGCGGCTTGGCGGGGATGAGTTTGTGCTGATGGCGGAGTGTGATATCAGCCCGGCCCGGCAGCTGGCGCAAAAACTGGTTAAGGTGATCGGTACGCCGTTTGAACTTGACCGCTATGTACTGCACGTTTCACTCAGTGCCGGTATTGCGATCTTTCCACTGCATGGCAGCAGCCGGCAGGAGCTGTTGTTTAATGCCGACGCGGCGATGTATCACACCAAACACAGTGGACGAAACGGCTGGTGCCTGTTTGAACCCGCCATGAGCGCGGCAACGCAGCATCAGCTGGAGCTGGCCAACGATCTGTGGGAAGCGATCGATCGGCAGCAGATGCGGCTGTTCTATCAGCCTAAATTCCGTTCCGGCGGCACACGATTAATGGGATTTGAAGCGCTGCTACGCTGGCAGCATCCGCAGCGCGGTCTACTGACGCCTGAGCTGTTTTTGCCGCGCGCCGAAAAAACCGGTCAGATTGTGGCGCTGGGCAACTGGGTAATTGAGGAGGCGTGCCGGCAGTTAAGGATCTGGCACAGCCAGGGACACAGCGACTGGACGGTCTCGGTGAATCTCTCGGCATTGCAGTTTCACCAGCGTGATCTGCTCAGCACGCTGACCGGGACGCTGGCGCGTTACCAGCTGTCAGGTAGCGCGCTGATGCTGGAGATCACCGAAACGATTGCCATGCGCGACCCTGTTTTCAGCCAGCAGCGGATTCGTGAGTTGCAGCAGGCAGGCGTCAGCGTCGCCATTGATAACTTCGGCATCGGCTATGCCAACCTGTTGCATCTTAAACATCTGGATGCCAGTGAACTTAAAATCGATCGCAGCTTTATCAACTGCCTGCGACCTGGCAGTGAAGATGCGACCGTGGTCAGCGCCATGCTGACGCTGGCGCAAAGTCTTAACCTGCGCATGGTAGCGGAAGGGGTTGAGACGGAAGAGCAGCAGCATCTGCTCACCAGCTTAGGCTTTGATGCATTGCAGGGGTATCTGCTGGGCAAGCCAACGCCTCCGGATCGGGTTGACGCGTTCAGTTTTCCCGCACTGCGGCAGCCGGTGTCGTCGGTTTCTGGCTGAAGCTGACGATAGATTTCATCACTCAGAATGAGTGGAAAGGATGCAGGGTTCGCGGCTCATCAGCCACCGGGCTATGCCAATAACTAATACAAATTTTAAAAAACCACTGCCCAACCACCAGCACGGCTTTCGCGGGAATGCACTATGTTAGCGACCTCATACGACTCTTTTATCGTCATCGTCTCAGTTCTTGTCGCGATGCTCGCTTCGTTTACCGCCTTAGATATGGCGGGACGGGTGGTACACTCTACCGGTAAAGTGGCGCTGGTCTGGCTGTTCGGCGGCGGTTTCTCCATGGGCATCGGCATCTGGGCGATGCACTTTATCGGCATGCTGTCGATGAGCATGGAGATGGTCATGAGCTACAACGCAGGACTTACCGCCTTCTCCGCCGCCATCGCCGTCTGCGCGTCGATATTTTCACTGTGGCTGGTCTGCAGCAGTGGCGATCTGCCTTTGCCGCGTCTGGCGGGCGGCGCGCTGATCCTCGGCAGTGGTGTCGCGGCGATGCACTACACCGGCATGGCGGCGCTGATGTTCTCGCCCGGTATCAACTGGCAATGGGGCTGGGTAGCGCTGTCGGTGGCGATTGCTCTGGCTGCTTCAGGCGCGGCGCTGTGGCTGGCGTTTAACCTGCGTGAGGGTCAGACCGGCCGGGTCACACTGCTGCGCATTGGCGCCTCGGTGGTCATGGGCTGTGCGATTTCAGGCATGCACTATATCGGCATGATGGCGGCAGAGTTTCCCGTCCACAGCCATCCGGTCGGGCAGGGCGTTAACAGCAACTGGCTGGCGATTCTGGTCACGGTGGTCACCCTCTCGATTCTGGGCATTACCCTGCTGGTCTCGATGCTGGATGCGCGGATGCAGGCGCGTACCTCGATTCTCGCCAGTTCGCTGGCTGAAGCGAATCGCGAGCTGGCTCAACTGGCGCTGCACGATAACCTGACCCGGCTGCCGAACCGTATCCTGCTGGAGGATCGACTGGAGCAGGCGATCAACAAAGCGAACCGTGAGCAGACGCAGTTTGCCCTGATGTTTATGGATCTCGATGGGTTTAAGGCGGTTAACGACGCCTTTGGACACCACATTGGCGACAGTCTGCTGGTCGGTGTGACCGAGCGGATGAGTCAGCAGATGACCGGCTACTACACCCTGGCGCGGCTCGGTGGTGATGAGTTTGTGCTGCTGGTTGAGATCGACGATCCCAATGATGCTGTGGCCATCGCCGATAAACTGGTTAAAGCGGTGGATCGCCCGTTTGATATCTCACGCAGTGAACTGGTGGTCTCACTGAGTCTTGGTATCGCCGTCTATCCCGGCGATGGCGTGGATGAGCGCGAACTGATGTTCAACGCCGATGCGGCGATGTACCACACCAAAAATAATGGCCGTAACGGCTACACCTTCTTCCAGCCCTCAATGAACATTCAGGCGCAGAGCCAGCTTCAGCTGAATAACGATCTCTGGCAGGCACTGGAGAACGACGAACTGCGCCTGTTCTATCAGCCAAAATATTGTGCGCCGCGCGGCCCGATCCTTGGTTTTGAGGCGTTGCTGCGCTGGCAGCATCCGAAGCGTGGCCTGCTGTCGCCCGATAAATTCCTGCCGATGGCGGAAAAGACCGGCATGATTGTCAGCATCGGCAACTGGGTGATCCATGAAGCCTGTCGTCAGCTGCGCCAGTGGCATCTGCAGGGCCATCCTGACTGGTCGGTGGCGGTGAACCTGTCGGCGCTGCAGTTTGAACAATCGAATCTGGTAGAGAAGGTGGTGGATGCGCTGGCAAAACATCAGATTCCGGCCGAAATGCTGACGCTGGAAGTGACGGAGACCACTGCGATGCGCGATCCCGATGAGAGCGTGCGTATTCTCACCGAGCTGACCCGGCTCGGTGTGAAAGCTTCAATTGATGACTTTGGCACCGGCTACTCCAGCCTGCTCTATCTGAAACGGCTGCCGGCCAGCGAGCTTAAGATCGACCGGGCCTTTGTTAATGAGCTGCAGCACCAGAAAGAGGATGCCACTATCGTATCGGCGATTGTGGCGCTGGCGCAGTCGCTGCAGCTGAAAGTGGTGGCTGAAGGCGTTGAAACCACTGAGCAGCAGGCTTTTCTGACCAGCCTGGGCTGCAATACGCTGCAGGGCTATCTGCTGAGCAAGCCGGTTCCCCCTGAGCGGGTACTGGATCTGGCTAATTTTGTGGCGGTGGAAACGGAAGAGGCGATGGCAAACGTAAGCCCGATTGCTGAGGCCGATCAGCCACTGACACCGCAGGTGGCGGTGATCTGACGCGCCTGATCAGAACAGAATCAGCGTAATCAGTACGATAAGCGATGCGCGCCGCCTGTCATTGGCCGCCGGGCATGGTAAAGTCTCGCGGTCAGACGACTCGCGGTAAACAAGGAGAGGCGCCCCGTGGCGAAATACCAGCGCTTGATGGATGAGATTCAGCAGCAGATCGAGGCTGGCATCTGGCTGCCCGGCACCCGTTTACCGTCGCTGCGTCAGCAGGTCGCACAGCAGGGTGTCAGCCTGATGACGGTGCTGCATGCCTATGAGCTGCTGGAGAGCCAGGGCTGGATCGTCTCGCGTCCACAGTCAGGTTACTACGTGGCACCGCGCGCCTTAGCGCCCGCACCGCTCAGCGTAGCGATCAGTGAGCAGGTCGATATCAACGACTTTGTGTTTGATGTACTGCAGGCCACGCGCGATCCCGCCATCGTGCCGTTTGGCTCTGCGTTCCCCGATCCGGCACTCTTTCCGCAGCGTCAGCTGATGCGCTCGCTGGCGAACGTCTCTCATCATCTGACCCCAACCGATGCGCTGCACAATCTGCCGCCCGGCAACGCCACGCTGCGACAGCTGCTGGCGCAGCGTTATGCACGTCAGGGCATCACCCTGTCGCCGGATGAAATTGTCATCACCAGCGGGGCGCTGGAGGCGCTGAACCTCAGCCTGCAATCCCTGACCGAGCCGGGCGACTATGTGGTGATTGAGCAACCGAGTTTTTATGGCGCGCTGCAGGCGATCGAGCGGCTCAAGCTCAAGGCGCTGGCGATTCCGGTTGATGCAAAGCAGGGCATCGATCTCATCCAGCTGGAGGAGGCGCTGCAACGCTGGCCGGTAAAAGCCTGCTGGCTGATGACGACGCTGCAGAATCCGCTGAGCGTGACGTTAACGCCGGAGCGCAAACAGCAACTGGTGGTGCTGCTGGCGCGTTATCAGGTGCCGATGATTGAAGATGATGTCTATGCCGAACTCTGGGCGGGTGAGGCTGCGCCGCTGCCCGCGAAGGCCTGGGATCGCCAGGGAAACGTGCTGCACTGTGGCTCGTTTTCCAAGTCGCTGGTGGCGGGTTTTCGCGTCGGCTGGGTGGCGGCGGGACAGCATGCGCAGCGCATTCAGCGCCTGCAGCTGATGAGCACGCTCTCAACCAGCGCACCGATGCAGCTGGCGCTGGCCGACTTTCTTGCCACGCGGCGTTACGACACCCATCTGAAGCGGTTGCGACAGATACTAGCGAAGCGACAGCAGATGGTGCGTCAGGCGCTACTGAAGGTGCTGCCGCCGCAGGCGACGGTCAGCGAAGCGCGCGGCGGCTATTTTCTCTGGGTGACGTTGCCGGACAGCATCAATACTACCCGGCTCTACCAGCAGGCGCTGGCGCAGGGGATCAGTATTGCACCGGGTCAGTTGTTTTCGGCAGGAGAGCAGTTCAGTCACTGCTTCAGACTGAATACCGCCTGGCCGTGGGATAGTCGGGCCGAGGCGGCAATAGCAACGCTGGGTCAGTTAATAGCGGAACCGCAGGCGCATCAGACGCGCGCTGCTTCCTGGTGGCCCCAGGTCAGGTAGTAGACATCATAAAAGTCCACTTCCCCTTTTTGCGTCAGCAGACGCTGGATACCACTTTTCACTCGTTCCGGTGTTTCAGGCAGCGACAGAATGCGTGAGATAGCCTGTTCGCGCACCGGCTGAACGTAATACCACTCACCGTTGTAGCAGACACGCAGATCAAGCGCGTCGATATCTTCAAAGCGATATTTCGGGTTGATATCGAGCAGCATCAGCACGCTCATCACCAGCACAAATGCGGTGGCAAACCAGAAGGCGGGCCAGCCGAGCATGTCGGTGGTGAATATCAGCGCCACGCACAGGCCGTAGCAGAGATACATAACGGCCCAGAGACCGGGATGGTTCTTCAGAAACGAGAGGCTGAAGCGCGGCAAATTGTCGCGACGTTCTTCGCGGTTAAGCGTGGCGATCTCGTCAATCAGGATTTGTTTAATAGCGTCCATTTGTTACCTCACTGTCATCTGTTAGCTATTACAACAGAGAACAGTCAAGCATGTCAGAAACAGATCTGGGCGATTTTTGTATAACAGTTTATCAAAAGCGTGTCCGGGTATGGGGCTGCCGTACCTGCGTGCCGGGCCGCCTGACATTTTGCAACACTTTACCGCAGTAAGAACCGCTATCCGCAGCCGTCCAGGCACTCTCTGGCCCTATTGTTAACGACGCATTTGGCTTTAGTCAGCAATATCAGTCCATTATCTCAATTGTGTCGTCCGGCGCACATTGCATTGTGCCGCGGGTTTGCCACACTTAGAAAAAAACCGGAGAACCTGTATGCGTGCCTCATCCTCCAGTCTGATGTTAATGATGTCCTTTGCCGCGGGCACCTTTGCGGCCGGGGCCTCTGATAATCCTCAGCATCTGATGCTCGCCATCCCGTCGGGCGGCGTACCTAATAACCCGTTACCTCTGATTATCTGGCCGCGCGTGGTGCCGGAAGAGGAGGAGATCGCAGCGTGGTTTGAGAAAACGTTCGACGAAAACGGCTGGCCACCCGCCTGGCGCTATCCGATTTTCCCCTATACCCACTTCCATCCCAACACCCATGAACTGCTCGGGGTTGCGGAAGGCTGGGCGGAAGTGCTGTTTGGCGGCGACAGTGGCCGGATGGTTACCCTGCGCGCAGGCGATGCGGTGCTGATCCCGGCGGGTGTCGGTCATCGCCAGGTCAGCGCCAGCGAAGATTTTATGGTGATTGGCGCCTATCCGCACGGCATGTCGCCTGAGACGCTGCGCGACGAACCCGCGAAGCTGAAAATGGCGCAGGAGCAGGTGAAAAAAGTGCCGTTGCCGACGCAGGATCCGTTCACCGGTAAAGAGGGCGCCTCAACTGAGATCTGGCAGCCGATTGCCGCAATGCATTTACAGCAACAGATGGATCTGTAAACGCCGTTTCTGTCGCGAAATGATTAAGCGCGAGCCAGCCTCGCGCTCTGACCTGGCCGGCTGTAAAACCTGCCTTAACGCCTAACTTCAGGCGCTTATCCCGATCATTACATCATTGAACATTTGCTCGCCGCTGCCGATATATCCCCTGTTAAGATTAGTTATTCTTCTTAATGCGCTTGTCTTCGCAGACCTTTTCCGCTTTAGTCTCGGCTCGCGATTGAGAACATTCCTAAGCCTTTACCAGGCTACCGAGCAGCAGGCAAATAACAATGGATAATAACTCTGATGTCATGTATCGCATGCTGGTACAAAGCGTGATCGACTACGCGATCACCATGCTTAAACCGGACGGAACTGTTGCCAGCTGGAACGGCGGGGGTCTGCACGTCCTTGGTTACAGGCCAGACGAAGTTATCGGACAGCACGCCGCCCTGTTTTACAACGAAGAGGATCGCCGCCGTGGTCAGCCGCAGCGCGAACTCGATATCGCCGCCACCACCGGACGTTACGAAAACGAAGGCTGGCGCTGCCGTAAAGATGGCAGCAGCTTCTGGGCACACGTGGTCATCTATCCGATCCGCGACGAGACCGCTCAGCTGATTGGTTTTGCGGCGGTCTGCCGTGACTGCACCCGGCAGCAGGAGCAGCAGCGCAAAGAGCGGGAGCAGGAGATGCGCTTCCGCCTGCTGGTGGAGGGCGTCACCGATTACGCCATCTACATGCTCGATCAGGACGGAAACGTAGTGAACTGGAACGCCGGCGCGCAGCGGGCCAAAGGCTATGTGGCGGAAGAGATTGTCGGCCAGCATTTTTCCCGTTTCTACAGCGCGCAGGATCGACTCAATCATACCCCCAGCCAGAACCTGCAAACTGCGTATCGTACCGGCCGTTTTGAAGATGAGGGCTGGCGCTACCGCAAAGATGGCAGCGCGTTCTGGGCCCATGTGGTGATCGACACGATCCGTGACGATCAGGGTAAATTGCTGGGTTATGCCAAAATCACCCGTGACTGCACCGAACAGCAGCGTGTCCGCAGCGAGCAACGGGAGCAGGAGCAGCGTTTTCGCCTGCTGGTCGAGGGTGTCACCGATTACGCCATCTATATGCTCGATGTCGACGGCGCGGTCATCAACTGGAATGCCGGTGCCCAGCGCGCCAAAGGGTATAAAGCGGAGGAAGTCGTGGGTCAGCACTTCTCGCTGTTTTACAGCGCTCAGGAGCGACTGAACCGCACGCCGGAAGCCAACCTTGGTATCGCACTGAAAACCGGCCGTTTTGAGGATGAAGGCTGGCGCTACCGTAAAGATGGCAGCGCGTTCTGGGCGCATGTGGTCATCGACGCGATCCATGATGATGACGGTAAGCTGATCGGTTTCGCCAAGATCACCCGCGACCGCACGGAAGGCCGTGAGCAGGAGCAGCAGATCCTGCGCGCCCGGGATCTGGCCGAAGCCCAGAGCACGCAGAAAACCGCCTTGTCTAAATTCCTGGACAACATCATTGCTAACATTCCCTCCTGCGTGATTGTTGAAGATGCGATCACCCGCGAGATCCTGCTGGTTAATGACCGTACTCAGCAGCTGTTTGGCCTGTCAAAAGCACTGATCGTCAACAAGCGTCCGCACGAATGCATGTCGCCTGAGCTCAGTGACTATTTTAACAATCTGGCGGACGTTGCACTGCGCAGTGAGGGCATGCATGAGCGTGAGCAGTTGCTGATGACCGCCAGCGGCGAACGCATTCTGCATACCCGCGCCACCGCGATTAATGGCCAGGATGCACGCCGCAACTACCTGATGCTGCTGGTGGAAGATGTCACCGACCAGCGTGCCGCCGATGCCCGTATTCACCATATGGCGCACCACGACAACCTGACCAGCCTGCCGAACCGCATCCTGTTCCGCCAGCGTCTGAGTGAGGCGTTGCGCACCGCGAGCCAGATGCAGCGACAGACCGCCGC
This sequence comes from Pantoea sp. QMID4, assembly GCF_030270445.1. Taxonomy (NCBI): domain Bacteria; kingdom Pseudomonadati; phylum Pseudomonadota; class Gammaproteobacteria; order Enterobacterales; family Erwiniaceae; genus Pantoea; species Pantoea sp. QMID4. Next base: position 267,712 of record NZ_BSXL01000003.1, on the reverse strand, counting down.
GCTGTGCCTCGATCTGGATAACTTCAAAAATGTGAACGATGCGCTGGGCCATCAGATTGGCGATGAGCTGCTGCGCAGCGTGGCTAAACGTCTGCGTAACACGCTGCGCGATCAGGATACGCTGGCACGCATCGGTGGCGATGAGTTCGCCATCGTGCTGCCCTCGGTCGCGAACAGTGATGAGGCGAGCATTGTGGCGCAGCGTCTGATTGAAGCGATTCGTCCACCGGTCAACGTTGAAGGTCATAATCTGTCGGTCGGGCTTAGCGTAGGTATTGCGCTCAGCACCACCATCACCAATACGCCGGAGCAGCTGCTGCGCTGTGCGGATATGGCGCTGTATGAAGCCAAGCGTAATGGCCGCAACCGCTATGAGCACTTTACGCTGGAGATGGATGATGTGGCGCGCAGCCGCCGTCTGATTGAGAACGATCTGCGCGATGCAATCAGCGGCGGGCATCTGCGGCTCTACTATCAGCCCATCACCAATGGCGATCATCGCACGATTATTGGCTATGAGGCGCTGATGCGCTGGCATCATCCAATCCGTGGGCTGATTATGCCCAACGATTTCATCCCGATTGCAGAAGAGACCGGCCTGATTCATATGCTGGGAGCCTTTGCGCTCTATGAAGCCTGTCGTGAAGCGGCAAGCTGGGAAGGGGAGCAGTCAGTCTCAGTCAACCTCTCACCGCTGCAGTTTAAAAACAGCTCGCTGGTGCCGGTGGTCGAAGGCGCGCTGAAGGAGTCGGGTCTCGATCCGGCGCGACTGGAAGTCGAGATCACCGAATCGGTGCTGCTGGATGACTCACTGGGGAATATCCGTACACTGCAGAATCTCAAGGCGCTGGGTGTACAGATTGCGCTGGATGATTTCGGCACCGGCTATTCGTCGCTGAGCTATCTGCGTTCCTTCCCGTTCGACAAAATCAAAATCGACAAATCGTTTATCAACGACATGGGCGACAGCCGCGAGGCGCTGGCGATTATCCGCGCGATTACCGGCATGAGCCGCAGTCTGGATATCCAGATTACCGCTGAAGGCGTGGAGAGCAATGAGCAGTTCGCGAAGCTGCGCGATGAGGGCTGTACGCTGTTCCAGGGCTTCCTGTTCGGACGGCCTCAGCCGTCGGAACTGCGGCTGAAAACGCTGGGTTAATCAGCGCCGGGTTAATCATAGAGGCCATGCTGCTGAACCGGCGCATGGCTGAGATTATCGCGGATGCGGCGTACCGACTCGCGCACCACCAGCCTGCCATTCAGCAGCAGGCTGCCGGTGGGGGTGCCGGGATTCAGCCGCATCTCCTGCAGCATTCTGACTGCCGCGGCGCCCAGCTCATCACGTGGCACCTGCACCGAGGTCAGCGGAATGTCGTGGATAGCGGCCAGGTTAAACCCGTCCATGCTCATTACCGAGATATCCTGCGGCACCCGCAATCCGGCCTGCTCCAGCGCAGTGACGGCCCCTGCGGCGATGTAATCCCCGCTGGCGAGAATCGCGGTCGGGCGCAGCGCGTCAGGGCAGTGGCGCAGATATTCCCCCAGTCGCTCCGCCGCCTCATTGCTGCTGAAGCTGTTCAGGGTCAGCAGATGCTGGCGGCTGTCAAAGCGCAGATTCATGGCGTGCCAGGCGTCACGTACGCCCTGTAAGCGCTGCTCCATGGTGTAGCGGCGCAGGCAGTGCAGCGACAGGATCTGCCGGTGTCCCTGCTCAAACAGATAGCGCGCGGAGAATTCCCCAATAAGCTGATGATGCGGCGAAACCGACGGCAGGCGCATCCGGCGATCGCGGGCGTTAATCAGCACACAGGGTTTGTTCATCTCCGCCGCCAGCTGATGAATATGCTCATCATCAATGCCGATCAGCAGGGCGGCTTCGGTCTGCTGCATCTTATCGATAAACAGCGCGGCATTACTCTCCACCTCTTCCAGCGGACAGTAACGCAGCCGCACCTCATGTGGCTCCACTGCCTGGCTGATCCCCTGAATCACCTTGTAGTAGAAAATGTCGCTGCGTACGTCAAACGCGCGCGGCGGGGCAAAGACCATTAGGTTATTCAGCAGCAGGCGACCGCTGTGCAGGTTATCCAGCACGCCCTGCTGCTGCGCCACGGCCAGCACTTTGTCCCGCGTCGCGGGCCGGGTATTCGCTTTTCCCGCCAGCACCCGCGATACCGTGCTGATCGAGACGCCGCTCAGCGCCGCAATCTCACTGATTTTCAGCCTTTGTCTCATTCTGTGATCGCCTTCAAATCTGCTGATGAAAAATTTTTCACAGCCTGCTGAATCGCGTCAGATAAGCGTTTCAGTGCCATTTCCTGTCGGGACTCAGCCTGCCATGAAAAGCGTTGCAAAAAAGTGGCTGTACCCACGTTTCACACTTTTTTAACGTCGCTTACAGGACACGCGGTACGCCAGCAGGCGGTGTGCGTCGTTAATGGCAATCAGGAGTGGCACAATGAGCCTCGAATCAACAACCAAACCCATCAGTGCGTCACGCACGGTGCGCGTGATTAGAAATTTACGCTGGTGGATGCTGGGAATGTTTTTGCTGGGTGTAACCGTCAACTACATCACCCGTAACTCCCTCGGCATTCTGGCACCGGAACTGAAAACCAGTCTGAACATGACCACCGAACAGTATTCGTGGGTCGTAGCAGCATTTCAGCTCGCCTATACCCTGTTTCAGCCGATTTGCGGCTGGCTGATCGATGTGATCGGACTGAAGATGGGCTTCCTGATTTGCGCGCTGATCTGGTCGCTCACCTGTCTGCTGCACGCTGGAGCGGGAAGCTGGCTGCATCTGGCGCTGCTGCGTTTTGTCATGGGTGCTTCCGAAGCGGCGGCCACGCCCGCTAACGCCAAAGCGATTGGTGACTGGTTTCCGAAAAAGGAGCGCCCGGTCGCGGCGGGCTGGGCGGGCGTCGGCTTTTCGATTGGTGCGATGCTGGCGCCGCCGATTATCTATGTTGCCCACATTACCTTTGGCTGGCAGGGCGCATTTCTGCTGACCGGCGGCCTGGGGCTGCTGTGGGTGGGACTCTGGTGGTGGGGCTATCACTCACCGGAGTGCCATCCCCGTCTTTCCGATGATGAACGCGCCTTTATTAATCAGGACAACGAGGCGACTGGTGAAAAGCTGCCGTTCTTCACCGCGCTGAAAGTGATTGGTAAAGAGAAGAAATTCTACGGCATCGCCATTCCGGCCTTTCTTGCTGAACCCGCCTGGGCGGTGCTGAGCTTCTGGGTGCCGCTCTATCTTGCCAATGAGCGCGGCATGGATCTTAAGCAGATCGTAATGTTCGCCTGGCTGCCGTTTCTGGCCGCCGACCTCGGCAGCGTCGCCAGCGGCTATCTCACCAGGATCTATGTGCGCTGGTTTGGCATGACCCGTGTGAATTCTATTGTCGCCAGTTCAGTCACCGGCGCGCTGCTGATGGTGTCGCTGGCGCTGATGACGCTGGTGAAAGATCCCTGGCTGGCGATTGCCCTGATCGCCGTCGGTGGCTTCGGTCATCAGGTGATCTCCTGCATGCTGAGTGCGCTGGTGGTGGAACGTTTTGATCGCCGCCAGATGGCCACCGTTAACGGTATGCGTGGTTCCTGCGCCTGGATCGCCAGCTTTATCTTCTCGCTGATTATCGGTGTTACCGCCGATACCATCGGCTTTAATCCGCTGTTTGTGGCGATGGGCTTCTTTGACCTGATTGGTGCCGTTTTCCTGGTGATGCTGATCGCCGAACGCCGCCAGCGCCCTGCTAACCCATAAGGATATCGTGATGAAAACGCTGAAGAACTGGACGCTGCATCAGCAGGCCGATCACTTTGTTGAACTCAAGGTCGACGCGCGACATTTCCTGCGGCTTTACGTGCTGGAAGAAAAGCTGATGCGCGTGCTGCTGTTGCGCGACGGTGAGCTGGCGCTGAACCGCACCTGGAACATTGCGCCAGAGCACGATGTGCCCTGGCAGGGACGTGACCGTGAGGCGCTGGACGGCTTTACGCTGCCCGCATTTCAGGTGGAGCATGATGCGCAGCAACTGCGCATCAGCACCCGACAGCTACGGGTGACGGTGCATCAGCCGCTCTGCCTGAGCTGGGAGCAGTTTGATGGTAAGAGCTGGCAGCCGCTGACTGCCGATCGTCACACTGGTGCCTATCTGCTCAATGCCCATGGCGACGGCGTCGAGCACTATCAGCGTCGGCAGCCGCAGGATCGGGTGTATGGTCTGGGCGAGAAGAGCGGCGACCTGAACCGCGTTAACCGGCGTTTTGAAATGCGCAATCTCGATGCCATGGGCTACAACGCCGCCAGTACCGATCCGCTCTATAAACATATTCCGTTTACCCTGACGCAGCGCGATGGCGTCAGCTTCGGCCTGTTCTATGACAACCTCAGCAGCAGCTGGCTCGATCTCGGGAATGAACTGGATAACTACCATCTCCCCTATCGCCGTTACCGCGCTGAGGCGGGCGATCTCGATTATTATATGATGCTCGGTCCGACGCTGCTCGACGTCACCAAAGCTTTTGTCCGTCTGACCGGGCATACGCTGTTTCAGCCAAAGTGGAGCCTGGGCTACAGCGGGTCTACCATGCATTACACCGACGCGCCTGACGCACAGCAGCAGCTGCAATCCTTTATCCGCCTGTGTCGCGAGTATGAAATCCCCTGCGACTCGTTCCAGCTCTCTTCCGGTTATACCTCGATCAATAACAAGCGTTATGTCTTCAACTGGAACTACGACAAAGTCCCGAACCCCAACGCGCTGAGCGATGCGTTTCATCGTGCCGGAATGAAGCTGGCGGCCAACATCAAGCCCTGTCTGCTGCAGGATCATCCGCGCTATCAGGAAGTGGCTGCGCAGGGGCTGTTTATTCGTGACTCGGAACAGGATCGCCCGGAGCGTTCGGTGTTCTGGGATGATGAGGGTTCGCACCTTGATTTCACCCATCCGCAGGCGGTGCGCTGGTGGCAGGAGAATGTCACGCAGCAGCTGCTGGAAAAAGGCATCGATTCCACCTGGAACGACAATAACGAATATGAAGTGTGGGATGGCGAAGCGCGCTGTCACGGTTTTGGTCAGCCGATCGCCATCAAGCATATCCGGCCAGTGATGCCGCTGCTGATGATGCGTGCCTCGATGGAAGCGCAGCAGCAGTTTGCGCCAGACAAACGCCCCTATCTGATCTCCCGTTCCGGCTGTGCCGGGATGCAGCGCTATGTGCAGACCTGGAGCGGCGATAACCGTACCAGCTGGCAGACCCTGCGTTACAACATCCGTATGGGGCTGGGGATGAGCCTTTCCGGGCTGTTTAACGTCGGACACGATGTCGGCGGTTTCTCTGGCGACAAGCCGGATGCCGAATTGTTTGTGCGCTGGGTTCAGAATGGCGTGATGCATCCGCGCTTTACCATCCACTCGTGGAATGACGATCACACGGTGAACGAGCCATGGATGTACCCGGATGTCACGCCGATGATCCGCGAGGCGATCCGGCTGCGCTATCGTCTGATGCCTTACCTCTATAACCTGGCGTGGCAGGCCAGCGTGGAAGATGAGCCAATGCTGCGTCCGACCTTCCTCGATCATGAGCAGGACCCGCAGACCTGGCAGGAGTGTGATGACTTTATGCTGGGCCGCGATCTGCTTGTCGCCAGCGTCGTGGAGCAGGGCGCACGGAGTCGGGAAGTCTATCTGCCACGCAACCAGGGCGGCTGGTATGACTGGCACAGCGGCAGGGCGTTTGCAGGTGGCGAAACGATTACGCTGGATGCGCCGCTGGATCGGCTGCCACTGCTGGTGCGGGCCGGTGCGATCATCCCGCTGGGCGAGTGCGAAACCACCACCGATGCGCGGCGCGACACCGTGCGGCAGTGGCAGCTATGGCCGGCACCGGAAGGCATAACCACTCAGGGCGAAATGTTTGACGACGATGGCGAGAGCCATGGCTGGCAGCAGGGCAACGCGCTGTGGCTGAGCTGGACGTTGTGCAGCAGCGCCAGCCGAATCGACCTGACGGTAGAAAAACGCGGAGATTATCAGCCTGTCTGGCGCGAGATTGCGCTGTTACTGCCTGCGGGTGAACGTCGTGAGCTGTGGGTGAATGGCGAGAAAGCGGCGAGTTACCGGCTGGCATAGCTGTGTTGAGGAGGCAGTGAAGAAAAGTCCGGCCCCGAAGCGGGGGCCGTTAAGGGCAACAGCAAAACCGGACCTGCTTCGCTGTGAGATCGTACTTGAGCAGGGAATACAGTCAGATCGGAAAGACGCTAAGGCCAGTCCATGACACGCTCGACCCGCGCGATTACGCCCCTCATCCCTGATGTGCGCCCGTGGCCGGGCCAACGCGTTGCGTTGTTAAAAAACGCTCCCGGCGTTTTTGTCCATGGCGCGGGACGCTTTCCTCCTCTGACCGTATTCCCTGCTACCTAAGCTTTATCATTGCTTACTGAAAGGGTACCAGGGAATTGTCAGCAGTCTGAACCGACCTGAAAGATATTATTCTGCGTGGTTCTCGGTGCTCATGCGGCCCAGATCTTTATCGACCAGGAACAGACCGTTGCCGCTGTTGCTGACCAGCGCCAGTTTATCCAGCACGGTTTTGAACAGCTTCTCTTCTTCGTGCTGCTCGGCAACATACCACTGCAGGAAGTTGAAGGTAGAGTAATCCTGTGACGTCATAGCGGCGTGAGCCAGCTCATTGATTTTGCTGGTGATAAGCTGCTCATGCTCCAGCGCCTGCTGCAGGATTTCATTCAGCGAGGTGAAAGAAACCGGTGGCGCAGCGATGGTGCCCAGCACCGGCATCGCGCCGGTATCGCTCAGGTAATCAAACAGACGCTGCATATGCTGCATCTCTTCGCGTGAATGCATCTTCAGGAAGGAAGCTGCACCCTCAAAACCTTTATCGCTGCACCAGGCGCTCATTTGCAGATAAAGATTGGCAGAGAAAAATTCCAGGTTCAGCTGGTCGTTTAAACGCCCAGTCATTTCAGCAGTCAGCATGGCCGAGTCCTTTTAAGAAGATGTTAACTAAACAGGTGGATGCGGTGAATTATGCATCATACATGTTAGTAAAGTGAAGCCTTTTTCGCAAAATAAGTCAATTTATCTGATTGATTTAAATAGAATTATTTCGGAAATTGAATGCGACCAATTCTCATTCTGTATCACCGGTTATCAGGCAACAACGTCAGGAGAATCAGCACCATGATAGTGCGGGCGATGGCTATTCTGCTGGTGCAAGAGTCGCTGCGGCAGACGAAATACCCGCTCTCTTATGCCGTCCCGGAAATATAACGTTGTGTTCTGAAAAATCATTTTCAGAGCGCGATAACAGGTATGGCGTGGATTAAGCGTCCTGTGTCGGGAAATAAGGCGGTAACAACCGTTCTCTTAGCTGCTCTGGCATAAATCCTGCTTAAAACTGAGTTCCATATATTGAAACTTGCCACGGCAGGGGACGGGCGGCAGGCCATGTTATCAGGAGAAAATAATGTCAGAAGAGAGTGTGGTTAATCCGGTAAAAATGACGGCGACCAAAGGCAGTTATATCGCTTTAATTTTTGCCATTCTGTTTTTCTCAGGGCTGTTTTATAACGTCGAGGGCCTTAAATGGCTGGGTGCGTTTGACTTCACCACGCTGGGCGGCAGCTTCGGCACCATGAAAGATCCCGCCAGCAACACCTTTCTCGGCGCAGGCGGACTTAGCGCCAAAGCGGGCTTCCTGTTTGCCCTGTCGCTGACGCCGACGGTAATGCTGGCGCTGGGTGTGCTGGAAATCTTTACCCACTATGGCGCGATTCGCGCGGCACATCGCTTGCTGACGCCGCTGCTTAAACCGCTGATGGGATTACCGGGTCATTGCGGTCTGGCGTTAATCACTGACCTGCAAAGCACCGACGCGGGCGCGGCATTAACCAAAGAGATGGCTGACCAGAAACAGATTGGCAAAAAAGAGTTGGTGGTGATGAGCGCCTGGCAATATTCCGGTGCCGGATTAATCAATAATTACTTCGCCATCGGTTCTGCGCTGTTCGCCTCAATGACGCTGCCAGTTATTATTCCGCTGTTATTAATGTTCGTTCTCAAATTTGTCGGTGCGGCGATAACGCGCGCTGTGTTAAACAGTGTTTATAAGAAGGATTTCGCCGATGGAAAATAAAATCGCGACAAGCAGTAATCCGTTCGATGTATTTGTGACCGGTGCGCGTAAAGGCTTTCATATCGCCATTCACAATCTGATGCCGAATGTGGTGATGGCCTATGTGCTGGCAGAAGTGCTGAACCTGCTCGGCATTATGCAGTTTCTCGGGCATGTGTTTGCGCCGGTGATGGGGCTGTTTGGCCTGCCGGGCGAGGCAATCACTGTGTTGCTCACCGCCTGGCTCTCCTCGTCGGCGGGCACGGGCGTCGCAGTAAGCCTGCTGACCAAAGGGCTGCTGACCGGCGCAGATATCACCATTCTGGCGCCGGCGATTTTCCTGATGGGATCGCAGCTGCAATATATGGGGCGGCTACTGGGCGTGGCCGATGTGCCTAAAAAATACTGGCCGCTGCTGATGCTGGTGAGCATCATCAACGCGCTAATCGCAATGTCTGTTATGCGTCTGTTTATTCAGGAGTAACGCTGTGTCTGAGGTATTAGAGCATTACCACTATCTGCATGAAATTCCGGAGCTGGGTTTTCAGGAGGTGAAAACCTCGGCCTACATCGCCGATCAGCTCGAGAAAGCGGGCCTGAAGGTGACGCGCAACATCAATAACACGACCGGCATTGTGGCGGAGATCGACAGCGGTGTGCCGGGGCCAGTGCTGGCGCTGCGTGCGGATATGGATGCGCTGGGCCACATCATTGATGGCGTGCCGTGTGCGCGTCACACCTGTGGTCACGACGGTCATTCATCGGTGGTGCTGACGGCAGCGGCGGCGCTGCTGCAGGAGGGCACCGTAAAACGTGGCCGGCTGAAGATTCTGTTCCAGCCCGCCGAGGAGCTGGGTGCGGGTGCGCTCTCGATGATCGAAGGAGGCGCACTGGATGATGTGGAGATGATTCTGGGCTTCCATCTGCGTCCGCTGGAAGAGTGCGTGGTCGGTCAGGCGTTGCCTGCGGTGCTCTACTCCGCCTGCAGCACGCTGGAAGCAACCATCCAGGGCCAGCCCGCTCATGCGGCGCGACCGCATCTTGGCGTGAATGCACTGGATGCTGCCGTGCAGGCGGTTCAGGCCGTCAACGCCCTTCATCTGTCCCCAGGCCTGACCTGGAGTGTCAAAGCGACCCGCTTCCTGTGTGATGCCGGTGTCACCAACTCGGTGCCGGATGAAGCCCGCGTGGTGTGGGATCTGCGTTCGCAGGAGAACGGGCCGATGACGCAGCTTAAAGAGCAGGTCACGCGCGCCATCACTCACAGCGTGGCGGCACTGGGTGCCACCGCCGAGGTCCGCGTGCTGAAAGAGATGCCCGCCGCCGAGATTGATGTTGAGGCGACAGCGGTGATCCGCGCGGCCATCGTTGAAGTGCTGGGTGAAGAAGGCGCACTGCCGACCCGAACCACGCCGGGCAGCGAGGACTTTTTCTACTATCCGGTGAAGCGTCCGGGTGTGAAGGCGGGCTTCTGGGGGCTGGGCACCAACCTGACGCCGGGGCTGCATCATCCCGACATGCGTTTTGATCTCAGCTCGCTGGAGATTGGTGTACAGATTTTTAAAGCCTGTGTCAGAAAGGTACTGGGATAACAAAATGGGGGCGGGTGCAGACCCGCCCGACTCTGTTGCCGCATCCGTTGTTCTCCGATTCTCCCTCTGTGAAATCCCGTCCCCTTCCCTGTAGGCCGCGCCCGCAAAATATTGTATGCTATGCCGCCTTAAAGCTGACCAGGTAACCGGATTTCACGCCAATGTAACGTCGCGCTGACCCGCCAACGATGAAACATCGTTTTTGGCACCGTTTACCCGCCGGTAAGGTTCTGCCGGCCACCGTGATTTATCAGCAGCGCCAGTACGTTGCGCTGCCTATTGAGAAGAATTCCATGTCTAATCCCTTTTTAGAAGAGGTGGCACGCCGCCGCACCTTCGCGATCATTTCGCACCCGGATGCCGGTAAAACCACCATTACCGAAAAAGTGTTGCTGTTCGGACAGGCTATCCAGACCGCCGGTACGGTAAAAGGCCGTGGCTCTAACCAGCACGCCAGGTCGGACTGGATGGAGATGGAGAAACAGCGTGGTATCTCTATTACCACCTCGGTGATGCAGTTCCCTTACCGCGATAGCCTGGTGAACCTGCTGGACACCCCAGGTCATGAAGACTTCTCGGAAGATACCTACCGTACGCTGACTGCGGTTGACTGCTGTCTGATGGTGATTGATGCCGCCAAAGGGGTCGAGGATCGTACCCGCAAGCTGATGGAAGTTACCCGTCTGCGCGATACGCCAATCCTGACGTTTATGAACAAACTTGACCGTGACATCCGCGATCCGATGGAGCTGCTGGATGAGGTAGAGAGCGAGCTGAAAATTGCCTGCGCACCGATCACCTGGCCTATCGGCTGCGGCAAGCTGTTCAAAGGGGTTTACCATCTCTACAAAGATGAGACCTATCTCTACCAGACCGGTAAAGGCCACACCATTCAGGATGTGCGCATCGTGAAGGGGCTGAACAACCCGGATCTCGACACCGCGGTCGGTGAAGATCTGGCGGCACAGTTGCGCGAAGAGCTGGAGCTGGTGCAGGGCGCCTCGCACGAGTTCGAGCAGGAGGCCTTCCTGAGTGGCGAACTGTCGCCGGTCTTCTTCGGCACCGCGCTGGGTAACTTTGGCGTTGACCACATGCTGGATGGCCTGGTTTCCTGGGCGCCGCGTCCAATGCCCCGTGAGACCGATACCCGTACGGTTGAAGCGAAAGAAGAGAAGTTCACCGGCTTCGTGTTTAAGATCCAGGCTAACATGGACCCGAAACACCGCGACCGCGTGGCCTTTATGCGTGTGGTCTCCGGTAAATATGAAAAAGGGATGAAGCTGCGTCAGGTGCGCACCGGCAAAGATGTGGTGATCTCCGACGCCCTGACCTTCATGGCGGGCGACCGTTCACACATTGAAGAAGCGTATCCTGGCGATATCATCGGTCTGCATAACCACGGCACCATACAGATTGGCGACACCTTTACGCAGGGTGAAAACATGAAGTTCACCGGTATTCCGAACTTTGCGCCAGAGCTGTTCCGCCGTATTCGTCTGCGCGATCCGCTGAAGCAGAAACAGCTGCTGAAAGGGCTGGTTCAGCTGTCGGAAGAGGGTGCAGTGCAGGTTTTCCGTCCGGTGCATAACAACGATCTTATCGTTGGCGCGGTCGGGGTACTGCAGTTCGATGTGGTCGTGGCACGTCTGAAAAGCGAATATAACGTCGAAGCGATCTACGAAGCGATTAACGTCTCTACGGCGCGCTGGGTTGAATGCAGCGACGCGAAGAAGTTTGAGGACTTCCAGCGCAAAAACGAAGTTAACCTGGCACTTGATGGCGGCAATAATTTGACTTATATCGCGCCAACCATGGTCAATCTTAATATTACGCAGGAACGTTATCCCGACGTGACCTTCCGTAAAACGCGCGAGCACTAATCGCCTGTTTCAGGGCCATTCCAGCAGGGAATGGCCCTGATTTCCTCACTCCAGACTCCTCCTAAAAACCCCGTTTTTTTTCTGTTTTGACGTGTGATCAACCAGTTAGCCAGGCAAATTGCAAAATGCCGTCTATGATTATTTTATCGGACGGCGGAAGAGACTTCTCTTGTCCTTACGTCCTGTAACGCAGCGGCATCAGTGCCTCTGTTTCGCCCACAGTTTTGGGTGAGTTAACTGATAGAAGGAAGATATCGATGAACAAGACTAAGATTGCTAAAACCCTGATGGCCGCCATGATTGGCTCAGCACTGATCAGCGGCAGCGCACTGGCTGACGAATCAGTGTCGCAGAAAGCGTCACAGACAGCCGACAGCGCGGGTTCGAAAATCGATAGTTCTATGAAAAAAGTCGATGGTTATATGGATGACAGCGGCATCACCGCCAAAGCCAAAGCGGCACTGGTGGATGACGACGCAATTAAAAGCACGGATATCTCGGTAAAAACGCATAGCGGCGTCGTGACCTTAAGCGGTTTCGTCACCTCACAGGATCAGGCTGAGAAGGCTGTGGCAGTGGTGCAGAAAATCGAAGGTGTTAAATCCGTCAGCGACAAACTACACGTCAGAGACAGCAAATCATCTTCAGTGAAAGGTTATGCCGGTGATGCCGCTACGACCAGCGAAATTAAAGCTAAGCTATTAGCAGACGACATTGTTCCGTCGCGCAACGTAAAAGTTGAGACCACCGACGGTGTTGTTCAGCTTTCAGGGCATGTTGCTACTCAGGCACAGTCAGATCGTGCAGAAAGCATCGCTAAAGCCATTGAAGGCGTGAAAAGCGTTAAGAATGACCTGACGGTTAAATCTTAAGCTTGCGTGCGGTCACTTCGGTGACCGCATGGATAAAAGATACCCATCCGGGGATTAAATAAGCAGTTCGATTTTAAATAGGGTAAGGAGAGGCTTATGTTTCGTTGGGGCATTATTTTTCTGGTGATCGCACTGATCGCTGCAGCGTTAGGTTTTGGCGGTTTAGCGGGCACAGCAGCATGGGCAGCTAAAGTTGTCTTCGTCGTTGGTATTATCCTGTTCCTCATCAGCCTGTTTACCGGCCGTAAAAAGCTTTAGCCGATGAGTCCTGCAGCGTAATGCAACGCAAAGCATAGAGCGGAGACCAGTCATCTGCAGCGACTGACGTGAAGAGAAGGACACCTTCACATCGCTGCGATGGCAAGCCAGTTCAGCTGGCCTGCCGGTTAAAGGAATAGATGACTGGTTCTCCGGAATGCTGCTGTCTTTAACGGATCCCTCCTCCAGCATACCCGGAACCCTTTTTTGAGGTTTGCACAGTGGGTATTCGCATTCCCATCACACTCGGCGCCATTGAACCTCTGGCACTGACACCCTTTAAAGCTCAGAAAATTGCCCTGGTTTGTGAGGGCGGCGGTCAGCGCGGCATTTTCACGGCAGGGGTACTGGACGAATTTCAGCGCGCCCGATTCAATCCTTTTCAGTTGATGCTCGGCACCTCTGCCGGTGCACAAAATCTCTCTGCCTTTGTCTGTGGTCAGCCCGGCTACGCCCGTCGCGTGATTACCCGCTATACCACCAGTAAACTCTTTTTTGATCCGCTGCGCTTTGTGCGTGGCGGAAACCTGATCGACCTCGACTGGCTGATCGATATCACCCGCAGTGAATTTCCGCTGGCGATGAGCAGTGCGGAACAGCTGTTCTCCAGCGGCCGCGAGTTTTATATGTGCGCCTGCCGCAGCGACGACTATTCGCCTGGCTATTTTACGCCCACCGCCGACAACTGGCTGGATCTGATCAAAGCTTCCAGTGCGATTCCCGGTTTCTACCGGCTGGGCGTCAATCTGGAAGGGATTAGCTATCTCGATGGTGGCATCAGCGATGCGATTCCGGTACGTGAGGCAGCACGTCGCGGGGCAGATACCATTGTGGTGATCCGCACCGTGCCGTCGCAGATGTTTTATACGCCGAAATGGTTTAAGCGGATGGAGCGCTGGCTCAGCACTGGCGCACTGCAACCCATGATCAATGTGCTGAATAAGCATGAGCAGAGCTATCAGGAGATTCAGCAGTTCATTGAAAATCCGCCGGATGGCCTGCGAATCATTGAAATTTATCCGCCGCATGTACTGGCCAGCAGTGCGCTGGGCAGCCGTGTTGCCGCGCTGAATCAGGATTATCATCTGGGACGGCGCTGTGGTCGCTATTTCCTCGCCACGCTGGGCCAGTGGCTGAGCGATGCTGAACCGACGATCTCAGCGCGCATCGTCACCCCGCCTGCGCCGGTCGCCAATGCGCCGGATACCCGATTGATTATCACGCCGCCGCTGGCGGACAATGATGCGGATTACGACAAAGGATCGCTGGCATGACGTTTATCGATACGCACTGTCATTTCGATTTTCCGCCTTTCGAAGGGGATGTTGTCGGCAGTCTGGCGCGCGCCGCGGAAGCGGGTGTAGAGAAGATTATCATCCCGGCAATCGATGCCAGCCGGTTTGAGCGCGTCTGCGCGCTGGCCGCGGAACATCCGCCGCTTTACGCGGCGCTGGGCCTGCACCCTATCGTCATTGAAAATCACCTTGAGGCGCATCTTGGGCAGCTGGAAACCTTACTGCAACAGCGGCCACGTAAGCTGGTGGCGATCGGCGAGATCGGGCTGGATCTCTATCGCGACAATCCGCAGTTTGATAAGCAGCAACGCTTTCTGGAGGCGCAGCTGAAGCTGGCAAAACAGTATCAGTTGCCGGTGATCCTGCATTCGCGGCGCACCCATGACAAGCTGGCGCAGATTCTGCGTCGTCTCGATCTGCCGTGCCGTGGCGTAGTGCACGGTTTCGCGGGCAGCCTGCAGCAGGCGCAGGCCTTTATTAAGCTGGGTTATGCGATTGGTATTGGCGGGACAATTACCTATGAACGCGCCAGCAAAACCCGTCAGACCGTAGCACAGCTGCCGCTCTCTTCGCTGCTGCTGGAGACCGATGCACCCGATATGCCGCTGCAGGGCTTTCAGGGCCAGCCAAACCGCCCGGAACGTGCGCGTCAGGTGTGGGAAGTACTCTGCAGCCTGCGAGAGGAGTCACCCGAAGAGATTGCCGATGCGCTGTGGCACAACAGCCAGCAACTTTTCCAGCTCGATCCCGCTTTCCCGGCGCTGCGTAACTGACCGGATCTGCCTCACCTGCGCTTAAATGTGATAATAGTAACATTGGGCCGGCTGGCGTATGATGGCGATTAAACGCTGTTATCTGCAATTTAAGTCACAGTGAGTATGACGCAATTGCACCAATTTCTAATCCCTATGTGACTACTGGCACATATCAGGCCTTTTCTTCATGTTATTATTATAACATTCCGCCGGCAAGCCGGTGGGTTGCACCCCGATCCTTTGGAGAGCCTCATGACCGATAGTAAACCTCTTGCCCTGCGCGCCCTGAAACTGATGGATTTAACCACCCTGAATGACGACGACACCGACGCAAAAGTGATCGCCCTGTGTCATCAGGCTAAATCCCCGGCAGGTAACACCGCCGCCATCTGTATCTATCCGCGCTTTATTCCGATTGCGCGTAAAACGCTGCGCGAGCAGGGTACGCCAGCGATCCGCATCGCCACGGTGACCAACTTCCCGCACGGCAATGACGACATCGATATTGCACTGGCAGAGACCCGCGCCGCCATCGCCTACGGTGCAGATGAAGTGGATGTGGTCTTCCCGTACCGTGCGTTGATCGCCGGTAACAGCCAGGTTGGTTTCGATCTGGTGAAAGCCTGTAAAACCGCCTGTGCTGAAGCGGACGTGTTGCTGAAAGTCATCATCGAAACCGGTGAGCTGAAAGAAGAAGCGCTGATCCGTCAGGCTTCTGAGATTGCTATCGACGCGGGTGCCGACTTCATTAAAACCTCTACCGGTAAAGTGCCGGTTAACGCCACGCCGGCAGTGGCGCAGATCATGATGAATGTGATCCGTGATAAAGGCGTCAGCCAGCAGGTTGGCTTTAAACCGGCGGGCGGCGTGCGCACTGCTGAAGATGCCGCGATCTATCTGCAGATGGCAGATGAGACGCTGGGTGCCGACTGGGCCGATGCGCGCCATTTCCGCTTTGGTGCATCAAGCCTGCTGGCGAGCCTGCTCAACACCCTGGGTCATGACAGCGACACCAGCAAAGCGGGTTACTGATCTTTCAGGCGGTCGCTTGCCGCCTGTTCTCCATCCTGATTTCCCTGAACCAGGGGGCTACTTTGTTTCTGCCACAAGAAATTATTCGCAAAAAACGTGACGGCCAGGCGCTGACTGAAGCGGAGATTCGCTTCTTCATTAACGGCGTGCGTGATAACACCGTCTCGGAAGGTCAGATTGCCGCGCTGGCAATGACCATCTGGTTCCATGATATGACGCTGCCGGAGCGGGTTGCGTTGACGATGGCGATGCGTGATTCCGGTACGGTACTTAACTGGAAATCACTCAACCTTAACGGGCCAGTGGTGGATAAGCACTCGACCGGCGGCGTCGGCGATGTGACGTCGCTGATGTTAGGACCGATGGTCGCCGCCTGCGGCGGATATGTGCCGATGATCTCCGGTCGTGGTCTGGGTCATACCGGCGGTACGCTGGATAAACTGGAAGCGATTCCGGGCTTCGATATCTTTCCCAGCGATGATCGCTTTCGCGACATCATTAAGCAGGTCGGTGTGGCGATTATCGGCCAGACCCGCTCGCTGGCACCGGCGGATAAGCGTTTCTACGCCACGCGTGACATCACCGCCACCGTCGATTCCATTCCGCTGATCACCGCCTCGATTCTGGCGAAGAAGCTGGCAGAAGGGCTGGATGCGCTGGTGATGGATGTCAAAGTCGGTTCCGGCGCGTTTATGCCAACCTATGAAGCGTCAGAAAGTCTGGCGCAGTCGATTGTGGGCGTCGCCAATGGCGCAGGCTGTCAGACCACCGCACTGCTGACGGACATGAACCAGGTTCTCGCTTCTTCAGCCGGTAACGCGCTGGAAGTGCGTGAAGCGGTTCGCTTCCTCACCGGCGAGCAGCGTAATCCGCGTCTGCTGGAAGTGACGCTGGCGCTCTGCAGCGAAATGCTAATCTCCGGCAAACTGGCCGCCAGCGACGCCGACGCGCGTCAGAAGCTGATGACAGTGCTGGATAACGGTAAGGCGGCTGAGGTGTTTGGCCGCATGGTCGCGGCCCAGCAGGGACCGGCTGATTTCGTCGAACGCTACGACGCTTATCTGCCCGCGCCAATGCTGAGTAAACCGGTTTATGCCGACCAGCCAGGCATCGTCAGCAGTATGGATACCCGTGCGCTGGGTCTGGCGGTGGTGGCGATGGGCGGCGGACGTCAGCGCGCCAGCGACAGCATCGACTACAGCGTCGGCTTCAGCGAGATGATCACCCTGGGCGAACGTGCCGATGCACAACGTCCGCTGGCGGTCATTCACGCCAGCAGCGAAGACAAATGGCAGCAGGCCGCCGCAGCGGTTAAAGCTGCGCTGGTGCTGGGAGATTCCGCCCCGGCTGAGACGCCGGTTGTCTATCGCCGTGTGAGCGATCTCAGCTAACTGACCAGTAACCGGTGCCAGCCGCGATGCATTCGGGTATACTGATCTGATCGCTTTTTTTTGACTTGTCACGCGCCAATGCGCAGGAGACTTGCATGAAACGTGCTTTTATTATGGTTCTCGATTCCTTTGGAATTGGCTCCAGTAAAGATGCCGATAAATTCGGCGACGCAGGTTCAGATACCCTGGGTCATATCGCCGAAGCCTGTTTTAACGGTGAAGCAGAAAAGGGACGTAAAGGCCCATTGCATCTGCCTAATCTCACCGCGCTGGGGCTGGGTAAAGCCGCCGAGCTGTCGACCGGCCGCTTCCCGGCGGGTCTGGATCCTGAGGCAAAAATCACCGGTGCGTACGCTTACGCCAGTGAGCTTTCGTCAGGTAAAGATACGCCGTCAGGCCACTGGGAGATCGCCGGTGTGCCGGTGCTGTTTGACTGGGGCTACTTCAGCGATAAAGAGAACAGCTTCCCGCAGGAACTGCTGGACAAGCTGGTAGCGCGCGCCGACCTGCCGGGCTATCTCGGTAACTGCCACTCTTCAGGTACGGTGATCCTCGACCAGCTGGGCGAAGAGCATATGAAAACCGGGAAGCCGATTTTCTATACCTCTGCGGACTCCGTATTCCAGATCGCCTGTCACGAAGAGACCTTTGGTCTTGAGCGGCTCTATGCGCTGTGCGAAATTGCCCGTGAAGAGCTGACCGAAGGGGGCTATAACATTGGACGCGTAATTGCCCGTCCGTTTGTGGGTGATAAAGCGGGTCAGTTCGAGCGTACCGGCAACCGTCACGACCTGGCGGTCGAGCCACCCTCCGCCACCATGCTGAAAAAGCTGGTGGATGAGAAGGGCGGTCATGTGATCTCCGTGGGTAAAATCGCCGATATCTATGCGGAGCAGGGCATTACCAAAAAGGTCAAAGCGACCGGTCTGGATGCGCTGTTTGACGCGACGATTCAGGAAATGAAAACCGCGCCGGATCAGGCGATTGTGTTCACCAACTTCGTTGATTTCGATTCAACCTGGGGACATCGCCGTGATGTCGCAGGTTATGCGGGCGGGCTGGAGCTGTTTGACCGTCGTCTGCCTGAGCTGATGGCGCTGGTTGGCGAAGATGACATCCTGATCCTGACCGCTGACCACGGCTGTGATCCGACCTGGGAAGGCACGGAGCACACGCGTGAGCACATTCCGATTCTGATCTACGGACCAAAAGTAGAGCCGGGTTCACTGGGATACCGCGAGACTTTCGCCGATATTGGTCAGACAATTGCATACTACTTTGGCCTGTCCGAGATGGACTATGGCAAGAACATGCTGTAAATCAGCAATTTAATAAGGATTAAACAATGGCAACCCCTCATATTAATGCTGAAATGGGTGATTTCGCAGACGTCGTATTGATGCCTGGCGATCCGCTGCGCGCAAAACACATCGCAGAAACATTCCTGGAAAACGTGGTTGAAGTGAATAACGTGCGCGGCATGCTGGGCTACACCGGTACTTACAAAGGCCGTAAAGTCTCTGTGATGGGTCACGGAATGGGTATCCCTTCCTGCTCCATCTACACCAAAGAGCTGATCACGGACTTTGGCGTTAAAAAGATCATCCGTGTTGGCTCCTGCGGTGCCGTACGCCCTGACGTAAAACTGCGTGATATCGTGATCGGTATGGGTGCCTGCACCGATTCCAAAGTGAACCGTATGCGTTTCAAAGATCACGACTTCGCAGCGATTGCTGACTTCGACATGGTGCGTAACGCGGTTGATGCGGCGAAAAATCTGGGTGTTGAAGCGCGCGTGGGTAACATCTTCTCTGCCGATCTCTTCTACACGCCGGATCCGCAGATGTTCGACGTGATGGAAAAATATGGCATCCTCGGCGTTGAGATGGAAGCTGCGGGTATCTATGGTGTGGCCGCTGAGTTCGGCGCGAAAGCGCTGACCATCTGTACCGTATCAGACCATATTCGTACGCATGAGCAGACGACTGCTGCTGAGCGTCAGACAACCTTCAACGACATGATCAAGATTGCGCTGGAGTCTGTCCTGCTGGGTGACTAATCCGCGCGGCGGGTGATAGTTCGCGTCCGCTGCCCGATCGCCTGTTCAGATCCTCCCTGACCGGAGGGTCTGAGTTTCCCGTCTCGCCGTCCCGGTAACATTCACATCAAATGACACACTTTTGTTGAGGCTTGTGCATCTTCGCGCTGGCACGCCCGCGATCGCGCTTTATCATGGTCCGCAACAACAGATAATAATTAATCGCCTGATAATGCCCCCTGATGAACTTTCGTAACTTCGATGCTGAAGAGAAGCTATTTGCCCGTCGCGCCGCAATCGCCTTTGCTCTGGTCTGTCTCTGTTTCACTATTCTTGGCGTAAACCTTTATCGTCTGCAGGTGCGCGATCATAGCTATTACCAGACGCGCTCCAATCAGAACGACATCAAGATGATCCCCATCGCCCCGACGCGCGGGCTGATTTATGACCGCAATGGCATTCCGCTGGTGCGCAATGTCAGCTGGTACGCCATTACGCTAACGCCTTACAAAATCGACGATATGAACGCCACGCTGCGGGCGCTGACGCCGATCGTAAATCTGACACCCGATGAGATTGACACCTTCCACCGTGCGCTGAAGCAGACCAGCCGTTACAAGCCGGTGGTGCTGAAAGAGGAGCTGACCGAAGAGCAGGTCGCCCGCTTTGCGGTGAATCAGTTTCACTTCACCGGGGCCAGCATTGAGACCTATCAGGATCGTGAATATCCCTATGGTGCGGATCTGGCGCATGTGATCGGCTATGTGTCGAAAATCAACGATAACGACTACAAACGGCTGAACGCGGAAGGTATCGCCGAAAACTATGCGGCTGACCACAACATCGGCAAGCAGGGGATTGAGGGCTATTACGAATCGCTGCTGCACGGCAAGCCGGGTTATCAGGAAGTGGAAGTGGATAATCATGGCCGCATTGTGCGGGTGCTGAAAGAGGTGCCGCCGGTCGCGGGTAAAAACCTGACGCTGACGCTGGATCTGCATCTGCAACAGTATGTGGAGAGCCTGCTGGCCGGGCAGCGTGCGGCGCTGCTGATTGAAGATCCGCACGACGGCTCCGTGCTGGCGATGGTCTCCAGTCCCAGTTACGACCCTAATCCGTTTGTGAAAGGCATCAGCTATCAGGCTTACAAAAAGCTGCTGCAGGATAAAGACCTGCCGCTGATCAACCGCGTCACGCAGGGACTCTATCCACCCGCCTCGACGGTGAAGCCTTATATGGCGATGTCAGCGCTGCTGACTCATGTGATTACGCCACAGTCGCAGTTCTTTGGTGCGCCGACCTGGACTTTACCGGGCACGGACCGGCGCTATCGCGACTGGAAGAAAACCGGGCACGGCATGCTGGATGTCACTCGTGCGATAGAAGAGTCTGCCGACACCTTCTTTTATCAGGTGGCTTTCATGATGGGGATTGACCGGATTCACACCATGCTCAGCCAGTTTGGCTATGGCAAATCGACCGGCATCGACCTGAATGAGGAGTACAATGGCTTATTGCCAGGCCGTGAGTGGAAGCAGAAGGTGCATAAAAAGGCCTGGTATCAGGGCGATACGGTTTCGGTAGGCATTGGTCAGGGCTACTGGATTGCGACGCCGATTCAGATGGTGAAAGCGATGGTCGCGCTGATTAACAATGGGCGGGTCATCGCACCGCATCTGCTGGAGAAAACCCAGCGTGGCACCCTCGTTGAAAACTACCATCCACAACAGCACGAGGCGCAGATTGGCGATCCTCACTCACCCTACTGGTCGCTGGTGCGTCACGCGATGTTTGGTATGGCCAACGCGCCGAATGGCACCGGTTATAAATATTTCCATACGGCACCTTATGGCATCGCTGCGAAAAGCGGCACGTCGCAGGTATTCAGCCTGCGTCAGAACCAGACTTATAACGCGAAGATGATCCCGGTGCGGCTGCGTGACCATATCTTCTACACCGCCTTTGCGCCGTTTAATGACCCGAAAGTGGCGGTGGCGTTAATTCTGGAGAATGGTGGCGGGGAAGGGGTAACGGCTGCGCCCGTGATGCGGGATATTCTGGATCATATCTTTATCCCGCCGGTGCCAGACGCGCCGGTGCAGGCCACACCGTAAAGAAGGGGGCAAATGCCCCCACAGAGCATCAGACTTTAAGCGTTTTAGTGACCTGTCCGATGGCACGCACCACGTCCGTTGCGCCTTCACGGATTTCTGCAATCACGCCGCCCGCCTCCTGAGCCAGCTGTACGCCCTGGTCGGCACGTTTCAGGTTTGACTCAATACCTTTCAGCGCCCGGCTTGCCAGCAGATGATTTTGCTGAATCCGGTTTTCAATGTCGGTCGTGGCGCGGTTAATGTTGGCTGCCAGCGTGCGGACTTCGTTAGCCACCACCGCAAAGCTGCGGCCATGGGTGCCCGCCCGCGCTGCTTCAATGGCGGCATTCAGCGCCAGCAGGTTGGTCTGATCGGCGATCCGACGAATACCTTCCACAATTGCGCCGATACGATCGGAGGACTCACTCAGTCCGGTGATATCACCGGAGATCCCCTGCAGTTCACCCGCCAGCGCATTCATGGTCTGTACGCTGCTGGCGATCACATCGGCACCCAGCTTTGTGCTTTCATCCGTTTGCAGCGCGGTGTGATAAGCGTGCTGCGCCGCATCATGCTCCTGCTGATTCTTTTCCACCTGTGCTGTCACATCCGTGGCGAATTTCACAATTTTGTAGAGCCGGCCCTGTTCATCAAAAACCGGGTTATAAGTGGCGCGCAGCCAGACCGTCTCGCCCCGTTTATTTACCCGGGGAAACTGACCCGAGACAAATTCACCCCGGTTCAGTTGCTCCCAGAACTCGCTATATTCGCGGCTATCGCGCAGTGTCTGTGAGCAGAAGCGACTGTGGTGAATACCTTCTACCTCCTCACGTTGGTAGCCCATGGTTTTCAGAAAGTTGTCGTTGGCTTTCAGCACTTCACCTTTGAGGTTAAAGGCGATGACCGCCATCGACCGTTCAATAGCGGTGGTGATGGCGCGCTGCTCCTGCGCATCGTTGATATGACCCGTAATGTCGGTGGCGAGTTTGACGATTTTAATCACCCGGCCATGACGGTTCTGCACCGGCACATAGTTGGCTTCCAGCCAGATCGGGCGGCTGTTTTTCGCCATACGCAGAAATTTATCGCTGAAGCTTTCGCCCCGGTTCAGCCGCAGCCAGAAATCCTGATACGCCCGCGATTGTAGTTGTTCCGGCGTACAAAACAGGCTGTGGTGCTGGCCCTCGATCTCCGCCAGCGTATAGCCCATACGCGCCAGAAACAGCGCATTGGCGCTGAGGATGGTGCCATCGGGAGAGAATTCAACCATGGCGATGGAGCCGTTGAGCGAACTCAGCGTGGCGGCTGAGTGTGAGCGCTTCTGCCAGCCGTGGCGTGAAGCGATGCCTGATGTAATGGTGGAAAACATGGCGATCCTTATTATTCGTGTTGGCCTCGCCTCCTATATCGGCAAAATCGCGGCACAATGGAGCCTTTACCGGTTCGCTGCCTGAAATTTATGCTGACATCCGTCACAGTTTTTGAGTCAGGCCAGCGGTAGTCAGTGGGTTGATGGAAAAGCCGTCAGTCGATGTGATTTTGGTGAAAAGCGTTTGACGCTGCCGGGCCGCTTTGGTTTAATGCGCCCCGTTGCCCGAATAGCTCAGTCGGTAGAGCAGGGGATTGAAAATCCCCGTGTCCCTGGTTCGATTCCGGGTTCGGGCACCAAAATTAAAAGAACCCGCCTCTGGCGGGTTTTTGCGTTCTGGCGAACCGGGTCGCGAGACTCCCTGACATTACCGAATTACACTTCAGTCCGGCGCATTTCTCCTCACAATGCTGTAGCAATACAAACAGATTTCACGGCGAAACCAATTTGCCGGTTCGCCTCTGTGCTGTGTAGCCAGACCCGCACCGCCTGATGTGCTGTCCAGCCTGCAATTGACCGCGGCTAATCGTGTTTTATTAGCCACTCTTTACAGAATCAACCTGACAGGCACAATAGCCCTTTTTACAGTTCTCTCACGGTCATGTCAGAAGAAGCGCTGCGTCTGCAGATACAGAACCTGAAAAAGCATAATGCGCGTCTGAAGCGTATAGCGCATGACGCCCGTACAAAACTCAACGCGGCGCTGGATGGCACCGGATTATTCCTGTGGCAGCTCGATATTCCCAGCGGCAAACTGGTGATTTTTAACCGGCGCTGGGGCGCGATGCTCGGCTTCCAGCCCAAAGAGACAGACGCCAACTTCGAATCGTGGAAAGAGAGTCTGCATCCTGATGATGCCGCCGAAGTTTTGCGCGCGTTTAACGATCACATCGCCGGAAAAGCGCCTTACTATGAAGCGCTGCATCGCATGATCGCCAAAAATGGCAGTATTACGTGGGTGCTGGATCGGGGCCGGGTCAGCGAGTGGAACGCGCACGGCGAGCCGGTTAAAGTCATCGGTACTCACATCGACATGACCAAAGAGAAGCAATATGAAGAGCAGCTCGCTCTGCTGGCGCTGCACGATCCCCTTACGCTGCTCAACAATCGTCATGCCCTGCAAAATGATTTCTGTGAAATGAAAGCGCAGGGGCCGCTCTGCGTTGTCTTTATTGACCTGGATAATTTTAAGCACGTTAACGACACCCTGGGGCATCGCAGCGGTGATGAAGTGTTAATTCAGTTAAGCCAGCGATTGATTGAACTCTCCCCGACGGAAGTGATTATTGGCCGGCTCGGCGGCGATGAGTTCGTCCTGCTATTGCCGTTTGCACTCGGGCAGCCGCAGGTCAGACAGCTGGCGCATGCCTGCCTTGACGCAGTGCTTACCCCTTTTGATTTGGCTAACGGGCACGCGCACATAGGCGCGTCAGTAGGCGTGTCACAGGTTGAGGTAAAAGATGACTTTGATACCGCCCTGGCACGTGCTGATGAAGCCATGTACCGCATAAAGAAAAACGGTAAACGCGGCGTTGCCTTTTATTCCACCGTGTCAGACCCCCTCTGACGCTGTCAGGCTTCATCCCTGCACACCACTGACGCACCATTTTCCGACTGACGCTGCACGATTACACCCGTCATTTTTTGATTTCGCCTTCTGCTCGCCTCCTGTAGGCTCATAAAACCTATGAAGTTCTCCACAAAAAACACTTTTTAGTACTATTCCGAAAACGCGATTTTGATCCCTGATTTACCTGAATATCACCGCTTCGTTTAATCCTGAATATTTGTACCCTTTATTGCGTATCATTCTGATTAAAATTTTCATTTAATCAGTATAATTGATCGTTTATTGATCAAAATAAGCTATTTTCAGCGGGCACAGTCTAAGCCTTACGTCTCGCTTAATTCAGCTTCAAAAACAGCAGTGTGTAAATATATTTACCGCTTCGCTTGGGGAAATTGATCGTTTGTTGATCATCTTCACTAACTGATATCGATGAAGTTATCTCCGTGCCGCTTCGGTTACTTTTTTTTCAATTGGACTTTTTTCGAAAATGATCGATTAATAGGGCGCGGCGATTTTTGTAAGAAATGTATTTTGCACCGAATCTCTTTTTTGAATAGAACAGAGCGATAGGTTAAATGCGTTACCAGTCCGGATGAGGGTTGAACTGCCAATAAGTCAGATCGGTAACGGGTTTTTTATTTTTCTCGCTTGAACGGTCAGGTTTTCTGTCTGCATTCAGGTTGCTGAATCGGCCTGATGAAGCATTAACTGTGCAAATTCTGATTTTAATTTCAAAGAGGAACACAGAATGACTCAATATCGTGGTGGGGCCGGAAATTTTGCGGCTGATAAAGAGCGTGCTGCAGAAGCAGGGCGCAAAGGCGGCCAGAAAAGTGGCGGGAACTTTAAGAACGATCCTGAACGTGCCATCGAAGCCGGGCGCAAGGGAGGTAAGGTAAGCCGCAGAAGCTAAACGCTTTTAAGGCTGCTGGATGGCAGCTTAACGCGATTTCCGGGCTGCACAGATTCTTTTTTCATTTTCCTGAAATATAATTACCTCCTGAATTATGTCGCTGATTTACCATTGACACAGAGAGATGCCGTTAATTAAACCGGTTGGGTTTTCCCTGCCGGTTTTTTATTCCAGATCGATTAAAGCTATACGGTTTAATAAATTTATGTACAACTATGGTTTGACTGGTGATTTTTTTATGCACGTAATCCTAAAAAATTTATACAGCGATTTATTGTTTTGTACAAATTCCGATCGCAGCGAGCGAAGCCGCAGCCCTAAAAACGTTTTTGGCTAAATGACTGTTGTAAAAAGGAAATTGCATTTTGTATGCCACTTTTGTATTAAATTCATACTGCCACAGCGTGCGATATTAAGAATCTCCACTAAACTTTTCAGATGCCAACGATATGACTGGCGATGCGTTATTACCGACGCAGCTTTTTGATCGATGAGGCTATCTTATGACAGTGAAAACGTTAAACGATCTGTTCATCCACGACCTTTCCGATGTATACAGCGCTGAGAAACAGATAACCCGTGCATTGCCTGAAATGGCGCGTGCTGCCAGTGACGAAAATCTTATCACTGCGTTTAATCAGCATCCTGAAGAGACCTGTGCTCAGATTGAACGACTGGATGAACTGGCAGACGTGACACCTGAAGTCAAAATCAAAAGAATGAAATGCCATGCGCCTGAAGGTCTGGTTGAAGAGGCCCAGGAAATTATCGACTCGGTCGAAAAGAGCGAAGTCCGCGATCAGGGGCTGATCGGTGCGGCACAGAAAGTTGAGCACTATGAGATTGCCACCTACGGCACGCTGCATGCACTGGCGCTGAAGCTGGGATAGACCAAAGCGGCAGAGCTGCTGGCTGCGACCCTGAATGAAGAGAAACAAACGGATGAGAAACTCACCTCGGTAGCCGAGGCTATTACCGTCTCTTAAGGAGTGACACATGACTGCGATTGAACATTATCATGACTGGCTGCGCGATGCGCATGCGATGGAAAAGCAGGCAGAAAGCATGCTGAGCAAGATGTCAGGCCGTCTTGAACACTATCCGGCGCTGGAACAGCGTCTGGCACAACATCTGGAAGAAACTAAGTATCAGCTGACCCTGCTGGAACAGCTGCTTGACAGCCACGCTATCGATCACTCTGTGATGAAAGATGCGATGGGTAAAATGGCGGCGACCGGCCAGGCGGTGGGCGGTATGTTTAACTCAGATGAAGTGGTGAAGGGTGCCATCAGTGGCTACGTTTTTGAGAATGCTGAAATCGCCAGCTACACCAGCCTGATTGCCGCGGCGGAGCAGGTGGGTGATACGCAGGGTGTTCGCATCCTCAACGAGATCCGCGATCAGGAAGTGGCCATGGCGGAGTGGCTGCTCCGGCACCTGCCTGAAGTAACTCAGAAATTCCTGCAACGTGCGTCGCAGCCGGGCGCAGAAGCGAAGAAGTAACGCCTGAATGCCTGCATGAAAAAAGCCGGGAATGATCCGGCTTTTGCATTTAGTAATTTACAGGCTGCGACACTCAGTCAGCCATTAAATGCCCATACATCGTCATCAGCTTACGCGTGACGCCGTTGGTCCAGCCGAAGCCATCCTGTAATGGATACTCGCCGCCACCGCCGGGACGGGCGCGGTCGCCGCTGATGTCATACTTTTCGACCAGCTTATGGTGCAGTTGATAGAAGTTATTAACCGTATTAAGCCAGTTCACCGCGACTTCACTTGCCAGCGTCTCTTCACCGTAGTTATTCAGGCCAACAACAGCCATCCACTGCATCGGTGCCCATCCGTTGGGACGGTCCCACTGCTCACCGCTTTCCACCATTGAGGTCAGCAGGCCACCGTTGCTCAGCAACAGATGACGCAGGGAGATTGCCTGCAGGTGCGCCTGGTACGGCGTCGCCAGACCCACAAACAGCGGAACGACCGAGGCAACGGTAAAGGCACCAAAACGCTCACGACGCCAGTCGTAGTCGCGGAACACACCGGCGGTGCTGTCCCACAGGTAACGGGTAATGGCGCGTTTCCGCGTTTCCGCCTTTTTCTGCCAGGCCAGCGCCGTCAGCTCTTCGCCTTTGGCATGCGACAGGGTGGCAATCATCAGCTCCAGCTTGTACAGGAACGCATTCAGATCGATAGGGATAAACTGTGTCGTACGGATACTCGACAGCCGTTTCGGATTCCGCAGCCAGCGCGAGGAGTAATCCCAGCCCGACTCTGCACCCGCACGCAGGTCACGATAGACTTCGCTGGCCGGACGTTTAGATTCGCGCGCGGTTTCGACATCTTCCATCCACGACTCATCACGTGGCGTATCGCGGTCATCCCAGTAACGGTTCAGCAGCGAGCCATTTGGCATCCGCACGACGTGACGATAGGCCTGGTTTGGCATCAGTGAGCCGGCACCATCCATCCAGAACTGATACTCCTTCATCAGCTGTTCCTGATAGCGCTTAGCACCGCGCACGCCATCCTCTTCGAATAGCTCCACCATCAGGGCAAATACCGGCGGCTGAGAACGGCTGAGATAATAAGTACGGTTGCCGTTTGGCACATGGCCGTAGTTATCGATCAGCCAGGCAAAGTTGTCTGCCATATGACGCAGCAGGTCATCACGGCCCGATTCCGCCAGGCCCAGCATGGTGAAGTAGGAGTCCCAGTAGTAGGTTTCGCCAAAGCGGCCGCCTGGTACAACATAGGGTTTCGGTAACGGCAGCAGCGATGAGTGAGGCATATGCTGCTGCGGCATTTTAGTCAGAACCGGCCACAGGTCATCGATATGCTCATTAAGCGATTTATCCGGGTTGGAGACATAAAAACTTTCGTTTACGCCAGGCAGATAAAAGTGATCGGCGACAAAACGCGACAGGTCGAAATCACTGCTGCGTTTCTGTCGACGATAGCGCATCAGCACATCCAGCGGATCGTACTTAGGCGAACAGTCGGGGAAGGTTTTACTATCCTCAAAAATCCGCGACATCTGGACATGTTCAAACAGTTCCAGATAACGATCGGCAGGCGTGAGCGCATCCGGTGCCGGTAAGCCTTCAATCAGCTCCGGTTCCGGTTCAGAATCCTGCATGCGATCCAGTTTCAGTTCATGGGGATCGTATTGATACTCAACTTCCGCCCCGGCACGAACCTCTTCAAGTGCATTTTGTTGCTGGCGATGGGTATTAATAACGGCCTCCTGAGCGGTCGTGGTTGCACAAAGGAGAAATTATAGACCTCTCATCCTGCGGAACAACAATGCAGAATATCTATGAACGTAATAAAAATTGTCGATTAATCGAGGCTTTTTAATAAATTCCAGTCAATTCAACCAAATATCGCGGTGTTCACAAAAAACACATTTCGGATGAATCTCTTAGCAGCATGAATAAAAAAATTTAAGCTGAAGAAAACTGGCATTTATTCACATTTTGTAAAAGAAACCGCAGCCGTAAAGGGTGCAGAAAATGGCATACGCAACGGAAATCAGGGCCGGAGTGGGAAGTGAGCGGGCAGGGTTGCCCGCTCAGAAAGAGCTGGACTAATGGTTCGCCAGTGCTGCGCGGATCACCGCCTGCAAGCTTGTGGTCGGGCGACCAATCAGTTTGCTCAGCTGACGCGAATCATCAAACAGGCCACCTTTTTCTGCACCGGCATCAGAATCTGCCAGCATCGCCGCCAGACCTTCTGGCAGGCCAGCGCCTTTCAGCGCGGCGGCAAAGTCAGTCTGAGACAAGTTGACGTAATCGACTTTCTCACCACTCTGTGCAGCAATCTCCGCCGCAAACTGCGCCAGCGTATAGCTGTCGTCGCCTGCAAGCTCATAGACTTTGCCCGCCTGATCGTCACGGGTCATCACTTCAGCCGCCGCTTCAGCGTAATCCTGACGGGCAGCCGACGCGATGCGACCTTCACCTGCCGCGCCGATAAACGCATGATGTGCCAGCGCCGGAGGAATGCTGGCGGCATAGTTCTCGGTGTACCAGCCGTTGCGAAGCAGGGCGAACGGGATGCCCGAGGCTTTCAGCAGCGCTTCGGTCGCGCGATGTTCAACACCTAAACCCAGCGGTGAGGTATCCGCATGCAGCAGACTGGTGTAGGCGATAAAGCCCACGCCAGCAGCCTTTGCAGCGTCAATGACAGCTTTATGCTGCGCCTCACGCTGGCCCACTTCACTGCCCGAGATCAGCAGCAGCTTATCCACGCCTGCAAAAGCGGCCTCCAGCGTCTCTGGCTGGCTATAATTGGCCTGGCGTACAATCACGCCCAGCGCAGCAAGATCGGCCGCTTTGGCGGGCGTACGCACAGCGGCAACAATTTCTGCTGCCGGAACTTTTTTCAGTAATGCATCGATAACGATTCGGCCCAGCTGGCCGGTGGCACCTGTAACTGCAATCATGGGATAACTCCTGTGGCTGTTGGTGAAATCCAGACTAGGGTATAAACTAATTTTTAGTAAGTACTTACAGAATTGTTAGTTTAAGGTGCGCAGGTTAAATGTCTGAAAAACTAAGTGAAAAATTTAGTCGCGGTGAACTGCTTAACGTTAACTGTCCGTCGCGCGACGTACTGAAACGGGTGACCAGCCGCTGGAGCGTACTGATTCTGCTGGCCCTGCAGGACCAGACCCTGCGTTTCAGTGCATTGCGCCGGGCGGTCGGTGGGGTCAGTGAACGCATGCTGGCGCAGAATCTGCGCTATCTGGAAGAAGATGGCTTCGTGCAGCGCATCGCTTACGATGTCGTACCGCCGCACGTTGAGTATCGTCTGACCCCGCTTGGTTGCGAAGTCAGTGAACAGGTAGTGGGGCTGGCGGACTGGCTGGAGCTGAACCTGAGCCGGATTCTGGCACAGCGCGAAAAGTCTGCAGCTGAGTAAATTCCCGCCTGTCAGCCATCCTGTCGTGAAGGTGTGGCGATGCTGACAGGAGATTTCTGATCTGTTCTTCTCCCATTTCACTCCCTGAAACCGGAATAACGTAACGGCAGGAAAATAACCTAAGCGTTTTTTTCGCCTCTTTGCTGGTTATTAAATCATTTCATCAGGCTCTGGCCCGGAATAACCGACTGCTTCGGACGCGCTGTTAATTCATTCCAGCTTTTTGACCCATTTTATTAACATATCCGGTGGCACTAAAAGGTGCCGTTCTGGCTGTTTTTCGCCTGGGTGCAGGTCTGAATTAGCAAGAGTAATGCAAAAAAAATAAACAAAGCGGTAGTGGTAATCATTTACTGAAGTAACTCTCTAAAAAATAAGATTATTTAATTTATTTGTTCTCAAAATTGACCTTTTTAAAAACAGGGTTTATAACAAAATAACCTCTGAAAACAGCCGGTTGAAGGCTTTTTTTAGTCAGGAATTGCTTTGCCCATGTGAATTTTTAAAGTGATAAATAACGTAACATTAACGACACATAAATACGCTCTGATTAACCTTTAAGCCTTATTTTTAAATAAGTAATTCCCGCTAAAAACAATGATAAAAATCAACAAAGACTGTTATAGTTTTCATTAACCCCACTGTTTCTGTTTCCTCGTCGCGAATAGTTCTAAATTTGCGGCGGGAATTTCAATAAGCGCAGAGAAGTCAGCGCATCAGGTTTAAGTTGTTAATAATAAGTAAATACATGGTGTTCTATGTGGCAAAGAGGTAAGCAATGTTCGGATTAGATGCCTTTCATCTGGCCAGGATTCAGTTCGCATTTACTGTTTCCTTCCATATTATCTTTCCCGCCATCACCATCGGTCTCGCCAGCTTCCTGGCCGTACTCGAAGGTATGTGGCTCAAAACCCGCGATCAAACCTATCGCGATCTCTACCATTTCTGGTCCAAAATCTTTGCCGTTAACTTCGGTATGGGTGTGGTGTCAGGGCTGGTGATGGCTTATCAGTTCGGCACGAACTGGAGCGGCTTCTCAGAGTTTGCCGGCAGTATCACCGGTCCGCTGCTGACCTATGAAGTGCTGACGGCGTTCTTCCTGGAAGCGGGCTTCCTGGGCGTGATGCTGTTTGGCTGGAATCGCGTAGGTCCGGGTCTGCACTTCTTTGCCACCTGCATGGTCGCACTGGGTACACTGATTTCGACCTTCTGGATCCTGGCTTCTAACAGCTGGATGCATACGCCGCAGGGCTACATCATTCAGAATGGCATCGTGGTTCCGCAGGACTGGTTCAAAATCGTCTTTAACCCCTCTTTCCCTTACCGGTTATTCCATATGTCGGTGGCGGCGTTCCTGGCGAGTGCCTTCTTTGTCGGTTCATCGGCGGCCTGTCATCTGCTGAAGGGCAACAACAATCCTGCCATCCGCAGGATGTTTTCCATGGCGTTGTGGATGGCGCTGATCGTCGCGCCGATTCAGGCGATGATTGGAGATGCTCACGGTCTGAACACGCTGGAGCATCAGCCTGCCAAGATCGCGGCGATTGAAGGACACTGGGAAAACCCGCCGGGTGAAGCCACACCGCTGATCCTGTTTGGTATTCCCGACATGGAGCAGGAGCGCACCAAATATGCGCTGGAAGTGCCTTATCTCGGCAGCCTGATTCTGACGCACAGTCTGGACAAGCAGGTTCCGGCGCTGAAGTCGTTCCCGAAAGAGGATCGCCCTGATTCAACGGTGATTTTCTGGTCCTTCCGTGTGATGGTGGCGCTGGGCCTGCTGATGATCACGCTGGGCGTGGTCAGCCTGTGGCTGCGTTTCAAAGGGCGTCTCTATGAGTCGCGCCCGTTCCTGTGGTTTGCACTGTTGATGGGTCCATCGGGTCTGATTGCGATTCTGGCAGGCTGGTTTACCACGGAAATCGGTCGTCAGCCGTGGGTGGTTTATGGCGTGCAGCGCACTATTGATGCGGTCTCGGCACATGGCGATATGCACATGAGCATCAGCCTGCTGGCCTTTATTCTGGTCTACAGCTCGGTGTTTGGCGTGGGGTATCACTACATGATGCGTCTGATTAAGCAGGGACCGGTTGTCGGCGAAGGTCATATCACCGAAGAGGGTGGACCGGGTCAGAAGAAAACACCAGCGCGTCCACTTTCCGCTGCCACCTTTAAGGATGGAGACCACTAAGATGATCGATTTTTCCGTTATCTGGTTTGTGATTATCGTCTTCGCAACCCTGATGTATATCGTGATGGATGGTTTTGACCTGGGTATTGGTCTGCTGTTCCCGTTCAACAAAGATGCTGGCGAGCGCGACATGATGGTGAATACCGTCGCGCCGGTCTGGGATGGTAATGAGACCTGGCTGGTGCTGGGGGGCGCAGGCCTGTTTGGTGCGTTCCCGCTGGCCTATGCAGTCATCGCCGATGCATTGTCGATTCCGCTGACCGCCATGCTGATCGGTCTGATTTTTCGCGGCGTTGCCTTCGAGTTCCGCTTTAAAGCGGTGGAAGGCCATCGTGCATTCTGGGACAAGTCGTTTATTGCCGGTTCGATCATCGCTACTTTCAGTCAGGGTGTGGCGGTCGGTGCATTGCTGGATGGTATTCCGGTTGAGGGACGCCGCTTTGCCGGTTCCGCAATGGACTGGCTGGCACCGTTCCCGCTGTTCTGCGGCGTGGGCCTGGTGGTGGCCTATGCGCTGCTGGGCTGTACCTGGCTCATCATGAAGACCGAGAATGAACTGCATCGTAAGATGTCTGCGCTGGCGACGCCGCTGGTGATTGCACTGTTGGTGATTATTGGGATCGTCAGCCTGTGGACGCCGTTTGCGCATGCCGACATTTCTCATCGCTGGTTCAGCACGCCAAATCTCTTCCTGTTCCTGCCGGTTCCGGTGCTGGTGCTGCTCTGTTCGTGGGGCATTATTCGCGCCATCAAACGTGAGGCACACTATTCACCGTTCCTGCTGACGCTGGCGCTGATCTTCCTGGGCTTCTCCGGACTGGGCATCAGTATCTGGCCAAACATTATTCCACCCTCTGTGACCATCTGGGCCGCTGCGGCACCTCCGCAGAGTCAGGCCTTTATGCTGGTGGGTAGCCTGCTGATTATCCCGATGATCCTGGGCTATACCTTCTGGAGCTACTACGTGTTCCGTGGAAAAATCAAAGCAGACGCAGGATATCATTGATATGAAAAGCCTCAGCAGCATGAAAGACCACAACCATAACCACAACGCAGAGACGAAAGCCCCGTGGTGGAAGCGTGTGATGTGGCTGGTGTTTATTTACGCTGCCAGCGTGCTTGCGCTGGGCGTTGTCGCCTCGCTGTTCCGCATGATGATGACTGCGGCGGGAATGCGCAGTCATTAATCGTCTGGCAGCAATAAATAAGCTCAATGCGCAGGGAGCACGGTCAGAAGAGGAAAGCGTCCCGCGACAGGGACAAAAACGCCGGGAGCGTTTTTGAACAACGCAACGCGTTGGCCCGGTTACGGGCGCACCTCAGGGATGAGGTGCGTAATCGCGCGGGCCGAGCAGGCCATGGATGGCGGTTTTTGCGTCTTTCTGATCTGACCGTGTTCCCTTCGCAGGCTCGGTCTTACCGCTACCGAGATGGACTTTGTCAACAATCTGAGGCTGACGTCAGTCAGCCTTTTTTAGTTAGTAACCTAAGCAATTAATGCGGAATCGCCCCGAACAGGTGTGTGGGCCTTACCCTTTCCTTACACCGATTCATAATTTTTGTTATTCTTTTGTAACGAAAATTCCAGTCCTAACCCGCGTCGTAAATCGCCATCATGCTCAGTCAGGCTATTAAAAAACAGCACATTACCGATCTGGTCGAGTGGATAGAAGCCAACCTCACCGACGATCTCAATATCGATCAAATTACCCTGAAATCAGGTTATTCCAAATGGCACATGCAGCGCATGTTCAAGGAGATGACCGGACAGACGCTGGCGGCATATACCCGCAAACGGCGTCTGACGATGGCGGCCATGGCGCTGCGTCTGACGCGCATGACGCTGATCGATATCGCCGTACGTTTTGGCTTTGATAACCAGCAAAACTTCACGAGGGTATTCAAAGGCCACTTTTCACTGACGCCTGGCGCGTTTCGCCGTATTCCTCATTTGCCGGTTAAAAACTTCCATGGTCGCATTCTGGTGCGATCGCTGGCAGAGCGTGCGACGCTGGTGGAACGTGAGGAAGAACTGCATCTGTGCGGAGATACACTGGAGTGGGAGTGCAGGTTTGGTGAGTATATCGCCGACCACGACCACCGTGTGGCAGAGCAGGCACGGCATCTGGTCGCGCTGGCGGGCAGTCATGCGACGCACGGCTGGTTAGGCTTTCAGTATGGTCCCGGCCATAGCTCTGCTGATCAGCAGAATATCAGCCTGTTTCAGGCGCTGGCACCACAACATGCCGGGCTGCTGGGTGACAATGCCGCCAGCTGGAGCGAGATGTGCGGCCTTTATGCGTCGATCCGCTGGAGCGGCAGGCCGGAGCAGCTGACGCGCTTTATCGAGGATATCTACTATCAGCATTTGCCTATGCTGGGCGTGTCGCGCCGTCCGGGCAAAGATCTGTTGCGTCTTGATTTCACGCACTGTAAGCCCGACTGGCTTAGCGGCGTTTTTTCTATTCCGGTGATGCAGGCGTAGCCGGCAGGGCAGGGGCGATCGCTTCTGCTCCTGCCAATGCATCTTTCGTGCTATAAACCGTGATAAACCGCACGATTTTATAAAATAAGTCGTCATTCTGGCGTAAAATCCTCCCCCGAAAACCCTGTCATATCTGAATCATCGTGCTTCTGTGACAGGGCTGGAAGATTCATCTGCATTTCAGGCCTTTTCTGGCCAAAACGACAATCGAAGACAACTATGCGACGCTTAATGATTTCCCTGATCCTGGCATTGCCTGCAATGGCGATGGCGCAGCAGGCTGAGCCTTTCTCACCGCCTGCCGGACTGCATCCGCACTCTCAGGTTACCCAGCATGAAATCCTGGGTGATGGTGAACTGCCGGATCACACCAGCAGTAATGCCTCCCTTTCCGGATTCAGCGACACGCTGTAAGTGTTGATGCCCAGAACCGGCGGCGCGAGATAATGCCCGGCTCGTCAGGAGCCGGACAGCTTCTGCCTGATTTACCTGCTCACACTCTGCACCTGCGGCTTCCTCCCTGAGGCCTATTCACCTGCATGCTGCATCTCTGATGCTTCTCATTCATGCTGCTTCCTGTCCGCATCTACTCACTTACGACACTGTTTAAAATATATCTTAAGTTTCAGGATCGCATTTTTCGTTCTTGCGCCGAAGATATATCATAGCTAATCTTGGGGCTTCAGATGAGAATGATTGTTATTCCATTGTTGTTTAATCATGGCGGATATGCCCCTGACTATCGGGCATAAGCCCTGTTTCAGGAGAGAGATTTTGACTACAACAGTCGATAAGCGTTTACCCCAGCGCGTCCGCAATGAACTGCGTTTTCGCCATATCCAGGTCGAAAGTAAAACGCATATTGCCGGGAAATTCTGGCGCATACGGTTCAGCGGCAGCGATCTGGCAGGCTTTACGTCGCCAGGCTTTGATGACCACATAAAGGTGTTTTTCCCTTCTGCTGAAGGTGAAGCACTGGCTCTGCCACAAATTACCGATGCAGGCATTGTCTGGCCTGAAGGTTTACGTCCGCAGGCGCGTGATTACACGCCGCTGGAATTCGATGGTGTGTCTTCACTGACCCTCGACTTCTATATTCATCAGCATGGCGTAGCCAGTGACTGGGCCGCGCAGGCGCAGGTGGGCGACAAACTGATTGTTGGTGGGCCACGCGGCTCGCTGGTGGTACCGACCGATTACGCATTCCAGCTCTACGTCTGCGACGAAACCGGGCTGCCCGCTTTTGCCCGCCGTCAGCGTGACGCCCGCGCCCAGGCGCTGCATCTCTATGCCTTAACCGATGAAGCGACCGGTCGCGACTATTTAGCGGATGCGGCAGGCGTAACGACAAACTGGCTGGGCAGCGGTCAGATGCAAAAAGCGCAGCTCAGCCAGCTGATTACCCGGCTGGATCAGATCGCTATTCCGACGGAGGATTACTTTATCTGGCTGACCGGCGAAGGTGAGTTTGTCAAAGCGCTGTCTGACTACTTTATATCGCAGCGTGGTCTCGACAGCGACTTCGTGCGGGCAGTGGCCTACTGGCATCAGAAGTAAGCCGCGCTGGCAATTGAGTTTTGCCAGATGGCGGACTACCATCACTCTCCTTTTTTTCAGCAGGGCAGGTCATGAAACAGCATCCGACTTCCACTTCATCTGACGAACAGACTTCGCGCGCAGGCGGCTGCAGCGGACGACGTAAACGACGTGAAAAGATGCTGGAAGCGAGTGAGATTCGCCTGCTGATGCTCCATTTCCTGGCGCAGAATGCGGCGCACGGCTATGAGCTGATAAAGTCCGTTGAGGAGCTGTCAAAGGGAGAGTATTCGCCCAGCCCGGGGATCATCTATCCCAACCTGACGCTGCTGGAAGAGATGGAGGCGATTCAGGTAGTGGATGCGCAGGCAGCACGTAAAGCCTACCGACTGACGGCGGCTGGTGAGGCGCAGCTGGCGGATAATCGCGAAACCGTAGCCAGCCTGATTACGCGACTCTCCACGCTAGCTATCGTGGTCAATAACCGCAGCATTCCTGCTGTGGAACAGGCGATTCACGAGTTGAAGATGGCTCTGAATCAGCGACTGGCGCAGGAAGATATTTCAGAGGCCGCGCTGCAGACGCTGATTAGGGCGCTGCACGACGCGGCTGATAAAATCACCCGCAGTTAATCAGCTGATTTCACTCTTATTCTTGTCGATGTGGCCCAGGGTACGATCCGGGAAACAGATGTCGCGCACGCGCTGTTTCAGGGTAGTCGCATCCGGGAAACCACCGTCCCGCTTACGTTCCCACAGCAGATGACCATCCAGCGTAATCTCAAAAATACCGCCGGTGCCGGGTTTCAGCGTGACCTCTGCCAGATCCTCGGCGAAGGTATGCAACAGTTCCTGCGCCATCCACGCTGACCGCATCAGCCAGTTGCATTGCATACAGTAGTGAATAACAACCACAGGTTTTTGCGCCATAACTCTCTTCCTTTACGTATTGATAAATGCAGATGCATTCGGGTTAACAATTTGTGCGCTGTGGTTTATGTCTTAATGTAAATAGGATTGATAATGATTATCAGTTGCATTAAATTCCCGGCGATAATGATTACACCCGCATGATGTTCTGACTTTTTACGGCTTTTATGCAGAGCCGTTTTTTTATGTTGCAGCAAGCAAGTGAGCGAATACTAACAATTAATCAGGTAATTCGCGCCTATGTCACCACGTTTTCGGAGATTGACGCAACCGCGTCTGTCTGAGCTGGCGTTGCTCGCCACCTTTATCAATACCACCTGCACCTATGCTGCGGGCAGTGAACCTGCCACGCTGACCCTTTCCGACCGCTATGGCAGCAGTGCTGAACCGGTAATGACGGTGAATGCACCGGAAATTAAACAAACGGCGGGCAGCAAAACCATCCTCTCTGCCAGCGATCTGCAGCAACGTGGCGCCACTGATTTTGGATCGATCATGCGTTATGAACCGCTGATCAGCGCCACCGGCACCAGTGGCGGTTCCTCAGCCGGTAAGAGCGGCTTTGACCGGGCCGGTTATACCGGATACAACATTCGTGGTTTAGAGAGCAACCGCGTGGGTCTTGATGTGGATGGCATTCCATTACCGCAGGCCACCGGCCGCAGCTATGTGGGACGTGCCGGTCTCGACAGCTTTGGGATTGGCCGCGATTACATTGATCCCTATATGTTTGGCCATATCGGAATTGAGAAGGGTGCCACGGCAGTGGATCAGCCGAATAACTCGATTGGCGGTAATGTCTCGTTCCGTAACAAATCCCCGGATGACTATCTGCATCCCGGTAAACGCAACTATTTCGGTTATCAAAGCGACTACGACTCTGCCAGCCGCAGCTGGCACAACGGCGTTACGGCAGCAGCAGGCGATGATACGCTGCGGGGAATCTTTGTTTACAGTCGTCGTGACGGACAACAGACCCGCAATAACAGCGACACGGTTGATGCCTATCCAGCCAACTGGCATTCCGATGCCTTTATGACCTCGGGTATCTGGCAGCCCAATGATCTTCATAAGCTCAGCGCGACTTTAGATTATTACCATAAAACTAACCACAGCCATTACGACAGCTGGAGCTCGTCCGGCAATACGGTCCTGGGAACGGCGCAGCAGCAGAGCGATACCCGACGCTGGGGCATCAGCCTGGCGGATGAGTACACGCCTTACAATGACCTGATCGACAGTCTGACAACCCGCGTTTACTGGCAGCAAACCCAGGCACATGACAACACCTTTATGCCGTCGAGCGCCACCGCCAGGCAAACCGTCTACTCCGACTACAACAGCGACAGTTACGGTTTTGACACCCGTGCGCTTAAAAACATCGGACGACATGAACTGAGCGCCGGGCTGAATGCGCGTCTGATGGATACCGAACGGCCTTTCCGCCAGTCGCCTGCGGCGAGCGCCACCAGCGTGATCATGCAACCGCAGGCTAACAGCCGCAGTTATACGGTTGGCGGTTATCTGCATGATACCATCAGCTTCGATGCTGACGGACACCGTGCGGCTATCGTACCGGGCGTGCGTGTGGCGTACCAGAACACCCGCCCACGCGATGTGGCGACACTGACGACTAACAGCAGTGTACTCGACGCCAGCGAAGTCTCCGCGCTCTACGGTTCGCCAAACAGCGACACCCAGGTGTTGCCGTCGATCGCCTTCCAGTACGATCTGACCCCGGCATTGATGACTTATCTGCAATATACCCGTGGCGCGCAGTTCCCCAACGACTCCCAGCTCTATGGCTCATGGAACCTTGGTTCCAGCTATGCCGGTCCCGCGCAGTATGCGCTGATTGGCAATGCCGATCTGAAGACCGAAACCAGCAACAACTACGAATGGGGCATAAAAGGCCAGGTTGCGGAGGGCGTGACGCTTAATGCTGCCGCGTTCTATAACGACTACAAAAACTTCATCGCCTTTACCCGCTACAGTCGGACGGCCAATCCGGGTAAGTTCGTCAATGTACCCAGCAACATCTATACCACCTATCAGGCGGAGAACCGCGACAAAGCCTATATCTACGGGGCTGAAATCAGTAGCAAAGTGAACTTCGGCAACTGGTTCAGCGAGGTCGAGGGGTTGAGCGCCAATCTGGCGTTTGGTTATACCCAGGGTGCAGCGAAGTCGAGCTATCTGGGTGACCGCTACGTCGACCTGGAGAGCGTTGCGCCGATGAAAGCGATTGTCGGACTCGCCTGGGATGATGAGGCGCGCGGCTATGGTGCTGCCGTCACCGCCACGTTTGTTAAAGGTAAGAAAGCCAGCGCCACTAATCGCAACAGCTTTACCAACACCGGCAACAGCCTGACTGACTCCAGCACCGATTACATGCGGGTGCCAGGTTATGGCCTGGTGGATATGACCGCCTACTGGCGTGTTACGCACAACGTCAGGTTAAGCGGCGGACTTTACAACATAACCGACCGTAAATACCGGGATTACCTCAGCAGCCGTCAGCTGACCAGCGCCACCCAACAGAATCGTAACGATCAGGCACTGGCCGTAATGCCGGGGCGTACTTTCCAGTTAGGTGTTAATGTCGATTTTTAATCACCGCCGCCCTGCGCTGATGCAGGGCGTGACTATGAGAACCGAACCATGAACCCGATTTATCAGCACTATCTCGCCCTGAAGAGCGAACATCCGAAGAAATATGCCCGCGATCTGGCCACGCTGATCGGTATCAGCGAAGCGGAACTGTGTGAAGCGCGTATCGGCGTTGATGCCGTGGCGCTGAAACACGATTTCCCGGCGCTGCTGAAGGCGCTGGGCGCGGTCGGCGAGACCAAAAGTATTACCCGTAATGCTTATGCGGTGCATGAGCATCTGGGCGAATATCAGAATGTGCAGCTCGGCGCACATGGTGGCCTGGTGCTGAATCCCCGTGCGCTCGACCTGCGTCTGTTTGTCGGACAGTGGTTCAGCGCCTTTGCCCTGCAGGAGTCGGGCGCACAGGGCGTACGTCACAGCATTCAGATCTTTGATCGTCACGGCGATGCGGTGCTGAAAATCTATGTGACTGAGCAGACCCATATGGCGGCATGGCACGCGTTAATCGCCGACTTCACTGATGCCGCTGCGATGACGCTGGAAGTTGAGCCGGTGGCTGCTGCCACCCTGCCGGAAGGGATTGATGCCACCGCGATTGACCGTGAATGGCGCGCCATGACCGATGTTCATCAGTTTTTTGCCCTGCTGAAGCGTTATCAGGCCTCACGGCCGCAGGCGTTCCGCGCAGTGGGTGAGGATCTCGCCTGGCAGACCGGCAACGATGCACTTGAGCGCGTCTTACAGATGGCACAGCAGGCGGGCAACGAGATTATGATTTTTGTCGGCAACCGTGGCTGTACCCAGATTTTCACCGGCAAAGTAGAGAAGCTGGTACCCATGGATAACTGGCTCAACGTCTTCAATCCCCGCTTCACGCTGCACCTTATGGCGGACCAGATCAGCGAAAGCTGGGTCACACGCAAGCCCACCGGCGATGGCTTTGTGACCAGCCTGGAACTGTTCGCCGCTGACGGCACGCAGATCGCCCAGCTTTATGGACAGCGTACGGAAGGCACGCCAGAACAGGCCTGCTGGCGTGAGCAGGTGAACGCACTCCGTACGGCAGGAGCAGCGGCATGAGACACCTGAGTCTGTTGTGGCTGCTGCTGACGCTGCCCTCACTGGCCGCGGAGCGGGTAGTGTCGATTGGGGGGGACGTCACCCGGATTATCTACGCGCTGGATGCGCAGTCACAGCTGGTCGCGCGCGACAGCACCAGCCTGCGTCCGGCGCAGGCTGCCCGGCTGCCGGACGTGGGCTATATGCGCCAGCTCAATGCTGAAGGTATCCTGGCGCTGA
Source organism: Pantoea sp. QMID4 (assembly GCF_030270445.1). Taxonomy (NCBI): domain Bacteria; kingdom Pseudomonadati; phylum Pseudomonadota; class Gammaproteobacteria; order Enterobacterales; family Erwiniaceae; genus Pantoea; species Pantoea sp. QMID4. Next base: position 226,533 of record NZ_BSXL01000003.1, on the reverse strand, counting down.
AGCCCACGCTGGTGCTCGCCAGCGCGCAGGCAAAGCCGTCGCTGGTACTGCAACAGATTGCCCGCGCGGGCGTCAGGGTGGTGACGGTCAGTGGCGACAACAGTCTGCAGGCGATCCCGCAGAAAATTATCACGGTGGGTCAGGCGCTGCAGCGTGAAAGCGAGGCGCAGGCCCTGGCGCAGCAAATAACGCAGCAGATTCGCCAGTTGCCGCAGCAATCGCTGCCGGTGAAGGTGCTTTACATCATGGCAAACAGCGGCATGAAAACGATGGCGGCCGGAAATCAGACCGCCGCCGACAGCGCCATTCGCAGCGCCGGACTGGAGAATGCCATGGGTTCGGTGCCGCACTATCAGGCGCTGTCGCAGGAAGGCGTGATCGCCGCCGCGCCTGATCTGGTGGTGATCGGCGAGGATGGCCTGAAAACCCTGGGCGGTGAAGCACAGCTGTGGCAGTTACCAGGCCTGGCGCTGACGCCAGCCGGACAGCAGCACCGTCTGCTGATCATTGATACCCAGGCGCTGCTGGGATTTGGCCTTGATACGCCGCAGGCAATAGTGAAATTGCGTCAGGCTGCGGAATCGCTGAACCATGATTAATGGCAATGCGTTACGGGGTCTGACGCTGATGCTGATTTTCCTGCTGGTGGCGATGGTAGTGGCAGCGAATCTGGGGGCGATGTCGCTGTCGGTGCGGGCGCTATGGCAGGCACCGCTCAGCGATCTCATCTGGCAGATCTGGCTGAATATCCGCCTGCCGCGCGTGCTGCTGGCGGTGGCGATCGGGATGGCACTGGCGGTCTCTGGCGCGGTGATGCAGGGTGTTTTCCGTAACCCGCTGGCCGATCCCGGCCTGCTGGGTATCAGCAGCGGCGCGGGGCTGGCGGTCGCGCTGGCAATCGTTATTCCGCTGGCGTTACCACCCCAGCTGACACTGTGGCTACCGATGATCGCCGCCTTTATCGGCAGCCTGCTGGTCACGCTACTGATCTTCAGTTTCAGTCGGCTGGCAGACGGCAATCTCTCCCGACTGTTGCTGGTCGGCATTGCGATTAATGCGCTCTGCGGCGCGGCGGTCGGCGTGCTGTCGTGGCTGAGCGATGACCAGCAACTGCGTCAGCTGTCACTGTGGGGGATGGGCAGCCTCAGCCAGGCGCAGTGGCCTGCGCTGCTCATCTGCCTGCTGCTGATTCTGCCTGCGTTGCTGCTGTTACAGAGCCGTGCCCGCCACCTCAATCTGCTTCAGGCAGGTGAAGAGGATGCGCACTACATGGGGATTGATGTGAAGCGTACCCAGCATCAGCTGCTGATCCTCAGTGCGCTGCTGGTCGGCACGGCGGTCTCGGTCAGTGGCGTGATCGGCTTCGTTGGATTAGTGGTGCCGCATGTGATGCGCTTTTGTCTTGGCAGCGATCATCGCTGGCTGCTGCCCGGTTCAGCGCTGGCGGGCGCGATTCTGCTGCTGCTGGCCGATACGCTGTCGCGCACTCTTGTGGTGCCGGCAGAGATGCCGGTCGGACTGCTGACCAGCCTGATTGGCGGCCCCTGGTTTCTCTGGCTGATCCTGCGTCAGCAGCGAGGATTTGAATGATGGAAATGTTAAAGGCGACGGGACTCTGTCTGGCGCGCGACGGCAGAACCGTTATCGATAATCTTGACGTTACGCTGTCAGGTGGAGAGCGGGTGGCGCTCATCGGGCCTAACGGCGCGGGTAAATCAACACTGTTGCGGATGCTGACCGGATTTTTAGCGCCCGATCGGGGTGAGTGCCGGCTGGGCGATCGTGTGTTGTCAGCATGGCCGCGTGAGCAGCTGGCGCGACGCCGGGCCGTGATGCGGCAGCAAAACAACCTGACTTTTCCCCAGTCGGCGCATTCGGTAGTGGCGATGGGACGTGCGCCGTGGCCTGAGAAGCAGACGTCGCAGATTGTGGCTGAAGTCATGCAACTGACCGGCTGTGATTCGCTGGCGCAGCGCGATTACCGCCAGCTCTCCGGCGGTGAACAGCAGCGGGTGCAGCTGGCGCGGGTGCTGGCGCAGCTCTGGCAGGAGGGAAGACCGCGCGGCTGGCTGTTTCTGGATGAGCCGACCTCGGCGCTGGATCTCTTCTGGCAACAGCAGACTCTGCGTCTATTACGCCAGCTGACGCGCACGGGTGATCTCACCATCTGCACCGTGTTACATGACCTTAATCTGGCGTCATTATGGGCCGATCGCATACTGCTGCTGCACGCGGGCAGACTGGTGGCTCAGGGTTCACCGCAGACGGTCATGACTGAAAAGACGCTGACGCGCTGGTATCAGGCTGATTTGCAGGTGGTGGCACATGCAGAGAGTGGGAAACCACATATCCAGCTGCGGGTTTAGACCATTTCGCTTTAAAAACATTGCCTTGCGTGCTTTTAATCACTGATTTTGCGCTATACCTTGTGTTCAGGACAGAAGACTCAGGAGACCATAATGGCAAAATCATTAGATCAAACCGCTGAGCAACTGGGTAACATTTTACGCTCATCCGGACTTCATCTGACGACTGCCGAATCCTGTACCGCGGGGCTGATCAGCATGACGCTGGCCGCGGTGGAAAGCAGCGGCGACTTCTATACCAGCGGCTTCGTGACCTACAGCGAAAATGCCAAAATCCGCCTGCTGGGGGTGTATTCTGACACGCTGAAACAGCACACGGCGGTGAGCGAGCAGACGGCGCGTGAAATGGTACAGGGAGCCTGCGCCCGTTCAGGCGAACCGGTGGGGTTATCGATTACCGGCTATGCCGGACCCGATGGTGGCGAAGATGGCACGCCAGCGGGCACTATCTGGTTTGGCTGGGTATTGCCGGACGGCAGGGACGAGGCGGAGTGCCATCAGTTCAGCGGCGATCCGAAATCCGTGATGGAGCAGGGCACGCAGTTCGCGCTGGAAGGGTTGATCAAACGGCTGCAGCGAACCAGTCGATAACGGCGCGCGGTACGCGCCTTATAAACGCGGGTTAGCGGCAGTCGACAATCAGACGACCCTGTACGCTGCCATCCAGCAATGCCTGCGCACCTTCTCTGGCTTCACTCAGCGGGATCACCCGGCTCAGTTTGCTGAGCCGATCGCTATCCAGCAGCTCACCGAGCCGCTGCCACGCCTGCTGACGAAGCGGCTTCGGACACATCACGCTGTCGACACCCGCCAGCGTGATCCCACGCAAGATAAAAGGCGCAACGCTGGCTGGCAGGTCGAGTCCCTGCGCCATACCGCAGGCAGCCACTACCCCGTCACGCTGAATACCGGCCAGCACGTTCGCCAGAGTGTGACTGCCGACGCTGTCTATCGCGGCGGCCCAGCGCTCTTTTGCCAGCGGTTTACCGGGTTGGGACAGTTCTTCGCGATCAATCAGCGATGCCGCGCCCAGCGTATCGATAAGATATGCATGGTCGCTGGCGCGACCGCTGGAGGCGATCACCTGATAACCCAGACGCGCCAGAAGGCTGACGCTATAGCTGCCGACGCCGCCACTGGCACCGGTCACCAGCACCGGTCCGCGTTCAGGTGTGATGCCCTGTTTTTCCAGCGCCATGACGCAGAGCATCGCGGTCAGACCTGCTGTGCCGATGGCCATAGTTTGCAGCGGGCTAAGAGAAGCGGGCACGCGCACCAGCCAGTCGCCACTGATGCTGGCTTTCTGCGCCAGGCCTCCCCACTGTTTTTCGCCTGCGCCCCAGCCTGTCAGCAGCGCTACATCATCCTCTTTCCAGTCGGGATGGCGGCTGGCCGTCACCCGGCCAACAAAATCGATACCTGGCACCATCGGAAACTGGCGCACAATCGGGCCTTTATTGCAGATAGCCAGGGCATCTTTATAGTTCAGGGATGAGTAGCTGACCTCGAGCGTGACATCGTAGTCGGGCAGCTGGGATTCGGGGAGATCTTTCAGCAGGGAACGGTAACCTTGTTCGTCATTTTCAATGACCAGTGCCTTGAACATGCAGCCTCCGGCAGAGTGGGAATAAGAGGGTAAGTTTACGCCCGCGAGTGGCAATGCGATAGGGCAATGGCCGCCTCTTCGGTTTTAGGAGGCAACAGGAAGAAAAAAGTGCCCTGACAGCGCTAGCGAGCCACATGCATAAATCTGCATATAATTCATATAATTAGTCGTATTATGAATTTTTTAGGATAAATAAATCATAAAAATCATGTTGTTATCTTTTTATTGCGTGACTGAATAATTGCCTGGGTCGGGTTGTTCGTGCATAAAAAAGATGACATTATGACCGCCACTTTATGACCCTGCTTGTTCACCACAGAGGACGTCGCCATGTCCGGTTCACCGCGCACCTGCCCGGATTACCGTTCGCGTTTTCCGGCGCTCACCGGGTTTTCCTCTTTTCCGCACTCTCCGTTATTCACCATGCGGTGAGGCCAGCCAGGCAGTGGCTGTGGGTCTGGTTGCCACACTGCACTATGCCTTCTGACGCTTAATTATTCGCCGGGGCGCTGTCCCCATACTTGTGCTTCTGGCACGTCCTCCCTGACGTTAGGGATCCTGTTATGACTCCACTGAAAATTGCTGCCAGCGCCGCTGTCGCGCCCAGCCTGACCCTGAACACCGCGCGTGACGTAGTGACGCTGGATAATACCGACTTTACGGATGTGGCGGCGGTCGTCGTCTCGCTGGCGGATACCCGCAGCGGCGTGCTGGCGCTGCTGCGTCACTCCGGTTTTAATCTGCCGGTGTTTGTCGCGAATGCGTTTGAAGAAGAGGTGATGCACCTTCCCGGCGTCAGCGGTGAGCTGAATGGCGAGCCGCAGGAGTGGCTTGCGCTGGAAGCAGCTGCGCAGGCATATGAAGCGGCGCTGCTGCCACCCTTCTTTGAGACGCTGACCCGCTATGTCGATATGCAGAACAGCACCTTTGCCTGTCCCGGACATCAGGGCGGCGCGTTCTTCAAAAAGCATCCGGCAGGCAAACAGTTTTATGACTTCTATGGCGAGAATGTTTTCCGCTCTGATATGTGCAACGCCGACGTCAAACTGGGCGATCTGCTGATCCACGAAGGCTCGGCTAAAGATGCGCAGAAGTATGCGGCAAAGGTGTTTAACGCCGACAAAACCTACTTTGTGCTCAACGGCACTTCAAGCGCCAATAAAGTGGTGACCAATGCACTGCTGACCCGCGGCGATCTGGTGCTGTTTGACCGTAACAATCACAAGTCGAACCATCATGGCGCGCTGATTCAGGCGGGCGCAACGCCGGTTTATCTTGAAGCAGCACGTAACCCGTTCGGCTTTATTGGCGGTATTGACGCGCACTGCTTTGATGAGGCTTATCTGCGTGAGCAGATCGTAGCGGTAGCGCCGCAGCGGGCGGAAGAGGCACGGCCTTTCCGTCTGGCGATTATCCAGCTCGGCACCTACGATGGCACGGTCTATAACGCCCGCCAGGTGGTGGATCGCATCGGTCATCTGTGTGATTACATCCTGTTTGATTCCGCGTGGCTCGGTTATGAGCAGTTCATTCCGCTAATGGAATGCTGTTCGCCGCTGACCCTGGAGCTGAATGAAAACGATCCCGGCATTTTTGTCACCCAGTCCGTGCATAAGCAGCTGGCCGGTTTTTCGCAGACTTCGCAGATCCACAAAAAAGATAATCACATTCGCGGACAGCGGCGCTTCTGCCCGCACAAGCGTCTGAATAACGCCTTTATGCTGCACGCTTCCACCAGTCCGTTTTATCCGCTTTTTGCCGCACTGGATATCAACGCCAGAATGCATCAGGGTGAAGCGGGGCGTCGCATGTGGGATGAGTGCGTCACGCTGGGCATTGAGGCGCGTAAAGCGATCCTCGATCGCTGTGAAATGATCCTGCCGTTTGTGCCGGAAAAGGTAGATGGCCAGCGCTGGCAGGATGCACCTGTTGAGACGATCGCCCGCGATCTGCGTTATTTCAGCTTTGAACCGCAGGCGAAGTGGCACGGTTTCGCCGGTTACGCGCGCGATCAGTATCGGGTCGATCCCTGCAAGCTGCTGCTGACCACGGCAGGGATCGATGCGGCAAGCGGGGAATACAGTGATTTCGGGATCCCGGCAACCATTCTGGCTAACTACCTGCGTGAGAACGGCATCGTGCCGGAGAAATGCGATCTCAACTCGATCCTGTTTCTGCTGACTCCGGCTGAGAGCCCGGAGAAGATGGCGAATCTGGTGGCGATGCTGGCGCAGTTTGAGCAGCACGTTAAAGAGGATGCGCCGCTGGCCGAAGTGCTGCCGACGATTTATCGCAAAAACGCCGAACGTTATGCCGGGTATACCCTGCGTCGCCTCTGTCAGGAGATGCATGACCTTTACGTCAGTCATAACGTGAAGGATCTGCAGCGCCTGATGTTCCGCGCCGCGGAGTTCCCGCCGGTCAGCGTGAATCCGCAGGATGCACATCAGGCTTATATTCGCGGCGAAGTGGAGCTGGTACCTATCGCCGAGGCCGCAGGCCGGGTTGCTGCGGAAGGCGCGCTGCCTTATCCACCGGGCGTGCTGTGCGTCGTTCCAGGCGAAGTCTGGGGCGGTGCGGTGCAGCGTTACTTCCTGGCGCTGGAAGAGGGGCTTAATCTGCTGCCCGGCTTCTCGCCGGAGCTGCAGGGCGTTTACACCGAAGAGGATGAGAAGGGACAGAAGTATCTGGTGGCCAATATGATGGTGGGGCGCTGATCTGAGCGGGTGCAGAGGCGGGTAGCGGCCCACCGGCCTTTTGTTCGCTGCGCGAACGGGCTATGAGAGGGGTTTCGTTCGTCTGGCGGCGGGGCACGCTTTGCAGCGGGCTGGCTATGAGAAGGTTTCGCTTTGCAGCGGGCTTGCTATGAGAAGATTTCGCTTACAGCGGGCTGGCACTGAGAAGGTTACGCCCGCCAGGCGGTAGGGAGTTTCAGGTCGCCCGTGCAGGCGGACGCGTCAAGGGGCGTACGCCCGCCCCTTAACAATCCCGGCGTCCGGCTGCCTGCGCGCCCCGCTTTGCGGGGTACCCTCGTCACGCCCTGCGGCCGACGGACCGTCCGGACGCGCCATCCCTGGCGCTAACCGTCCTTTCACCGACGTCCTGTCGGCTCATCCTGGCCTCCGGTTGTTCCTCAGCGCTCCGGACGCCTCGGGTAAACCCCCGTCTGTGATTTCTTTGTGTTAACTGTAGTGCTGTGCCGTCTGCTGGATTGAAAGCCAAAGCCAATCCCGGAAACGTAAAGCGATAAAGTATCCAACACAGAAAGAAGAGATAACAGCAGGGGGGTAGGGAGGCCGTCAGAACCGCTGAGCGGATGAGGGATTTCAGGACGAGCGACAGGGATGTCGCGAAGAGGCGGGTTCGCGCCAGGGATGGCGCGTCCTGCCGGTCCGTGAGAAATCCGGAATAAGCGAAGGAACCGCGAAGCGGCGGTGAAGCAGGCCGGAGCCGGGGGTCAAGGGGCGCGGCGACTGGCGCCCCTTGTCGGTCGCCTGCAGAGGCGAGTCTGAAACTGCCCAACTGATCAGGCGAACGAAACCCCTCTCAGCGCCCGTTCGTGCAGCGACCACTCAAGCTCAGGCGAACGAAACCCCTCTCAGCGCCCGTTCGCGCAGCGACCACTCAAGCTCAGGCGAACGAAACCCCTCTCAGCGCCCGTTCGCGCAGCGACCACTCAAGCTCAGGCGAACGAAACCCCTCTCAGAGTCCGTTCGCGCAGCGAACACTTTCAGCGTCAGCCCGCTGCAAAGCGAACCTCAAGCCCCGTTCGCTCAGCGAACAACCCCCCGCTTCAGCGGCTCCGATCAGAATCCCCGATAACTCTTCTGAGCCGTGCTCACCTTATACAGATAACGGCGCGACTCCGCCGACGGATGCTGATTCGCCAGGGTTGAATAGACCCTGCTGGGTGACATGCCGTTAATCATCGAGAACGCCCGATCTTTATCGCTGGAGAAGACGCGCAGCACGCTGCCTGCACCACCGTTATAGGCGGTGATCACTGCATAGCGGCGTGACAGCGGATCCTGAATGCCGCCCAGATAGCTGCGTTGCAACAGCGACAGATAAGCTGTACCGGCATCGATATTGTTTTCCGGATCCAGCAGATAGCTACGGCTCGGCTTGCCCCATTTACCTTTCATGCGGAACACGTCAACACCGGCGGTATGCTGCACAACCTGCATCAGACCCAGCGCATCAGAATGGCTTACGGCGTAGGGGTTGAAGCTCGACTCGGTCTGCATAATCGCCAGGATCAACGACGCGTCGACACCATACTGTTCGGCGGCTTTACGCACCATCGGCAGGTATTTGTGCGCACGCTTGTCCAGGTGGTTCGGCACCATCGGAATCGAAATAGAGTAAATCACATGCAGACCCGAGGTGCGGCGCATCAATTTATTCTGAATCAGATAGTCAGCAAAGGCTTCCGCGCGACCCTGCCAGCGAATTGGCTGACCGGTGTTATCCAGTACCTGACCATAGAGCAGCGGCTCTTTACTGATCTCGATGTCGTTAGCGTCAGAATAGAGATCGACATTACCCGGATCTTCACCAATCAACAGCGTGGTCACGATAGCCTGACGCAGACTGGCCATCGGATCGGTGCCAGAAATCGTCTCGATGGTCAGTTTACCGCTTTCAAAGTTGATGTGGCTGCGGGTGTAATAGTTGTCGCTATATTTGACGTAATCTTTCGGTCCGGCGATCAGGACTTCATTGATACCCCAGATATTCTCAATATTGTGAGCAAACTGGCCCATCAGAATATCAAAGCCATTGGTGTCTTTAACCCACTCCTCGTGGGATTGCTGATTCTTTGACCCGGAACAGGAAACCAAAAGTGGTGCTATCACCAGCAGGGCGATTAATTTTTTATTCATTGGGAATGCAAGCCTGACCTGGATAACCGGCCTCAGTGATGAGGTCCGGAATGTTTACGCTTCTGGCGGTGTATAGCCTTCGATATGAACGTCTTTGCCTTCGAAGAGGAAATTGATCATTTCCTTCTCCAGCACCTTACGATCTTCGGGATTCATCATGTTGAGCTTCTTCTCGTTGATCAACATGGTCTGTTTCGCCATCCACTTCTGCCAGGCTTCTTTGGAGATGTCGTTGTAAATACGCTTACCCAGGTCGCCCGGATAGAGCTGAAAATCCTGACCTTCTGCGTCGCGCTGTAAAAAAGTACAAAAAATAGTGCGGCTCATTACTTTTCCTCATTAATCTCACAACTGTCCAAAGCCAGTTGTCGGGGGATGGCGCAGCTCGTGTAACAGGCGCTCAACGGGTGCAGCTAATCCCACAGATGGTGGCAGCGCTAAGTTATACCAGAGACCGCCTGCTTCATCCATCGCCGCCCCGGCAGAAGGCCACGACAGCCACATTGGCACGATATCGAGATGGAAATGACTGAAGGTGTGACGAAACGCGGTAAGCTGCTGTGGTCTGGCAGGGATGCCCCGCGCTGCAAGCCAGTCATTTAGCGCCGCTTCGGTGGTGAACTGCGGGAAGCAGAACAGGCCGCCCCACAGGCCCACAGGCGGGCGCTGCTCCAGCCAGACATCATCGCCATCCTGCATCATCAGGAACCAGCCGCTGCGCTCCGGCAGTACCTGCTTAGGCTTCTTACCGGGATAGCTCGCCCAGCTGTTGCTGGCGAACGCCTCACACCCGCTGTTCAGCGGACAGATTTCGCACTTCGGCTTTGATCGGGTACAGACAATCGCACCCAGATCCATCATCGCCTGATTAAACTGGCTGACGCCCTCGGCGGGTGTGACCTCTTCGCTGATCTGCCAGAGCCGTTTCCCGACCTCTTTTTTACCCGGCCAGCCGCTGACGGCATAGCAGCGGGCCAGCACACGCTTGACGTTGCCATCCAGAATCGGGAAATGCTGACCCAGCGACAGCGACAGGATCGCGCCCGCCGTGGAGCGGCCAACGCCGGGCAGGGCAGAAACATCATCGAAATTACGCGGGAATTCGCCCCGGTGAACCTCGACAATCTGCTTTGCCGCTTTGTGCAGATTACGCGCACGGGCGTAGTAGCCAAGTCCGGTCCAGAGATGTAGCACCTCATCCAGCGGTGCCGCAGCCAGATCGGTGACCGTGGGGAAGCGCGCCATGAAGCGTTCAAAATAGGGAATAACCGTGGCAACCTGGGTTTGCTGTAGCATCACTTCGGAGAGCCACACCTTATAAGGCGTTTTCTCCAGCTGCCACGGCAGGGTTTTGCGACCAAAGCGCTGATACCAGTCCAGCACCTGTTGCGCGAACTGCGGCGCTTGCATCATAAGAAGGAAATTTTCCGTGTTTACTCTACACTCAGGCAGGAATTCCAGCACATGCGCACCTGGGTGTAAACCGGAAGATTGCAAAGGCTTGCTTCTGCTTATGAACTTTGCATAATGCCCGTTTCCCGGAACAGGCTAACCAGCAGGCTTTTACATGATTAATGACGTCATCACCCCAGAATTTGATGAGAACGGGCGGCCATTGCGCCGGATCCGCAGCTTTGTGCGCCGCCAGGGTCGCTTAACCAAAGGCCAGCAGCAGGCGCTGGATACCCTGTGGCCGGTCATGGGGGTGGAATATCAGCCTGAGCCTGTCGATCTGCCCGCGTTGTTTGGTCGCGAAGCTCCGGTCACGCTGGAGATTGGCTTTGGCATGGGCGCATCGCTGGTGACCATGGCGCAGAACACGCCGCATCAGAACTTTTTGGGTATTGAAGTGCATGCGCCGGGCGTGGGTGCCTGTCTGGCCGCCGCCAAAGACGCCGATGTACAGAACCTGCGGGTGATGTGCCACGACGCCGTGGAAGTGCTGGAGAAAATGATTCCGGATAACTCGCTGCGCATGGTTCAGCTGTTCTTCCCCGATCCGTGGCATAAAGCGCGTCACAATAAACGCCGTATCGTCCAGGTGCCGTTCGCCGAACTGGTGATGCGTAAACTGAAGCTGGGCGGCGTTTTCCATATGGCGACCGACTGGGAAGCCTACGCGGAGCATATGCTGGAAGTGATGAACAGCATCGGTGGCTATCGCAACCAGTCAGAGCAACAGAATTATGTGCCGCGTCCTGAGACGCGTCCACTGACCAAGTTTGAGCAGCGCGGGCAGCGTTTAGGCCACGGCGTATGGGATTTAATGTTTGAGAGGGTGAAATAATGGCCACACAACGCAGCCGCCGTTTACGTAAAAAACTGCACATCGATGAGTTTCAGGAACTGGGCTTCTCCGTTGCCTGGCGCTTCCCGGAAGGCACCAGCGAAAGTGAAATTGACGAGACGCTGAACCAGTTCATCAATGAAGCGATCGATCCTAACGGCCTGGCCTTTGATGGCAGCGGCTACCTGGTGTGGGAAGGTCTGGTTTGCCTGCAGAAGACCGGCAAATGCACCGATGAGCATCGCGTGCTGGTCCGCAAATGGCTGGAAGACCGCAAGCTGCAGGATGTGCAGATGACGGAACTCTTTGACGTCTGGTGGGACTAAGTCGTCACACAGTGTCGGGCTGCGGCCCGATCGGAAGGTTTCAGACCCGATCTTAGGGAGTAGATATGATGCGTAAAGCGCTTCTTGCTGTGCTGCTGGTGGCAGCAACTCAGGCTCAGGCAGCCTACGAATGCAGCGTTAAGCCGCAGGACGATGTGGTGATTAAGCCGCAGAGCGTGCAGGTGGTCGGTGCCAGTGGCAATATGGAAATCTCGCCGCAGGGCGACGTGCAGTTCAATGGCCAGAACGTTTCGCTGGATATCGCTGAACGTCAGAAAGCGATCGACTATCAGAACGCGCTGCGTCGCGATTTGCCGTGGATCGACAGCGGAGCGACATCCCGCCTGGAGAAAGGACGTGCGGCACTGGATCGGGTCATCGTTGAAAAACTGGGCACCGACAGCAACGTGCGTAACCGCCTGACCACGCTGAATGGCCAGCTCAAACAGCAGATGAACCGCATCATTGAACACCGTGAAGACGGTCTGACGTTCCACCATCAGGCGATTGATCAGGTTCGTGCCGAAGGTGAAAGGCTGGTGCAGTCCACGCTGGGCGGCGTGATGCAGGATAGTCTGAATGAGATGGGCAGTAAGCAGGGCAGTGGTGGCAGTAACCCGCTGCAGGCGATTATGGGCAATCTGGGCGGTCTGCAACAGTCGATTCAGGCTGAATGGAGCAAGCAGGAGCAGGATTTCCAGAACTTCGGTCACGAAGTGTGTAATCGCGTTATTTCGCTGGAAGATCAGCGTAAACAGCTTACCGGCGCACTGAAAAAATAAGTTAACGCCTCAGCCTGCCGGGCTGAGGCGCTTTTTTTACCCTTTCACGCTTACTCTTCCGCTAAAAACAGCTCCAGCAGTGAATTCAGGAACAGCTTTCCTTTCTCCGTAATCTGCCACTGCTCAGCGGTTTCAGTCACGTAACCGGTGACAATCGCGGCATCCATCCGTTGACGGATCACCTCTTCTGACAAACCGGTGTAGCGGCTGAACTCGTCGCGCGGCGCGGCTTCCAGCAGGCGAAAGCGGTTCATGAAATATTCAAACGGCTTGTCGCTATCGGCAACCTCATACTGCTTTTCGCGGTAGTTACCCTGCATGAAGCCACGCGGATGACGGGTTTTCACCGTACGGACAATGCGGCCATCCGGTTGCGTCAGCTTGCCGTGTGCGCCACAGCCAATCCCCAGATAGTCGCCAAAGCGCCAGTAGTTGAGGTTGTGTTCACAGCGATATCCCGGCTTCGCGTAGGCGGAGGTCTCATACTGCTGATAACCGGCAGCCTGCAGCAGCCGATCGCCCTGTTCAAAAATATCCCACAATGCATCATCATCCGGCAGCACCGGCGGGCGTGAGCCAAACAGGGTGTTGGGTTCGATGGTGAGCTGATACCAGGAGAGATGCGGCGGATTCAGCGCAATCGCCTGACGTAAATCATCGAGCGCCTCTTCCAGCGACTGATCCGGCAGGCCATGCATCAGGTCGAGGTTAAAGCTGCGCAGCGACAGCGACTCTGCCAGTTCGGCGGCGCGGACGGCCTCTTCCGGGCCATGAATACGGCCCAGACGCTGCAGCTTTTGCGGACTGAAACTCTGTACACCAATCGAAATACGGTTGATACCGGCACGCTGATAGGCGCTGAACCGGTCAGCTTCCACGGTACCAGGATTGGCTTCCATGGTTACTTCCGCATCAGGGGCGAGCGTCAGACGCGCCCGCACGCCATCCATCAGCATGTGCATCGCACTGCTGCTCAGCAGGCTGGGCGTGCCGCCACCAATGAAAATCGTGCGCACTTCCCGGCCACTGATCAGCGGCAGGTCGATCTCCAGATCGCGCAGCAGGTGCTGCACGTATTCAACGTGCGGCACCTCATCTTTCAGCGCATGGGAGTTAAAATCACAGTAGGGACACTTCTGTACGCACCACGGAATGTGGATGTAGAGACTTAACGGCGGCAGATTAGGCATTACGCATCGCTTCCAGCAACAGCGTCAATGCTTTACCCCGGTGAGAAACTGCACCTTTTTCCACTTTGCTCAGCCCGGCCGCGGTTTTACCCAGCGCCGGGACAAAGAAAATCGGGTCATAACCAAAGCCACCAGCGCCAGAGGCTGAGCGGGCGATCTCACCCTGCCAGCTGCCGTGGAACACCAGCGGCGTCGGGTCTTCCGCATGACGCAGATAGACCAGCACGCAGTGGAACTGCGCCTGGCGCTGACCGTCAGGCACGTTTTCCAGCGCCTGCAGCAGCTTCTCCAGGTTCTGCTGATCGCTGGCCTCATCACCCGCGTAGCGCGCCGAATAGATGCCAGGCGCGCCGCCCAGCGCATCCACGGCCAGACCGGAGTCATCGGCGATGGCCGGTAATCCGGTGATCTGTGCCGCGTGACGCGCTTTGAGAATCGCGTTCTCAATGAAGGTCAGGCCGGTCTCTTCGGCTGATTCAACCCCAAGGTCAGTCTGCGCGACGATATCCAGACCAAAGGCGGAGAGTAACTCCGCCAGTTCACGCACTTTGCCGGGGTTGCCGGTTGCGAGCACAACTTTTTGCATAACAGTTCCAGTTTGATCCATTTACAGCAGATACCAGAGACCCGGGAACAGGTCCATGCCGAGAAAGTTCAGGGCATACAGCACCAGGATGACGATCATCGCAGAGAAATCGATGCCGCCCATCGCAGGCAGAATACGGCGAACAGGCGCCATCATTGGCTCGGTTAACTGCACCAGCAGATAATCGACGGGGCCGCGACCCTGGCTGATCCAGCTCATCAGAGAGCGAATAATGATGACCCAGAAGACCAGATAGCCAGCGGATTTCAACAGCGACAGCAGACCGACCAGGAGATTGGTTGGGTCCACCGAGAACACGCCCACCTGAATCAGCAGCAGAATCGGGTATTTCAGCGTGGTCAGCACAAAGGCCAGCAGCAGCGAGGCGGTATCAATCGGCCCCAGAGCTGGTAGTATGCGGCGCAGTGGCTTAACTATCGGCTGTGTCACTTTTACGACAAACTGCGCCACTGGATTGTAAAAATCGCAGCGGGACCACTGCATCCAGATGCGTAACAGCAGCACCATGACGTAGAGATCGATCAGCGTTTTTACTAAAAACGTCAGTGTTAACATGAAGTTCCTCTGTTATTGTTGTGAGTTGTGCGCATAATCTCGTGCGCCAAAAATGGCGGTGCCGATACGCACCATCGTACTGCCTGCGGCGATTGCCGCCTCCATGTCATCGCTCATTCCCAGCGAAAGCGTATCTATACCAGAATCGTGCTGTTGCAGCTGCCGGAAGGCTTCCGCCATCTGCTGACACACCGCCAGCTGCCGGGAGTAATGACTCTCCGCTGCCGGAATCGCCATCAATCCCCGCAGCCGCAGTTGCGGCAGGGCAGCGATTTGCTCCGCCAGCCCGGAAACGGCCTCCAGCATGATGCCAGATTTGCTGTTCTCGTCACTGATATTTACCTGAATTAACACATTCAGCGGTGGCAGCGAGGCGGGCCGCTGATCGTTAAGCCGCTGCGCAATGCGCTGGCGGTCAATGGTGTGACACCAGGCGAAATGTTCTGCCACCAGACGGCTTTTGTTGGACTGCAACGGGCCGATGAAGTGCCATGCCAGTTCAGGATGTGCGGCCAGTGCCTGAACCTTTTCAACCCCTTCCTGGACGTAATTTTCACCGAAGGCAATCTGGCCGGCGGCAAAGGCTTCTTCGACCGCGCTCGCAGGTTTGGTTTTACTGACTGCAAGCAGGGTAATTTCTTCCGGAGCGCGGCCGCAACGCGCGGCAGCGGCGGCGATTCGCTGTCGCACTTGCTGTAGGTTCTGCTGGATTGAAGTCATAGTCAGGAGAAATTATGAATCTGGATGAAATGGTGGGGCTTAGTGTAAAGCATAATGCCGCCGATCTGCACCTTTGCAGCGGACATTTGCCCTACTGGCGGCGGCAGGGAAGGCTGGAGGTGATTCCGCAGCAGGGCCTGCTTTCTGCCGCCTGGATGGCAGAGTTTATGACCCGCTGGCTCAGTGACCTGCAGCGTCAGCAGCTGGAGTGTGCAGGGCAGCTCGATTTCGCCCTGAGCCTGACCTGCGGCCAGCGTCTGCGTGCCAATCTGTTCATGCAGCGCAACGGACTGTCCCTGGCGCTGCGCATTATCGCCACGGCGTGCCCGACGCTGGAGACCCTGCAGTTGCCTGCCATTGTGCCGACGCTGCTGGAGCAGCAGGATGGCCTGATTCTGGTAACCGGTGCGACCGGCAGCGGTAAATCGACCACGCTGGCGGCGCTGGTCGATGCGCTGAACCGTCAGCAGGCGCGCCACATCATTACGCTGGAAGACCCGATTGAATTTATCCATCACAGCCAGCAGTCGCTGATTCAGCAGCGCGAAATCGGCCTGCACTGCGATTCGTTCTCGCTGGGGATAAAGGCGGCGCTGCGTGAAGATCCCGACGTCATCCTGCTGGGCGAACTGCGCGACAGCGACACCATCCGTCAGGCGCTGACGGCGGCAGAGACTGGTCATCTGGTACTGGCGACGCTGCACACCCGCGGCGCAGCGCAGGCGGTGGATCGGCTGGTGGATGTCTTTCCGGCGGAGGAGAAGCAACTGGTGCGTACGCAGCTGGCGGGCAGCCTGAAAGCAGTGATTGCGCAGCGGCTGGTGCCTTCAATTGCCGAATCGCGCATCGGACTGTTTGAAGTGCTGATCGCCACGCCGGGCATCACTAATCTGATTCGGGAAGGCAAGATGCACCAGATCCCTGCGCTGCTGCAGACCGGCGCGCAGGCCGGTATGCAGACGTTTGAGCAGAGCCGGCTGGCACGTCAGGCCGCCGGTCTGATTGAGTAAGCAGATCAGTCATGGTTTTCGAACCAGTCCTGCAAAATGATGGCCGCGGACTGTGAATCGACCGACCCTTTATTAAGCGCGCGATAGCCGCCGCGTTCAAACAGGCCAGCACGAGCTTCAACCGTGCTGAGTCGTTCATCCTGCAGCTCTACCCGGATGCCAAAGCGACCGTGCAGGCGGTTGGCAAATTTACGCGCGCGATCGGTCAGCGGCTGCTCGGTGCCATCCATATTCAGCGGCAGGCCAACGACCACGAAATCGGGCTGCCACTCTTTCAGCAGCTTTTCAATCACCTGCCAGTCCGGGATGCCATCCTGCGCTTTAATCGCGGTCAGCGGACGGGCGCTGCCCGTGAGTTCCTGACCTACAGCGACACCAATACTTTTGGTGCCAAAGTCAAAACCTAACAGAGTCTGAGTTGACATCAGGCGTGTCCCGCGTCGCTGGCCATGTTGTGAATATCGACGCCAATACTGCGCGCCGCTTCGCGCCAGCGCTCTGAAATCGGCGTCTGGAACAGGATGTTGCTGTTAGCTGGCGTGGTCAGCCAGGCATTTTCCATCAGCTCATTTTCCAGCTGATCTTTTTCCCAGGCACAATAGCCCAGCGCGACCAGCACATTGGTGGGCTGAGACGCGGTGCCGATCGACTCCAGCACGTCACGGGATGTGGTGATAATCGTGTTATCTGAGACACGGATGCTGGAGGTAAACGTGCGTTGTGCTGAGTGCAGGATAAAGCCACGATCTTCTGCCAGAGGACCGCCGGTAAACACCGGTTTATCCAGCCTGATGGCCGGATCGCGATCGGCAGCAGAGATTTTCAGCTTCTTCAGAATGCCTTCAACCGTCAGGTTTTCCATGGGTTTATTGATGATCAGTCCCATTGCACCCTCTTCGTTATGTTCGCAGAGATAGACCACGGAACGCTTGAAGAAAGGATCCTGCAATGAAGGCATGGCAATCAAAAAGTGATGTTGTAAATTCATTCTCACACGATGTACCAAAAAAATAACCGGCACGCGACAACCGCACCGGTATTGGGTTGATCACGGAGCCACGCCCCGGCTTCTTGCTCAGCCCAGGCGCTTCTCAATGGCATCCATCAACATGCCGGTGATGGAGATCGGGAACGCAGCCTCGATTTCACGAATGCAGGTTGGGCTGGTCACGTTAACTTCAGTCAGTTTATCACCGATGATGTCGAGACCGACAAAAATCAGTCCTTTTGCTTTCAGTGTCGGGCCAACACGGCGCGCAATTTCCCAGTCGCTTTCGCTCAGCGGACGCGCTTCACCGCGACCACCGGCGGCGAGGTTGCCACGCGTTTCACCGCCCTGCGGGATACGTGCCAGGCAGTAAGGCACCGGTTCGCCATCCACAACCAGCACGCGTTTGTCGCCCTCTTTGATCGCCGCAATGTAGTTCTGCGCCATGCAGAAACGGCTCTCATGCTCGGTCAGGGTTTCGGTAATCACACCAAAGTTAGGATCGTCTTTCTTCACGCGGAAGATAGACGCGCCACCCATGCCATCCAGCGGCTTCATAATGATGTCGCCATGCTCCTGCCAGAAGTCACGCAGCTGCGCTTTGCTGCGGGTCACCAGGGTGTCAGGCGTAAACTCGGCAAACCAGGCGGTGTAGAGCTTTTCGTTGCAGTCACGCAGGCTCTGTGGTTTGTTCACGATCAGCGTGCCCAGCTCTTCTGCGCGCTCCAGAATGTAGGTCGCATAGATGAACTCGGTGTCGAATGGCGGATCTTTGCGCATCAGCACCACGTTCAGGTCAGCCAGCGGGATCACCTGCTCGCTGCCGAACTGATACCAGTTGTCAGGGTTCTGCTCGACGGTCAGCAGACGAGTGCGGGCAGACGCCACGCCACCGCGCATGGAGAGATCGTGCATCTCCATGTAGTGAATTTCGTAACCACGGCGCTGTGCTTCCAGCAGCATAGCGAAGCTGGAATCTTTTTTAATATTGATGGACGAAATAGGGTCCATCACGATGCCAAGTTTAATCATTATTATCTCCTCGGTGAGGCGGCATTTACCGCCTCGTCTGATTCGGTCTGCAGTGGGCCGATCGGTCAGGACATCATGCCTGCGCTCTTTCCGTTGAAAGTATCGCTTAACCCAGGTCGCCAAACCTCACCTGAAGTGCCGTAATGGCCGTCAGCGCAGTGGTTTCGGTTCGCAATACCCGTGGGCCAAGCAGAATGTCAGTAAAATCGTGCTGCGCCGTCATCGCAATCTCGTCCGCAGACAAACCGCCTTCAGGACCAATCAGCAGTCGTACCCGCTCAACAGGCTGTGGCAGCGTGTTGATGCTGTGGCTGGCGCGCGGATGCAGGTTGAGCTTCAGACCGCTGTCAGTCTCTGCACACCAGGCTTCCAGCGTCATCGCTTCACGAATCTCCGGCACGCGATTACGGCCGCACTGCTCGCAGGCGGCAATAGCAATTTTCTGCCACTGCTGGATCTTCTTCGCCAGACGTTCAGCATCAAGCTTTACGCCACAGCGCTCGGAAAACAAAGGTGTAATGACATTCACGCCCAGTTCGATCGATTTCTGGATAGTGAATTCCATTTTTTCACCGCGTGACATCACCTGACCTAAATGCAGATGCAATGGTGACTCACGATCGTCCGGCTGGCTCTCTGTGACCGATACTTTTACACGCTTTTTATCAACATGCGTGATCTCTGCTGCAAAAGTCAGATTAGTGCCATCAAAGAGTTCCAGACGCTGACCTGCCGTCATCCGGAGTACCCGGCCCACATGATTGGATGCATCTTCATCCAGGGTAATTTCACTGCCGATGTCTAAGGCTTCGGCGTGATAGATGCGAGGTATGCGCATAAGGTTCCTGAAACCGGACGCCGCGCTGCAGCGGCGTCATGGGAAAAAAAGCTAGTGTAGGGCAGGGGTTTTAGCGCTGGCAAGCCTGCTGCACATAAGGATTGTGATTGCCCTGAACCTTTGCAATGCGCTGGTCGCGTTCGCACTCCCATTTTGTGACAGGATAGAGCTTGTCCCAGGCGGTAAACAGCTGCGTCTGCTGGCGCGAAATGCGCAGATGATACTGGTCGCGCATGTAAAAGTAGGTACGGGCAATGGCACCGCGCGCCCGCGCGGGTGGCTCCGCCTGTTTAAGTTTGAAATCGATCTTCATCTCACACTGGCCGTACTGCTTCTCGCTGCCGTTCCATTGACTGTAGGCGAAGTTACCACGGTCGCCATTCACTTCACCCACTGCGGGCTGAAGGTTATGCAAATCAGTTTCGATGCGGCGATAGTCGGGGTCCTTGCTGCAGTTTTTGCGGCCACCGTCCTGCCAGCACTGGCGCTGATGACCAAACTCCCAGGCCGGCATCACATGTTCCCACTCAATGCGCCCGGCGCGATTGGCGTTCTTGCGCACCTGATAGCCACAGCTGTTGAGATCGGGAATGCCCTTCTTGCCCTGCCACTGAATCTTACAGCCACAGTAGAATGAACCCGGTGCATCGGCGTTAATCGCCGCCGCAAAGGTTTTGGCCTGCTGGAAGTTATTTTGATGATAGTTATTCAGATTAAGGGCGTCAGCGGCAGGTGCAAACAGCAGCGCCACCGCCAGACTTAGTATGCGAGACATATTCCGGATTTCTTCCTGGTACGAAAAAGGGCGGCAGGTTAACAGAATGCGGAATAGGGCGGAATGGGGATTGTTCTCAGGAAGCGACAAACTCGCCTGCGACCAGCAGGCTGCCACAGTGCACGCAGCGATATTCACTCTCTTTGCGCAGAACACGATTGTGGCGGCGAACCGTCAGCTGATGCTGCTGGCACTGACAGCGGTAAGCAAAGGTGTTACTGCGCACGGAGGCGATTTCAAACTGATGGGTGCGGCGTGCCGGCACCCCCAGCACCTGCTCCATCATCCACTTCCACTCTTTGCCGTGCGGTGCGACGCGGCCAAACTGTTTCCACACCAGCAGATGCGCCAGCTCATGCGGCACCACTTCATCGATAAACGCCTGCTGGTTTTCCAGCAGCAGCACCGGATTGATGCGGATCTCCCAGGCGTTAAGCCAGGCAGTGCCCGCCGCCGTACCGCGTTGCTGGTAGAGCAACTTCGGTTCCGGATAATGGGTTTTCAGGGCCTGATTTGCACGCTCAAGTGATTTGCGCAGTGAGCGCATCACGGCCTGCTGCAGGGCAATGGGAAGACGAGGTGTTTTCATGGCGCTCAGAATAATCGCCGTCGCCCTGGAACTCAATGTTACCCGCAAAAACGACAGCGCAGCGACTATACTCATCCGCCAGTTTCAATCCATACGATCCAGCGCGGTCGTGTGGCACGGCGAGCCCCTGCGATGAGTTAAAATTCTGGATTAAATATTGTTACGGTCTTTTTTAGAATATCCTGTTGATAATGTTCACTGCAGAGTGAATGGATCAGAAGCGGAAGGCACAGTGTACGGACAACGCAATGAAAAATAATAACATCAGGAAACAGCGTATTGTGCTGGTTACCGATCTCATGGCTGGCCGCGGCGGTATGGAGAATGTGACCTGCCAGCTGATTACCGCCCTGAATGCGGAACCCGGAACGGAAGCGGGGCTGTTTATTATCAACAGCGGAGAGGAGAGCCTCTCCCGTGCCTGGACTGCCAACGCCGTTTTATCAGAGAGCGTCTGCACGCTGCGGAATAAGAAAATAAAAAATCTTATTCATACGCTGAGAATGGCCGCCTTTTTTCGTCGCTATCAGCCCGACCATGTCCTGACCCTCAATACCATTCCCTGTCTGATGACGCGCCGGGCCATTACGCTCTCAGGACGCAAAATCGTGTTGTCGAGCTGGATGCACCTGCCACCGCGGGAGCGCTATCGTCCCCACTATCTGCTGCGGGCCGATCACCATTTTGCTATCAGTAAGCAGATCAAAGAGCAACTGGTGGAGTTGGGCGCATCCGCCACTGACGTTGACGTCATCTATAACCCGATCCGGCGTAATGACGTGGTTATCGGCAGGCCGCAGGGGCTGAAGTTTCTCTATATCGGTCGCGTCCATTTTCAGCGGCAGAAACAGCTTAAAGATCTGTTTGATGCGTTAAAGCATCTGGATGCGCCATGGACGCTGGAGATTGTGGGTGACGGAGAAGATCTGATGCAGTGTCAGCACTACGTGGCGCAACTCGGCATTCTGGATCGCATCACCTGGCATGGCTGGCAGGAGAATGCCTGGGAGTATGTTATCCGCCATATCAGGCAGGTTACCTGTCTGATCATGACCTCGAACTTTGAAGGCTTCCCGCTGATCCTGCTGGAGGCGATGTCACGGGGTGTCTACTGCGTCTCATCCGACTGCATCAGCGGCCCGTCAGAGATTATTCAAAACGGTCTCAATGGTCAGCTCTACCCCACTAATGACAGCATGGCGCTGTCCGCTATTCTCAACGCGATGAGCCGGGATTTCCACTTTCCCGATCATCAGGCTATTAAAGCGAGCATCACCGGTTTTTATGAGGAAAATTATATGAAGCACCTGATGAGTGCGTTTAACCGTCTGACTGAGGTTAAGCATGACGAATAAAAGCAGTCGTAATGGATTAACGTTAATGGTTAATGCTTCAGTTATTGCGCTCTGTCTGGCGTTGTCACTGAATATGTTTGTTTCCGGCCTGCCGCAAAAAATATTTTATCTGGTCTCTTACCTCTCCGTCGCGTCTGTGTTGTATGGCCTGGTGCGCAGGCGAGTGGCGTTTAAAGAGAACGGTTTTTATGTCGTCCTGTTTGCTGTGCTGATTTTCTTTGCTCTGATCCGTCTGTTCTGGGCGATACACACAAAGGGGCTTGAGACCGCACCTTCAAACGATGCCATCACCAATATCGGCAACTATCTGCTGGGGGCGAAGCGGCTGTTGCTGGGAGCCTTTGTGCTGCTCAGTCTGGCGATTTATGGCAACCGGGTCTCTGCAACCACGCTGCGCATTGGAAAAGTGTTAATTCTGGTCGGTCTGCTGATTACGCTGGGCTTTGGTATTCATGAGCATCTTTATACCGAGAATATCCGCATCAAGCTCACCACCGAAGCGGCCTCGATGTCCTCCTACATGATTCTGTTTATCTACTGCGCCTGGCTGTGGCTGAGTCGTTACGAGACGCACGCATACTGGAAGATTGCCGATATCGCTGTGCTGGCTGTGACTTTTGCCTTGCTCTGCCTGTGCGGCACCCGCGTAACGCTGATTGCGCTGATTGCCGTGGGGCTGCTGTTCCTGTTGCAGACCTGGCGGCTGTCGCTGCTGACCAACTGGCGAATCAGCGCATTGCTGGTGGGCGTGCTGGCGGTGCTGATCCTGATGACCAGTAACCGCTGGGCAGAAGGGATGCAGGACATTGAGAACTACGGATCAAACAGCTCGACCTCGCTGGGTGCGCGTGTGGCTATCTGGGGCGGGGCAGTTAACTTTATTGAGCATCATGGCGGTTTTGCCACGCCGGATGCGCGCACTACCGAGGCGCGTCAGTTCATCATGGCGCACTATCCGCTTAATGTTGAAGGCTACACCAACGTTAAATACAACATGCACAATGAGTTTCTGGAAGTGACGACGCTGCAGGGCTGGCTGGGCGCGCTGTCGCTGGCGCTGCTCTATCTGGCTGTGCTTAGCGGCGTGCTGAAGAAGTGCAATCTGCGCGGCGTGACGCTGCCGATGCTGGCACTGTTTATCTGCGGATTGACCGATTCGGTACTGCCGTATAATCAGACAGCGACTATTTTCATTATGGCGCTGGCACTCTGCTGCATACGGCAGCCATTGCCGGCAGGCCGAATTAACACGCTTTAATCATGCATTGAACACATAAAAACGGCGGGGTTTCCAGAGAAACCCCGCCGTTTTTTTACCGCATTTTTTATCGGGTAATATTAGTCACGTGAACCGATGTCGCGCAGTTTCTTACCTGCCATCAGGTTACGTTCGATGTGTTCCAGCGAGACGTTTTTGGTCTCAGGAATCAGCATCAGCGTCAGCAGAATGAAGAACAGGTTAAGCAGTGCGTAGACCCAGAAGGTGTTTGCGTTGCCCAGCGTATTCAGCATCGTCAGGAAGGTGGCGCCCACGATCATGTTTGCGATCCAGTTGGTGGTCGTGGAAACCGTGATACCGAAATCGCGGCCTTTTAGCGGCTGAATTTCGGAACAGAGCACCCAGATCAACGGACCGGCTGACATTGCAAAACCAACGATAAACATCAGCAGCATACCGACCGCGAAGTACTGCGCGCCCGCGGAGTGAATGCCAAAGTGCAGCATCGTACCCAGCACGCCCATACCGGCTGCCATCACCATAAAGCCCAGAATCAGCGTAGGTTTACGGCCCCAGCGATCCACCAGGCCAATGGCGATGAAGGTGGCCAGTACGTTGACCAGACCTACAATCACCGTGCCCCACATCTGCTGGGTGGTGTTAGTGAAGCCCGCGATTTCAAAGATTTTCGGCGCGTAATACATGATGACGTTCATGCCGGTAAACTGCTGCATGACCTGCAACAGGATGCCCAGATAGACCGCACGACGGAAATGGCTGCTGCTGGTGAACAGACCCCAGCCAGACTGTTTGATCTTCAGGCTTTCACGAATCTCTTCCAGTTCACGTTTTGCCTGCTCACTGGTGTCACGCAGACGATCCAGCACGCGTTGTGCATCACGGAAGTTGCCTCGCGCCGCCAGCCAGCGTGGGCTGTTTGGCAGGAAGAAAACGCCGATCAGCAACAGCAGAGCCGGAATAGTGATGATGCCCAGCATCCAGCGCCAGTTGCCGGTAAAGCTGAAGGCGGTATCGGAAAGGTAAGCACCCAGAATACCGATGGTGATCATCAGCTGGTAAAGCGAAATCATACTGCCGCGAATTTTTTCCGGCGCGATCTCAGAAAGATAAAGCGGGGCGGTATAAGAGGCAATACCGACAGCCAGGCCCAGCAGAACGCGGGCGCTGATCAGCATTTCCGGGTTTGGCGACATCGCCGACCAGAGGGAACCGATAACGAACAGGATCGCACCGGCCATCAGGCTTTTTTTACGGCCCAGGCGGGATGACATCCAGCCGCTGCCGATAGCACCGACCGCCGCACCAAACATCATGGAACTGACGATCCACTCCTGCTGATGGGGGGTAACATTAAAGTCCTTTGCGATAAATGGCAGGGCACCGGCGATAACGCCGATATCCAGACCGAACAGCAGTCCCGCAAGGGCCGCCAGAAAGCAGACAAATAAGGTCATTGCCTTATTTGAAGTTCTGCTTTTGTGTGTATTGCCAGGCATGGAAGCCTCCAGGTTTATCCATCATTGTTTTTATCAATGTTAAAAAACCTTTTGCGAGAAAAAAGTGAGGCTGATCACATCAGTGTAATCGCTTACACACGCTGAAACCCTGAAATTCAGCATATTTTTCCCGGAAAGATTAATTAACCAGTGAGGTATAGCACTCATTAAGTTTCTGACAATGCTCTATTTAGTGGCTATCAGACGACGCTGAAAATAACGCATTTTCAGCATAATAACTACGTGCGTTAATTCCTAAATATCAGAAAAACAAAGCATTTCAATTTGTAATCGTTAACATTTTGTCGTCAGAAAAAGCGAAAGGAAGTGTAGCTGAGAATGAAAATTTTGCTGAAGAGTGAAAGAGATGCCGGGCAGATTTGTTTTTTTAACGTCTGACGGTTGCCAGTTACTGTACGGATAGAGCATTCAGCCTGCAGGCGTAAGAAAGCATTCTCTGGTCAGCAGTGGGGCAGAAAAGGCGATAAAAAACCCCGCCGCAGGGGCAGGGTTTTCATCAGCCGTCGCTGAACTTACAGGCCAGCTGCTTCACGCAGCAGAGCCGCTTTGTCGGTTTTTTCCCATGGGAAATGTTCGCGACCAAAGTGACCGTAAGCCGCGGTCTCTTTATAGATTGGGTGCAGCAGATCAAGCATCTGAATCAGACCGTATGGACGCAGGTCGAAGAACTCGCGTACCAGCAGCGTCAACTGTTCGGTAGAGATTTTCTCAGTGCCGAAAGTTTCCACCATGATGGATGTCGGTTCAGCCACGCCGATTGCATAGGAAACCTGGATTTCACAACGGTCAGCCAGACCCGCCGCCACAATGTTTTTCGCCACGTAACGCGCTGCATAGGCTGCAGAGCGATCAACTTTTGATGGATCTTTACCCGAGAACGCACCGCCACCGTGACGCGCCATGCCGCCGTAGGTGTCCACGATGATTTTACGACCGGTCAGACCGCAATCGCCCATCGGGCCGCCGATCACAAAGCGACCGGTTGGGTTGATGTGATATTTGGTTGAGGCGCTCAGCCATTCTGCTGGCAGAACCGGCTTGATGATCTCTTCCATCACCGCTTCCTGCAGATCGTTCTGGCTGATGGATTCCGCATGCTGGGTAGAGAGCACGACGGCATCAATGCCGACGATTTTGCCATCGTCATACTGGAAAGTGACCTGACTCTTGGCATCCGGACGCAGCCACGGCAGCGTGCCGTTTTTACGCACTTCAGCCTGACGCTGTACCAGACGGTGCGCATAGGTCACCGGCGCAGGCATCAGTACGTCTGTTTCGTTAGTAGCGTAGCCGAACATCAGGCCCTGATCGCCCGCGCCCTGTTCCAGCGGATCGGTGCGGTCAACGCCCTGGTTGATATCCTGAGACTGTTTACCAATCGCGCTTAACACGGCGCAGGAGTTGGCATCAAAGCCCATATCGGAATGAACATAGCCGATTTCACGTACGGTCTTACGGGTGATCTCTTCGATATCAACCCAGGCGCTGGTGGTGATTTCACCGCCAACCAGCACCATACCGGTTTTAACGTAAGTTTCGCAGGCCACGCGCGCTTTCGGATCCTGTTCAAGGATCGCATCCAGCACAGCATCGGAGATCTGGTCGGCGATTTTATCGGGATGTCCTTCTGATACGGACTCGGACGTAAAAAGGTGTTTAGCCATTCTGTTCTTTACCTTAAATATGGTTTGAGTACGACTGCATAGCGCCAGTGAGGTTGTCTGACCTGACGCCCCTTCAGGCAAAGCCGCGAGCAGTGAGGTTGTGTCAGCACAGCGGGCCAACACCGCCTGGATAGTAACCTGTTTAGATGGAAAACCATCTGGACGGCTATTTTAGGATAGAGGGGAAACCAATTACCAGCCCTTTTTCTGTTTCAGCATTTAACCTGTTATCGTTATCGACATAATTTGCTGACACTTCACGCAATTCCCGGATAATCTTTTTGCATTTTAGGACTGTAAACTGTATAAAACGCCGCTGCTCCAGGAGCAGCAGCAAGAATGACGCCACTATCTGCGTCGCGCCTGTCGGACTCTGATCTGGCTTTCACCCAGGTTGTTTTCCATGTGCCCTGGCATATGTGGAGGTGATACAAGTAATGAACCACGCTTTTTCTTTTTCCGGTTCTCTGCGCTGCGGCGTGGCGCTGGCTCTCTCCTGCTTCCCATCTGTTACTCTTTTCTGCCGGCACTCTGTGCGATGCGGTAATTTTACCGACACAGGCGCCGACTAATCTCTATCTCTGCCCGATCGGTTTCGTCTCTTCTCTGCACCCGCGCAGCGGAACGACGCAGATTATCCATGGTCAATAGTGATCGGTTAAATGTTCTCTGTTTCAACGGAGATGGCCAGGGTGTTTTACACTTAACTCTCATGCGTGAATCACGCTGACGGCAATGTCAGGTGAACAGGACAGTGCATTTAATGTGGCAACAGATTTTCAGATTAGCGGCCATAAAGCCGGTTAACAGTTCTATCTTTCAACGAAAAATTGAGGTTCGCGATGTCTGACGACATGAAGAATATCAAAGGTTCGTCAGCTGGCGAACAGGGTACACTCCGCTCCATGCAGGAGGTTGCAATGAACGATCAGGATGCGAGCAAAATGTTGCGTACGTACAACATCGCCTGGTGGGGCAACAACTATTACGACGTTAACGAACTGGGCCACATCAGTGTCTGCCCCGATCCGGATCGTCCGGATGTGCGCGTTGATTTAGCCCGCCTGGTGAAAGAGCGCGAAGCACAGGGCCAGCGTCTGCCCGCCTTGTTCTGCTTCCCGCAGATCCTGCAGCATCGTCTGCGTTCGATTAACGCCGCCTTTAAGCGTGCGCGCGAATCTTACGGTTACAAAGGCGACTACTTCCTGGTTTACCCGATCAAAGTTAACCAGCACAAACGCGTCATCGAATCGCTGATTCACTCTGGGGAACCGCTGGGACTGGAAGCAGGTTCGAAAGCAGAGCTGATGGCGGTGCTGGCGCACGCCGGTCAGACCCGTTCAGTGATCGTCTGTAACGGCTATAAAGACCGCGAATATATTCGTCTGGCGCTGATCGGCGAGAAGATGGGCCACAAGGTCTATCTGGTGCTGGAGAAGATGACAGAAGTACGGCTGGTACTGGAAGAAGCAGAACGTCTGAATGTGGTGCCGCGTCTCGGTATCCGTGCACGTCTGGCTTCGCAGGGCTCCGGTAAATGGCAGTCGAGCGGCGGCGAAAAGTCGAAGTTTGGCCTGTCCGCGACGCAGGTGCTGAAGCTGGTTGAGATCATGCGCGAAGCGGGTCGCATCGACAGCCTGCAGCTGCTGCACTTCCATCTGGGTTCGCAGATGTCCAACATTCGCGACATCGCCACCGGTGTGCGCGAGTCGGCGCGCTTCTACGTCGAACTGGCGAAGCTGGGCGTCAACATCAAATGTTTCGACGTCGGCGGCGGTCTGGGCGTCGATTACGAAGGCACACGATCGCAGTCTGACTGCTCGGTCAACTATGGCCTGAATGAGTACGCCAACAATGTGATCTGGGCGATTGGTGCGGCCTGTGATGAGCACGATCTGGACCATCCGACGGTGATCACCGAGTCGGGTCGTGCCGTGACTGCGCATCACACGGTGCTGGTTTCCAACATCATCGGTGTGGAGCGTAACGAGTTCAGCGAACCCGAAACGCCGGATGCGGATGCGCCGCGCCCGATCCTCAGCATGTGGGAAACCTGGCAGGAGATGCACGAGCCGGACACCCGTCGTTCGCTGCGTGAATGGCTGCATGACAGCCAGATGGATTTGTCTGATATCCACACCGGCTACGCGTCCGGTACTTACAATCTCAAACAGCGTTCATGGGCTGAGCAGCTCTATCTGAGCATCTGCCATTACATTCAGCAGCATCTGGATCCCAGCAACCGTGCGCACCGTCCGATCATCGATGAACTGCAGGAGCGGATGGCGGATAAGATCTATGTTAACTTCTCGCTGTTCCAGTCTATGCCGGATGCGTGGGGTATCGATCAGCTGTTCCCGGTTCTGCCGCTGGAAGGGCTGAACAAGAAGCCAGAGCGTCGTGCCGTGCTGCTCGACATCACCTGTGACTCTGATGGCACCATCGATCACTACGTCGATGGCGACGGTATCGCGACCACCATGCCGATGCCGCAATATGACGTTGATAACCCGCCGATGTTAGGCTTCTTTATGGTTGGGGCTTATCAGGAAATCCTGGGCAACATGCACAATCTGTTCGGTGACACCGAAGCGGTGGATGTTTACGCACGCGAAAATGGCGAAGTGGAAGTGCAGCTTTCGGATGAAGGTGACACCGTGGCTGACATGCTGCGTTACGTGCAGCTTGACCCTAACGAGCTGATGGCGCTGTTCCGCAATCAGGTGCAGGCGTCCGATCTCGACGACGAGCTGCGCGGGCAGTTCCTGGAAGAGTTTGAGAGCGGCCTCTACGGATATACCTATTTAGAAGATGAGTAATCGGCCCCGGCAGCCCGCAATCGCATATTGCAGTTGCCGTTAACTATGTCGATAATCTGAACCACTCAATCCCTTCCTCGTCGGGCCTAACGACGCGGAGGGGATTTTTTTTCATCTCAACCTTAATGGCTTGCGGGCCTGGCCCGACTAACGCATATAGAGAGAGCAATTATGTATAACACGCTTGGCAATCAGTACGACAACTCCCTGGTTTCTAACGCCTTTGGCTTCATGCGTTTTCCGCTGAATTTCCAGCCTTACGACAGCGACGCCGAGTGGGTTATCACCGGCGTGCCGTTTGATGCCGCCACTTCCGGTCGTCCGGGCAGCCGCCTGGGGCCGGGCGCAATCCGTCAGATCTCTACTAATCTGGCCTGGGAAGGCTGCCGCTGGCCGTGGGATTTCGACCTGCGTCAGCGCCTGAACGTCGTCGACTGTGGCGATCTGGTTTACGCCTTCGGCGATTCGCAGGACCTCTCTGACAAGTTACAGGCCCATGCTGAAAAACTGCTGGCCAACGGCAAGCGCATGATGACCTTTGGCGGTGACCACTACGTCACGCTGCCCCTGCTGCGCGCTCATGCAAAACATTTCGGCAAGATGGCGCTGGTGCACTTTGATGCCCATACTGACACCTACTCCAACGGCCCGACCTTTGACCACGGCACCATGTTCTTTACCGCGCCGAAAGAGGGTCTGATCGATCCACAGCACTCGGTGCAGATCGGTATCCGTACCGAGTTCGACAGGAGCCTGGGCTTCAACGTGCTGGATGCGGCGCAGGTCAATGACCGCAGCGTTGACGATATCCTCGCCGAAGTAAAACGCACCGTTGGCGATCTGCCGGTTTACCTGACCTTCGATATCGACTGTCTGGACCCGGCCCATGCGCCTGGCACCGGCACACCGGTCATAGGCGGCCTGACCACCGATAAAGCGACCAAGCTGATTCGTGGTCTGCAGGGCATGAACATTGTCGGCATGGATCTGGTGGAAGTGGCACCGGGTTACGATCACGCTGATCTGACAGCACTGGCGGCGGCGACGCTGGTACTGGATATGCTGCATGTTCAGGCCGTGAACAAAGGCTAATCCCGACCTCAGCCTGCCGGGTCAATCCGGCAGGCTTTGCGCCGCCACCTGAAGCGGCGTAGTGCCAGTAACGATTTCCATCCGCTTTTGCCCTCCAGATTCTTTCCCCTTGTGACACCGCACGCGCCTCAGGCGTAACTACGCATCAGCAACTAAACTGACTGATATCAATTCTCAATGTGGAGGCAATTATGGGCTTTCTGGATGAACTGGCGGGAGCGCTGCAAGGCAACCAGAGTGACGGACATCTGCCTGGACAGCTGCAGGCGGTCTGGCACTGGGTACAGGAGCAGGGTGGCATCGAAGTGCTGCTGCAAAAATTCCAGCAGGGCGGGCTGGGTGAGGTGTTTGGTTCATGGATCGGCACAGGGACAAATCAGCCGGTAGAACACAGCGACATCCACTCGGCGTTTGGTGAGGCGGAACTGCAGTCACTGGCGGATAAGCTGGGAACCGACGTGAAGGGCGCAGCGGGCACGCTGGCAGTTATCCTGCCGCAGCTGATCGATAAGATGTCACCTCAGGGGCACATGGATGAAGCATCGCTGCACGAGAACAAACTCGATTTAGGTTCGATGGTGGATCAGATCTTCAGACGTTAGGTCAGAGATACGGACGTGACACGCTCTGCAGGCGCATGCACCGCGCATGCGCCTGACGTCTGTATTACTTCGCGTCAGCAGCAATGCGCTCACGGATGTGCTCGGCGCGTGCTTCAGAAGCAGGGTGCGAGTCAAACATTGAGCTCTGACGTCCCTGTTCCAGTTTCGCCAGTTTCTCGAAGCTGGTCACCAGACCTTCCGGATTGATATTGCGCTTCTTCATCAAATCGTAGGAGTAGTCATCCGCCTGCGATTCCTGCGTCTGGGAGAACTGCGCATTAACCAGTTTTTCACCCATTTCACCCAGCTGCGACTGCGACAGTGAACCGATCACGCCGCCCACCGAGGCTGCTGCCGTGCGGGCTGCGGTCGTGGCATATGCCAGCTGCATTGCCTTGCGCGTATGACCTAACGCCACGTGACCCATCTCATGGCCCAGGACGCCTTCCACTTCATTGTCGGTCATCATATCCATCAGGCCGCTGTAAACGCGGATACAGCCGTTCGCCATCGCCCAGGCGTTGACATCTTTTGTCTGATAAACCTTGTAGTTAGCCGGCACGCCATTGATGTTGTCGCCCAGCGCGGCTGCGATCTTGTTCAGGCGCTGCTGATACTCACTGTTAGCAGGCGCAACCTGATTATCTTTGTCCATCTGCTCACAGGATTTATCGCTCAGCTGCTTAACCTGATCGTCGCTCAGGGTGTACGCCTGAAACGCCTGCGCGCCCGACTGCATCAGTCCATTATTGTCTAAACCCTGACAGCCGCTGAGCAGCGTTGCCAGCCCAAGCGCTAACACCGTTTTCTGGATTCTCATGCTCTATCCCATTCATAACAAGGTAAGAAAAACAAACACCTGAAACTCAGTCAGGTGAATAAACGATTTGGTTATAGCGTGCCAGTCTGCACTTTGCTAGCAGAGTTGGCCGGAAAAGCCATACGAAGCGGTTACATTTAGCGTTTTACAACATGTACTTTTGACCCGATTTTCATGTACATTGTTGAGCAACTTTTTCCTTGTTTTGCCCACTAACTCATTAATAACAATAAGTTAAGGTGCGAAGCATTAATCCGACCTGGAGTAGAAAATGCCCTCTCGTAAAGAGCTTGCCAACGCCATTCGTGCGTTAAGTATGGATGCAGTACAGAAAGCGAAATCGGGACATCCGGGTGCCCCAATGGGCATGGCGGACATCGCTGAAGTACTCTGGCGCGGCTACCTGAACCACAATCCAACCAACCCGCTGTGGGCTGATCGCGACCGTTTCGTGCTCTCTAACGGTCACGGCTCCATGCTGATCTACAGCCTGCTGCACCTGACCGGCTACGATCTGCCACTGAGCGAACTGGAAAACTTCCGCCAGCTGCACTCAAAAACTCCAGGTCACCCGGAATATGGCTACACCGTGGGCGTTGAAACCACCACAGGTCCGCTGGGGCAGGGCATCGCGAACGCAGTTGGCTTCGCCATTGCAGAACGCACGCTGGCCGCACAGTTCAACCGTCCGGGTCATGACATCGTAGACCACAACACATATGTCTTCATGGGTGATGGCTGCATGATGGAAGGCATTTCGCACGAAGTCTGCTCACTGGCCGGTACGCTGAAGCTGGGCAAACTGGTTGCGTTTTATGATGACAATGGCATCTCCATCGACGGCCACATTGATGGCTGGTTCACCGATGACACCGCGAAGCGCTTTGAAGCGTACGGCTGGCACGTGGTGCGCGGCGTTGATGGTCACGATGCGGATGCGATTGCTAAAGCGATCGACGAAGCGAAAAGCGTCAGTGACAAGCCTTCACTGCTGATGTGCAAAACCGTTATCGGCTTTGGTTCACCGAACAAAGCGGGCACGCATGATTCACACGGCGCACCGCTGGGTGATGATGAAGTGGCACTGACCCGCAAACAGTTGGGCTGGAACCACGCACCTTTCGTTATTCCTTCTGACATTTACGCAGAGTGGGACGCGAAAGAAGCGGGCCAGGCAAAAGAGTCTGCATGGGATGAGAAATTCGCTGCGTATGCGCAGGCACATCCTGAACTGGCTGCCGAGTTCAAACGTCGCGTCAGCAACGAACTGCCCGCTAACTGGCAGGAAGAGTCGCAGAAGTTCGTTGAGCAGCTGCAGGCGAACCCGGCGAAGATCGCCAGCCGTAAAGCCTCACAGAACGCTATCGAAGCCTTTGGTAAAATTCTGCCGGAATACCTGGGCGGCTCAGCCGACCTGGCACCGAGCAACCTGACTATCTGGTCTGGCTCTAAGCCAATCAACGAAGATGCAGCGGGTAACTACATCCATTACGGCGTGCGCGAGTTCGGTATGACCGCTATCGCTAACGGCCTGGCGCTGCATGGCGGCTTCCTGCCGTACACCGCCACCTTCCTGATGTTCGTTGAATATGCGCGTAATGCAGCGCGTATGGCGGCACTGATGAAGATCCGTCAGATCATGGTCTACACCCACGACTCTATCGGTCTGGGCGAAGATGGCCCGACGCACCAGCCGGTTGAACAGATGGCGAGCCTGCGTACCACGCCAAATATGAGCCTGTGGCGTCCCTGTGACCAGGTTGAATCTGCCGTGGCGTGGAAATATGCCATCGAACGTAAAGATGGCCCGACGGCACTGATCTTCTCTCGTCAGAACCTTGCACAGCAGGAACGTGACGCTGTACAGCTGGCTAACGTGGCACGTGGCGGTTATGTGCTGAAAGATTGCGACGACACCCCTGAGCTGATCCTGATCGCCACCGGTTCAGAAGTTGAACTGGCTGTCGGTGCCTGGGACAAACTTACCAGCAAAGGCCGCAAAGTGCGCGTGGTCTCTATGCCGTCAACGGATGCTTTCGACAAGCAGAGCGATGAGTACCGCGAATCTGTACTGCCGAAAGCGGTCAGCGCGCGTGTCGCTATCGAAGCGGGCATCGCGGATTACTGGTTCAAATACACCGGCCTGAACGGCACTATCGTGGGTATGACCAGCTTCGGCGAATCTGCACCTGCGGATCAGCTGTTTGAACTGTTTGGCTTCACCGTCGACAACGTGGTCGCGAAAGCGAAAGCGCTGCTGGCGTAAAAAACCGGCCAGACGGGTCTGTTCCCGTCTGGCAGTAAAAGAACAGGGGCGAAATTTTCGTCCCTGTATATATTATTCCTCCAGTAATAACTGACTATGGCCCGAATTTGTGACGTAGATCCAAATTTAAGCAGTCAGATTGATCACAGTCATTCCTGTTATTCCTTCCTTCTATTATTGTAGCTGAACCGTTTCAGTCGCTGTGCATACCGCGCTGATTTCGGACAATGCCGGGTAAGAATCTCCTGTACAAAATGCAGTGAAACGCTCAGGCTAACGGCACGTTTTTTTCAGTCTGACGTGGCAGGAGAGAAATGACGGTACGGGTAGCGATAAATGGTTTTGGCCGGATTGGACGCAACGTCCTGCGCGCGCTCTATGAAACGGGCCGGCGTGCAGAGATTACTGTGGTCGCTATTAACGAGCTGGCAGAAGCCACTGGTATGGCGCATCTGCTGAAATACGACACCAGCCATGGCCGTTTTGCTTTCGATGTCCGTCAGGAGCGCGATGTGATGTGGGTGGGGGGGGATACCCTGCGTATTTTGCACCGTGCAGACATTGCCGATTTGCCCTGGCGTGAACTCGACGTGGATGTGGTGCTGGACTGCACCGGCGTCTATGGTTCCCGGGCTGATGGCGAAGCACATCTGCAGGCTGGCGCTAAAAAAGTGCTTTTCTCTCATCCCGGCGGCAACGATCTCGACGCCACAGTGGTGTATGGCGTTAACCAGCAGGCACTGACCGCCAGCGACCGCATCGTTTCCAATGCCTCCTGTACGACGAACTGCATTATTCCGGTGATTAAGCTGCTGGATGATGCGTTTGGAATCGAATCCGGCACCGTCACGACGATCCACTCGGCGATGCATGATCAGCAGGTGATCGACGCCTATCACAGCGATCTGCGCCGCACACGCGCAGCCAGTCAGTCGATCATCCCGGTAGATACGCGTCTGGCGGCCGGCATTACCCGTATTTTTCCGAAATTCAACGATCGCTTTGAGGCGATAGCCGTTCGCGTCCCGACGATTAACGTGACGGCCATTGATCTCAGCGTTTCTGTGCATAACGCGGTGACAGCGTGTGATGTTAATACCCTGTTGCGAAGCGCGGCAGAAGGGGCATTTCGTGGTATAGTTGACTATACGGAATTACCGTTAGTCTCAGTAGATTTTAACCATGATCCGCACAGTGCCATTGTGGATGGAACACAAACGCGGGTCAGCGGTCAACACCTTATCAAGACCCTGGTCTGGTGTGACAACGAATGGGGCTTTGCTAACCGAATGCTTGATACGACGTTAGCGATGGCCGCAAGCGGTTTCAGGTAAGACGCGGTTTGCGTCTGGCAAAACTTATGAGAATCAACGAGAGGGTTCACCATGTCTGTAATTAAGATGACCGATCTGGATCTGGCTGGCAAACGCGTTCTGATCCGTGCCGATCTGAACGTACCAGTTAAAGAAGGTAAAGTGACGTCTGATGCACGTATCCGTGCTTCTCTGCCAACCATTGAAGCGGCGTTGAAACAGGGCGCGAAAGTAATGGTTACCTCCCACCTGGGTCGTCCGACCGAAGGTGAGTACAACGAAGAGTTCTCGCTGCTGCCTGTAGTTAACTACCTGAAAGAGAAGCTGAGTGGCACCAATGTGACCCTGGCAAAAGATTACCTCGATGGCGTTGAAGTCGGCGCTGGCGAACTGGTGGTACTGGAAAACGTTCGCTTCAACAAAGGCGAAAAGAAAGACGACGAAGCGCTGTCTAAAAAATATGCCGCGCTGTGCGACGTTTTCGTGATGGACGCCTTTGGTACTGCGCACCGTGCGCAGGCATCAACCCACGGCGTCGGCAAATTTGCGTCTGTCGCCTGTGCTGGCCCGCTGCTCTCAGCGGAACTGGAAGCGCTGGGCAAAGTCATGAGCAACCCTGAGCGTCCGCTGGTGGCTGTCGTTGGCGGTTCTAAAGTCTCTACCAAATTTGACGTGCTGCAGTCTCTGGTCAAAATCGCGGACACCGTGATTGTGGGCGGCGGCATCGCGAACACCTTCGTGGCTATCGACAACAAAGTCGGTAAATCACTTTATGAGCCAGACTTCGTTGAAGCGGCCAAAGGCCTGCGCGATCAGCACGGTATCCCGGTTCCGACTGACTCACGCGTCGGCACAGAATTCTCTGAAACTGCGCCAGCCACCGTGAAAAAGGTTTCGGAAGTGGCGGATAACGAAGAGATTATGGACTTTGGTGACGAAACCGCACAGGCGATGGCGGCCATCCTGAAGGATGCTAAAACCATCCTGTGGAACGGCCCGGTGGGCGTGTTTGAGTTCCCTAACTTCCGTAAAGGCACCGAGATCGTGGCGAACGCCATTGCAGACAGCGATGCCTTCTCTGTTGCTGGCGGTGGCGATACCTTAGCGGCTATCGACCTGTTCGGCATTGAAGACAAAATTTCCTACATCTCTACCGGCGGCGGCGCGTTCCTTGAATTCGTTGAAGGCAAAAAACTGCCTGCAGTTGCTATGCTGGAAGAGCGTGCGAAGCAGTAATCCTTTGGGGGCGATGCCTGGCGGCATCGCCTGAAGTCTTGCCCGTCTGGGCGTTTAAATCGAGGTTCCCGAACGGGAACAACGGTCACGAAACAGGACACAATCATGTCTAAAATTTTTGATTTCGTAAAACCCGGCGTTGTCACTGGTGATGACGTACAGAAGATCTTCAAAGTTGCGAAAGAGAACAAATTCGCACTGCCAGCCGTAAACTGCGTCGGCACCGACTCCATCAATGCTGCACTGGAAGCCGCTGCGAAAGTTAAAGCGCCAATCATCATCCAGTTCTCTAACGGCGGTGCTGCATTTATCGCAGGTAAAGGCTTCAAGACTGATAAGCCACAGGGCGCGGCCATTTTCGGCGCTATTGCGGGTGCACACCATGTTCACCTGATGGCTGAGCAGTATGGCGTGCCGGTTATCCTGCACACTGACCACTGTGCCAAGAAATTGCTGCCATGGATTGACGGTCTGCTGGACGCAGGTGAAGAGTATTTCCAGAAAAACGGTAAACCACTGTTCTCTTCTCACATGATCGACCTGTCAGAAGAGTCCCTGGAAGAGAACATCGAGATCAGCAGCAAATACCTGGCGCGCATGGCGAAACTCGACATGACGCTGGAAATCGAACTGGGCTGCACCGGTGGTGAAGAAGATGGCGTGGATAACAGCCACATGGACGCTTCTGCACTCTACACTCAGCCGGAAGATGTGAACTACGCGTACGAAAAACTGCATGCTATCAGCCCGCGTTTCACCATAGCGGCTTCATTCGGTAACGTACACGGCGTCTACAAGCCAGGTAACGTGAAACTGACCCCAACCATTCTGCGCGATTCGCAGAAATTTGTATGTGAAAAACATGGCCTGCCGCACAACGCGCTGGACTTCGTTTTCCACGGCGGTTCAGGTTCTTCTGCTGCAGAAATCGAAGAGTCTATCAGCTACGGCGTGATCAAGATGAACATCGATACCGACACCCAGTGGGCAACCTGGGACGGCATCCTGCAGTACTACAAAAAGAACGAAGGCTATCTGCAGTCGCAGCTGGGTAACCCGGAAGGCGACGACAAGCCAAACAAAAAATACTACGACCCACGCGTCTGGCTGCGTTCTGCCCAGGCCTCTATGGTCGTGCGTCTGGAGCAGGCTTTCAAAGAGCTTAACGCTGTCGACGTACTGTAACTGACACTCAGTTATCGTACAAAAAAGGCCCGAAAGGGCCTTTTTTTATACATCATTTTGGAAAATCGGGGTTTAACGCCTGGCAATTTGGCGCTTCAGTTGATAATTGATTACCCTTGGTAGCAGGGTGTCGGATTACATCTGGCAGTTTTTTCATTCCCCGATGGGAATCTAACAACAGGGCTAATAAATGGAAGAGTTACACGTCGTCGACGGCATCAATAACGCAGGCAACTGGCTTATACGCAATCAGGCGCTGATCCTGAGCTATGCCGTCAATATCGTTGCTGCCATCGCCATCATTATTGTCGGGATGATTATCGCCCGTATTATCTCCAACGCGGTCAATCGTCTACTGCTTGCCCGTCATATTGACGCTACGGTAGCAGATTTCCTCTCTGCTCTGGTGCGCTATGGCGTTATCGCGTTTACCATTATCGCAGCCCTGGGACGCATTGGAGTACAGACTGCCTCGGTGATTGCTGTACTGGGTGCTGCTGGTCTGGCAGTTGGTCTGGCCTTACAGGGATCGCTCTCAAATCTGGCCGCAGGCGTCCTGCTGGTCACCTTCCGTCCGTTCCGTACGGGTGAGTTTGTTGATCTGGGCGGTGTGATGGGAACCGTACTGCATGTGCAGATTTTCTCCACCACGCTCCGGACCGGGGATGGCAAAATTGTGGTGGTGCCAAACGGTAAAATCATCAGCGGTAACATCGTTAACTTCTCGCGTGAGCCGGTTCGCCGCAATGAATTTATCATTGGCGTCGCTTATGAAGCGGATGTGGATGAAGTCATTGCCTTACTGCAGCAGGTTGTTGAAGCCGACAGCCGTGTATTAAAAGATAAGGGTATCCAGATCGGTCTTAACGAACTGGCTGCTTCCTCCATGAACTTTGTGGTGCGTTGCTGGAGCAACAGCGGCGACCTGCAGGACGTTTACTGGGATCTGCTTAAGAACTTCAAACGTGCGCTGGATGGCAAAGGAATCGGTATTCCTTATCCGCAGATGGATGTGCATTTACATCGCGTCACACAGTCGGACGCAACCACGCCAGAAACTCAGCCGCAGGCGCAGTAATCGCTCAATGGGCGGCGCCCGTCGCCCATTAATTTTGCTAATAGCAGATTAATTATTTCCATTTCCGCTAATCATTGCCTCTCTTTATACTTCTTCGCATCTGACGATATGAGGACGTAATTCTGTGATATCTCTCTACTTTCAGGGGTTTGCCCTCGGTGCCGCGCTGATTCTGCCGCTGGGGCCGCAAAACGCATTTGTGATGAATCAGGGTGTTAAACGTCAGTACCATCTGATGACGGCGGCACTCTGCTCGCTGAGCGATATTCTGCTGATCTGCGGCGGCATCTTTGGCGGCAGCGCCTTGCTAAGCCAGTCTCCACTGCTGCTGATGGTCATCACCTGGGCGGGCGTGGCTTTTCTGCTGTGGTATGGCTGGGGTGCGTTGCGCAGTGCTTTTCGCGGTGAGGCTGATCTGACGGATGGTGCGCCGTTAAAGCAGAGCAGGGGACGCATCATTGCGACGCTGCTGGCGGTAACCTGGCTCAATCCGCACGTCTACCTCGACACCTTTGTGGTGCTGGGCAGTCTTGGCGGTCAGTTGCCGACCACCACGGCGCGTCAGTGGTTCGCGCTGGGCACCATCAGTGCGTCGATCCTCTGGTTCTTCGGGCTGGCCCTGCTGGCCGCGTGGCTCTCACCGCGCCTGCGTACCGCGAAAGCCCAGCGCATTATTAACCTGCTGGTGGGCGCGGTGATGTGGTTTATCGCCCTGCAACTGGCGCGCCAGGGTATTGCCGATTTTTGATCCCGGCCCGGATCCGTGGCGGTAATTACCGCACCGCAGGCGAACTTTTGCCATAATGGCCACTCAAAGCATGGCGCATACCGATGCGCTGTTGGGCTTCGCCGGTTGGAAGCCGTCATAGTGACCTTTTCAAGGAGGACTTTCATGAAACTGAAAGCATTGGCTCTGGCCGCAATCATGAGCGCCGGGGCATTGCCTGGCGTATACGCTGATGAGTTACCGAACGGACCGCACGTGGTGACCTCAGGCAAGGCAACGGTCGATGCCCGTCCCGATATCGCGACGCTCTCAATTGTGGTGAACGTGTCGTCGAAAGATGCTGCAGATGCGAAAAAGCAGGCGGATAGCCGGGTTGCGCAATATTTCGATTTTCTGCAGAAAAACGGCATTGAGAAGAAAGATATTGATGCAGCTAACCTGAGCACACAGCCTGAGTACGATTACACCAAAGAGGGTAAATCGGTACTGAAAGGCTATCGCGCGGTGCGTCAGGTGCAGGTCACCCTGCGTCAGCTGGACAAGCTGAACGATCTGCTGGACGGGGCGCTGAAGTCCGGTCTGAATGAAGTACGCAGCGTTGAGTTAGGCGTAGCAAACCCGGAAAGCTACAAAGAGCAGGCGCGTAAAGCTGCGATTAAAAATGCGACTCAGCAGGCATCACAGCTGGCTGAAGGTTTCAACGCGAAGCTGGGATCCATCTACAGCATTCGTTATCAGGTTGCCAACTATCAGCCGATGCCAATGAACCGCATGTATAAAGCGGCAGCCGCGGCAGATACGTCGGCGCAGGAAACCTACGATCAGCAGAGCATCAACTTTGACGATCAGGTAGATGTGGTGTTTGAGCTTAAGCCCAACACACCATAATGCAAAACGGGGCTGATGCCCCGTTTGAGATTGTTGACAAAACCGGGTCCGGTTCGCTGTGAGACGATGTCTCCACAGGAAACAGGGTCAGATCGGAAAGTCGCTAAGGCCATCCCTGGCCGCTCGGCCCTGTTCCCTTCGCGTTTAACTTTTCCGTTGTTGTAAGACTCCCACCCGATTTGTCAGCAACAAAAACGGGGCTTTCCCCCGTGTCTGTTTTCAGGCTGCCACGTCATCCTGCCGCAGCACCCGATGTCCATGCGCAATCAGCGCATCGGTCACCCGACGCATTAAGCGGCTCTCCGGCGCAAACCGATGCCAGTAGAGCATCCGGCGCTGACACAGTCCCGGCGTCAAATCGATTAACTCACCGCTTGCCAGCTCACGCTCAATCTGAAGATGCGGGATCATACAGCAGGTTGAACCCTGCCGCGCCATCTGCACAAAGGCTTCAGAGGAGTTCACGATGTGGCAGGGCACGCTGCCGGGTGAGAGATCAAAGTTCTGCTGCAGGAAGGCCTGATGCATATCATCAAGATGGTCAAAGGCCACCGCAGGCGCTTTCAGCAGGGCAGAGCGGGTGACGCCGTTAGGGAAGAAGCGATCGGCAAAGTCGCGTGACGCGACAAACAGATAGTCGAGTGCACCGAGCTGATCGACCAGACAACTCGGTAGCGGTTGCGGCTGAATACTCACTGCACCCACCACTTCACCCCGACGCAGACGCTCCTGAGTGCGGGTTTCATCTTCGACCTGCAGATTCAGACGGACAGGCGAATCCGCCAGCACATCTTTCAGCGCAGGCAGCAGCCAGGTCGCCAGACTGTCGGCATTGACCGCCAGCGAAAGCAGTAGCGGCGTGGTGCCACTGTTCTCATCGCCCAGCCACTCCTCTTCCAGCAGCTCCACCTGATGCAGTAACGCCAGCAGTTTTTGCCCCTGTTCAGTCGGACGCGGCGGCACGGTGCGCACCAGCAGCGGCTGACCAAACAGGTTCTCCAGCTGCTTGATACGCTGTGAAACTGCCGACTGGGTGATACACAACTTTTGTGCGGCACGCTCAAAGCCGCGTTCGCGGATCACTGAATCCAGCGCCTGAAGCGTTCGATAATCCGGGCGTTTCATTCTTCTTCTCTCTCCTTCAGGGTGGACGTCACTATGCCAGAAAAGTGTCACCTGTGATGGCTCTCTTGTTTTTTGTGGGCTGGCTTCCAAAGCGATAAATCCACGTCGGACAGCCGAGCATTTTCAGCAAGCCTTGTTTTATACTACGCGCACTTCGTTGTCGCACAGGTTTTAAACATACCATGACCCAGGATGAACTGAAAAAAGCCGTTGGCTGGGCTGCACTTGACTACGTGCAGCCGGGCACCGTTGTTGGTGTAGGCACCGGATCCACCGCGGCCCACTTTATTGATGCGCTTGCTACGGTCAGGCATCAGATCGAGGGTGCCGTCTCCAGCTCTGATGCCTCTACCCGGAAGCTGAAAAGTCTGGGTATTCAGGTGTTCGATCTGAACGAAATTGACCGGCTGTCGGTTTATGTTGATGGCGCAGATGAGATCAACCCTCAGATGCAGATGATCAAAGGCGGCGGTGCAGCGCTGACGCGTGAAAAGATCGTGGCCGCGGTGGCAGAGACCTTTATCTGCATCGCTGACGCCTCAAAAGAGGTCGATGTTCTGGGGCGTTTTCCATTGCCAGTGGAAGTGATTCCGATGGCGCGCAGTTACGTGGCGCGTCAGCTGGTGAAAATGGGCGGCTTACCTGAATATCGTCAGAACGTAGTGACCGATAACGGCAACATTATTCTCGATGTGCATAATCTGCGCATTCTCGATCCGATTGAGCTCGAAAAAACCATCAATGCCTTGCCTGGCGTCGTTACCGTTGGCCTGTTTGCCTCGCGCGGTGCCGATATCGCATTGATTGGCGGTCCTGGTGGCGTGAAAACCATCAAAAAATGATCTGTCTGGCGCTGTAAAGGCGCCGGTTATTTCTGCCTGCAAATCATCTTTTCTCGCGCCGGTGAAATTTGGTGACTTATGTCACATAACCGTCATCGACAGTAGGTTCGTTCTCTCTTCATCGCTGACCTCATGATTTTGTCCGGCAATGTGCTGCTGTCAGCCGTTGCCGTGCTGGCTGCCGGGCAATCGTTTGTGTTGCCGGACGCGATTTTTTTGATATTTTGACAGAAGGCTGGCTTATGGTAGTCCTCATTGAATGCTGAATAGGATCGGGAAATGGCAAAGGTATCACTGGAAAAAGATAAGATTAAGTTCCTGCTGGTGGAAGGTGTCCATCAGAGCGCGCTGGAGAATCTGCGGGCTGCAGGCTACACCAACATCGAATTCCACAAGGGCGCACTGGACTCCGACGCGTTAAAAGCATCGATCCGCGATGCGCACTTCATTGGTATCCGTTCCCGCTCCCAGCTCACTGAAGAGATTTTTGCGGCGGCTGAAAAGCTGGTCGCCGTTGGCTGTTTCTGTATCGGCACCAACCAGGTTGATTTGCAGGCGGCTGCGAGCCGGGGTATTCCGGTGTTCAACGCGCCGTTCTCGAATACCCGCTCGGTGGCAGAGCTGGTCATTGGTGAGATGCTGCTGATGCTGCGTGGCATCCCCGAGGCGAATGCGAAAGCACACCGTGGCATCTGGAATAAGATTGCCAAAGGCTCATTTGAAGCGCGTGGTAAAAAGCTGGGTATTATCGGTTACGGCCACATCGGGATGCAGCTGGGCGTGCTGGCAGAAAGCCTGGGCATGCATGTTTTCTTCTACGATATTGAAAACAAGCTGCCGCTGGGTAATGCCACCCAGGTACGCCATCTGGCCGATCTGCTCAACATGAGCGACGTTGTCAGCCTGCACGTGCCGGAAACCGCCTCTACACAGGATATGATCGGTGCAGAGCAGCTGGCGCAGATGAAACCCGGTGCGCTGCTGATTAACGCCTCACGCGGCACCGTCGTGGACATTCCGGCGCTGTGTGATGCCCTGGCCAGAAAGCATGTGGGTGGCGCAGCCATCGATGTCTTCCCGACAGAGCCT
The DNA here is from genome assembly GCF_030270445.1 of Pantoea sp. QMID4. Lineage (NCBI taxonomy): Bacteria > Pseudomonadati > Pseudomonadota > Gammaproteobacteria > Enterobacterales > Erwiniaceae > Pantoea > Pantoea sp. QMID4. Next base: position 183,118 of record NZ_BSXL01000003.1, on the reverse strand, counting down.
GCCACTAACAGCGAGCCATTTATCTCTCCACTGAGTGAGTTCGACAACGTGATCCTGACGCCACACATTGGCGGATCGACGGAAGAAGCGCAGGAGAACATCGGGATTGAAGTGGCGGGTAAGCTGGCAAAATATTCCGATAACGGTTCGACTCTCTCGGCTGTTAACTTCCCGGAAGTGTCACTGCCGATTCACGGTATCAGCGCCAGTCGTCTGCTGCACATCCATGAAAACCGTCCCGGCGTGCTGACGGCCATCAACCAGATTTTCGCAGAGCAGGGCATCAACATCGCCGCGCAGTATCTGCAAACCTCGCCGTTTATGGGATATGTAGTTATCGACATCGATGCAGAGCCGGAAGTGGCAGAGAACGCGCTGCAGCTAATGAAAGCGATTCCGGGCACTATCCGCGCGCGTCTGCTTTACTAAGCGATACAAACCTGAAGAGGCGTTTAGTCGCGTCTCTTCAGGTAGTTAAGACAGTCTGTCCCGACTTGCTGTAAGACCGAGACTGCGAAGAGAACACGGTCAGATCGGAAAGAGGCAAAAGCTGCCATCCATGGCATGCCCGGCCCGCGCGATTACGCACCTCATTCCTGAGGTGTACCCGTTGCCGGGCCAACACTTCACGTTGTTCAAAAACGCTCCCGGCGTTTTTAGTACGCACCTCATCCCTGAGGTGCGCCCTTAAAAGGGCCAACGCGTTGCGTTGTTCAAAAACGCTCCCGGCGTTTTTGTCCCTTGCGCGGGACGCTTTCCTCTTCTGACCCTGTTCCCTGCGCGTTGAGCTATTTGATTGCTGCCAGATGTGCCCAGATATGGATTTAAGCCGTCTGAAATACCGTAACAGTACTTTTCTACTCCCACTGCCAGAGCTTTGACGGCGTCATCACCGCTGGCAAAGGCACATCCCATTCTGCAACCGGCAGGCTATCGACCTGCTGACAATCATGTGCCAGACCGACGGGCAAAAAACCGTGCTGCCGCCAGTTCTGTAGCGTGCGGTCATAGAAGCCGCCGCCCATCCCCAGCCGTTGCCCATGCTGATCAAAGGCCACCAGCGGCACCAGCATCAGATCCAATTGATCAAGTGTGATCAATTGCCGGATATCGAGCGGCGGTTCAGGAATGCGCAGTTTATTCGGGAGCAATGGGGTATCGGGCGAGTAACGCAGAAACAGTAAATTACCGGGAGAGAAAGGGTGTAAAACCGGCAGATAGACGGCTTTCTTCAGATGCCAGAGTCGGGCAATCAGCGGACGGGTATTCAGCTCACCATCAACCGATAAAAACAGGGCAATATTGCGTGCGGCTGAGAGCGGGGCGTAGTTAAGGGCGAGTTCAGCGAACTGTTCGGCCGCCTGGGCCTGCTGCTCATCCGTCATGGCACGACGCAGATGACGCACCTGCTGACGAATTTCCTGACGCTGTAACATTGAAGGTGATGACATGGAAGGTTCAGACATGATTTCCCCACCAGATAAGCCGCTGTGCAGCGACTATAACATGTCGGTCTGGGGAAAAAAGCAGGACTACAGAAAGGAAGATCTCCGAGATGCCGCCGTAGGCTGTAACCCTTGAACCCTTGGTTCAAGGTGAACATGCCGTCATAACCATCAGGCTTCTCGGACGAACCGAGCATGCACACAGGTTACAGAGCGTCACATTCTGTTTTTTCGAAATATCGGCTCAGGGGACTGGCCCACATGCAAACATCTCAGAGAAAATTTACCTCACCGTTGCTGTAACGATAGCAACCATGAAGTTTTATTCGAACTTCGCACCCTCACGCTCAGAGATGCGACCTTGCTCAACCAATGCCTGTTCTATCGTCTGCTGCAACATACGAATACGTTGTTCCATATTAGCAGCATAATCGCGCGTTTTCACTTTCTCTTGCGCCAGCTCGTGGCAGACGTTTAACGCGGCGATGAACACCAGTTGTTCTGTATTTGTGACTCTAGTGCGAACTTTTAGATCTTGCAACCGTTGATTGAGATCTTCAGCCGCGCTATTGAGCGCATCTTGCTGCTCTGGCGGACAATTCACTCTCAACGAACGACCAAAAATTTGTAAATCTACCGGTTGTGCAGACATGCCACCTTCCTGACTGATTACTTCGCTCGCAACTCCCTTAGCAGTCAATGGCTTGGGAGGCGGGCAACTATATAGACCCACGAAATAAGATACAACCCCTTTTCTGGAAACCTTGAGGCAGCTAGTGGTAGCATAACACGAACTTATTCTGCCAACGACGATGAAAACTTATGTCCTTACAGAACGCAACCCCCGATTACAACGCGCTCGCGGCAGTGCTCTCCCAGCAGGGCGTTGGCATGACGCCCGCGGAAATGCATGGCCTGCTGAGCGGGATCCTCTGTGGCGGTAACCAGGACGCCAGCTGGAAGACGCTGGTACACGATCTGGCCAACGAAGGCATGGCGTTTTCACACACTCTTGCCGTGCCGCTGGCGGCGCTGCACGAGCACACGGCCACCACGCTGGAAGATGACGGCTTCCTGTTTCAGCTGATGCTGCCTGCTGACGATGACATCACTGTCTTTGACCGCGCAGATGCACTGGCAGGCTGGGTTAACCATTTTCTGCTCGGTCTGGGCGTAACACAGCCTAAACTGGATAAGGTCACCGGCGAAACCGGTGAAGCAATCGACGATTTGCGCACCATCGCCCAGCTTGGTTACGAAGAAGATGAAGACCAGGAAGAGCTGGAGCAGTCTCTGGAAGAGGTGATCGAGTATGTGCGTGTCGCCGCACTGCTGTGCCACGATACGTTTACCCGTCCCCAGCCCACCGCGCCAGAAGTGCAAAAACCGACGCTACACTAATTTCAGGTCAACGCGTTTAACCGGTCATTTTACAGGGAGTGCAGAGATGATTTCACTGGAACGATATCTGCAGCGTCGTCAGGCGCTGCTGGCAAAGATGGTGCCTGGCAGCGCAGCGCTGATTTTTGCTGCGCCTGAAGTAACACGCAGTAATGACACGGAATACCCGTTTCGTCAGAGCAGCGACTTCAGCTATTTCACCGGCTTTAACGAGCCGCAGGCACTGCTGGTACTGATTAAAAGCGATGAAAATCATAATCACAGCGTGCTGTTTAACCGGGTGCGTGACCCGGCAGCAGAAGTCTGGTCTGGCCGTCGGCTGGGCCAGGAGGCGGCTCCCGAAAAACTGGGTGTCGATCGTGCCTTACCCTGGAGTGATATCGGTGAACAACTCCACCTGCTGCTGAATGGTCTTGACGTCATTTACCATGCGCAGGGCGAATATGCCCATGCGGATACGCTGGTGTTCAGCGCGCTGGACAAGCTGCGTCGCGGTTTCCGTCAGAATCTCAGTGCACCCGCTACCGTCATTGACTGGCGACCGTGGGTGCATGAAATGCGCCTCTTCAAAGATGCGGAGGAGATTGCGCTGTTACGTCGCGCCGGGGAAATCAGTGCACTGGCACATACCCGTGCCATGCAAACCTGTCAGCCCGGCATGTTTGAGTACCAGCTTGAAGGGGAGATTCATCATGAATTTACCCGCCACGGCGCGCGTTATCCCTCCTACAACACCATCGTGGGTGCCGGTGAGAACGGCTGCATTCTGCACTACACCGAAAACGAAAGTGAAATGCGCGACGGCGATCTGGTGCTGATTGATGCAGGCTGTGAATTCTACGGCTATGCGGGCGATATTACCCGTACCTTCCCGGTTAACGGCAAATTCAGCCCGGCGCAGCGCGCCATTTATGACATCGTGCTGGCTTCGCTGAACCGATCGCTTGAGCTGTTCCGGCCCGGCATCAGCATTCGTGAAGTGAATGATGAAGTGGTGCGCATCATGATTACCGGTCTGGTTGAACTGGGCGTTCTTGAAGGCGACATTGATACCCTGCTTGCCGAAGAGGCGCATCGTCGGTTCTTTATGCACGGCCTGAGCCACTGGCTGGGGCTGGATGTGCACGATGTTGGTCACTATGGGACCCCCAGCCGCGACCGGATTCTGGAGCCGGGCATGGTGTTAACCATTGAGCCGGGCCTTTATATCGCCCCGGATGCAGACGTTCCCGCGCAGTATCGCGGCATCGGCATCCGAATCGAAGATGACATAGTGATCACGGAAGAGGGTATCGAAAATCTCACCGATAGCGTTGTAAAAGAGGCCGATGAGATTGAAGCACTGATGGCGGCGGCAAAACAGGCATGACGATTCTGATTGCCGGAGGCGGTATGACCGGGGCGACGCTGGCGCTGGCGATCTCCCATCTTACCCAGGGCACCCTGCCGGTGACGCTGATTGAAAGCCGCGAGCCTGGCAGTCGTGCGCATCCCGGTTTCGATGGCCGCGCGATTGCGCTCTCTGCCGGCACCTGCCAGCAGCTGGCGGACATCAATCTGTGGCAGCGCATCGCCAGCAGTGCCACCCCGATTACCGACATCCATGTTTCCGACCGCGGACACGCTGGCTTTGTGTCGCTGGCAGCGGCTGATTACGCGATTCCGGCCCTGGGACAGGTGGTCGAACTGTTTGACGTCGGTCAGCGGCTGTTTGCTGAACTGAAAAAAGCGCCAGGCGTGACGCTGCGCTGTCCGGCGCGCGTCACGCATGCCCAACGCAGCGAGCAGCAGGTGAAGGTGACGCTGGACAGTGGCGAGCAACTCAGCGGCAAACTGCTGGTGGCGGCGGATGGCACGCGCTCTGCGCTGGCCGCCTCGTGCGGTATTCAGTGGCAGCGGGACGACTATCAACAGCTCGCCGTGATTGCTAATGTCACGACTGCGTTGCCTCATCAGGGCCGCGCGTTCGAGCGTTTCACCGAACATGGCCCGCTGGCGTTGCTGCCGATGTCCGGCAACCGTCTGTCACTGGTCTGGTGTCATCCGCTGTCGGATCGTCAAAAGATTCATGCGTGGAGCGAGGCTGAATTCCTGAGCCACTTGCAGCGTGCCTTTGGCTGGCGCCTGGGCAAATTCACCCACACCGGTCAGCGTGAATATTACCCGCTGGCGCTGCACCGGGCGATCTCGCCCGTCACCCACCGCGTGGCGGTAGTGGGCAATGCGGCGCAGACGCTGCATCCGATTGCCGGTCAGGGCTTCAATCTGGGTCTGCGGGATGTGATGTCGCTGGCCGAAACCCTGGCCGCTGCCCATCGCCAGCAGCAGGACCCCGGCAGCTATGCGGTGCTGAACCATTACCAGCAGCGTCGTCAGCCCGATCGCGCTGCGACCATGGGCATTACCGACGGGCTGGTTCGCGTCTTTGCGAATCGCTATGGCCCGATGGTGGCCGGTCGCAACCTGGGTCTGCTGGCGATGGATCATTTGCCATGGCTACGAAATCAACTGGCTGAGCGTACGCTTGGCTGGGTTAAGCGTTAATAAAGAGGCTCAGATGCAAACTTTTGATGTGGTGATTGCCGGTGGCGGTATGGTGGGACTCGCGGTGGCCTGCGGCTTGCAGGGCAGCGGACTGCGCATCGCCGTCCTGGAAAAATCGCCGGAGCCACCGCTGGCGCTGAGTGCGTCTCCGTCCATTCGCGTGTCGGCGATCAACGCCGCCAGTGAACGGCTGCTGCAGAAGCTGGATGTCTGGTCCACCATTCTCTCGCTGCGCTGCAGCGCGTATCACGGCATGGAAGTGTGGGATAAGGACAGTTTCGGTGCCATCGCCTTTGATGATGAGCAGCAGGGCCTGTCGCATCTGGGCCATATCATTGAAAACCCGGTGATTCATAACGCGCTCTGGCAACGCGCCAGCGCCTGTAGTGACGTAACGCTGATGGCACCCTCGCAGTTACAGCAGGTGGCATTTGGCGACAATGAAGCCTTTATCACCCTGCAGGATGGCAGCATGTTAAGTGCGCGATTAATGATTGCCGCTGACGGAGCTAACTCCTGGCTGCGCAATAAAGCCGACATTCCGCTGACTTTCTGGGATTACGATCACCATGCGTTAGTGGCTAACGTCCGCACTGAGAAGCCGCATGACGCGGTGGCGCGCCAGGCGTTCCACGGCGACGGCATTCTGGCTTTCCTGCCGATGCAGGATCCGCATCTGAGCTCCATCGTCTGGTCGCTCTCGCCGCAGGAAGCGAGTCGTCTGGAAACCATGCCAGACGCGCTGTTCAATCAGCAGCTGTCGGTGGCGTTTGATATGCGCCTCGGCCTGTGCCAGCTCGAGAGCGAGCGTAAGTCGTTCCCGCTGGTGGCGCGCTATGCCCGCAACTTCGCGGCACACCGTCTGGCGCTGGTGGGCGATGCGGCCCACACGATTCATCCACTGGCGGGTCAGGGCGTTAACCTTGGATTTATGGATGCCGCCGAATTGATTGGTGAAATTCGCCGTCTGCATCAGCAGGGCAAAGATATTGGTCAGCACCTTTATCTGCGTCGCTACGAGCGCAGCCGTAAGCACAGTGCTGCCATGATGCTGGCGGGAATGCAGGGCTTCCGTGAAATGTTCGCGGGTAACAATCCGGCGAAGAAACTGCTGCGCGACGTCGGCCTCAAGCTGGCTGACCGCCTGCCAGGGGTAAAACCGATGATGCTGAAGCAGGCGATGGGCCTGAATGATCTGCCCGCCTGGCTACGCTAAATCCACGCCTTCTGATAAGCCAGCATCTGCTGGCTTTTTTTATGTCTGAACCCCAATGCACCACCAAAAGGCAACGCTGCACCAGCAAGGGTCTTCGTTTGATTTATTCTAATTTTGCGACCGAATTCGCATTACTTTTTCTCATTCATCTCCTGGCAGGGTGCGGTATTTTTTTAACATCCTGAATGCCATACCGCATAAATTTGCTGCGTATATTTAAAATACCTGCATTTATTGCGCGATTAATCACAAAATTGCAGTTTTTTATCCTGTAGTCAGTTGTTCCTGGTTAGGCTGTGCATCTGCTTTCGACCCCGGTTTTCTTATGGTTAATCGTCAGATTCGGTGGTAACGTCAGCCGTAAGAGAACGTTTGCGTCGGCACTGAATTCCGGCGCACTTTTGCACTCAACCGCTTCTGCACAGGATGGTTATGACTCAGCAAACACCTCTGTTTGAACAGCATCAGGCCTGCGGTGCCCGCATGGTGGATTTTCATGGCTGGATGATGCCGCTGCACTATGGCTCCCAGATGGATGAACATCATGTGGTGCGCAGCGACGCCGGTATGTTTGATGTCTCTCACATGACCATTGTTGACCTGACAGGTCCGCGTACCCGCGAATTCCTGCGTTACCTGCTGGCAAATGATGTGGCAAAACTGACGCAGCCGGGTAAAGCGCTCTATACCGGCATGCTGAATGCCTCAGGTGGCGTCATTGATGATTTGATTGTTTACTTTATGAGCGAAACGTTCTTCAGGCTGGTGGTGAACTCCGCCACCCGTGAAAAGGACCTCGCCTGGATTTCCCAACACGCAGAGGGCTATGGCATTACGCTCACCGAACGTGATGACCTGGCACTGATTGCCGTGCAGGGGCCGCAGGCGCAGCAGAAAGCACAGACGCTGTTCAGCGAGGAGCAGCGTCAGGCTATTGCTGGCATGAAGCCGTTTTTCGGTGTGCAGTCAGGTGACCTGTTTATCGCTACGACCGGTTATACCGGCGAAGCGGGCTATGAGATTGCGATGCCCGCAGGCGAGGCGGCTGGTTTCTGGCAGCGTCTGCTGGCCGCTGGTGTAAAACCGGCTGGCCTTGGCGCACGCGATACGCTGCGTCTGGAGGCGGGTATGAATCTTTATGGTCAGGAGATGGATGAAGGCGTGTCACCGCTGGCTGCCAACATGGGCTGGACCGTCTGCCTGGAACCCGCTGATCGCGATTTCATCGGCCGGGAAGCGCTGGAACTGCAGCGTGAACGCGGCACCGAAAAACTGGTGGGGCTGATCCTCACAGAAAAGGGGGTGCTGCGTAACGGCCAGCCGGTGCGTTTCACCGATGACCAGGGGCAGTTGCAGGAAGGCATCATTACCAGTGGTTCTTTCTCACCGACGCTGGGTTACAGCATCGCCCTGGCGCGTGTTCCGGCCTCTGTCGGCAGCACTGCCATCGTTGAGATCCGTAACCGTCAGATGCCGGTTCAGGTTACCCGTCCCGTTTTTGTCCGCGCCGGTAAACCGGTCGCCCAGTAAATTTTATTCAGGAGAAATGGCCAATGAGCAATGTGCCGAATACGTTGAAGTACCGCGACAGTCACGAATGGGTGCGCAAAGAAGCCGATGGCAGCTACACGGTGGGGATTACGGAACATGCGCAGGAGTTACTGGGCGACATGGTATTTGTCGATCTGCCTGAAGTGGGCGCGACGTTTGCCGCCGGTGAAGAGTGCGCGGTCGCAGAATCTGTTAAAGCGGCTTCAGATATCTATGCGCCGATCAGCGGTGAGATTGTGGCGATCAACGAAGCACTGACTGACTCACCGGAACAGGTCAACAGCGAGCCTTATGACGGCGGCTGGTTATTCAAAATCAAAGCCAGCGACGTGTCTGAAATCGACACGCTGCTGGATGCGGATGCTTATAAAGCATCCATTGACGAGTAGTCGTCAGGCGGCCTCGTACAGAGGCCGCAGATTTTTGTTTGCTCTCCTGTTCCCCCAGCCCGATTCAGGATTTACTGCTAATGACTCAGACTCTCAGCCAGCTTGAACACAACGGTGCATTCATCGAGCGCCATATTGGTCCTTCACCTGAGCAGCAGGCGCAGATGCTTGACGCGATTGGTGCCCGTTCGCTGGACGCGTTAATCAGCACGATTGTGCCGGCAGACATTCAGCTGCCAGGCCCGCCCGCGGTGGGCGAAGCCGCTACGGAACAGCAGGCGCTGGCCGAACTGAAAGCCATTGCCAGCCAGAATCTGCGGTACAAATCCTGGATCGGCATGGGATACAGCGCGGTCATCACCCCGCCGGTCATCCTGCGTAACATGCTGGAGAACCCGGGCTGGTACACCGCCTATACGCCTTATCAGCCTGAAGTTTCACAAGGCCGTCTGGAAGCGCTGCTGAACTTCCAGCAGCTGACGCTGGATCTCACCGGCATGGATATCGCGTCCGCCTCGCTGCTGGATGAAGCCACTGCCGCCGCCGAAGCGATGGCGATGGCAAAACGCGTCAGTAAGCTCAAAAGCGCCAATAAATTCTTCATTGCCGAGGACATTCATCCGCAGACGCTGGATGTGGTCCGTACCCGTGCGGAGACGTTCGGCTTTGAACTGATCATTGATAGCGCCGACAGGGCATCCGATCACGACGATCTTTTTGGCGTACTGCTGCAACAGGTAGGTACTACCGGCGACGCGCACGATTACAGCGCGCTGATTGCCGGGCTGAAAGCACGCAAAGTCGTGGTCAGCATGGCGGCGGACTTTATGTCGCTGGTGTTACTGGAAGCGCCAGGTAAGCAGGGCGCAGACATTGTCTTTGGTTCCGCTCAGCGCTTCGGCGTGCCAATGGGTTACGGCGGCCCGCATGCCGCCTTCTTCGCCAGCCGCGATGAGCATAAACGTTCCATGCCAGGCCGTATCATCGGTGTGTCACGCGATGCCGCGGGCAATACGGCGCTGCGTATGGCGATGCAGACCCGTGAACAACATATCCGCCGTGAAAAGGCCAACTCCAACATCTGTACGTCGCAGGTGCTGCTGGCCAACATCGCCGGTCTCTATGCGGTGTTCCACGGCCCGGCTGGTCTGAAACGCATTGCCTCACGCATTCACCGCTTCACGAATATTCTGGCAGCCGGACTGCAGCAGGGCGGCCTGAAGCTGCGCCATCAGCACTGGTTCGATACGCTGACGGTGGACGTGGCGGATAAAGCCGCCATGCTGAATCGCGCTCTGAGCTTTGGCGTTAACCTGCGCAGCGACATTCATAATGCCGTCGGCATCACGCTGGATGAAACCACCTGCCGCGACGATATTCTGGCGCTGTTCGCTATTCTGCTGGGTGATGAGCACGGCCAGGATGTGGAAAAGCTCGACAGCGAAGTCGCCAGCGAAAGCCACGCGATTCCGGCTGGCCTGCAACGTCACAGCGAGATCCTGACCCATCCGGTGTTCAACCGTCATCACAGCGAAACCGAGATGATGCGTTACATGCACAGCCTGGAGAAAAAGGATCTGGCGCTGAATCAGGCGATGATCCCGCTTGGTTCCTGCACCATGAAGCTCAACGCTGCTGCCGAAATGATCCCGATCACCTGGCCGGAATTTGCTGAGCTGCATCCGTTCTGCCCGGCGGAACAGGCGACCGGCTATCTGCAGATGATCGGCCAGCTTTCACAGTGGCTGGTGCAGCTCACCGGCTATGATGCACTCTGTATGCAGCCGAACTCCGGCGCGCAGGGTGAATATGCGGGGCTGCTGGCGATCCGTCGCTATCACGAAAGCCGTGGCGAGGGCGATCGTCATCTCTGCCTGATCCCGAGCTCGGCGCACGGTACGAACCCGGCATCCGCCCAGATGGCGGGCATGGACGTGGTGGTGGTGGCCTGCGATAAACAGGGCAACATCGACCTCGGCGATTTGCGCGAAAAAGCAGCGCAGGCGGGCGATAAGCTCTCCTGCATCATGGTGACGTATCCGTCCACCCACGGTGTTTACGAAGAGACCATCCGTGCGGTGTGCCAGATTGTGCATCAGTACGGCGGCCAGGTTTATCTGGACGGCGCGAACATGAATGCACAGGTCGGCATCACGACGCCGGGCTATATCGGCGCAGATGTTTCGCACCTGAACCTGCACAAAACCTTCTGCATTCCGCACGGCGGCGGGGGGCCGGGTATGGGACCGATTGGCGTGAAAGCGCACTTAGCGCCGTTTGTTCCAGGGCACAGCGTGGTGCAGATTGACGGTGTGCTGACGCAGCAGGGCGCGGTCTCAGCAGCGCCGTTTGGCAGTGCCTCCATTCTGCCGATCAGCTGGATGTACATTCGCATGATGGGCGCGGAAGGGCTGAAGCAGGCCAGTTCGGTCGCCATTCTGAATGCTAACTACATCGCCAGCCGCCTGCAGTCCGCCTATCCGGTGCTCTACACCGGCCGTGACGGGCGCGTGGCACACGAATGTATTCTCGACATCCGTCCACTGAAAGAGCAGACCGGTATCAGTGAGCTGGATATCGCTAAGCGCCTGATCGATTATGGATTCCACGCGCCGACCATGTCTTTCCCTGTTGCAGGCACGCTGATGGTGGAGCCGACCGAGTCTGAGAGCAAAATCGAACTGGATCGCTTTATCGACGCGATGCTGGCGATCCGCATGGAGATTGACCGGGTTACGGCAGGGGAATGGCCGCTGGACGACAACCCACTGGTGAATGCGCCACATACCCAGCTGGAAATCGTCAGCGAGTGGTCACATCCTTACAGCCGCGAACTGGCAGTCTTCCCGGCGGGCAGCCACAACAAATACTGGCCGACGGTGAAACGTCTGGATGATGTATTTGGCGACCGTAATCTGTTCTGCTCCTGCGTGCCGATGAGCGACTATCAGTAAGCGCCCTGGAGGCAGACATTAATGTTAAAGGGCCGCTCGTCGGCCCTTTTTACTGGAGAATCAGCATGAAACTGGCACTGGTTACAGGTGGCAGCCGCGGTATCGGACGGGCCACGTCGCTGTTACTGGCAGCACGGGGTTATCGGGTTGCGGTGAACTATCGTCAGCGTGAGGCCGAAGCGCAGCAGCTGGTGGCGCAGATCCAGCAGCAGGGCGGTGAGGCTTTTGCGGTTCAGGCGGATATCAGTGATGAAGCCCAGGTCATGGCGATGTTTGCCCGGCTCGACCAGCAGCCTGTGCCGCTGGCGTTGCTGGTGAACAACGCCGGGATGCTGTTTCAGCAGTGCCGTACAGAGCAGCTGGATGCGGCGCGCCTGCATAAGATCTTTGCCACCAACGTCGTCGGGACCTTTCTCTGCTGTCGTGAGGCGGTTAAGCGGATGGGCACCCATCACGGCGGTCAGGGCGGCGCGATTGTAAACGTTTCGTCGGCCGCGTCGCGCACTGGTGCGCCTGGTGAATATGTCGATTACGCCGCCTCAAAAGGGGCGATGGACACGCTGACGAAAGGCTTGTCGCTGGAAGTAGCGCAACAGGGGATTCGGGTCAACGGCGTCCGTCCGGGATTCATCTATACAGAGATGCATGCCGATGGCGGCGAGCCAGGCAGGGTGGACCGGCTTGCCAGCGTGATCCCAATGGGACGTGGTGGTGAGGCAGAAGAGGTGGCGGAAGCGATCGTCTGGCTGGCCAGCGACGCGGCCTCTTACGTCACCGGCAGCATCATTGACGCTGCCGGTGGCCGTTAGCTGGCTTCGCAGTTTATGCGGTGTGAAGAATCAGAGGTTTTCGCCGTTGCTGGCGATAACCTGCTGATACCAGCCAAAGCTCTTCTTTTTCGCACGAGAAAAATCACCGCTGCCATCATCATTTTTATTTACATGAATAAAGCCGTAACGCTTGTCGTACTGGCCGGTGGTGAAGGAGACGCAATCCAGACAGCCCCACGGCGTATAGCCCATTAACTCGACGCCATCATATGTCACGGCTTTCTTCATCTCTTCGATGTGCGCACGCAGATAGTCGATGCGGTAATCATCTTCAATCAGCCCGTCGGCATTGGGCTTATCGATAGCCCCAAAACCGTTCTCCACAATAAACAGCGGCTTCTGGTAACGCTCGTACATCTCGTTCATGGCATAGCGCAGACCAACCGGGTCGATCTGCCAGCCCCAGTCTGACGCTTTCACATACGGATTTTTCACCACGCCTTCAAAGCCGGTAATCGGGTCGTCAACGCCGCTGGCATCGGTCTTCACGGCGTTACTCATGTAGTAGCTGAAGCCGACATAGTCTGCGCAGCCCTGACGCAGGGTTTCGGCATCGTCCGCTTCCATCTGGATGTCATACCCTTTGCGCGCCCACTCTTTCAGGGTGTACGCCGGATAGTAGCCGCGCATCTGCACGTCACTGAACACATAGCGCTGATGCATCGACTCCTGCGCCAGTACCACATCGTCCGGGTGGCAGGAGAACGGATAAACCGGGACCATGGCGATCATGCAGCCAATCTGAAAGTCAGGATTGATATCGTGGCCGAGTCTGACCACTCTGGCGCTGGCAACAAACTGGTGGTGCATCACCTGATACATTGCCTCTTCAGGTTTCTCGTGTTCGGTGAAGATCACGCCTGAACAGCAGTAACCAAACAGCGGATACTGCCAGTTGCGCTGGTTGTTAATCTCGTTAAAGGTCATCCAGTATTTCACTTTGTTCTTATAGCGATTCAGCACCACTTCGCTGAAGCGCACAAAGAAGTCGACCACGTTACGGTTATGCCAGCCGCCATACTCTTTGACCAGGTGATAAGGCATTTCGAAGTGCGAAAGGGTGATGACCGGTTCAATGCCATACTTCAGCAGTTCATCAAACAGATCGTCATAGAATTGCAGACCCGCTTCGTTGGGCTGCTGCTCATCCCCGTTGGGAAAGATGCGGGTCCAGGCAATGGAGGTGCGGAAGCATTTGAAGCCCATCTCTGCAAACAGCGCGACATCCTGTTTATAGTGGGAGTAAAACTCCACGCCCTTGTGGTTCGGATAAAAATGGCCAGGCTGCACGCCGTCGGTGATCACCCGGTCAACGCCATGCGAACCGCCGGTCAGCACGTCAGCAATGCTGACGCCTTTGCCGCCCTGATCCCAGCCGCCTTCAACCTGATGCGCTGCCACCGCGCCGCCCCAAAGAAAGCCTTTCGGTAACTGCAATTCTGCACTCATTCTTCACCCCATTGCGGATATTGAAATTGGGCTGAGTGTAGCAAGGCAATAATGAAAGTCACGATATAACAACGCGCCAGTAATTGCGCTTGTTACATCTGAAAAACAGGCTGTTTTATTTGCCCAACTGACGACCGATCGCTTCAATAATATAGGTGACTGGCACCTGCGTCGTAATATCGGTGTTGTCCGCCATGCGGATAATCGGCACATGGTAGCAGAGGTTGAAATCACCCATCTTCGCCAGCGAACAGCTTTCCGTGTTGGTTATCGCAATGATTCTGCACTTATTCAGACTGAACTGGCTGGCAATACGCAGGATCTCTTCGGTTTCACCAGAGACGGATAAAATAATGGCAATGGCATTTTCATAGAGATCGGGTGCGACCGGATAATAGGGATCGTCAATCGCATGACTGAATTTACCGAGGTTGGAGAAAAAGCGCGCGCCATATTTTGCCAGGCTGCCGGAGGTACCGACACCAATAAAGAAAACCCGCTCAGCCTGATTGACCTTCTGCGCGGCCTGGGCAATGAGCTGTTCAAATTCCGGGTTATTAATACTTTTAAAAAAGCTCAGCATTTCGCTGACACCCGCTGTGTTGAGCAGTGGCGCGCTCTGTTTTTCGCTTAAGCGCAGGCGGATGCGGAATTCCGACCAGCCCTCGCAGTCCATCTTGCGGCAGAAACGCAGCACGGTGGTGGTGGAGACACCAGCCTGCGCAGCCAGCTCGCGGATCGTCATGTAACTGACGCCTTCACGGTGCTTAATGATGAACTGATAGACCTGCATTTCCAGATCGTTAAGGCGGGCGAGATCGCGATGCGAAAACATGGATGACTCATTGAGCAGTTGACCGGCGGTCAGTTTACCAGATTCATCACCGGGTTTAACGAATAGCGAAATTCATCAGAGAATTTTTAGCGTACAAGTGTACACTGAAAAAAATCCGGGCTACGATGGATAACGTTATTACTGCGATGGAGCTGCTCAGGATACGAATATGACAACCACACTCTCTCAAAAACATCGACCCGCTGCGGGTTATCAGTTCGCCGAAGAAGTTGCTAACAGCATCAGTCACGGTCTGGGCTGCCTGTTTGGTATCGTCGGGCTGATACTGATGATCAGTCAGGCAACTGCGCGTCAGGCGGACACCCTCACGTTTATCAGTTACAGCCTCTATGGCGGCAGCATGATCCTGCTGTTTCTGGCCTCGACGCTTTATCATGCGGTTCCGGATGGACCGGCCAGACCCTGGCTGAAAAAGCTGGATCACTGCGCTATCTATCTGCTGATTGCCGGCACCTATACGCCGTTTCTGCTGGTCGGTCTGAGAACGCCGCTGGCGTATGGATTAATGGCGGTGATCGGGGGGCTGGCGCTGGCCGGTATTCTGTTCAAGCTCACGATTGCGCATCGCTTCAAAGCGCTGTCGCTGGTGACCTATCTCTGTATGGGGTGGCTGTCGCTGATTGTGGTTTATCAGCTGGCGATGATCCTGCCAGCGGGCTGCATCTGGTTGCTGGCCGCTGGCGGGATTATTTATTCGCTGGGTGTGATCTTCTTTGTGGCGCGACGCATTCCCTATAACCATGCCATCTGGCATTTGTTCGTGCTGAGCGGCAGTCTCTGCCACTTCTGCGCCATCTATTTTTATGTGCGCTGATCTGAATTACAGCACTGGCCCTGCCCTTAACGGAAGAGCCATTCAGCGGAATCAGCTCTCATCCAGCGAGTAGGGCAGCGGCTGAACGGTCAGATGGCCGCCTTCATCACCTTCAATCCGCAGCACGCTATCCGGCTCCAGATCGTTATTCAGCACCACCTGAATCCAGCTGATGCCGTCATCCAGCTGCACCGCAGTTAGCACGCTGCCGGTCCGACGCCAGCGGTCACCCATCTGCAACTCCAGCGGGGCATTGGCTTCCGGCAGATGACTGGCCTGACCCGCCAGCCAGTAGAGCGCACGTTTATTCGCACCGCGATATTTCGCCCTGGCGACCATCTCCTGACCGGCATAGCAGCCCTTTTTAAAGCTAATCGCATTCAACGCCTGCAGGTTGGTGGCCTGCGGAATAAACTGCACGCTGGTGGCCGGATCGATCACCGGAATTCCCGCTTCAATCTCCAGCGCCAGCCACTGCTGACTGTCATTGAACTGCGCATTATCGTTGAGCTTCTGCTTCAGCGTCTCAGCCATAGCCTGCGAGGTAACAATCAGAAAACGTTCGGCGGGATGCGCAAACCACAGCAGCGTCGTTTCTCCCTGCTGTACCACCGGTTTCTCGCTGTCAGGCAGGCTATCGAACAGATTCGCCAGCGCGGCGCGTGCCTGAAAACCGGCGACGCCCAGCAGTACGGACTCATCGTCAGCCGCCATCGTCACTTTCGAAAACACCGCGTATTTCTTCAACTCGGTGAGTTGGGTGTCGCGAAGTTCACGGCGGATCAGATAAGCATAGCCTTCGCCGCGATGGAACAGACGCAGGTTGCTCCACATTTTGCCTTTGGCATCGCAGTGTGCGGCGGGCGAATGGTGGTTTGCATCCAGCGCCGCGACATCCAGCGTTAACTGACCCTGCAGGTAAGCGGTGCTGTCTGCACCGGTAATGGAAACCAGTGCCCAGCTATCCAGTGACATCAGGGTTAACGGCAGACGAGACGACGCGGCAGGCTGGCGCGGCGGTAAAGTAAAAGTGGGCATGGAGATATCCTGTGTAAGAAGGTTCATCCGGAATGTTGTCTTCAATGTTAAAAGAGCCGACTGGCAATGCAACCTGTTTACGGAAAACGGCGCACAAAAGGCGTGATAATCCTGAAAACAGATAATCTTAAATGTGGCAGGTTGCACAGCCTGCGACGCTGCGCCTGCGAGCCGTAGTAAACCAGGTTACACTAGCGGCCACGTTGTGAATTGTGGAAATTGACGCATGGATATTAATGATAAATCACGTATTCAGTGGGCCTGCCGTCGTGGCATGCTGGAACTGGATGTGGCTATTATGCCGTTCTTCAAATTTGAGTATGACACGCTGAACGACACGGATAAGCAGGTCTTTGTTGCCCTGCTGAAGAGTGACGATCCCGATCTGTTTAACTGGCTGATGAATCATGGCGAGCCAGTCGATCCGGAGCTTAAGCGGATGGTGAAACTGATCCAGCAGCGTAACCATGATCGTGGCCCGGTGGCAATGTAAGCTGCGGCCCTCTCGCCTGGCGTGCGGATGTCTGTGCGTCTGGCTGGTGGCTGCCTTTCCTGGTGTAATGCTGATGACGCTGCCTGTGGGCGGCTGGCTGATTAAAACGCCGGTTATTCTGCTGATGCTGGCTGAAGGCTGGCGTTGTTTCCGGCGATTGATTCGGCGACACGGCACATTGCAGCGGGAAAGCGTTCATTGCTGGATCTGGCAGGGAAAACGCTGGCGGCCCACCCAGCCGCTGCGGTGGTTACCGATTGGCGTACTGCTGGTAGCGAAGAGCGAACAGGGGGCTATGCTGCGCTTGTGGCTGATGCAGGACAATATGGAGCCGGACGAATGGCGGGCGTTACGCGCCAGCTGCTTTAGTAAGGCGCGGCATTAACAGCAACAGGGCTGGCAATCATCGTCTGCTGGCGCATGGGTTCAACAACAGCAGACCAGCGCGCCTGGGCGGTCAGAGCAGGGCGGCAGTTTCGGTTAACACCTGTTCACACCACTGCTCAACACGCTCATCAGTGACCTCAAACTGATTCACATCATCCAGCGCCAGACCCACAAACTGCGCACCATCGGCACTCAGCGGTTTAGGGCTGGTGAACTCATAGCCGTCAAGCGGCCAGTAACCGACAAAACTCACGCCCATCGGCAGCAGTAATTCGTGCAGCATGCCGAGCGCATCTAAAAACCACTCGCCATAGCCAATCTGATCGCCCATGCCATAGAGCGCAACAATCTTGTTTTGCAGATTCAGCGCGGGCAGCTGCGTCCAGATAGCTTCCCAGTCCTCCTGCAACTCACCGAAATCCCATGTCGGGATGCCCATGATCAGCAAATCGTACTGCTCCATCAGGCGCGGGTCGTCATCTTTGACGTTATGCAGCGTCACTAACTCTTCGCCAATAAAATCGCGAATTTTCTCCGCTACGATTTCGGTGTAACAGGTACTGGAACCGTAAAAAAGACCGATTTTCATGCAGATAACACTCTGTAAATACTGACTTTGGCGCAATTGTACCAGAAGCGCCGCTGAATCAGGCATAATGAGCATGATTTAACACCAGACGGCGGAGATAACGTGCAGGACAGCGATCTGACAGAACAGTTTCTTGATGCGCTCTGGATTGAACGCAATCTGGCGCAGAACACTCTCTCCTCTTATCGTCAGGATCTTCAGACGCTGACTGGCTGGCTGGTGCATCACCAGCTGACGCTGCTTAGCGTGACGCCGCTGGATCTGCAGCAGTTCCTGGCCGAACGGCTGGAGGGTGGCTACAAGGCGACCAGCTCAGCACGGCTGCTCAGCGCCATGCGTCGCCTGTTCCAGTATCTTTATCGCGAAAAGCTGCGCCCGGACGATCCCAGCGCGCTGCTGTCCGCACCAAAACTGCCGCAGCGTCTGCCGAAAGATCTCAGTGAAGCTCAGGTTGAGCGGCTGTTGCAGGCACCGGATACCAACATCCCGCTGGAGCTGCGCGACAAGGCGATGCTGGAGGTGCTCTATGCCACCGGCCTGCGCGTCTCTGAACTGACTGGACTGACGCTCAGCGACATCAGCCTGCGTCAGGGCGTCGTGCGGGTTGTCGGTAAAGGCGATAAAGAGCGGCTGGTGCCGTTAGGTGAAGAAGCGGTTTACTGGCTGGAGCAATATATGGAACATGGTCGCCCATGGCTGCTCAATGGTCAGACGCTGGACGTGATGTTTCCCAGTAATCGGGCACAGCAGATGACGCGCCAGACCTTCTGGCATCGCATCAAGCACTACGCCACGCTGGCGGGCATCGACAGCGAAAAGTTATCGCCGCATGTGATGCGTCACGCCTTTGCGACCCATCTGCTGAACCACGGCGCGGATCTGCGTGTCGTACAGATGCTGCTGGGACATAGCGATCTCTCCACCACCCAAATTTATACGCACGTCGCTACTGAGCGCCTGCGTCAGTTGCATCAACAACACCATCCGCGAGCCTGATTCGCGGCCATAAGGATAAAAATGAACAAGCATTTTGCCATGCTGGCCCTGTTAGCCAGCGCCTTTTCCGGTCTGGCCCAGGCCGATGACAGCGCCATTCAGCAATCCCTTAAAAAGCTCGGTCTGAACCAGACGGAGATCAGCCCGTCGCCCTTGCCAGGTTTTAAAACCGTGCTGTCGGAAAGCGGCGTGCTCTATGTGACTGATGACGGCAAACATATGATTCAGGGCCCGCTCTATGATGTCAGCGGCAAACAGCCGGTCAACGTCACCAACCAGCTGCTGGACAAAAAAGTCGAGGCGCTGGTGCCGGAAATGATCGTCTACAAAGCGCCAAAAGAGCAGCATGTGATCACGGTGTTCACCGACATCACATGTGGCTACTGTCACAAGCTGCATGAACAGATGGCGGACTACAATGCGCTGGGCATCACCGTACGCTACCTGGCGTTCCCGCGTGAAGGGCTGAATGGTCAGATCGAACCCGCGATGAAAGCGATCTGGTGCAGCGCTGATCGCAATAAAGCGTTCGATGAAGCGATGAAAGGTAATGCGCCGAAGATGGCCGCGCCGGACAGCTGCAAAATCGATATTGCTCAGCACTACAAACTGGGCGTGCTGTTTGGCATTCAGGGCACACCCGCGATGCTGACCGACACCGGCATGATGATCCCGGGTTATCAGTCGCCGCAGGAGCTGAAACAGGTGCTGGACAAACAGAAGCGTGGTGGTTAATCGGTGTTAAAACAGGAAGTGGAACTGCGTCGCCGGGAGGTGACGGTTGACGATGCGCTGCCGGCCACGCTGCCGCCGCTGCTGAAACGACTCTATCTGCAACGCGGCGTGTGCGACGCCGTGGAGCTGGAGCGCGGTGCGAAAAACCTGCTGCCGTATCAGTCCTTAAGCGGGATTGAGAGCGCCGTAGCGCTGCTGCACCAGGCGCTGCTGGATGGGCGTCGCATTATGGTGGTGGGCGACTTTGATGCCGATGGCGCAACCAGTACTGCGCTGACGGTGATGGCGCTGCGCAGCATGGGTGGCAGCAACGTGCGATATCTGGTGCCTAACCGCTTTGAAGATGGTTATGGCCTCAGTCCGGAAGTGGTGGAGCAGGCGCGCGCGCGCGGTGCCGCAATGATCCTGACGGTCGATAACGGCATCTCCTCTCATGCCGGTGTGGAGTGCGCGCATCAGCACGGTATTCCGGTGCTGATTACCGATCACCATCTGCCGGGCGAAACCTTACCGGCCGCTGAAGCGATCGTGAATCCCAACCTGCCGGACTGCAACTTTCCCTCACGCGCGCTGGCGGGCGTGGGCGTCGCGTTCTATCTGATGCTGGCGCTGCGCGCCCATCTGCGTACGCAGGGCTGGTTTGGCGCTACCCGCGCTGAACCGAATCTGGCGGAGATGCTGGATCTGGTCGCGCTCGGCACGGTAGCCGATGTGGTGCCGCTCGACGTTAATAACCGGATTCTGGTGTGGCAGGGGCTCAGCCGTATCCGGGCCGGAAAATGTCGGCCAGGCATCCGGGCGCTGCTGGAGATTGCGAATCGCGATGCGCGTCAGCTGGCGGCCAGCGATCTCGGTTTCGCGCTGGGGCCACGGCTCAACGCCGCAGGCCGCCTCGATGATATGTCGGTGGGCGTGGCGCTGTTAATGACCGACGATCTCAGCCAGGCGCGCATGCTGGCCAGTGAACTGGATGCGCTGAACCAGACGCGCAAAGAGATAGAGCAGGGCATGCAGAGCGAAGCGCTGGCGCTGTGCCAGGTGCTGGAGCGTGAACAGAGCGATCTGCCGCTGGGACTGGCCTTCTATCATCCCGAATGGCATCAGGGCGTGGTGGGCATTCTCGCCTCTCGTCTGAAAGAGCGTTTCCATCGTCCGGTCATTGCCTTTGCGCCGGCCGGCGACGGCACGCTGAAAGGCTCGGGCCGTTCGATTGCCGGTCTGCATCTGCGCGATGCGCTGGAGCGTCTGGATACGCTGAATCCTGGCCTGATGCTGAAGTTTGGCGGTCACGCTATGGCGGCCGGTTTATCGCTGGAAACCGCGCGCTACGAGGAGTTTCGTCAGCGCTTTGCCGACCTGATCGGAGAGTGGCTGGATGGCGAATCCCTGCAGGGCATCATCTGGTCCGATGGCGCGTTACAGCCGCAGGAGTTTTCGCTGCAGACCGCAGAGATGCTGCGCGAAGCCGGTCCCTGGGGCCAGGCTTTCCCGGAACCCGCGTTTGACGGCAAATTTAAGCTGCTGCAACAGCGTCTGGTGGGCGAGCGTCATCTGAAAGTGATGGTCGAGCCGCTGGAGGGTGGGCCGCTGATCGATGGCATTGCCTTTAATGTCGATACCACGCTCTGGCCTGACAGCAGTATTCGTCAGGTCGAACTGGCTTATAAGCTGGATATTAATGAGTATCGCGGTAACCGCTCGGTGCAGCTGATCATCGACCATATCTGGCCGCTGAACTGAGTCTGACAGGCTGTCGCGTATCTCCGGCCACGGCAGAGGCGCGACAGCCTGATTATCCCCTGCATTAACCCGCTGCACGTGAGTATGTCGCTGCGTTCCGATACGCAAATGCGACACGTCACGCAACCCCGGCATCCGCCCACTGTCTCAGCGCTACAATCTGCCGCCAGTTTCGGGTAAACTTATGCGTTAATTTTCCTGTCCCATCGAACATAAGAAAGACGCTAAAGCCATGTTTGAAATCAACCCGGTCAAAAACCGTATTCAGGACCTCAGTGAGCGCAGCGACGTTCTTCGGGGGTATCTTTGACTACGATGCCAAGAAAGAACGCCTCGAAGAAGTAAACGCCGAGCTGGAACAGCCCGATGTCTGGAACGAACCTGAGCGTGCTCAGGCGCTGGGCAAAGAGCGTTCCTCGCTGGAAGCTATCGTGCAGACGCTGGAACAGATGTCGCAGGGCCTTGAAGATGTGCAGGGTCTGCTTGAGCTGGCCGTAGAAGCGGAAGACGAAGAGACCTTCAACGAAGCCGTTGCCGAGCTGGATGTGCTTGAGGGCAAGCTGGGCGAACTGGAATTCCGCCGCATGTTCTCTGGCGAATATGACAGCGCCGACTGCTACATCGATTTGCAGGCAGGTTCCGGCGGCACCGAAGCGCAGGACTGGGCCAGCATGCTGATGCGTATGTATCTGCGTTGGGCCGAAGCAAAAGGCTTCAAAACCGAAATTATCGAAGAGTCTGAAGGTGAAGTTGCGGGTATCAAGTCTGTGACCATTCGCGTGTCAGGCGACTACGCCTTTGGCTGGTTGCGCACCGAAACGGGTGTGCATCGCCTGGTGCGTAAGAGCCCATTCGACTCCGGTGGTCGTCGTCACACATCTTTCAGCTCTGCCTTTATCTACCCGGAAGTGGATGACGATATTGATATCGACATCAACCCGGCCGATCTGCGCATTGACGTCTATCGTGCGTCGGGTGCGGGCGGTCAGCACGTTAACCGGACCGAATCTGCGGTGCGTATTACCCATGTTCCAACCGGTACCGTCACCCAGTGTCAGAATGACCGTTCTCAGCACAAGAACAAAGATCAGGCAATGAAACAGATGAAAGCGAAGCTGTACGAGCTTGAGATGCAAAAGAAAAACGCTGAGAAACAGGCGCTGGAGGACAACAAGTCCGACATTGGCTGGGGAAGTCAGATCCGTTCTTACGTTCTCGATGATGCACGCATCAAAGATCTGCGCACCGGCGTAGAGACGCGTAACACCCAGGCGGTGCTGGACGGCGATCTGGATCGTTTTATTGAAGCTAGTTTAAAAGCAGGGTTATAGACATGTCTGAACAACAACCGCAGAGCGCCGATGCCGCCGTTGAGTTAAATAACGAACTGAAAACGCGCCGCGAAAAGCTGAGCGCGCTGCGTGCCAACGGTCTGGCGTTTCCTAACGATTTCCGTCGTGACAGCCTTTCGAACCAGCTGCTGGAAAGCTATGGCGAGAAGAGCAACGAAGAGCTGGAAGCGCTGGGTATCGAAGTCAGCGTCGCCGGACGTATGATGACCCGTCGCATCATGGGTAAAGCCTCCTTCGTCACCCTGCAGGATGTGAGCGGCCGGATTCAGCTTTACGTTTCACGTGACGATCTGGCGGAAGGCATCTACAACGAGCAGTTTAAGAAATGGGACCTCGGCGATATCCTGGGCGCGCGTGGCAAACTGTTCAGAACCAAAACCGGCGAACTGTCGATCCACTGTTCAGAACTGCGTCTGCTGACCAAAGCACTGCGCCCGCTGCCGGACAAGTTTCACGGCCTGGCCGATCAGGAAACCCGTTACCGTCAGCGTTACCTTGATCTGATCGCCAACGAAGAGTCTCGCAACACCTTCAAAATTCGTTCGCAGATCATGGCCGGTATTCGCCAGTTCATGGTGGGCCGCGACTTTATGGAAGTGGAAACCCCGATGATGCAGGTGATCCCGGGCGGCGCCTCTGCGCGTCCGTTTATCACCCATCACAATGCGCTGGATATCGACATGTATCTGCGTATTGCGCCAGAGCTCTACCTGAAGCGTCTGGTGGTGGGCGGCTTCGATCGCGTGTTCGAGATTAACCGTAACTTCCGTAACGAAGGTATTTCGCCACGTCATAACCCAGAGTTCACCATGATGGAACTCTATATGGCTTATGCGGATTATAAAGATCTGATCGAGCTGACTGAAAGCCTGTTCCGTACGCTGGCGCAGGATGTGCTGGGCAGCACGGTCGTGCCTTACGGCGAGCAGGAGTTTGATTTCGGTAAGCCGTTTGAAAAACTGACCATGCGTGAAGCGATCAAGAAATACCGCCCGGAGACGGATCTGGCCGATCTGGACGACTTCGATAAAGCCGTGGCGATTGCACAATCCCTGCATATCAAAGTAGAGAAGAGCTGGGGTCTGGGCCGCGTTGTGACCGAGATCTTCGAAGAGACGGCAGAAGCGCATCTGATTCAGCCAACCTTCATCACCGAATATCCGGCTGAAGTCTCTCCGCTGGCCCGTCGTAACGATGAGAACCCGGAAATTACCGATCGCTTTGAGTTCTTCATTGGCGGCCGTGAAATCGGTAATGGTTTCTCCGAGCTGAACGATGCAGAAGATCAGGCTGAGCGTTTCCTGCAGCAGGTGAATGCCAAAGATGCGGGTGATGACGAAGCGATGTTCTACGACGAAGACTATGTCACCGCACTGGAACACGGTCTGCCGCCAACCGCAGGTCTGGGCATCGGTATTGACCGTATGGTGATGCTGTTTACCAACAGCCATACTATCCGTGATGTGATCCTGTTCCCGGCATTGCGTCCAGGCAGCAAGTAAGTCTGACTGTAATCAGAAAAGGCCGGGCATCCCGGCCTTTTTTATATCTGCTGTTCGCCTCGCCACGCTTGAGTCATGCCGCTTCCTCTGCCAGGCTGAATGTCTCAACCTGGAGCCATCATCATGACGCAACGTCCCGACTGTATTCGCCACTGGCAGGCGCTGGAAGGCGAAGATAACGAACACTATGCCGACAGCGATGAGCGCATGTCGATTGGTGCGCCACTGGGGAGATTGCTGGGATTAACCCGCCTTGGCATTCACCATGAAAGGCTGTTGCCCGGACGCCGCTTGTCTTATCCCCACGCGGAGAGCGCGGAAGAAGAGTTCATTTTTGTGCTTGAAGGACATCCTGACGCCTGGATTAACGGCGAGCTTTATCCGCTGTCGCCGGGCGATGCAGTGGCCTTTCCGGCAAGCACGGGCATTTGCCATACCTTTATCAATAACAGCGAGCACGAGGCACGCTTCTTAGTGATAGGGGAGACCAGCAAGCCTGAAAATCGTATTGCTTATCCTCTTAACCCGGACTACGAAGCGACCCGTCACGACAGATGGCTGAATCCGCCCGAACATCCTATGGGCAACCATCCCGGTTTGCCCGACAAAAAAACTTAAGATTTTATCGCCTGATCCAGCCAGGTCTGGAATCGTGAATAGGGCACATAGAGCGCAACGTTCTTATACAGCGTCCTACCGCTGGCATTATCGTTGATGTCATTGCTGTAGCCGATAATCACACCTGCCAGCGTGTCGTCTGAGGCGTTATAGACTGCGCCGCCCGACATCCCTTTCACCACACCTGCATTCGCCGCTACGACGACGCAGTCCGGCTTGTTCCAGCGATTGGCCAGCGTGGTATTAATCAGGTTCTGTCCGCTGGAGCTGACCGGCATGGCCGAAATGAAACTGTAGCCGTAGAGATTCACCCGGTCGCCGATATGGCTATTGCGGAAGCTGGGTGGCAGGTTCATTTCGCTGTTTTTGTGGTAGACCACCGCCAGATCGCATTGCGGATGCCAGGCTTTGACGCGGTATAGTGAAAACTTCGCCACGTGCGCGGCGGTCAGGCTGTACTCCGGCGTCAGCGGGATAGTGGTACCGAGCGTACCAAAGCCCAGCACGGTGGGAATGCCGGTTACGGTCATATCAACCCGTTTTTCAGCCTCTTTACTGTACTCATAATGACCCACCGAACAGCCGGTTAAGCCAAACACCATTAAGGCTATGAGTCGTTGCATTCTCTCTCCCTGCGTCAGAAGTTGATTACATCACCTGGCAATGAATTAGGGATATATCGGCAACGTTAAGGATTTATTAATTAATTCCGCATTAAAAAGCGTAACCGGTTAACAGAAAATGACAACCTGGCCGTGGGGGATTGAGGCTGTGCGGGCCGGGCCTGCAGGCTACAGACGAAAGATTTTTACGATAACGCGGCAGGATTATTGCGGCGGCGGCAATAATCCTTTGCTGCACGCAGGCTAGGTCGCAAATCAGCGCTGTGCTGTAATACTCAACGTGACGCAGATCAAATTCTAACAAGCGTCGAGGGGCGGCGCGTCTGCGCGGTTCACCTGCAAATAAAACCGGGAGAGTGTTATGCCTGTAGCATTAATGGCGCTGGCGTTGAGTGCGTTCGCCATCGGAACCACCGAATTTGTCATTATGGGATTGCTGCCGGAGGTGGCACGTGACCTTCAGGTGTCGATTCCGTCGGCAGGCTGGCTGATCAGTGGCTATGCGCTGGGCGTGGCGATAGGTGCGCCGATTATGGCGCTGCTCACCGCCAGACTGCCGCGCAAAAAAACGCTGATCCTGCTGATGGTGATCTTTATTGTCGGCAACCTGCTGTGTGCGCTGGCTTACAACTACAACCTGCTGATGCTGGCGCGAATCGTCACCGCGCTCTGTCACGGTGCTTTCTTTGGCATCGGCGCGGTGGTTGCCGCCAGCCTGGTGCCGGCCGGTCGTCAGGCTTCTGCTGTGGCGCTGATGTTTACCGGGCTGACCCTGGCTAACGTGCTGGGCGTTCCGCTGGGAACCAGCTTCGGACAGATGTTTGGCTGGCGCGCCACGTTCTGGAGCGTAGCGGTGATCGGCGTGCTGGCGTTTATCGCCCTGATCGTGAGTCTGCCGAACAATAAAGAGGAGAAGCCGGTTCATCTGGCGAGTGAAATCGGGGCGCTGGCCAACGGGAAACTCTGGCTCTCGCTGCTGATGACGGTGTTCTTTGCCGCGGCGATGTTTGCACTGTTCAGCTACATTGCGCCGCTACTGTTAGAGGTAACGGGCATCAGCGATCGGGGTGTCAGCTGGACGCTGTTCCTGATTGGCGCGGGCCTGACAGTAGGTAACATTCTTGGCGGCAAACTGGCCGACTGGAAAGTCTCTTTCAGTCTGATCCTCAGCTTTTCACTGATTGCCATCTTCTCGCTGCTGTTCAGCTGGACCAGCCATGCGTTGTGGCTGGCGGAGCTCACTCTGTTCCTCTGGGCAATGGCGACCTTTGCCACGGTACCGGGCCTGCAGATCAACGTGGTCCGTCACGGCAAAGAGGCACCAAACCTGGTCTCAACCCTGAATATTTCAGCGTTTAACGTCGGTAATGCGCTTGGGGCCTGGGTCGGCGGGGCGGTTATTGGCCGTGGTTTTGGCCTGACGGCGGTGCCGGTTGCGGCAGCTGCGCTGGCCGCTATCGGCCTGCTGATCTGCCTGATCACCTTTCGTAAATCGGGCAGCGCAGCCGCCCGAGTTCGCGCTTAAGCCAGGCGGGCGGCAATACGTGCCGGAAAGTCAGCCACCTGCTGCTGCAGATGGCTGACAAAGGCATCGACCAGCGCTGACGCGGGGCGGTGTTGTGGCCTCACCAGGCTGACGGTAAACGGCACCGCCACGCTGAATTTTCGCATCACCACACCGCTGTCGGCGTAATCCAGCGCCGTCAGTGGATTCACAATCGAAATACCCACGCCCGCTCTGACCATCGCGCACACCGACGCGGCGCTGTGCGTCTCCATCACCAGCCGCCGTTCGACTCCCTGATCCTGAAACAGCGCATCCAGCAGTTGACGATAGCTGTCGTTGCGCGACAGGCTGACATACTCTTCGCCCGCAAAGTCCTGCGGTGTCAGTTCTGCACGCTGGCTCAGAGGATGATGCTGTGGCAACACGCACACTTCATCACAGGTTAGCAGGGCGAGGCGGTCAGTGCCGGCCGGCGCGTGCTGAGTTTCGGTTAAGCCGATATCGTAGCGCTGTGCCGACAGCCACTCCTCCAGCAGCGGCGACTCCTGCGGAATCACATTCAGGCTCACATCCGGGTAGCGCTGTAAAAACGGCTGACACAGCGGTGGCAGCAGCGACTGCGAAAAAACCGGCAGGCAGGCGATCGACAGCTCACCCTGACGAAACTGACGCAACCCTTCTGCCGCTTCCATGATGCGATCCAGCCCATACCAGGAGCGCTGCACTTCTTCAAACAGACGTAATCCCTGCACCGTCGGTTGCAGGCGACCGCGTACCCGCCCGAAGAGTGCTAATCCCAGCTGCTGCTCCAGTCGCGCCAGCTCCCGGCTTACGGTCGGCTGTGAGGTATGCAGCAGCGTAGCAGCCTGGGTCAGGTTGCCACTGGTCATCACCGCATGAAAAATTTCGATATGCCGCCAGTTGATGTTTGCCACGCCGCCTTCCTATATCCATTCTGAATAGATGCTATTAAAACAGATATTTTTCGCTATGGCATGATTCTGGCCTAATGCAATTATCGCCACAGGAGAATTGCTATGCCACGTTCATTACAGAGTACCGACACCGCCCTCAACGCCGCTAACCTGCTGCCGCTGGCACGCCGTTATGCAGGGCCATTCTGGGCTTATGATGCGCAGATTATTCAGGCGCGTATTGCCCAGCTGCAAGCGTTTGATGTGGTGCGTTTTGCGCAAAAAGCCTGCTCAAATATTCATATCCTGCGCCTGATGCGCGCAGCAGGTGTGAAAGTGGATTCGGTATCGCTGGGTGAGATCGAACGTGCGCTGGCTGCTGGCTACCAGCCTGGCAGTGACGAAATCGTCTTTACCGCGGATCTGTTCGATCAGCCGACACTGGCGCGGGTTACCGCGTTGAAGGTGCCGGTTAATGCCGGTTCGATTGATATGCTGCATCAGCTCGGCGCGGTGTCACCGGGACATGCGGTGTGGCTGCGGGTGAATCCTGGCTTCGGTCACGGCCATAGCCAGAAAACCAATACCGGCGGCGAAAACAGCAAGCACGGTATCTGGCATGGCGACTTAGCCGAGGCGCTGGCAGCAATTCAGCAGCACGGCCTGAAGCTGATGGGCATACACATGCATATCGGCTCAGGCGTCGACTATGCGCATCTGCAGCAGGTCTGTGATGCGATGGTCGGCCTGGTGATGGCATCGGGTCAGGATCTGACCGCGATCTCTGCGGGCGGTGGTCTTTCTATCCCTTATCGCTACGGCGAAGAGGCGATCGATACCGATCACTACTTTGGACTGTGGGACGCGGCGCGTCAGCGTATCGCTCAGCATCTGGGTCACGCGGTCAAACTGGAGATCGAACCGGGCCGTTTCCTGGTGGCCGAAGCGGGCGTGCTGGTGTCGCAGGTGCGGGCAGTAAAGTCGATGGGCAGCCGTCACTTCGTGCTGGTCGATGCCGGTTTCAGTGACCTGATGCGCCCCTCCATGTATGGCAGCTATCACCATATCTCGCTGATGGCAGGTGATGAACGGGCGATTGATGAGCAGCAGAACATCGACACGGTGGTCGCCGGTCCGCTATGTGAATCGGGCGATGTCTTTACCCAGCTGGAGGGCGGCATGGTTGAACCGCGCGCAATGCCGGCAGCAAAAGTGGGCGATTATCTGGTGTTCCACGACACCGGCGCTTACGGTGCCTCCATGTCCTCAAACTACAACAGCCGTCCGCTGATCCCGGAAGTGCTGTTTGAGCAGGGCCAGTCGCGCGAAATCCGTCGCGCGCAGACGATTGAGTCATTGCTGGCGCTGGAAATCGATTAACTCATGAAAATCGTCCCGCTAAGCGATGTGCCGCAGTTTGCCGATCAGATCACCGACTGGCAGTGGCGCGCTTTTGGCGAAGCCCGCAGCCGGGCGTTCTTCGCCAGTGTGGTTAACAGCAGCCTGACCGGCGCTGATTTTCCGGTGACGTTTGTCGCCGCAGAGGCGGGCAGGGCAATCGGCACGGTGGGATTCTGGCGCTGCGATCTGATCAGCCGTCAGGATCTCTATCCGTGGCTGGCGGCGCTCTATGTGGAGGAGTCGGCGCGCGGCAAAGGTGTCAGTGAGGCACTGCAGCAGCATGTTATTGCTTATGCACAGGCTCGCGGCTATCCACGGTTGTGGTTATGGTCAACGTTTGGGGGATATTAAGAGCGTTCTGGCTGGCTGCCGCAGGGAGAGGCGCTGGCGTATCCCGATAAGCCGGTGAAACGCTATTATCGTGACCTGTGAGAGAAGCCAGCCGCCCCAGCGGCAGCTGGCAACAGAGTATTTATGGCGCAGGATAGGTATAACGGCGGTGGATCGCCTCAATACCTTCCAGAATCTCTGCATTTAAGGTCAGATTGAAGCTGTCGATATTAATCTGCAACTGCTCAAGCGTCGTGGCGCCCAGCAGCGTGCTGGCCACAAACGGCTGCTGACGCACATAGGCGAGCGCCATCTGCGACGGGTCGATCTGATGCCGTTGCGCTAACGCCACATATTCGGCAATCGCTTTCTGTGACTGCTCGCCGCTATAGCGGGTAAAGCGGCTGAACAGCGTGTTACGTGCGCCCGCGGGCTGCGCACCGTTCAGATATTTGCCGCTCAGCGTACCAAACGCAAGGCTGGAATACGCCAGCAGCTCGACGCCTTCATGCTGGCTGATCTCGGCCAGACCCACTTCAAAGCTGCGGTTCAGCAGGCTGTAGGGATTCTGAATGCTGATGATGCGCGGCAGTTCATGCTTCTCCGCCAGCTGCAGGTAGCGCATCACGCCCCACGCCGTTTCGTTCGACACGCCGATATAACGGATTTTGCCGGCGCGCACCTGCTCGGTCAGCGCTTCCAGCGTCTCCAGCAGCGTCACCTGCGCCGTGGTCTCGCTGTACTGATAGCCAAGCTTGCCAAAATAGTTGGTCTGGCGCTGCGGCCAGTGCAGCTGGTAAAGATCAAGGTAGTCGGTGTTCAGGCGTTTCAGGCTGGCATCGAGTGCCGCGCGGATGTTTTTACGGTCCAGTGCCATATCCGGGCGAATCGACGCATCATTGCCGCGTGACGGACCCGCCACTTTACTGGCCAGAATGATTTTGTCGCGGCTGCCGCGCTGTTTAAGCCAGCTGCCAATGTATTGTTCGGTCAGACCCTGGGTTTCCGGGCGCGGTGGCACCGGATACATCTCGGCGGTATCAATAAAGTTGATGCCGGAACGGATAGCTAAATCCAGCTGAGCATGAGCGTCGGCTTCGCTGTTCTGTTCGCCAAACGTCATAGTGCCCAACCCCAGCTGACTCACTTCCAGCGTGCTGTGGGGAATACGATGATAGTGCATTGCCAGCTTCCTTTTTTTATGGAATGGAATGTTATGTCCTCAGGGACTATAGCGCGAGCAACGGCGGGGAAGGAAGGGGGAAAAGTCGGGGAAATCACCTGCCAGCACGGAATCGGTGGCAGGTAATTAAATCGGGCACTTAACGTTCAATGATCGTTGAGACCTCATCGCTGTTAATCTGCACCTCGTGACCCGTCTGGTCGGTGTACTGCACCAGGCCGGTCTCTTTATCAATGCCCGGCTTACCCTCGGTCATGATCATCCGGCCATCTTTGGTCGCCATGACATAATCAGAACTGCATCCACTCAGGAACGCTGCGGTTACCATCACCAGTGCTACGCCTGCCCACCCTTTCATCACGCCTCTTCCTCACAAATCGTTAAGTGCAAAAAGTGTAGTAATAAATGGTTTTGCTGGCAGGGTTAATCGTAGGATTCTGAAAATAACCGGGCGAGCAGGCTCGCCCTTGACTTTCTCAGGCGTGCTTTTTCTTACTGCGCATCAGGTTAAGGCACTCAACCGCCATGGAGAAGAACATAGCGAAATAAATGTAACCTTTTGGTACGTGGACCGCGAAACTCTCCAGAATCAGGGTAAAACCGACCAGAATCAGGAAGGAGAGTGCCAGCATTTTTACCGACGGATGGCGCTCGACAAACTCACCAATGGCGCGTGCGGCAAACATCATCATCAGCACCGCAATCACCACTGCCGCCATCATAATAAACAGATGATCGGAGAGGCCGATGGCGGTAATCACCGAGTCGAGGCTGAAAATAATGTCGAGCATCATGATCTGCACAATCGCGCCAAGGAACGAATGAACGCGGGTGTTGTGTTCGCCTTCGCTGCCTTCAATCGTTTCATGGATCTCCATGCTCGATTTCCATAGCAGGAAAAGTCCGCCAAACAGCAGAATCAGATCGCGCGCCGAGAAGGCATGATCCATCAGCGTAAACAGCGGATTAGTCAGACGGGCAACCCACGCGATGGAAGCCAGCAGGCCAAGACGCATTAACATCGCGCCCATCAGACCAATGCGGCGTGCACTGGCTTGCTGGTGTTTTGGCAGTTTAGCGACCACCAGCGACAGGAAAATGATGTTATCAATCCCCAGCACCACCTCAAGGATGGTCAGGGTGCCCAGCGCCAGCCAGGCGTTGGGATCGGAAATCCACTCAAACATACCGGCATTCAATCCTAAACGAAAAGTAAACGGCGATTATACGCATTGAATTCGCTAATCTCCCACAAAATTGCGACGATGGTCGCGCAGGATAAGCGATTTACAGGAGAAAATGGCGCGCCAGCAGGGGACCGGTGAAGCTCTTTTTCAGGTAGAAGCCGCGCGGCAGGGTCATGATAGGCTGGCCCTGATCGCCGATTCCCTCGGTCAGTGCCTTACTGTTGGCGGCTTTGGGCCGGATTTGCAGCCAGGCACCATGCCGTGCGGTAATCTGCTCAACACGCCCCAGCACGATCATATCCATCAGTTCTTCCCAGTCCTGTCGCAGCATCTCATCTTCTTCCGCATTCGGGCTCCATAACAGCGGCGCGCCGACACGGCGCTCCCGCAGCGGAATCTCACGCCCGCCTTCAACCGGGATCCACAACACCCGCGCCAGCTTGTGACGCACATGGCTGGTGAGCCAGGTCACGCCGCTGTTACCGGTCAGCGGTGCGACGCAGACAAAGGTGGTTTCCAGCGGTTTACCCTGTGCATCTATCGGGATGGTTTTCAGTTCGATACCCAGATGGGCAAAGTCCTGTTCCGCTTTACTGCCCGCGCTCGCCCCAAGGTGCCATTCCAGCAGCATGCCAACCCAGCCTTTATCGCGTTTAAGATCCGCAGGTATGGGCAGACCGGCACGCGCAGCCAGCGTTTTCATAGGTAATCCGGCTAAATTCTGCGCGCGTGCCAGCAGGCTGGCTTCATCTTCAGGTAGTCCTGGTGGATAACACATGTTGATCACTCGCAATGATTAAAATTTGTACAGCTGCGGGTAGCTAAGTTGTCCCGCTTAAATAAATCGTGTCAGGGATCGATAATAACATGATAGATCATGCTTTTTTGAGGGGATTGCCCTTGAGTTATCCGCAGTGGATCAGGGTTATCCCAGCTTACCCGCAACAATGAACAGGATCTCCATCCCGGTTATCCACAGAAAAGTGGGATAACCCCCTTATGTTTGCGGTACTGGTTCCATTTACAGCCTTGACTTTTTGCTATCTGACCAAATTTTCACCACCATGACCTAACCCTGAGCAAATATCTGTGGATAAAAAGCGATGTGCTTATAATTTAGCCAATTGTCAGTGGGCGTAAAAATATTCGCTGTTTATAAAAAGCCGATGACGCGAGATTCTGCATTAATTTCATTTTTAATCAATGAGATAAAAAATTAACTCTTTTCGGCATTCCCAGGTGTGATGGCAGGGTTATTCAGCTAACTCCCGCGTTCTGCACAAAGCTATCCACAGAAAAGGTGAATAAGATCGATCTTTTTTGCGGGATTTGTTTATAACTTTGCCCTTTTCTGTGAGTTATCCCGCTATTGATGGCTCAACCCCCCATGAATCCAGTGGTTTACCGCCTGTAAGGAGTGTGAAACAATCAGGCCATTCAAATTTTGCTTTGAGGTAGTCCGGTGATCGATGATGATGGCTACCGCCCGAATGTTGGTATCGTAATCTGTAACCGGCAGGGACAAGTGTTATGGGCCAGGCGCTTTGGACAGCACTCCTGGCAATTTCCTCAGGGAGGCATCAATCCCGGTGAAACCGCAGAACAGGCGATGTATCGCGAACTGTTCGAAGAGGTCGGATTACACCGGAAAGATGTTCGAATACTTGCCTCTACCCGTAACTGGTTGCGTTACAAGTTGCCAAAACGTTTGGTGCGTTGGGACACAAAGCCGGTATGTATCGGCCAGAAACAAAAGTGGTTTCTTCTGCAGTTAATGTGTAATGACGCGGATATCAATGTACAGCACAGCAGCACGCCGGAATTTGACGGCTGGCGCTGGGTCAGTTTCTGGTATCCGGTGCGTCAGGTTGTCTCCTTTAAGCGCGATGTCTATCGTCGGGTGATGAAGGAATTCGCTGGCGTGGTGATGTCTATGCAGGAGAGTGCGGGGCAGCGAAATAATCCTGCCCATCGACGTAAGAGAGGATAGGCCACGCCCTTTATGCTCACTCAGTTGCGCGAAATTGTAGAAAAAGTGGCGAGTGCGCCGCGTCTCAATGAAGCACTCGACATCCTGGTTAATGAGATCTGTCTGGCGATGGATACGGAAGTCTGTTCCGTTTACCTCGCCGACCACGATCGTCGCTGCTATTACCTGATGGCGACGCGCGGCCTCAAAAAACCGCGTGGCCGCACCGTGACGCTGGCGTTTGACGAAGGTATCGTCGGTTTAGTGGGCCGTCTGGCCGAACCGATTAACCTTGCTGACGCTCAGAGCCACCCCAGCTTTAAATATATCCCCGCAGTCAAAGAGGAGCGTTATCGCTCCTTCCTCGGCGTGCCCATTATCAGCCGTCGCCAGCTTCTTGGCGTGCTGGTGGTGCAGCAGCGCGAACACCGTCAGTTTGATGAAAGCGAAGAATCATTCCTGGTGACGCTCGCCACCCAGATGGCGGCGCTGCTGTCGCAGTCTCAGATGGGTCAGCTGTTTGGTCAGTTCCGGCAGACGCGGGTGCGCGCCATTGCGGCAGCGCCTGGCGTAGCGGTGGCACCCGGCTGGGTCGATGAGACGCAGCCTCTGCTCGATCAGGTTTCGGCCGCCTCGACGCTGGATGTACAGCGTGAACGTGAGCGTCTGTCGCTCGCCATGAGCGAAGCGGCCAGTGAATTCCGCCGCTTCAGCAAACGTTTCAGCGCCAGCGCACAGAAAGAGAGCGCGGCCATTTTCGATCTCTACTCTCACCTGTTAACCGATGCCCGGCTGAAGAAAGATCTGTTCGACGAGATCGAGCGCGGATCGGTCGCGGAGTGGGCCGTGAAACAGGTGATCGAGAAGTTTGCTGAACAGTTCGCCAGCCTGACTGACAACTACCTGCGTGAACGCGCAGGCGATCTGCGGGTGCTGGGTCAGCGTCTGCTGTTTCACCTCGATGATACTCTGGTCGGCACCAATGCCTGGCCGGAACGCTTTGTGCTGGTCGCCGATGAGCTGACCGCCACTACCTTAGCGGAGCTGCCACAGGAGCGGCTGGCGGGTGTGGTAGTGCGTGACGGCGCCGCTAACTCCCATGCGGCGATCCTGACCCGCGCCATGGGCATCCCGACGGTGATGGGCGCTGACATCCAGCCTCATCAGCTCAACAAACGCCTGCTGATCGTTGATGGCTATCGCGGTGAGCTGCTGATCGATCCCGAGCCGGTGCTGGTGCAGGAGTATCAGCGGCTGATCAGCGAAGAGAACGCGCTGAGCAAAATGGCGGAAGGCGTGGTCGATCAGCCGGGTGAGCTGAAAAGTGGCGAACGCGTGCAGGTGATGCTGAATGCCGGATTAAGCCCGGAACATGAACAGGCGCTGGGCAGCTGGGTGGATGGTATCGGCCTCTACCGCACCGAAATCCCGTTTATGCTGCAGAACGGCTTCCCGTCGGAAGAGGAGCAGGTGGCGCAGTATCAGGGTATGTTGCAGCTGTTCCACAACAAGCCGGTAACGCTGCGAACGCTGGATGTGGGGGCAGACAAACAGCTGCCCTACATGCCGATCAGTGAAGAGAACCCTTGCCTGGGCTGGCGTGGCATCCGCCTGACGCTCGACCAGCCGGAAATTTTTCTGGTGCAGGTACGCGCGATGCTGCGTGCCAATGCCGCCTCCGGCAACCTCAGTATCCTGCTGCCGATGATCAGTCATATCGACGAAATCGACGATGCAAAACAGCTGATCGAGCGCGCCGGACGCGAAGTAGAAGAGATGCTGGGCTATGCGATTCCCGCGCCGCGTATTGGCATCATGATCGAAGTGCCGTCGATGCTGTTTATGATCCCGCATCTGGCGTCCCGGGTCGATTTTGTCTCGGTCGGCACCAACGACCTGACGCAGTATTTGCTGGCGGTGGATCGCAACAATACCCGCGTCGCGAACCTGTACGACTCGTTGCATCCGGCGATGCTGCGCGCACTGAATGCGATCGCGCAGGAAGCCCGCCTGGCCAATCTGGAATTGTGCCTTTGTGGTGAAATGGCAGGCGATCCGATGTGTGTCGCGCTGCTGGTCGGCCTGGGTTATTACCATCTCAGCATGAACGGTAAAAACGTACCGCGCGTAAAATACCTGTTGCGTCATCTGGATCGTGAAGAGGTACAGAAGCTCAGCGAGCAGGGAATGAGTGCCGACACTGCCACCGAAGTTCGCCATCTGGTCTCGGCCTTTATGGAGCGGCGCGGATTAGGTGGGCTTATCCGTGGTGGTCGTTAGTCGTTAGTCGTTAGTCGTTAGACGTTAAGCTCGGCGGGTTATCCGCGTTTACATTTGCAAGACATTTCACAAAACCGGCTGTGCTATGATGCGCAGCCTTAATTTATGTGCCTGACAACGCCCCTTTTCAGGGTTGAAAAATAGACGGTGAATGATGAATAACGGCTATATTGCATTTCCGCAGTTCGATCCGGTGATCTTCTCGATCGGACCGGTTTCGCTTCACTGGTACGGTCTGATGTATCTGGTGGGCTTTGTTTTCGCCATGTGGCTGGCAGTACGCCGCGCCAATCAGCCTGGCAGCGGCTGGAAAAAAGAGGAAGTTGAGAACCTGCTTTACGCCGGTTTCCTGGGCGTCTTCCTGGGCGGCCGCATCGGCTATGTCCTGTTCTACAACTTACCGCTGTTCCTGGAAAATCCCCTCTATCTGTTTAAAGTCTGGGATGGCGGCATGTCGTTCCACGGTGGCCTGATCGGGGTGATTGTGGTGATGCTGATCTTTGCCCGCCGCACTAAACGTAATTTCTTCCAGGTTTCGGATTTCATTGCGCCGCTGATCCCGTTTGGTCTGGGGGCCGGTCGTCTCGGCAACTTCATTAACGGCGAGCTGTGGGGACGAGTTGATCCGGGCTTCCGCTATGCAATGCTGTTTCCCGGCTCCCGCAGCGAAGATGTCGCGCTGGCCGCCACCAATCCGCAATATCAGGAACTGCTTAATACCTACGGCGTACTGCCACGTCATGCTTCGCAGCTCTATGAACTGGCGCTGGAAGGTGTGGTGCTGTTTATCATTCTGAACCTGTTTATTCGCAAGCCGCGCCCGATGGGCAGCGTCTCTGGCCTGTTCCTGATTGGCTACGGCGCCTTCCGTATAATCGTTGAGTTCTTCCGCCAGCCGGATGCTCAGCTTGGCCTGTTTGAAGGCGGAATCAGTATGGGACAGATCCTCTCTGTGCCGATGATTGTTGCCGGTATTATTATGATGATCTGGGCGTATCGTCGTCGCCCGCAGCCACAATTTCGCGAGGAAAAATGAAACAGTATCTGGATTTAATGCAACATGTGCTGCACGAAGGCACACCAAAAGCTGACCGTACCGGCACGGGTACGCTTTCAATTTTTGGTCACCAGATGCGTTTCAATCTGCAGGATGGTTTTCCGCTGGTCACCACCAAGAAATGCCATATCCGCTCCATTATTCATGAGCTGTTGTGGTTCCTGAAAGGTGATACCAATATCGGTTATCTTAAGGAAAACAACGTCTCTATCTGGGACGAGTGGGCAGATGAGAATGGCGATCTTGGCCCGGTGTATGGCAAACAGTGGCGCAGCTGGGGAACGGCCAGCGGTCAGGAAATTGACCAGTTAAGCCAGGTGATGGAGCAGCTGAAGCGCGATCCTGACTCACGGCGGATTATCGTTTCTGCCTGGAACGTTGGTGAGCTCAGCGAGATGGCACTGGCACCGTGCCATGCGTTCTTCCAGTTCTATGTGGCGGATGGCAAGCTCTCCTGCCAGCTCTATCAGCGCTCGTGCGACATCTTCCTGGGTCTGCCGTTTAACATCGCCAGCTATGCGCTGCTGGTGCATATGGTGGCGCAGCAGTGCGATCTGCAGGTAGGCGACTTCGTCTGGACGGGTGGTGACACGCACCTCTACAGTAACCATCTGGAGCAGGCGCGCCTGCAGCTGACCCGTGAGCCGCGTCCGTTGCCAAAGCTGGTGATCAAACGCAAACCAGCGTCACTGTTTGACTATCAGTTCGACGATTTCGAGATTGAAGGCTACGATCCGCATCCCGCGATCAAAGCGCCTGTCGCCATCTGATTCGCTATAAACGATAACGCCCTGGCAACTTCGCCGGGGCTTTTTTTTGCCTGCATACCGGTAAATCTGCGGCACCGCTCGCACGCTTCTGCCACTGCCTGACATTAGAGACGATTCTCTGCGACATGCTTTCCAGCCTGTCACAACACCTGTTGTTTCGCCTGTTCATCACCCGTACTCTGACGCCATGAAAACAGCACACTTACGCGGTTTTACCCTGCCGGAGCTGCTGCTGGTTATGGTGATTGCCGGCATTCTGAGCCTTGCCGCGCTACACGGCTGGCAGCGCTGGCAACAGCGGCAGCAACTCCGCGACAGCGCTCAGCAATTGCAGGGATTCCTGCTACGACTGCGTGCCCAGGCCAACCGACAAAATAGCGATCTGGTGTTATGGTCACAGCCGGGCAATCCCTGGTGCATCGGTGCCGGCAGCCGCCCCGTTGCGGGGTGTGTTCACGGGAAACGGCTGCATTTCATCGCGCCGCACGCGGGCGTGGCGCTCTATGACATTCGGGGCGAGCCGGGTTTCTATGGCCGCCGCAATGTCGCTAAGGCGGGCAGTATAGAGCTGGGGAACAGCGCCGGACGCATACGGCTTATTATCTCAGCCAGAGCCCGAATTCGCCTCTGCATGATGGATGAGGATACGTGCCGTTGAAAATCGCCGGATTCAGCCTGCTGGAGATGCTAATCGCCATGGCAATCAGCGCGGTCATCATGTTAAGTACCGGACGTTTTCTGCCGCTGCTGCTGGCGGAGAATGCCGGCGTACTGCAACAGGCGCAACTGCGTCAGGAGTTACAGCAGATGATGGCCACGCTGGAAAAGGCGGTGCGGCGTGCCGGTTATTGTCACGGTGAGTGCGGCAGTGGTGCACTGAAAATCAGCGAGAATTGCCTGCTGCTGCGCTGGGATGAGAACAGCAACGGTAAATGGGAACCGGTGGGCCATACGGAGAGTGACTATTACGGCTTTCGCCTGCGCCAGCAGCAGCTTGAGATGCAGCGCGGTGTTGACCAGTGTCAGTCAGCGGGCTGGGAACAGCTCTCCGATCCCGCATTCATGACAGTGGAGCAGTTCGGCATCAGCCATCAGGGTACACAGGTCAGGATCGTGCTGCAGGGACGGGCCGGACGCTGGCTTGAAACGGTGGAGAGCTGGCTAGAGGGCGTGAACCTGTGAAGCAGCGAGGCAGTAGTGCGCTGGGCATGGTGCTGATGATTATGGTGATTGCCAGCTTTACGCTACATGCCAGCCGAAAGATGTCTGAGCAGGGAATGCGATTGCTGGCGGATGAGCAGCAGTTTATTCAGGATTTCTGGCGAGCGCAGTCGGCGCTGCAATGGGGTCTTTCCCTGAGCTGGCCAGCGACGGAGTCTGCCCTGTGCCAGCAGGATGATCGCCAGGGCTGGCGCAGCTGTTTACAGCGAGGTGAGAAGGATGAAGGTCTGCTTAAAGGTGAGGCCAGCGGCAGTGGCATGGCAGTCTGGCATTGGGTGCATTTACGGGGCAATCAGATTAGTGCGCTGCCGCACGGCTGGATTGATTACTGTCCGCTCACGTCCCCGGCAACCTGCCAGTAAATGTGGCGGATTCAGTCTGCCGGAAGTGTTGTTTGCTCTGCTGTTAATGGCATTAAGCAGCAGCACGCTGTTGCACTATCATCGCGCACTGGCGCTGGGATTCAGTCAGCAGTGGTATCAGCGTGAGGCATGGCGGGTTGCTGAGCAGCGCCTGGCAGGGCATGAAGTTGCGGGCTGGACATCTGCGCTGCAACAGCAGAGCGGCCCTTCAGGCTGCACTCTGGAACGGGCGGATGTGACGGGGCCTTATCAGCGCAGCGCTACTCTGACGCGGCTGCAATGTTAAAGGTCGCGGGTCGCCCTTTTGATGGGTTTCAACCGCGATACGCGGTAAAGTGACAGAGCCGCAATACCGCAGTCACGTTCTGAGTTATCACAGGAGTTTTCATGTTTCACGTTTATCACTCAAATCAGCTTGATGTGCTGAAGATTCTGGCGGCGGCGGTGATTAAACATGATCCTCTTGATGATCCTTTCGCCTCAGAAATGGTGCTGGTGCAGAGCCCGGGAATGGCGCAATGGCTGCAGATGGAGCTGGCGCAAACCTTTGGCATCGCGGCCAATATCGAATTCCCGCTGCCTGCCAGTTTTATCTGGGAGATGTTTGTTCGAGTACTGCCCGATATCCCGGTAGAAAGTGCCTTCAGTAAAGCCAGTATGGGCTGGAAGCTGATGCACCGGCTGCCAGTGATGCTCGAACAGGAAGAGTTTGTCTCTTTACGCCACTACCTCCATGACGACGGCGACAAGCGAAAACTGTATCAGCTCAGTTCACGCGTGGCCGATCTGTTCGACCAGTATCTGGTTTATCGTGCGGACTGGCTCAATAGCTGGGAGCGTGGCGAAAGCATTGACGGATTGGGCGAAGCGCAGCGCTGGCAGGCCGCACTGTGGCGCGATCTGGTCAGTTATACACAGGCGCTGCACCAGCCCGAATGGCACCGTGCCAACCTCTATTCGCGATTTATCCAGACGCTGGAGCAGGCGAAAACCACGCCGGAAAATCTGCCAAAACGGGTCTTCATCTGTGGTATTTCTGCGCTGCCGCCAGTCTATCTGCAGGCGTTGCAGGCGCTGGGACGTCATATCGACATCCATCTGCTGTTCACCAATCCCTGCCGCGACTACTGGGGCGACATTCAGGACTATGCGTTTCTGGCGAAACTGCAGAGCCGTCAGCGCCGACGTCATGGTGCCGATGAATCACGCGGACTTTTCAGGGATGCAGAGCAGGCACCGGCGCTGTTTAACGACGCTGGTGAACAGCAACTGACTAACCCGCTGCTTGCCTCATGGGGCAAGCTGGGGCGTGATAACCTGTTTCTGCTCAGTCAGATGGAGTCAAACGACGATATTGATGCGTTTGTGGATGTGGAGCCGGATAACCTGCTGCACTGCATGCAGCACGATCTTCTCAACCTGCAGGATAACGCCGTCATCGGGCTGAACGCGGCGGAACTGGCGCACAGCGATCAGAAGCGCTGTCTGGATCCGGAGGACCGCTCCATTGCGGTTCAGGTCTGCCACAGCGCCCAGCGTGAAGTCGAAGTATTGCAGGATCATTTGCTGGCGATGATGGAGGCCGATCCGACGCTGAAAGCGCGTGACATTATCGTCATGGTGGCCGATATCGACGCTTACGCGCCGTTTATTCAGGCGGTGTTCGCCAGCGCACCCGCCGATCGCTACCTGCCGTTTGCGATTTCAGACCGGCGGGCCAGTCAGGCGCATCCGGCCATTGTGGCATTTCTGAATCTGCTGGCACTGCCGGACAGCCGTTTTGTCTCAGAGGATGTCCTGGCGCTGCTGGATGTTCCGGCGCTGGCTGCTCACTTCTCTATTGATGAAAGCGGCCTGCGCTTACTCCGGCGCTGGGTCAGCGAATCGGGTGTGCGCTGGGGGCTGGATGATGCCAGCGTAGAAGCGCTGGCATTACCCATTACCGGCCAGCACACCTGGCGCTTTGGCCTGCAGCGCATGCTGCTGGGCTATGCAATGGAGAGCCACAACGGTGACTGGGAAGGAATTCTGCCTTATGACGAGTCGAGTGGTCTTGTGGGGGAACTGGCGGGACATCTGGCTGAGCTGCTCTCCCGGCTTAATTACTGGCGACAGCTGCTGACCGAACCCCGTCCGCTGGTCGCCTGGCTGCCCCTGTGCCGGGAATTGCTAAACGCCTTTTTCAGCCCCGATGCAGAAACCGAGGCTGCCCTGCTGCTGGTGGAAGAGCAGTGGCAGCAATTGATCGAATATGGGATGGATGCGCGCTTTGAAGAAGCGATTCCGGTGGCGCTGCTGCGCGATGATCTGCGTAGCCGGCTTGATCAGCAGCGCATCAGCCAGCGTTTTCTGGCCGGACAGATTAACTTCTGCACCCTGATGCCGATGCGCTCCATTCCTTTTCAGCTGGTCTGTCTGCTTGGCATGAACGACGGCGTCTATCCCCGGACCCTGGCACCGTTGGGCTTTGACCTGATGCAGCAGCAGCCCCGCAAAGGCGACCGCAGCCGCCGCGATGATGATCGCTATCTCTTCCTGGAGGCGATGATTTCGGCACAGCAGCAGCTCTACATCAGTTATATCGGCCGGGCGATTCAGGATAATACGGAACGCTACCCGTCGGTGCTGGTCACAGAACTGCTGGATTATATTGGACAGAGTTTTTTTCTGAGGGGTGACGGTCATCTTGAGCTGGATGAGAGTGCCGAACGGGTGCGCATGCACCTGCAACACCTGCACAGCCGGATGCCCTTTGCTGCAGAAAACTTCCAGCCGGCTGCCAGACTGCAGAGCTTTGCCCGTGAGTGGCTGCCTGCCGCGCAGGGAGCAGGGCAGCCACAACCCGATTTTGTTCAGCCGCTGGAAGCGCCGTTAATTGATGCGCTGACGCTGGAAGCGTTTCTGCGTTTCTGGCGGCATCCGGTCCGCGCCTGGTTCCACCAGCGGCTCGGCGTGAGTTTCTGGCTGGAGGAGAACGAACTGCCCGACAGCGAGCCGTTTGCGCTCGACAACCTGGAGCGTTACCAGATCAATGCGCAGCTGCTGAATACCCTGGTCGAAGGCGAGGACACCCAGCGGCTTTATGCGCACCATCGCGCGGCCGGTAATCTGCCTTACGGCGCGTTCGGTGAGCTGTTCTGGCAGACGCAGCGTGATGAGATGCAGGAGGTCGCCGCAGAAGTGGTCACTCAGCGCAGTGATGGCGAAAGCTGGGAAGTAAACCTGCAGCTGGAGCAGGTCAGCTTAACCGGCTGGCTGACGCAGGTGCAGAGTGACGGATTACTGCGCTGGCGACCTGGCGTGCTTAACATGAACGATGGACTGTTACTCTGGCTGGAGCATCTGGTCTACTGCGCGCTGGGCGGCACCGGCAGCAGCCGGATGTTTGGCCGGCAGCAGAGCCGCTGGTGTTTCCTCGCCGTACCGCAGGCTGAGGCGATCGCTGCGCTGAATGAATATGTCGCAGGCTATCTCGCCGGTATGCGCCAGCCGCTGATGCTGCTTAACAAGAGTGGTGGCGCGTGGCTGACCGCCAGCTATGACAAAACAAGCCAGCAGTTGCTGACCGATGAAGCGACGCAGCTCAAAGCGCGTAATCGACTGCTGACCGCCTGGCAGGGTAACTATCAGGTTGAGGGCGAGGGCGGCGATCCCTATCTGCAGCGTCTTTGCCGTGTGCTGGATGAGCCACAACTGCAGCAGATAACTGAGGCGGCACAGCGCTGGTATTTACCGGTGCTGGCTGCACATCAGGATGATGAATAGCAGGTCAGAAGGCATTTTTGCTAGCTGGCTTATTACACAGAAATTTTGCTCTGCTTTGAGCCGCCGTGTCAGAGATTGGCGGTTTATCGGGAAATGAGAGGGGTTTACATGCGGGTATACGCACGCTGGATAGCGGCGCTATTGTTAAGCCTGGTGGCTTGCACAGCACAGGCGCAGACATCATCAGGCTGGCAGCCAGTTAACGACACCATTCGCAAAAGTGAACAGGATCCGCGCCACTATCAGGCGATCCGGCTCGACAACGGGATGACGGTGTTACTGGTTTCCGATCCAGTCGCACCGAAATCGCTGGCGGCGCTGACGCTGCCGATAGGATCGCTGGACGA
The DNA here is from genome assembly GCF_030270445.1 of Pantoea sp. QMID4. Classification (NCBI taxonomy): domain Bacteria; kingdom Pseudomonadati; phylum Pseudomonadota; class Gammaproteobacteria; order Enterobacterales; family Erwiniaceae; genus Pantoea; species Pantoea sp. QMID4. The sequence continues at coordinate 139,303 of NZ_BSXL01000003.1, read as the reverse complement.
TCCCGATCAGCAGGCGGGACTGGCACACTACCTTGAGCATATGGTGCTGATGGGCTCAAAGCGCTACCCGCAGCCGGACAACCTGGCCGAATTCCTGAAAAAGCATGGCGGCAGCCACAACGCCAGCACGGCCTCTTACCGCACCGCTTTTTATCTGGAAGTGGAAAACGATTCACTGGAACCGGCAGTTGATCGCCTGGCGGATGCGGTGGCTGAACCGCTGCTGGATCCGGTTAACGCCGATCGCGAACGCCACGCCGTGAACGCCGAACTGACTATGGCGCGCTCGCGCGATGGTCTGCGTATGGCCCAGGTGGGCGCTGAAACCCTGAACCCGGCGCATCCGGCGTCACGTTTCTCGGGCGGCAATCTTGAAACACTGAAAGATAAGCCCGGCAGCAAACTGCACGAGGCGCTGCTGGATTTTTATCACACTCATTACTCCGCCAACCTGATGAAGGCGGTGATCTACAGCAACAAACCGCTGCCAGAGATGGCATCGATTGCGGCTAAAACCTTTGGCCGGGTGCAAAATCATGACGCCAGCGTGTCGGAGATTACGGTGCCGGTGGTGACGGATGCACAGCAGGGCGTCATCATTCATTACGTTCCGGCCCAGCCGCGCAAGCAGCTCAAAATTGAATTCCGCATTGCCAATAACAGCGATCGCTTCCGCAGTAAGACCGACACGGTGATTAGCTATTTAATCAGTAACCGCAGCAAAAACACGCTGACTGACTGGCTGCAAAAGCAGGGGCTGGCCGACGGGGTCAATGCGGGCGCTGACCCGATGACCGAGCGTAACAGTGGCGTATTTGCGATTACCGCGTCACTCACCGATAAAGGCCTGGCACAGCGTGACGAAGTGGTAGCGGCCATATTCAGCTATATCAATCTGCTGCGTCAGCAGGCCGATGATAAGCGCTATTTCGATGAAGTTTCACATGTACTGGCGCTCGACTTCCGCTATCCCTCTATCACCCGCGATATGGATTATATCGAATGGCTGGTTGATACCATGCTGCGCGTGCCGGTTGAACACACGCTGGATGCGCCTTATCTGGCGGATCAGTACGATGCCGCTGCGATCAAGGCCCGGCTGGACGAGATGACCCCGCAGCATGCGCGCATCTGGTATATCAGCCCGCAGGAGCCGCATAACAAAACCGCCTATTTTGTGGATGCGCCTTATCAGGTTGAGAAGATCACGCCACAAACCTTTGCCGACTGGCAGCAGCGCGCCAGCCAGATCACGCTGGCGATGCCCGTGCTGAACCCCTATATCCCGGACGACTTCACCCTGTTGCCGTCAGACGGAAAAACGTACCAGCACCCAGTGAAGCTGGATAACCATGATGGTATGCGCATTTACTGGATGCCCAGTTGTTATTACGCCAGCGAGCCTAAAGCGGCGATAACCCTGGCGTTACGCAATAAAAACGCTATCAGCGACGCCCGTCAGCAGGTGCTGTTTGGCCTGAATGACTACCTCTCCAGCCTGGCACTGGACGAGCTTAACTCGCAGGCCTCGGTGGGCGGCATCAGCTTCTCAACCGGTGAAGATCAGGGGCTGGTGTTCAGCGCCAACGGTTTCACGCAACGTCTGCCGACGCTATTGAAGAAACTGGTGGAGGGTTATGCCACCTTCCAGCCGACAGAACAGCAGCTGGAGCAGGCCAAATCCTGGTATCTGGAGCGGCTGGACGCGGCCGAAAAAGGCAAAGCGTTTGAGCAGGCGATTCAGCCGATGCAACTGCTGTCGCAGCTGCCTTATACCCAGCGCGAGACCCGCCGCAAGCTGGTCAGCACACTCTCACTTAAAGATGTGACGACTTATCGCGATACGCTGTTCCGCGATGCGACGCCAGAGATGCTGGTGGTGGGTAACCTCAGTGCTGACACCGTGACGCAGCTGGGACATGAGCTTAAGCAACAGATGCAGAGTAATGCGACTCGTGACTGGCACAGCCAGTATGTGACCATTAAAAAACCGTTGAAAGCCAACCTGCAACAGCAGGGCAGCAGCACTGACTCCGCTCTTGCCGCTCTCTATGTACCACTGGGATACGGTGAATACCAGAGCATGGCGCACAGCTCGATGCTCAGCCAGATCGTTCAGCCATGGTTCTACAATCAGCTGCGTACTAAAGAGCAGCTCGGCTATGCGGTCTTTGCCTTCCAGATGCCGGTGGGCCGCCAGTGGGGTGTCGGCTTCCTGCTGCAAAGTAACAGCAAACAACCGGACTGGCTGTTGCAGCGTTACAAAGCCTTCTATCCACAGGCAGAAAAACGATTACGCAGCATGAGTAAGGCTGATTTTGCCCAGTACCAGCAGGCGATGATCAACGATTTGCAGCAGCGTCCTCAGACGCTCTTTGAGGAAGCGGATCGTTTTAGCCGCGACTTTGATCGGCAGAATGATCACTTTAATACCCGGCAAAAAGTGATCGAGCAGGTTCAGCTGTTAACCCCGGCCAGCCTGGCAGACTTTTTCCGGCAGGCCGTGATTGAACACAAGGGCATGGTAATGACCTCACAGATTGCCGGCACCGGCAATGGAAAAACTGAATTTGCCCGCCAGCCTGGCTGGAAAACCTGGAATGAAGTAGCGCAACTGCAGCAGTCGCTGCCGGTAAAGAGTGAGACCCAATGACGCAGTTACCGCCCGTCTCGCTGAATCCTTTAACGCTGGCGCTCAGAGGCGAGCGGCTGATTGAGGCGTCAGCGGGCACCGGAAAAACCTTTACCATTGGTCTGCTCTATCTGCGCCTGCTGCTGGGGCTGGGCGGAGAAAACGCCTACAACCGCCCGCTTTCGGTAGAAGAAATTTTAGTGGTGACCTTCACCGAGGCCGCCACTGCGGAGCTGCGCGGACGCATCCGCGAGAATATTCATCAGCTGCGTCTGGCCTGTATCCGTGGCAAAAGCAGCAACCCGATGCACCAGTTACTGCTGGAGCAGATGCCCGATTTGAGTCAGGCTGCCGCGCAGCTGCTGTCTGCTGAACGGCAGATGGATGAAGCCGCTATCTTCACTATTCACGGCTTCTGTCAGCGGATGCTCAATCTCAACGCCTTTGAATCGGGCATGCTGTTTGAGCAGGAGTTAATTGAAGATGAGCAGGCGCTGCTGAAACAGTCGACTGCTGACTTCTGGCGTCGTCAGTGCTATCCACTGAGCCTGGATGTCGCGCGGATTATTGCCGCGGAGTGGAGTGGGCCCGACAGCCTGCTGACCACGCTGCGCCCCTGGCTTCAGGGTGAATCACCCAGCCTGAAACGTCCGCCCGCAGCCGATGAGACGCTGGCATCACGCCACGCCCGTAACCTGGCGCGCATTGAGGCCATCAAGCAGCAGTGGCAGGCGCTTAGCGCCGATGTTGAAGGCATGATTAGTGCTTCTGGCGTGGATAAGCGCAGCTACAGCAGTAAACATCTGCCCAACTGGGTCGCAAAAGTCACGCAGTGGGCCAGCAGTGAGACGCTGGATTATCAGCTGCCGAAAGAGCTGGAACGCTTTGGGCAGCAGGTGCTGGACGAGAAAACCAAAAAAGGCGACGCCCCGCGACACTCGCTGTTTGAGGCGATCGATCAGTTTCTGGCAGAACCCTTGTCGCTGCGCGATGTGATTATCGCGCAGGCGCTGACCGATGTGCGTGCCACGGTACAGCGTGAAAAGCGGTTACGCGCGCTGTTAGGCTTTGACGATCTGCTCAGTAAACTGGATGAGGCGTTGCAGCAGCCCGGCGGCGTGTTGCTGGCAGAAACCATCCGGGCGCGTTTCCCGGTGGCCCTGATTGATGAATTCCAGGATACCGATCCACAGCAGTATCGTATCTTCCGCACGCTCTATATTAATCAGCCGGAGCAGGCGCTGTTTCTGATTGGCGATCCCAAGCAGGCGATCTATGCGTTTCGCGGCGCGGATATTTTTACCTATCTGCGGGCCAGAAGCGAAGTCAGTGCTCACTACACACTGGATACTAACTGGCGTTCCTCACCCGAGATGGTAGAGAGCGTTAACCGCCTCTTCTCTCAGCTCGATTCACCTTTTCTCTTCTCGGCGATCCCCTTCCAGCCGGTTAAGCCTGCCGCACCCAACGCGTCACTGAAGCTGATTTTTGACCAGCAGCAGCAACCCGCATTACGTTTCTGGCTGCAGCCTGGCGAGGGGGTCGGCAACAGTGACTACCAGCAGTTTATGGCGCAGCAGTGTGCCGCCGATGTCAGCCGCTGGCTGATGGCAGGACAGCAGGGACGTGCCTGGCTGGGTAAAGGTGAGGCGCTGCAGCCGGTGCGGGCTTCCGATATCACCGTGCTGGTACGCAGTCGCAATGAGGCCGGTTTAATCCGCGACGCGCTGAATGCACTATCGATTCCGTCGGTCTATCTCTCCAGTCGGGACAGCGTCTACACCACGCCGGAAGCGCGTGAACTGCTCTGGTTACTGCAGGCAATTCAGGCACCGGAACAGGAAAGGCTGCTGCGCAGCGCGCTGGCGACCTCTATTTTTGCCATCGATGCGGCGACGCTGGACGCGCTGACACAGAATGAGCGCGAGTGGGATGCGCTGGTGGAGCAGTTTGCCGTCTGGCAGCAGCTGTGGCATCAGCGCGGTGTGTTACCGATGCTGCGTGATGTGATGATCAAGCGGCAACTGGCGGAGAATATGCTGGCATCGGAGAACGGTGAACGTCGCCTGACTGACCTGATGCATCTGGGTGAACTGCTGCAGGAGGCCTCGGTGCAGCTGGAGAGTCCGCACGCGCTGGTACGCTTCCTGGCGCAGCAGATTGCCCGGCCAGACAGCCAGGCCTCCAGCCAGCAGCTGCGTCTGGAAAGCGATCGCCATCTGGTGCAGATCATCACCATCCATAAATCAAAAGGGCTGCAGTATCCGCTGGTCTGGCTGCCGTTTGCCGCCGGGTTTCGCGAGGCGGCCAGCGCGCTCTATCACGATCGCGACAACTTCACGGCGCTGCTGGATGTGCAGGGTGATGCGCAGAGCCTGGCGCTGGCCGAAGAGGAGCGTCTGGCGGAGGATCTGCGTCTGCTCTACGTGGCGCTGACCCGTTCGGTTTACCACTGCAGCGTTGGCATTGCACCGCTGATCAAAGGCACCCGTAAAAAAGAGGGCGAAAGCGACCTGCACAAGAGCGCGCTGGGCTACCTGGTGCAGCAGGGTGAGGCGGCTGATGCGCAGCAGCTCAGCCAGCGACTCAATGCATTAACCGGTGAAGGGATTGCACTGGTTGAAGAAGATCTGCTGCCGGGCGAAATGTGGCAGGATGCGCAGCAGGGTGACGAGGCGTTAAGCAGCCGCGACGTAACCCGCGCCCTGGCGGATGTCTGGCGGGTAACCAGTTATTCCGGGCTGCAACAGCATCACAGCTCGCCACTGCTGGATGCGCTCCCTAACTTCGATATCGACGCAGCGGGCGAAGAAGAAAGTGGTGAAGAAACGGCATTGACGCCGCATCACTTTCCGCGCGGTGCGGCACCCGGCACCTTCCTGCACGGTCTGTTTGAGTCGATCGACTTTGCCGAACCGCCGGATCGCATCTGGCTGGAAGATCAGCTGCAGCACAATGGTTACCCACTGAGCTGGTTACCGGTCATTGAACAGTGGATTGATCGGGTGTTACATACCCCGCTTAACGCCGAAGGGCTGACGCTGTCAGCAATCCAAAGCAGCGAACGGCTCATCGAGATGGAGTTTTATCTGCCGATCAACAATCTGCTGACGGCGGCGGATCTTGACGATCTGCTGCGTCGGCACGACAGCCTTTCTCAGCAGGCTGCTACCCTGGATTTTCGCCAGGTGCGCGGCATGCTGAAGGGCTTTATCGATCTGGTCTTCCGCTGGCAGGGAAAATATTATCTGCTGGATTACAAATCGAACTGGCTGGGGGAAAGTCACGCCGCTTATGCGCCCGAGGCGATGACGCAGGCGATGATTGGCCACCGCTACGATCTGCAGTATCAGCTTTACACCCTGGCGCTGCATCGCTATCTGCAGCATCGTCTGCCGGACTATGACTATCAGCACCATTTTGGTGGGGTGTTTTATCTGTTTTTACGTGGGATGGATGGCAGCTCGCCTGACAACGGCATTTTTGCCACCCGACCTTCCGAAGCTTTTGTGGAAGAGATCGATGCGCTGTTTGGTGAAACCGGGGAGATGCTATGAGTGACATGCTGAGTCTGCTGCTGCAGGCGGTTGAGAAGCGTCTCCTGCGGCCGCTGGATATTCAGTTTGCCCGTCTGGTGGCGCCGGACTCACAGCCTGCGCTGCTGCTTGCCGCTGCCTGCGTCAGCGCGGAGGCCGGTGAGGGTCACGTCTGTTTACCGCTGAGCAACCTCTGTGAAGACAGCCTGTTTGCCGGGCGTCAGCCTGCGCTGGCCCAGGCCATCTGGCAGGCGGCGGGCGCGCCGGATAACTGGCCATCGCGCCTGGCAGACTGGTCGGCCATCAGTGATGGCAGTCGGGTGACGCCGCTGGTGCTGAGCAACCAGCGTTTGTATCTGCATCGGCACTGGCACAGTGAAGGCCGGGTCGCCGACTTTTTTGCTGCGCAGGAAGTGAAAACCGCGTTTGATATGCGTGCCGCAGGTGACGTGCTGAACAATCTGTTTGGTAACCAGCCGGAGAACTGGCAGAAAATTGCTGCGGCCGTGGCGCTCACCCGCAAGACGGCGGTCATTTCCGGCGGGCCGGGCACCGGTAAAACCACCACCGTGGCGAAACTCCTCGCCGCCCTGATTCGGCTGAATCCCGGTGCGCTGCGGATTCAGCTGGCAGCACCGACAGGCAAAGCCGCTGCGCGACTGACTGAGTCACTGGGCCGGGCGCTGCAGGATCTGGCGGTCAGCGACGAAGAGCGGCGGCATTTTCCCGCGGAAGCCACCACGCTGCATCGCCTGCTGGGCGCGCAGCCCGATACCCAGAGATTGCGCTACCATGCTGATAACCCACTGCATCTTGATGTGCTGGTAGTGGATGAAGCGTCGATGGTCGATCTCTCGATGATGGCAAAACTGATCGCCGCGCTGCCTGCCCATGCCCGCGTAGTGTTTCTGGGCGACCGCGATCAGCTCGCCTCGGTTGAAGCGGGTGCAGTGCTGGGCGACATCTGCCGCTGCACGGAAAGCGGCTACAGTCTGGCGCGGGCCGAACAGCTTGCCCTGCTGACCGGTTGTACGCTGCAGGGCAGTGACGATGGACGGGCACCGATCGTGCGTGACAGCATCTGTCTGCTGCAGAAAAGTTATCGTTTTGACGAATCCTCCGGCATTGGCCAGCTGGCTAAAGCGATTAACCAGGGTGATACAGAGCAGGTCAGGGCGGTGTTTGCTGCGGCCCATGATGATGTCAGTTACCAGACGCTGAACAGCGCGGAAGCGTATCAGATGATGCTGGATGAGGTCGCACAGGGCTATCAGCCTTTCCTGCAGCTTATCCGACAGCAGGCGGAGCCTGCTGAGGTGATTGCCGCCTTTGGCCGTTATCAGCTGCTGTGTGCGTTACGTGACGGGCCTTTTGGCGTGCAGGGCCTGAACCAGCGCATTGAGCAGCGGCTGATGCAGCTGCAGCGCATCCGGCGTCCTGGTATCGGCAGCCGCTGGTATGCCGGGCGTCCGGTAATGATCACCCGCAATGACAGTGCGCTCGGCCTGTTTAACGGTGATATTGGCATTACGCTGCGGGATGAAGAGGGTAACCTGAAGGTCTTTTTCCCGCTGCCGGATGGGTCAATCAAAGCGATCCAGCCGAGCCGGTTACCTTCACATGAAACGGCCTGGGTGATGACGGTGCATAAATCGCAGGGGTCGGAGTTCGACCATACTGCGCTGGTGATGCCGACACAGTTTCTGCCGGTGCTGACCCGAGAACTGGTCTATACCGCGATTACCCGCGCACGTAAACAACTGACCATTTACAGCGAACCGGGCATATTTCAGCGCGCCGTGCAGCTGCAGACGCAGCGACGCAGCGGTCTGGTGGAACGGCTGGGTGAAACTGGCTGAGAAGAAGGGGGACAGTCCACGCCAGGTGGCCTGTCCCTTCAGGATTGAATCAGGTGAGGTCGGCCATCAGCACCTTGGAACGGCGCTGGTAGTTGTACATCTCTTTTTTACTCTCGGGCAGTGACTCGATATCAACCGGCGTAAAGCCGCGCTCCTGGAACCAGTGGATACTACGCGTGGTTAACACAAACAGCTTTTGCAGTCCCATCTGCTTCGCCTGCAATGCCACGCGCTGCAGCAGCATTTCTCCGCGTGAGGAGCTGCGATAGTCAGGATGAACCGCCACACAGGCCATTTCGCCAATCTTCTCATCCATAAACGGATAGAGGGCGGCACAGGCGATGGTCAGATTGTCGCGCTGAATAATCGTGAACTTATCGATCTCCATCTCCAGCTGCTCGCGTGAGCGACGCACCAGAATGCCCTGCTGCTCAAGCGGACGGATCAGTTCGAGGATACCGCCGATGTCGTTGATATTGGCACGACGGATCTGCTCGGCCGACTCCATCACAATCTGCGTACCGATACCGTCGCGTGAGAAGAGCTCCTGCAACAGTGCGCCATCTTCCTGGTAGCTGATGAGATGGCTGCGGCGCACGCCACTGCGGCAGGCTTTCACCGCACCGCGCAGGAAGCGGACCGTCCCGGAAAGATAATCACCTTCCTTTTCAATCTCGTCGATGCGGGCCTGCGCATCGTTCGGGAACAGCTCGGAGATGATTTCACCGTCGCTGTTCAGCACACCCTGCTCGGAGCAGAAGCCGATCATTTTTTCGGCTTTGAGCTTAATCGCCAGCTGGGTAGCCACTTCTTCTGAAGTCAGATTAAAGCTCTCGCCGGTCACAGAAACCGCCACTGGTCCCATCAGCACGATGGCATCGTTATCCAGCTGGCGATGAATCGCCTCTTCATCAATACGACGGATGCGCCCGCTGTGGCAGTAATCCACGCCATCATCCACGCCCAGCGGCTGTGAAATAATGAAGTTGCCGCTAACCACATTGATATGCGCGCCCTGCAGTGGCGTGTTGTTAAGACTCATTGAGAGACGGGCAGTGATATCGAGCTGCAACCGGCCGGCAGCCTGCTTCACTAACTCCAGCGATTGCGCGTCGGTCACCCGGGTAAATTTATGATAAACCGGTTCCAGCTGCTGCTGAGCGAGGCTGGCATCAATCTGTGGCCGTGCGCCATAAACCACCACCAGGCGGATGCCCAGGCTGTGCAGCAGGCCGATGTCGTTAACGATGCCAGAGAAGTTCTCATGCTCAATCGCTTCGCCACCCAGCATGATGACAAAGGTTTTACCCCGGTGGGCATTGATATAGGGAACGGTATGGCGAAAACCCTGAACCAGTTCGGTACTACGTTCCTTCACGGCCAACCCTCAGTGAATGTTTATTCGTATTTTCTGTATTTTTATGCTTTTAAGCCCGATTTTGCAAGTTTTAATCCTGACGAAAATTTACGTTTTTATGGGTGTCAAAGCCGCTAACAGCCTGCATTATTTAGGGTTTCCGGGGTGACATCATCCTGCGGATTGGATAAAGTTTTCGCCGCCATTTGATTAACTGGCGCTTTTTTAGACATAACACAGCAGCTGGAGCGGCATGTCAGACGGTAATTCCCATTTTTCACGCAGACGTTTTTTACAGGGGACAGGCGCCTTACTGCTGTTGAGCGTCAGCCGCACAGGCCTGGCGGCAAAAAACCACATTGTGGCGGTGCGTATCTGGCCCTCATCCACCTACTCGCGCATGACGCTGGAGTCCAGTGTCGCGCTGAAATATAAGCAGTTTGCGCTGAGCAATCCCGAACGACTGGTAATAGACATTCAGGGCCTGCATCTTAATTCGGCCCTGAAAGGGGTGGATAAGCAGGTTCGGGTCGACGATCCCTTTATCAAAAATGCCCGGGTCGGTCAGTTCGACAGCAACACGGTGCGTGTTGTTCTGGAGCTGAAGCGCAACGTCGCACCAAAGATCTTTAATCTGGCACCGGTCGCCGGGATCAACCACCGGCTGGTGGTCGATCTCTATCCGACCCAGAACCATGTGGAAGACGATCCGCTGCTGGCTCTGCTGAAAGATTATAATCAGGGCGATCTGGAGAAGGATGAAGGGGTGCAGGCGCCGTTACCCGGCAAAGCGGGACGCGATCGTCCGATTATCATCATGATCGATCCCGGTCACGGTGGAGAAGATCCTGGCGCGCACGGCAAATATAAGACTCGTGAGAAAGATATTGTGCTGAAGATCGGACGGCGACTCAAAGCGCTGATCGATAAAGAGCCCCACATGAAAGCCTATATGACGCGCAATGAAGATGTCTTTATTCCGCTGCGCGTCCGGGTCGCCAAAGCCCGTAAACAGCGTGCCGATCTCTTTGTGTCTATTCATGCTGATGCGTTTACCAGTCGCGCGGCGCGCGGCTCTTCGGTGTTTGCCTTATCCACCAGCGGTGCCACTTCAGCCGCCGCCCGTTTCCTGGCGCAGACCCAGAATGAATCAGACCTGATTGGCGGCGTCAGCAAAAGCGGCGACCGCTATCTTGATCACACCATGTTCGACATGGTGCAGCGGCAGACGATTCATGACAGCCTGAAGTTTGGTAAAGAGGTGCTGCATCGAATGGGGCGCATCAACCATCTGCACAAACGCACCGTGGATCAGGCTGGCTTTGCGGTGCTGAAAGCCCCGGATATCCCGTCAATCCTGGTAGAGACCGCGTTCATCAGTAATGTGGAAGAGGAGCGGAAGCTGCGAACCACCCGCTATCAGCATCAGGTGGCAGAGGCGATTCTGAACGGTATCAAAGCGTATGTAGAGAGTGGGGCGGCTCTGGCCCATCGGTAAAGGTGTGCGGGTAGTCACGGCTATCCGCGCATTTATCTGCGGGAGAGAAGCTTAAGAGGAATTTGCGAACGGCAGAAACAAAAAAACACCCTTTCAGGTGTTTAAATGATTGGTTGCGGGGGCCGGATTTGAACCGACGACCTTCGGGTTATGAGCCCGACGAGCTACCAGGCTGCTCCACCCCGCGTCCGTATCATACTTATTTCACATTGTGACTTCTGTAAAACAACTGCAGAAGTATTGGTTGCGGGGGCCGGATTTGAACCGACGACCTTCGGGTTATGAGCCCGACGAGCTACCAGGCTGCTCCACCCCGCGTCCGTATTGCTTCTATTACTTTTACTTCTCACACTGTGACTTCTGTAAAACTGCTGCAGAAGTATTGGTTGCGGGGGCCGGATTTGAACCGACGACCTTCGGGTTATGAGCCCGACGAGCTACCAGGCTGCTCCACCCCGCGTCCGTGGAAGCGCACTATACTCTCCGCGCTAATTCATGCAACCCCTTTTTAAAGATAAAAGCCAAATTAACAGCCAGTTGCTGAAGGATTCAGCCATCTGATTAATTATTGAACTGATATGCGCTGCGTCAAAACGGATACATTTCATTCTGTCGGGGGCTTTGCTATCGTCGCGGGGCGAACAGTTATAAAAAGAGAAGAGAATGAAATCACATTGGGTGAAGTATGCACTCACTGGCGCGTTAATCACGCTGCTGGCGGCCTGTAGCTCTAAACCGACCGATCGCGGTCAGCAATATAAAGATGGCAAACTTGAACAGCCGCTGGCGCTGGTGAATCAGCCCAATGCTAAAGGCGCGCCGGTTAATGGCAAAGACTTTGGCGATCAGGTGCGCCAGATTCAGTCTGCCTCATCTGCTCTTTATAGTCGTCAGAACGGTACCTACAGCGCGATTGAAAGCTGGCTGATGGCAGGCGCCGATACCCGGCAGCTTCGCCAGTATGGCCTGAACGCCTGGCAGATGGAGGGCACGGACAACTACGGTAACGTGCAGTTCACCGGTTACTACACGCCGGTCGTCGAAGCGCGCTATACACGTCAGGGCGAATTCCAGTATCCGATCTACCGTATGCCGCCGCGCAAACGCGGAGAGAAATTACCGAGCCGCGCCTCTATCTATAGTGGCGGACTTGATGACCGCTACGTCATTGCCTACAGCAACTCGCTGATTGATAACTTCATGATGGATGTGCAGGGCAGTGGTTACGTCGACTTTGGCGATGGCCGCCCGATGACCTTCTTTGGTTACGCCGGTAAAAATGGCTGGGGCTATCACAGTATCGGTAAGGAGCTAATCGACCGCGGTGAAGTGAAGCGCGAAGATATGTCGATGCAGGCGATTCGCCAGTGGGCCCAGGAGCACTCACCCCAGGAGGTGCGCGCGCTGCTGGAAACCAACCCGTCATTTGTCTTCTTTAAGGCTGAGCCATTTACGCCGGTGCGCGGTGCCAGCGCCGTTCCGCTGGTAGCGAAAGCCTCGGTGGCTTCTGACCGCTCAATTATTCCGGCGGGCACGGTGCTGCTGGCAGAAGTGCCGCAGTTGAATGAGAAGGGCAAATTCAACGGCAAATATGAGATGCGCCTGATGGTGGCGCTCGACGTGGGTGGCGCGATTAAAGGACAACACTTTGATATCTATCAGGGTATCGGCCCGGACGCCGCACATCTGGCGGGCTTCTATAATCACTATGGCCGCGTCTGGGTGATCAAAGCCGCACCGGGGGCCGGACAGCCGCTGTTCTCCAGCCCGCAAAACGGTAATAATGGTTCACTGCTTCTCGGCTCTAACTAATGTCTTCTCTGCGGGCCTCCGGGCCCGCACGACGTAACAGGTTCAACTATGAAAGTGTTAAATGACGCCTGGCATCAGCGCTTTGGCGGCACAGCGCGTCTCTATGGCCAGGATGCGCTGCAACGTTTTGCTGACGCGCACTTCTGCGTCATCGGTATCGGCGGCGTGGGTTCCTGGGCAGCAGAAGCGCTGGTGCGCACCGGCATTGGTAAAATCACCCTGATAGATATGGATGACGTCTGCATTACCAACACCAACCGACAGCTTCATGCGCTGCAGGGCAACGTTGGCAAAGCCAAAACGGAGGTGATGGCGGAACGACTTAGGGCGATTAATCCGGACTGCGACGTGATCTGCATTGATGATTTTATTACGCCCGAGAACACCGCCGAACTGATGGCCGCCGGTTTCGACTATGTGATCGACGCGATCGACAGCGTGCGCCCTAAAGCGGCGCTGATCGCCTGGTGTCGCCGGAATAAGATCCCGCTGATCACCACCGGTGGCGCGGGCGGACAGATTGATCCGACCCAGATCCAGGTCGCCGATCTGGCGAAAACTATTCAGGATCCGCTGGCGGCGAAGCTGCGCGAGCGCCTGAAAAGCCTGGGCGTGGTGAAAAGCAGCAAGGGTAAACTCGGCATCGACTGCGTTTTTTCTACCGAAGCGCTGGTCTATCCGCAGGCGGATGGCAGCGTCTGCGCTTCACGCAGCACCGCAGCGGGTCCGAAGAGAATGGATTGCACATCCGGCTTTGGCGCGGCCACCATGGTGACCGCGACGTTCGGCTTTGTGGCCGTTTCGCATGCGCTGAAGAAATTTCTGGCGCGCGCCGCGCGTCAGGACGCCGTCAGCGCCTGACGCGCGGCACGCTCTACCGCAGCGGTCAGTGCCTGCAGACCGCTGCTGCGTGAGGCGCTGAGCTGGGCACGCAGCCCCAGTTCATCAAACAGGGTTAAGGGATCGGTGGCCAGTAATTGCTGCGGCGTCTGGCCCTCGACCGCGGTCAGCAGCACGGCAAGCAGGCCGCGCACGATGCGTCCTTCACTGTCACCATAGAAGTGCAGTGAGCCATCCTCACACAGCTGGCTGCCGAGCCAGACCCGGTTTTCACACCCGCTCAGTTCAATTTCCGTTGTTTTCAGTTCCTCCGGCAAGGCAGGTAACTGGCGGCTCAGCTGAATCAGCTGACGATAGCGATCCTCCCACTGGTGAAAGCGGCCGAAGCTCTCTTTCAGACTGGTAACGGTAATCTGTTCGCCAAACGGATGTGGCGCTAACCGCGATGAACGCATAATCAAAACTCCGATAACAGCACGATGGCGCTCTTCATGGCGCGCACCAGCGCATCAACATCCTGCAGATTATTATAGGGTGCAAAAGAGGCGCGCAGCGTGCCACTGACGCCCAGCGCCGCCAGCAAGGGCTGCGCGCAGTGCTGACCGGCGCGCAGTGCGATTCCCTGCTCGGCCAGTAGCGCTACCAGGTCACTGTGATGCAGACCTGAGAATTCAAAGGCCAGCAGGCTGGCACTGCCACAACGGAAGCTGCGAAAGCCGGGCAGTTCTGCAAGCTGCTCTTCCGCCAGCGAGGCAAGCTGCTGACTCCAGCGCTCGGCTTCGGGCAGATCGTACTGCGCCAGCCAGCTCAGTGCCGCACTCAATCCCACCACGCCAGCCACATTCGGGGTGCCAGCCTCAAAACGCCACGGTACCGGCTGCGGCGTGAAACCATTGAAGTCGACATCCATGATCATCTTACCGCCGCCCTGCCAGGGCACCATCGCTTCCAGCAGTTCAGCTTTACCATATAACGCGCCAATGCCCATCGGGCCGTAAATTTTATGGCCGGAAAAAGCGTAAAAGTCGATATCCAGCGCCTGAACGTCAGGCGGGCAGTGCACCACCCCCTGCGCGCCATCGACCATCACTTTCGCGTCCACGGCATGTGCCAGTGAAATCGCCTGTGCGAGATCGGGGCATCCCCCGGTGACGTTCGACATCTGACCCACAGCCAGCAGGCGGGTACGGCTGTTAAGCAGGGCGGGTAACAGGCTGATATCGGGCAGACGATCTGGCCCTAACGGCCATTTTACGACGCGGGCACCGCACGCCTGCGCAGCCATCAGCCAGGGGACCAGGTTGGCGTGATGCTCAGCCTCACTCACCACGATCTCATCACCGGGCTGCAGGCGCGGACGCAGCCAGCTGTTTGCCACCAGGTTTATCGCTTCGGTGGTGCCACGCGTCCAGACAATCTCTTGATCGTCCGCGGCGTTAATCCAGCGGGCAACCTGATTGCGCGCCTGTTCATAGCGCTGGGTTAAGGCCTGGGCGGCGGCAAACTGGCTGCGATGAACCGTACCCGCGCTGAGGCTGTAAAACTGCTGCGTGCTGTCAATCACGGCCTGCGGCTTCAGCGTGGTCGCGGCGCTGTCGAGATAGACGCCAGCGTCGGCGAGCGCGGGAAACTGCTGGCGGAATGCGGTGGGATTAAATGCGGTCATGCCGGGTCCATGAGAAGAAAAATTAGGACCACACTGAAAGAATGGTCTGCGTCTGGCAAAGCTGGAAAAGCGCGTTATGCTGAATATTGCAAGGTTTGAACCAAACCCGCATAACGATTGGACGTTTAATAGTCGATCTCACTTATCGGCTGCCTCTGGTTAGCGTAACGCGGGTGGTTTGATGCAATCAATCTACAAGGAGATAGCAGATGAAAAAACTTACCGCAGTCCTGGCCGTGTGTACTCTGGCTTTTACCCTGAGTGCCTGTTCAAGCAATTATGTCATGCATACCAACGATGGTCGCACCATCGTGGCTGCCGGCAAGCCTAAAGTTGACAACGATACCGGCATGATCAGCTATAAAGACGCGAATGGCAACGAGCAGCAGATTAACCGCTCTGATGTCAAAGAAATGGTCGAGTCAAAGTAAGCAGTAAAAAAAAAGCACCGCAATTTGCGGTGCTATTTAAAAATCACTATGGACAGACAGGGTAAATCTACAGGAATTAAGAGTTCGATCCGCAATCGTCGGATCAAAAATTGCAAACACAACATCACGACCACAAGCCAAAAGCTTTCAGAAAATCTGCGAACTCACTCACAAATCTAAAAACTTTTCGTTCCGGCTCAGGAAGTGCGGCAACTATAGGTATTTGCTGGAGGTTCCTCAACGGACAAATTATAATGCCTCGGATTAAAAATTCTAATACGTAAACGCTTTATATGAGCCTGCGTATTTTTCGCCGATCCGGATACGGAAAACCATGTCGAAACGCCTTCCTCCTCTTAACGCACTGCGGGTTTTTGATGCCGCTGCGCGCCATTTAAGCTTTACCAAAGCCGCTGAAGAGCTGTTTGTCACCCAGGCTGCCGTAAGCCATCAGATTAAATCTTTGGAAGATTTTCTGGGATTAAAGCTGTTTCGCCGGAGGAATCGTTCGCTGTTACTGACCGAAGAAGGGCAAAGCTACTATCTCGACATCAAAGAGATTTTCTCGGCAATTAACGAAGCGACCCGCAAACTGCAGGCGCGCAGTGCCAAGGGCGCGCTGACCGTCAGTTTACTGCCGAGCTTCGCTATTCAGTGGCTGGTTCCCCGCCTCTCCAGCTTTAATATGGCTTATCCGGGAATCGACGTGCGTATCCAGGCAGTTGACCGCGATGAAGAGAAACTGGCCGACGATGTGGACGTGGCAATTTTCTACGGGCGCGGCAACTGGCCCGGCCTGCGGGTTGAAAAACTCTATGCCGAATATCTGCTGCCGGTCTGTTCGCCATCACTGATGACCGGCGATAATCCGCTGAAAACGCCAGTGGACCTGTCACGTTTTACTCTGCTGCATGACGCCTCCCGCCGTGACTGGCAATCGTATATCCGCCAGCTGGGTTTACAGCATATCAATGTGCAGCAGGGGCCGATCTTCAGCCACAGCGCGATGGTGTTGCAGGCGGCGATTCATGGTCAGGGCGTGGCGCTGGCCAACAACGTCATGGCGCAGAGCGAAATAGAGGCCGGGCGATTAATCTGCCCGTTTAATGATGTATTAGTCAGTAAAAACGCTTTTTATCTGGTTTGTCATGACAGTCAGGCAGAACTGGGTAAAATAGCCGCCTTCCGACAGTGGATTCTGGAAAAAGCTGCAACCGAACAAGAAAAATTCCGCTTTCGCTATCAACAATAACATCTTGATTTATTTGCATTACGATGCAAAAGCATCCTGAGGATCGGTTAATGTCCAGTCGTGCCATGTTTATTTTTGCGGCTATCAGTGGATTTCTGCTGGTGGCTTTTGGCGCATTTGGTGCCCACGTTTTAAGTCAGTCGCTGGGCGCGGCTGAAATGGCCTGGATTCATACCGGGCTGGAATATCAGGCTTATCACACGTTAGCCGTGATGGGACTGGGTGCCGCGATGTTACGCCGCGCCAATATCTGGTTTTACTGGAGCAGTGCGCTGATGGCGCTCGGCACCGTACTGTTCAGTGGCAGCCTCTATTGTCTGGCGCTGTCACATCTGAAGTTTTGGGTTTTTATCACACCGGTAGGCGGAGTCTGTTTCCTCGTCGGTTGGGTATTGATGTTGATTGGCGCGCTGCGTCTTAAACGAAAGGCAGAACGCCATGAATAAAGTTTTACTCTATTGTCGTCCCGGTTTTGAAAAAGAGTGTGCGGCAGAAATCAGCGCCAAAGCGGCTGAACGTGAAATCTACGGCTTTCCGCGGGTTAAAGATGACTCCGGCTACGTGCTGTTTGAGTGCTACCAGTTTGAAGATGCTGAGCGTCTGGCGCGTGAGTTACCGTTTGACGAGCTGATCTTTGCCCGCCAGATGCTGGTTGTCGGTGAAATGCTGCGTGACCTGCCGCAGGAAGATCGCATCACTCCGATTGTCGGCATGCTGACCGGCGTGGTGGAGAAGGGTGGCGAACTGCGTGTTGAAGTGCCGGACACTAACGAAGCCAAAGAGCTGACCAAATTCTGCCGCAAGTTCACCGTGCCGCTGCGTTCAGCACTGCGTGAAAGCAAGATTCTGCTGAACTATGAAAGTCCGAAACGCCCGGTTGTGCATGTGTTTTTCATCGCGCCAGGCACCTGTTACGTCGGCTATTCCATCCGGGAAAACAGCTCGCCGTTTTACATGGGTATTCCACGGCTTAAATTCCCCTCCGATGCACCAAGCCGCTCGACCCTCAAGCTGGAAGAGGCGTTTCACGTCTTTATTCCTGCGGATGAGTGGGATGAGCGTTTAGCCAGCGGCATGTATGCCGTGGATCTGGGTGCCTGTCCGGGCGGCTGGACATATCAGCTTGTCCAGCGCAGCATGATGGTTTATGCGGTTGACAACGGACCCATGGCCCCGAGCCTGATGGATACCGGCCAGGTTATGCACGAGAAAGCCGATGGGTTTAAATTCCGTCCACCTCGCACCAATATCAGCTGGCTGGTGTGTGACATGGTCGAGAAGCCGGTGCGTGTGGCTAGCCTGATGACCGACTGGCTGGTGAACGGCTGGTGCCGTGAAGCGATCTTCAACCTCAAATTGCCGATGAAAAAGCGTTATGAAGAGGTCACGCAGAATCTGGCCATGATGCAGGAGCGCTTTGATGAGAATGGCATCAACGTGCAGATTCGTGCCCGCCAGCTTTACCATGACCGCGAAGAGGTAACGGTACATGTGCGCCGTATGTGGGCAGCGACCGGTGGCCGTCGCGACGAACGTTAATCGCCGGGCTGAGTGCAGCTGCATTCAGCCGGTATAACGCAGCGTATTCAGATTGCCCTGCAATACCAGATCCCGCTTCAGCATGGCCACCTGACGGCTGATCTCAGCCATCTGCTGGCCTTCTGCAAGCTTTTCCCGCCATTTAGCGGGCACCTGATCCAGTTGCTGATAGATCCCTTCAAGCGTATGAAACTCTGCCAGCAGCTGTTTCGCGCTTTTTGGGCCGATGCCGGTGATGCCTGGGATTTTACTGCTGCTGATGCCGCACAATCCCCAGTAGTCGGGGAGTAACTGGGGTGCTACGCCAAATTCAGCTTCGATAAAAGGCAGATCGAGCCAGCGTTTCTGGAAGTAGTCGCGGATGCGGATTTCGGGGGCCAGCAGCTGACAGTAACCTTTGTCGGTGGACACGATGGTGGCCTGGTGTCCGGCCTGCGCCATTTTCACCGCCAGCGTCGCCGCTAAATCATCTGCCTCATCTTCGCCCGCTATCCAGCAACTTACACCTGCCGAACGAAAAGCCTTCTGCAACGCCGGCATCTCTGCCTGTAGATCGTCTGGCATCGGCGGGCGACCGCTTTTGTAATCGGGCAGCAGCTGATGTCGCCAGCCCTGATGACGTGCCTCGCCATCAAAAACCGCTACAGCGTGAGTCGGGCGGGCGTGGCCCAGAACCTGGCGCAGCGCAGCCACGCAGCCGTCGACACAGGGTGAGCCTTGTACCGCATGCAGACGGCGAATCAGATTCAGCGCGTCAACAATAACAAGATGAAGAGCCATGAGCGTATCGGCAGCCCGGGGGCTGCCTCCTGGTTTATTTGATAATTTCGTAGCAGGGGATGTAGGCGGTGCCTGGCAGTTTCATGCGTTGCTGGGCAACGAATCCCTGTAGCAGCTCATCCATGCGGTGCATGATGTCGGGATCGCCATGCAGTCTGTAGCGTCCCTTCTCGCGGATTTCTCGGATGCCCATCTCTTTGACATTACCGGCGACGATACCTGAGAAGGCGCGCCGCAGGTCGGCAGCCAGCTTCTCGGGAGGCTGATTGGTATAGAGATTGAGATTGGCCATATTTTCATGCGTTGGCATGAACGGCACCTGCAGATCGGGCTCGATGCGAATCGACCAGTTAAAGCTGTACGCATCGCCGGTTTCACGACGGTTCTCTTTCACCTGCGGCATCGCTTTCTTCATCAGACGCGCCACTTCTGCCGCGTCATCAATGATGATCTGGTAATGCTTACGCGCCTGTTCACCCAGGGTGTTAACGATGAAATCATCCAGCACGCGGAAGTAATCGGCGCTCTCTTTCGGCCCGGTCAGAATCAGCGGCAACACCTGATCGTTGTTCTGCGGATTCATCAGGATGCCGAGCAGATAGAGCAGCTCTTCAGCCGTACCGACGCCGCCAGGGAAAATGATGATGCCGTGGGCGATGCGCACAAACGCTTCCAGACGTTTTTCAATGTCCGGCATGATGATCAGCTCATTCACCAGTGGATTCGGCGGTTCAGCTGCAATGATTGAGGGTTCGGTGAGGCCGATAAAGCGGCTGTCGCGATAGCGCTGCTGAGCATGGCCAACCGCTGCGCCTTTCATCGGCGCTTCCATCACGCCCGGCCCGCAGCCAGTACAGATGTTCAGCTCACGCAGTCCAAGCTGCGTACCGACATTGCGGCAATACTGATACTCAACGGCGTTGATTGAGTGACCACCCCAGCAGACTACGGTGTTGGGATACTCGCCGATATGCAGAGCCCGCGCATTGCGCAGAATGGAAAACACCGTGTTAGTGATGGTGGCGGAATCATTCTCTTCGGCTGCGCTTAACCGGCCCGGTATGTTGAGCTGGCCGCTGACAAACAGGATGTCACGCAGCACCGCAAACAGGTTAGCCTGCAGTGAGCGGATGATGCGGCCATCCACGAATGCCTCTTCCGGCGGATTGATCAGTTCCAGTTTGACGCCGCGCTCCTGGCGCAATACGTTGATGTCGAAGTTTTCAAAGCGGGAGAGCAGTTCGTGGCTGCTGTCAGTCTGGCTGCCGGAGTTAAGCACAGCCAGAGAGCAATTGCGAAACAGCTGGTAGAGGTCGCTGCTGGCTGTGCGCTTGAGCATGTCGACTTCCAGCTGCGAGAGCAGATCCATTGAGCCGAGTGGGCTGATATGGGTAATCAAATGAACTCCTTTACACCCGCCTGGGTGCGTGTTGGCACTGCAACGGCAGTGACGAAAATCCCTGGTCGGCAACCCGCAGATTGCCGCCTGCACCAGAGTAGCCTTGTCGGCCCGCACAGCTCAAGCGGAACTGCGCTTACGGCATCCAGCCTGAGAGAAGTCTCGCAAACTACTGACGGACCAGCCGCGAAAAACCGGGCGAGAAGGGCACATTGGTGCGCCACGGGTTAATATCCAGCCCGCCACGTCGGGTATAGCGCGCATAGACCGTCAGCGCTTCCGGATGGCAGAAACGCATCACATCATTAAAGATGCGTTCAACACACTGCTCGTGAAATTCGTTGTGCTGGCGGAATGAGACCAGATAGCGAAGCAGTGCCTCACGCGCGATACGCGGGCCTTTGTAACGGATCATCACCGAACCCCAGTCAGGCTGATTGGTAATCAGGCAGTTTGACTTGAGGAGGTGGCTGACCAGCGTCTCGTCAACAATTTCGCTGCCGGTGGCATCCGCCAGATAATCAGCATTGAAGCGGTAATCCTCGATGGCGATATCCTGCTCATCAATGCAGCTCCCTTCAAAATGACCGATGGGCTGACCTTCTATTTCATTGAGCCGGAACAGCGCGACCCGCACGTCACCTTCTGCACAGGCACTCAGATCCCGCTCCAGTGTCTGACGGACCTCGCCCCAGTCAGCAAAGCGTGTTTGATTGAAGCTGTTCAGGTAGAGCTTGAAGCTTTTCGACTCGATAAGATTGCGGCTCTGCGCATCCAGCATCACTTCGCCAATGGCAACCTGTGGCAGACCTTTGCTGTTGAGCCACGAGAGTTCATACAGAGTCCAGATATCGCTGCCGGTAAAGGGCAGACTGTCGGGAAACAGGCCAAGCGGTTCACGGTTCAGGCTGCGCGGTACCGCCTGCAGTAAGCTGTTGTCATACTGATCGTGATAGGCTGTGGGTTTGCCCAGCTTCAGGTTACTGAGCGCCTGATCCTGTTCGTGAGTAGTCATTGCGGTTACCACCAAAATTAATCAAAGTGGCTAAGTGTAACCTATCAGAAGTGAGAATATGAATGATGCAGCAAACTGCCGCCGCGTTGCGTGACTTTACCATTCGATACTGCCAGCACTGGCTTCAGCAGACCGGGCATGCGCCGGCCAGCAGCGATCTCTATGGCGTCCCTTCGCCCTGCGCACTTGAAGATCGCGAGCAGCGGGTCGTCTGGCAGCCGCAGCCGTTTAGTCTGCCACCGACGCTGGATGCGGTTGAGCGGGCGGTCGACATCCAGCTTCAGCCGCCGATCACGGAGTTCTATAGCACGCAGTTTGCCGGCGATATGCAGGCCCGTTTTGGTGAGAATCAGCTGACCCTTTTGCAGGTGTGGAGTGAAGAGGATTTCCTGCGGTTACAGGAGAATCTGATTGGGCATCTGGTGATGCAGCGCCGCCTCAGACAGTCGCCTACGCTATTCATTGCCACCACCGACTCAGAGGAGGAGATCATCTCCCTGTCTAATCTCAGCGGCGAAGTGATTCTGGAACAGCCTGGTCGTAAACAGCGCGTGGTACTGGCAAAAAGTCTTGAAATATTTCTTAAGTCATTACAACCGGTTATCATATGAATTGCAGTGATTTGCCGCCTGGCTTGTGAGAGATCTCTTACATATACTGTGAGAGATCGCCATATAACAGTTGAGACATCCGGAAGGCCGTGATGTAAAAATATTGTGAATCATCAACTTAATGGCGTTAATCTGAATTTGTGCAGCACATTTCGTAAAGTTTCGCTGCAGGTACCTTGTGCACGTAACGAGTTCTGTCAAAATGTTTCCCACTGCAGGATGCTCAGGAAACAGATATCGTCAGGATGATGATAAGCCATGAGGCAGGAACGTAACGGAGCTTACGGCACACGGAAGGTTTCAGGATGAAACAGGATCGCTCAGGAGTGAGTAAGGGACACCTCCAGGATGGAGAATGAGAACCCCCTCAGAAGAGGTGGTGGGCCAGGATGCTAAGGATACATCAGGATGATGCGCGACAGGAGTTCGCACTGGACAAGTTGTCATGGACGAGCAGGGAGCAAAAACGTAGCAGGATGGCTGCAAACGAACCGGGAGCACTGTTTATACAGTGCTCCCTTTTTTTGTGCCTGTGCCAACAAGTGATATGCTTGCCGCCCAATTTTGACTGCTTGCCGGAGGTGGCGCATGACGCCTGAACAATTGATTACGCAACGGCTTGAGCAACTGGAAGCGGTGATGCGTGAGCACCATCTCTGGCAGAGTACCCCTCCGGCCAGAGACGCGCTCGAGAGCCGTGAACCCTTTTGCCTGGATACGCTGGAGCCGCTCCAGTGGCTCCAGTGGGTGCTGGTCCCGCGGATGCATGCCCTGATTGCGGCTCAGCATCCGTTACCGCAAAATTTTGCGGTTGCACCCTACTACGAGGTGGCGATGGTGCCTGACCAGCCCGGTATTGCGCCGCTGCTGCTGACCCTGCGTCAGCTTGACGCGTTGATCAAGGATGCAGCCAACTGATGCTGGAGATACTCTATCAGGATGAGTGGCTGGTTGCCGTCAACAAACCCAGCGGCTGGCTGGTTCACCGCAGCTGGCTGGATCGCCATGAAACCGTGTTTGTGATGCAGACCGTTCGCGATCAGATTGGACAGCATGTGTTTACCGCACATCGTCTGGACAAACCCACCTCTGGCGTACTGCTGATGGGGCTTTCAAGCGAAGTCGGTCGTCTGATTTCCCTGCAGTTCGAACAGCATCAGATGCAGAAAACCTATCATGCTGTCGTACGCGGCTGGCTGGAGAGTAGCGGAACGCTCGATTATCCGCTGGTGGAAGAGCTGGATAAAATTGCTGACAGGCACGCCACTGAAGCGCGCATCGCACAGCCCGCCGTCACCGATTATCAGTCACTGGCGACGGTCGAGATGCCGGTTGGCATTGGCCGCTATCCCACTTCGCGTTACAGCCTGGTCGAAATGGCACCTAAAACCGGCCGCAAACATCAGCTGCGTCGTCATATGTCGCACCTGCGTCATCCGATTATTGGCGATTCGGCGCACGGTGATCTGCGCCAGAACCGGGGGGCTGCTGAACACTTTGGCGCTAACCGGCTGATGCTGCACGCCAGCAGCCTGGCACTCACCCATCCGGTGACCGGTGAACCTTTACTGATCCGCGCCGGGCTGGATGGCGTCTGGCAGAACGTGATGAACCAGTTTGGCTGGCAGGATCGCATTCCTGAGGTGCCGCGGGTTGAGTTTAACGCAGCGCCAGGACAGGATAACGTTTCAGAATAAGGGAGAAAGCAGATGGCAAAGATTGGCATTTTTGTGGGGACGGTATACGGCAATGCGCTGCTGGTAGCGGAAGAAGCGGAGCCCCTTCTGCAGCAGCAGGGTCACAGCGTCACCGTGTTTGACGATCCGACGCTGGCAGACTGGCAGAACTATGAAAGCGACGTGGCGTTAATTGTCACCTCAACCACCGGACAGGGCGATTTTCCCGACACGATTTCAGGCCTGTTCCATGCGGTTAAAGATAAGCTGGGTCATCAGCCCGCGCTGCGCTACGGCGTGATTGCGCTGGGTGACAGCAGTTATGACCATTTTTGTGGCGCGGGTAAAACTTTCGATGCGCTGCTGCAGGAGCAGGGCGCACAGCGGGTCGGTGAGGTGTTACTGGTTGATGCCACTGAAAATCCAGAACCGGAAGCGGTGACCTCTCCGTGGGTTGAAGCCTGGGGCGCGCAGCTCTGATGGCAACGCCAGGCTTATCGCAGCATAAGGATAAGCCTGGCGTGTGATATCAGGTCACCGGTGCCGGGTTAAACACCGCCAGCTGATTACGGATGCCCCAGCGATCGGACCAGGTCTGCTTCCTGCCACTGGCAATATCCAGAATCAACTCAAACAACCGCCAGCCCACCTGCTCAATACTCTCTTCACCGGTCGCAATCGTCCCGGCATTAATATCCATCAGATCATGCCAGCGCTCTGCCAGCGCGTTGCGCGTTGCCATCTTGATGACCGGAATCGCAGCCAGACCGTAAGGCGTTCCGCGGCCGGTAGTAAACACCTGCAGCGTGATACCGGATGCCAGTTGCTGCGTACCGCAGACAAAATCGCTGGCAGGCGTCGCCGCGTAGATCAGGCCACGTCGCGTAGGCCGCTGACCGGGCGAGAGCACTTCAACAATGGCGCTGCGCCCCGATTTGGCGATCGATCCCAGCGCTTTCTCCACCACGTTCGCCAGTCCGCCTTTTTTGTTGCCCGGCGACGGATTCGCGCTGCGATCGGTCTGGCCCTGGTCGAGGTAGTTGTCATACCAGGCCATCTCCTCCAGTAAGCGCTTACCGACTTCCTGATTAATTACCCGCGGCGTTAGCAGGTGAATCGCATCGCGTACTTCAGTGACTTCCGAAAACATCACGGTTGCTCCGCAGCGCACCAGCAGATCAGAGGCAAAGCCCACCGCCGGATTTGCCGTTACGCCCGAGAACGCATCGCTGCCACCGCACTGCATGCCGATAATCAGTTCTGCAGCAGAACAGGTTTCGCGCTGGCGCTGATTGAGCCGCTGGAGATGACGCTCCGCTACCTGCAGAATCTCATTCACCATTGCCCCAAAACCCACCAGCTTTTCATCCTGCAGGCGCACGATGTCATGATCGTCCAGCGAAATAGCCTGCGCGTCGGGCGTGCCGGTCAGCAGACGCTCCGGCTGTAACTTCTCACAGCCCAGGCTGACGATCATGACTTCGCCACCGAAATTGGCATTCAGCGCCAGGTTATGAATGGTGCGAATCGGCACGACCGCCGCGGGTGCATTAATCGCCACGCCGCAACCATAAAGGTGGTTGAGCGCGACCACGCCATCCACATTCGGATAGCGTGGCAGTAAATCCCGTTCAATGATCTGTACGACATGATCCACCACACCGGCCACACAGTGGACGCTGGTGGTGATGCCGAGCAGGTTACGCGTGCCGACGCTGCCATCCGCATTGCGATAACCTTCAAAGGTATAGCCTTCCAGCGGCGGCAATTCAGGCGGAACCTGTGTGGCTAACGGCAGACTCGCCAGCGGAGGCGCTTCCGGCAGTGCGACCAGCGACTCATCAATCCAGCTGCCCTGGGCAATATCCCGTAAGGCATAGCCGATGACTTCACCGTAACGCACGATCTCTGCGCCCTGGTTAATCGTGCGCAGCGCGACTTTGTGACCCTGTGGCACATGCTCTGTGAGTGTCAGACCATCCGCAAACTGCGTGCCAGCCGGCAGACCCTGGCTGTTAACTACAATCGCCACATTGTCGTGCTCATGAACTTTGATATAGAGCGGTTGTTCATCTGATTTGGGGTACATCGCTCACCTTCCCGTCTGTCGTGCCGTACTTGTGCGGCACGCTGTAATGTTCTGACCTGTCACACGTTTGTTTGCCATCTTCAGTATAGGGAGGTTGCATGAGGGGCGCATTGTGCAAATGACCACCATTGAGACAATTCACCTTATCGATTTGAGGCGATTATCCAGAAGCAAGTGAAGAACCTCACAAACAGCGGGGGAAAACGTTACCTGAGGCGGTTTTTACTCAGTTATTTGCCGCTTTCGTGAGCCATCCCGCAGGGTTTTGTGCATCCGCCACACAATCACTTCTGCACGGGTGATATTCCAGGGCGATGTTCCAATGTGCTCGCTTCAGGCTGTTCTTATACTGGATTCCGTTAGCCAAAGTCAGGTTATCTGTCACGACGTATTACTCATCCGCAGAGATCGCAGAAGCGCATTGGCTGCCACCTCGCAGATGGATAAATAAAGGTTTGCCAGAACAACAAGATCGCCGTGTTTAACCCAACTTCTCTCTGATACCCAACGCGATGTGTATGCAGTCAGAGCGAATGTAGCTCACGCTATATTTCAGGAGTGCATCATGAATAGTTTCAGCCAGACCGCGGAAACGGTGCAGAAGCGCACCAATGCCCGCTACTGGATTGTGGTGATGTTATTTATCGTCACCTCATTCAACTACGGTGACCGCGCAACCATCTCGATTGCCGGTTCCGCGATGTCCAAAGATATCGGCCTCGATTCGGTCGGACTTGGCTATATCTTCTCTGCCTTCTCATGGGCGTACGTTATTGGCCAGATTCCGGGCGGCTGGCTGCTTGACCGCTTCGGCTCTAAACGCGTCTATTTCTGGAGCATCTTTACCTGGTCGCTGTTTACGCTGCTGCAGGGCTTCGTGGATATCTTCAGCGGCTTCGGCATCATCATGTCGCTGTTTATTCTGCGTTTTTTGGTGGGGCTGGCTGAAGCGCCTTCCTTCCCCGGCAACAGCCGGATTGTAGCCGCCTGGTTCCCGGCGCAGGAGCGCGGCACGGCGGTGGCGATCTTCAACTCCGCGCAATACTTCGCCACCGTCATCTTTGCACCCATCATGGGCTGGCTGGTCTCTGAAGTGGGCTGGGCGCACGTATTCTGGTTCATGGGCGGCCTGGGCATTATCCTCAGCTTTATCTGGCTGAAAGTGATCCACGATCCCACCGACCACCCCGGCGTGAACAAAGCTGAACTGGAATACATGGAACAGGGCGGTGCGCTGATTAACATGGATGTTAAAAAGGATAACCGTAAGGTGAGCTGGAGCGAAAAGTGGTTCCAGATCAGGCAGCTGCTGACGTCACGCATGATGCTGGGTATCTACCTCGGTCAGTACTGTGTTAACGCCTTAACCTATTTTTTCATCACCTGGTTCCCGGTTTATCTGGTGCAGGCACGCGGCATGTCGATTCTCAAAGCGGGCTTTATCGCCTCGATTCCGGCAGTGTGCGGTTTCCTCGGCGGCGTTCTGGGCGGAGTCATCTCCGACTGGCTGATGCGTAAAACCGGCTCGCTGAATATTGCGCGTAAAACGCCAATCGTGCTCGGCATGCTGCTCTCTATTTCGATGGTGATGTGCAACTACACCGAGACCGAATGGGTGGTGGTGTTCTTTATGGCACTGGCGTTCTTTGGTAAAGGCATTGGTGCGCTGGGCTGGGCGGTGATGGCAGATACCGCGCCGAAAGAGATCAGCGGCCTCAGCGGCGGCCTTTTTAACATGTTCGGTAACTTCTCCGGCATCGTGACCCCAATTGCTATCGGCTACATCATCGCCACCAGTGGTTCCTTTGAAGGTGCACTGATCTATGTCGGCATTCATGCCTTTGTTGCGGCATTCAGCTTCCTGGTCATTGCCGGCGATATCAAACGTGTCGAACTGAAATCCTGGCACGGTAAGGACGCATCATGAATACGCAAAGTTCGCCGGTAATCACGGAGATGCGGGTTATCCCGATCGCCGGTTACGACAGCATGCTGCTTAATATTGGCGGTGCCCACAACGCCTGTTTTACCCGCAACATTGTGGTCCTCACCGACAGCGCCGGCCATACCGGCGTGGGTGAGGCGCCCGGCGGTGACACCATCTATCAGACGCTGGTGGAGGCGATTCCGCAGGTGAAAGGCCAGCAAATTGCCCGCATGAACCGTCTGGTGCAGCAGGTACACAAGGGGAATCAGTCGGCTGACTTCACCACCTTTGGCAAGGGTGCCTGGACCTTTGAGCTGCGGGTCAATGCGGTGGCCGCGCTGGAAGCGGCGCTGCTCGATCTGCTGGGACAGTGTCTGGGCGTCCCTGTGGCTGAACTGCTGGGGCCGGGCAAACAGCGTGATGAAGTCACGGTGCTGGGCTATCTGTTCTATCTCGGCGATCGGCGCAAAACCGATCTGCCCTATCTCACTGGTGAGCAGGCCAGTCACGACTGGTATCACCTGCGCCATCAGGAAGCGCTGACCAGCGATGCCGTGGTGCGGCTGGCTGAGGCGGCACAGGATAAGTACGGCTTTAAAGATTTCAAGCTTAAAGGCGGGGTACTGCCGGGCGAGCAGGAGATTGCCACGGCGGCGGCGCTCAAGCAGCGCTTTCCCGACGCCCGCATCACAGTTGACCCCAACGGTGCCTGGCTGCTGGATGAGGCGATTGCGCTGTGTAAAGGGATGCAGGATGTGCTGAGCTACGCCGAAGATCCCTGTGGCGCGGAGCAGGGCTATTCAGGGCGTGAAGTCATGGCCGAGTTCCGGCGCGCCACCGGCCTGCCGGTCGCCACCAATATGATCGCTACCAACTGGCGCGAGATGAACCACGCGGTGATGCTGAATGCGGTCGATATTCCGCTGGCGGATCCGCACTTCTGGACGCTGAGCGGTGCCGTGCGTGTCGCCCAGCTGTGCGATGAGTGGGGTCTCACCTGGGGTTGCCACTCCAATAATCACTTCGATATTTCCCTGGCGATGTTCACCCATGTGGGTGCGGCGGCGCCGGGCAATCCCACCGCGATTGATACCCACTGGATCTGGCAGGAGGGCGATCAGCGCCTGACGAAAAATCCGCTGCAAATCCGCAACGGAAAAATTGCCGTACCGGATGCACCGGGTCTGGGCATTGAGCTCGACTGGGACCAGGTAAACAAAGCCAATCAGCTTTATCAGTCACTGCCCGCCGGGGCTCGTAATGACGCGACGGCGATGCAGTATCTGATCCCCGGCTGGACTTTTGACCGCAAGCGCCCGGCATTTGGCCGGGAAACAGCATAAGGAGCAGGAGATGAGTTCAACACCGAAAGTGACCGCCATGCAGGTTATTCCGGTCGCAGGCTATGACAGCATGCTGCTGAACCTCAGCGGCGCTCACTCGCCATTCTTTACCCGCAACATTGTGATTATCAAAGATAACGCCGGACATACCGGTGTCGGTGAAATCCCGGGCGGCGAGAAAATCCGTCAGACGCTGGAAGATGCCGCCTCGCTGGTGATCGGCAAAACGCTGGGCGAGTACAAAAATACCCTCAGCCTGGTGCGCAGTACTTTTGCCGATCGCGATGCGAGTGGACGCGGCAACCAGACCTTTGATCTGCGTACTACGATTCATGTGGTGACCGGCATCGAAGCGGCGCTGCTTGATTTGCTGGGTCAGCACATGGACGTCAACGTTGCCTCGCTGCTGGGTGACGGGCAACAGCGTGACCGTGTTGAGATGCTCGGTTACCTGTTCTACATCGGCGACCGCACTAAAACCTCGCTCTCTTATCAGAATCAGCAAGACGATCCGTGCGACTGGTATCGCCTGCGCCACGAAGAGGCGCTGACTCCGGATGCGGTAGTGCGTCTGGCGGAAGCGGCCTATGAGAAATATGGTTTTAACGACTTCAAACTCAAAGGTGGCGTGCTGCGCGGCGGTGAAGAGGCCGAAGCGGTTACGGCGCTGGCAAAACGTTTTCCTGAAGCTCGCATTACCCTCGATCCCAACGGGGCCTGGTCGCTCAACGAGGCGATCATGCTCGGCAAACAGCTCAAAGATGTGCTGGCCTACGCAGAAGATCCCTGTGGCGCAGAGCAGGGCTACTCAGGGCGTGAAGTGATGGCGGAGTTTCGCCGTGCGACCGGCATGCCCACCGCCACCAATATGATCGCCACCGACTGGCGGCAGATGGGGCATACCCTGTCGCTGCAGTCGGTGGACATTCCGCTGGCTGACCCGCACTTCTGGACCATGCAGGGCTCGGTGCGGGTGGCGCAGATGTGTCACGACTTTGGCCTGACGTGGGGCTCGCACTCCAATAACCACTTCGACATTTCGCTGGCCATGTTTACCCACGTTGCCGCCGCCGCACCGGGCGCGATCACCGCCATTGACACCCACTGGATCTGGCAGGAAGGCAATCAGCGCCTGACCAAAGAGCCGTTCCAGATTAAAGGCGGCATGGTGCAGGTGCCGCAGAAGCCGGGTCTTGGCGTAGAGCTGGATATGGATCAGGTGATGCAGGCCAATGCGCTCTATCAGAAGCAGGGGCTGGGTGCGCGTGACGATGCTGAAGCGATGCAATTTTTAGTACCGGGATGGACTTTCGACAATAAACGCCCGTGCCTGGTACGTTAACCTTTCTGGCTCCCGCCGCGGAGCCACCGTCACAGGAGTTCAACCATGAGTAATGCAGCCTGGCCCAATGGATTTCGTCGTCGCCTGTTAGCGGGCGACACCCTGATTGGCAGCTGGTGTGCGCTGGCCAGCCCGATCTCAACTGAAATCCTGGGGCTGGCCGGTTTCGACTGGCTGGTACTGGATGGCGAACACGCGCCCAACGACATCACGACCTTTGTGCCGCAGCTGATGGCGCTGAAAGGCAGTCACAGCGCCCCCGTGGTGCGCCCGCCCTGCAACGAGCCGGTGATCATTAAGCGTCTGCTGGATATCGGCTTTAACAATTTTCTGGTGCCGTTTGTCGAAACCGAAGAGGAAGCCCTCCGTGCCGTGGCCTCTACCCGCTATCCGCCCGCCGGGATTCGCGGTGTCTCGGTGTCCCACCGCAGCAACATGTACGGCACGTTGCCGGATTACAACAGCACCATTAATGACAACATCACGGTGCTGGTTCAGATCGAAACCCAGCAGGCGGTCGACAACATTGACGCCATCGCGGCGGTGGATGGCGTCGACGGTATTTTCGTCGGGCCGGGCGATCTCTCCGCTGCGCTGGGCTATCTCGGTCAGCCTGCACATCCTGAAGTGCTGAAAGTGATTAAACACATTTTTGAACGTGCCAAAGCGGCCGGTAAGCCGAGCGGCATCCTGGCACCGGTGGAAGCGGACGCGCGTCGCTATCTGGAGTGGGGAGCCACCTTTGTGGCCGTCGGCAGCGATGTCGGAATGTTCCGCAACGCCTCGCAGGCGTTATGCGAAAAATTTAAGCGCTAATCGATCAAGGAGAAACGCAATGAAAATTGGATTTATTGGCCTGGGCATTATGGGCAAACCCATGAGTAAAAATCTGGTGAAAGCCGGTTATTCGCTGGTGGTACGCGATCACAACGCCGAAAACGAAGCGGAACTGACGGAACTGGGCGCGACCGTGGCGAAATCGCCCAAAGAGGTGGCTGAACAGTGCGACGTGGTGATTACCATGGTGCCTA
This sequence comes from Pantoea sp. QMID4, assembly GCF_030270445.1. Classification (NCBI taxonomy): domain Bacteria; kingdom Pseudomonadati; phylum Pseudomonadota; class Gammaproteobacteria; order Enterobacterales; family Erwiniaceae; genus Pantoea; species Pantoea sp. QMID4. The sequence goes on along the minus strand of NZ_BSXL01000003.1, from coordinate 107,668 downwards.
ACTCGCCGCAGGTGATCGAGGTCTGCCTGGGTAAAAATGGCATTGTCGAAGGGGCGAAACCGGGCCTGGTGGTGATCGACATGAGTTCGATTGCGCCGCTGGCGAGCCGTGAGGTCCACGATGCGCTGGCAGAAAAAGGCATCAAAATGCTGGATGCGCCGGTCAGCGGCGGCGAACCTAAAGCGATTGAAGGCACGCTTTCTGTGATGGTTGGCGGCGATAAAGCCGTGTTCGATGCCTGCTACGACATCATGAAATCAATGGCGGGATCGGTCGTGCATACTGGCGACATCGGTGCAGGTAACGTCACCAAGCTGGCAAACCAGGTGATTGTGGCGCTGAACATTGCGGCTATGTCCGAGGCGCTGTCGCTGGCGACTAAAGCGGGGGTGAATCCGGATCTGGTTTATCAGGCGATTCGCGGTGGCCTGGCGGGCAGCACGGTGCTTGATGCCAAAGCGCCGATGGTGATGGACCGCAACTTCAAACCGGGCTTTCGTATCGATCTGCATATCAAAGATCTGGCGAACGCGCTGGATACCTCGCACAGCATCGGCGCGCATCTGCCGCTGACGGCGGCGGTGATGGAGATGATGCAGGCGCTGCGCAACGATGGTCAGGGTACCGCCGACCACAGTGCGCTGGCCTGCTATTATGAGAAGTTAGCGAAGGTTGAAATCGCCCGCTAAAACCCGGTACCGGTTTTCTGAAACCGGACGGGTTAAGAGCCGTTTCAATTACTCAACTGCGCTCGGATTGCCTATGAAAATCGTAATCGCACCGGATTCATATAAAGAGAGTTTATCCGCCCTGGATGTGGCATCGGCGATTGAAGCGGGTTTCCGTGACATTTTTCCCGATGCGCATTACGTGAAAATACCGGTCGCCGACGGTGGCGAAGGCACGGTAGAAGCGATGGTGGCGGCGACGAAGGGAAAGATCGTCAGGCTGAAGGTGACAGGTCCGTTAGGCACGCAAGTTGATGCCTTTTATGGTCTGTCGGGAGATGAACGTACCGCCTATATCGAAATGGCGGCGGCCAGCGGACTGGAGCGGGTGCCCGCTTCACAGCGTGACCCGCTGATAACGACGTCGTTTGGCACCGGCGAGTTGATCAGGAATGCACTGGATAAAGGCGTTGCTCACATCATTATTGGTATCGGCGGTAGCGCCACTAACGATGGCGGTGCCGGGATGATGCAGGCGCTGGGTGCCCGATTGCTCGACGCCCAGGGCAACGAGATTGGTCACGGTGGCGGCGCGCTCTCTGACCTCGCCAGCATTGATATTGACGCGCTGGATGCCCGCATCCATCAGTGCCGCATCGAAGTGGCCTGTGATGTGACTAACCCGCTGACCGGCAAAGAGGGCGCATCGGCCATTTTCGGTCCGCAGAAAGGGGCGACCCCGGCGCTGGTGCAGCAGCTCGATCAGGCGCTGGCCCATTACGCCGCGATTATTCACCGCGATCTCGATATCGATGTGCTGCATATTCCCGGCGGTGGTGCAGCGGGCGGGATGGGTGCGGCGCTGCACGCCTTCTGTCAGGCGGAGCTGCGGCGCGGCATTGAGATTGTTACTGAGGCGCTGGGGCTGGCTGAAGAGGTCAAAGATGCGGATCTGGTGATTACCGGTGAAGGGCGTATCGACAGCCAGAGTATTAATGGCAAGGTGCCGATTGGGGTCGCCAGCGTGGCAAAGCGCTTTAACAAGCCGGTGATTGGCATCGCCGGAAGCCTGACGGCGGATGTCGGCGTGGTGCATCAGCACGGGATTGATGCGGTATTCAGCGTGCTCTACAGCATCTGTACGCTGGATGAGGCACTCGCGAATGCCGGGAAAAATGTTGAGATGACGGCGCGTAACGTGGCCGCGACGCTGAAACTGGCCGGATTTCACTGACCGTCAGGACTATCCGGCCAGGCAATGCGGGCACGATGATGCGGGTGGACAGGCACAGTTTTACGGCGTCAGTCCTTTACTTCGGCGGCAGGTACGTCAGCGGAAGCAAAAGCACCTGCCGGTTAGTGTTTGCGCGTATAGCGGGCGTGGCAGCAGGCCGGTCAGACTTCCCCGACCCCTAACAGACGTCGGGCTTCTCTGGCGACGTTCTCCATCTCATCCTGCAGCTCCAGCAGTTCCGGCTCCAGCGCGTCGATATCGCTGGCCTCCAGCAGCCCCTGTTCCAGCTGATGACAAAGTTGCTTCATGCGCGGCACGCCGCTGTAGCTGGCACTGCCGTGCAGCTTGTGAATAATTTCACGCAGGGCGTTGACCTCATTGGTCGCCATAAACTGCGCCATCTTCGCATGCACTTCCGGTAAAAACTCCAGCAGCATTCGTAGCAGATCGCGCGCCAGCTCGGGTTTGTTAGCCGCCTGTCGCAGCGCCAGCTGCCAGTCCAGCGTCGGTAATATTGGCTGCAGTTCCGGCAGGGAGACCACCGGCGGCGGCGTATAGCGCGCCAGTAGCTGTCTCAGCTTGCTCTCATCAATCGGCTTGGCAAGATAGTCATTCATACCCGCCTTGATCAGCTGTTCACGCTCACCATCAATCGCATGTGCGGTCACCGCCGCAATCGGTGTATTTGCGTGATGCGGTAATCCCCGGATAATTTCGCTGGCGCGAATGCCATCAATCTCAGGCATCTGAATATCCATCAGAATCACATCCAGCGACTGCTGACGCGCTTCGCGGATGGCGTGTTCGGCGCTGCTGCACAGCAGGATGTTCTGCACCTGCTCCTCCAGCAGCGCGCCAATCAGCTTGAGGTTGGCGGGATTATCATCCACCGCCATCACCGTCAGCGGCAGACGCGGTGACAGCGGTAGTTCGCTGACCTGGCGGGTATGGATATCCAGTAACATTGGCAGAAGCCGCGTCAGAGAGATCGGTTTAGCGATGCAGCCGTCAATGCCGCGTACCTTTAGTTCATCAGCCAGCAACATCATCGGGCTGGGGAGCGCCATCAGTACGTTGTCTGCGCGATCCAGCAGCCCATTGATCAGGCGCTCATTGAGCAGTTCAGGCTGGCTGATACTGACCGGCATCGCCATCAGCAGCAGCGGATAGTGAGACGCTTTCAATCCCTCCAGCGTTTCGCTGTAGTCGATCTGCAATGGGGTAGCGCTCAGCATTTCCAGCGCGGCGCTGGCAACGTTAGCATCCGCTTCCACATAGGCAATGCGCGCATGGGACAGCGCATCCAGCACGCGGGGCATGCCGGGCGCATTGGGATTGAGATCCAGCTGCAGGCGAATCATAAAGATAGAACCCTGATCCGGCTGGCTGCTGAAGGTGATTTCACCCCCCATCTCCCGCACCAGCTTCTGGGTGATAACCAGCCCCAGCCCGGTGCCGCCATGACGCCGCGAAATGCTGGCGTCAGCCTGACGGAACGCCTGGAACAGCTGTGTCTGCTGCTGCTCAGAGATGCCGATGCCGCTATCCTCAACCTGAATCTCCAGCTCGACGCGTGACTGGGTAATCACCCGCTGTCCGACGCGCAGGCCGATGTAACCCTGCCCGGTAAACTTAATGGCGTTACCAATCAGGTTGATCAGAATCTGTTGCAGGCGCAGCGCATCGCCAATTACGTTGTCCGGCACGCTACTGTCACACACCACCGTCAGCTCCAGCCCCTTTTCATGCGCCGACGGCGCCAGCAGCACCAGGGTTTCATCCAGCGTGGCGCGCAGCGGGAAGGGGATCGCCTCCAGCATCAGCTTGCCCGCTTCCAGCTTCGAAAAATCAAGCACATCGTTGATAATACTGAGCAGGTTATTGGCTGATCGTTCAATGGTTTGCATATAGTCGCGCTGGGTGGTGCGCAGCTGGGTTTTCAGCATCTGCCGGGTAAAACCCAGTACGCCATTGAGCGGCGTTCGCAACTCATGCGACATATTGGCCAGAAACTCAGATTTGATACGCGCGGCTTCCTGCGCGCGTTTCTTCGCCAGATCCAGTTCAACGTTCTGAATTTCCAGCTGCTCCAGCGTCTCCCTTAAATCGTAGGTTGCCTGGTCGATATTGTGCTGCATCTCTTCGTGATAGGCGGTCAGCGACATCGCCATCGCGTTAATGCCGTTTTTGAGAATGCTGAGTTCACCCAGCATGTAGCCCTCAACGCGGCTGTCGAGCTGGCCGCGACGGATGCGGTCAACAGTGGTGACCATATTGCGGATCGGGCCGGTGACATCGCGCATCAGGCGGTAAGCAAACAGCATGGCAAGACAGAGGCAGAAGAGCAGCATCAGCGTGGCAACAGACACCTCTTTGTACTGCTGCAGGCGCACCGACTGCAGATCCAGTTCAATCGCCACATAGCCCAGCGGATTGCCCGCTGGCTTGGCATTTTCATCCGGTAATTCGTCTACATCGTAACGCTCGGAGGTAATCGGCGTGCGCAGAATTAATAGGCTGCCGTGGCGCTCCATTGAGACATCGTCAGGCAGGGCACGGATATCATCCTGTTGCAGCAGGCTGAGGTTTTGCTTGTGGTTAGAGGTGACATAGAGCTGATTGTGATTATCAAACACCGAGATGGCCCGGACGATGCCGGAATGGCGACGGTGCAGCAGGCTGACCAGTTCACGCATGGTATCACGGTTGTGCCACGTCATGCTGTATTCACTGGAGATCGCCAGGGGTTCGATGATGTTGGCCCCGGCATCGATCACCTGGCGCTGCAGTTCGTTGTAGCGGTGCACCACAAAAAATGAGCTGAGCAGCAGGCCAACCATCAGCGTAGGTGCCAGGATTAAAATCATCATTCGCGCCCGCAGGCTGTATTTGGTCATAATAGTCGCCTGGCTACTCCGGCATTAACGTCCCTGTGCATGCTGTCGACAAAACGATGCAGGCCGTTTTCGATAAAGAGAATGAATAACACTATGGCGCAATTTTACGTTGCAAAACAGCGCGTGACGACGCAACAACGGATCTCCGTCACCATTGATGAGCTCGACCCGTTCGGACAGGGCGTGGCGCGCCACAAGGGTAAAACCCTTTTTGTCACGGGTGCTCTGCCGGGTGAACAGGCGGAGGTCGTACTGACAGAGGATAAACGTCAATTTGCCCGGGCGAAAGTGACACGACTGATTAGCCGCAGTCCGGACCGCGTTACGCCGCGCTGCCCGCACTATGAACGCTGTGGTGGCTGTCAGCAGCAGCATGCGGATGTGGCGCTGCAACAGCAGAGCAAAGCCCAGGCGCTGAGCCGGATGCTGAGCAAGGCTGCAGCACAGAACGTGGCGGTAGATGAGGTGATTGCCGGTCAGCCCTGGGGCTACCGCCGTCGCGCCCGTCTGGGTCTGCAATGGCAAAATAAAGCGCAACGCTTACAGATGGGCTTCCGCCAGGAAGCCAGCAACGATCTGGTCGCTATTCAGCACTGCCCCATTTTAGCGCCCGAACTTGAAGCGTTACTGGTTCCGCTGCACCAGTGCCTCAGTGCGTTGCGCGCAGTCAGGCGTCTCGGACATGTGGAACTGGTGCTGGCGGATAACGGCCCGCTGATGATTCTGCGCCATCTTGATGCGCTGCATGCCGATGATCGTCAAAAACTGGAACAGTTTTCGCATAAGCATCAGCTGATGCTGTTCCTGGATGCGGGTGAAGAAGAACTGACAGTGTTAAGTGAGTCAGTGCCGTTTTATCACTCGCATCAGCTTAAGCTCACCTTCAGCCCACAGGATTTTGTCCAGGTTAACGATGCGGTTAATCAGCAGATGGTCGCGAAGGCGATCGCCTGGCTCGACCTGCAACCTGAAGACCGGGTGCTGGATCTGTTTTGCGGCATGGGAAACTTCACACTTCCTGTAGGAATTTTCGTACAAAATGTCGTTGGTGTGGAGGGGATTGCAGCATTAGTGCGGCAGGCAGCGTATAATGCTGATTTGAATAATCTTAAAAATGTCAGTTTCTTTCAGCATAATCTGGAAGAAGAGGTGTCGCGCCAGCCATGGGCGGCACAGGGATTTAACAAGGTATTACTCGATCCGGCACGCGCCGGGGCTGCGGGCGTCATGGCGCATGTGGTTAAACTTGCACCAGAACGCGTGGTCTATGTTTCGTGTAATCCCACAACACTCGCCCGCGACAGCCAGACATTGCTGTCGGCAGGCTACCAATTGGAAAGGGTCGCGATGCTGGATATGTTCCCACATACCCGCCATCTCGAATCCATGGTGCTGTTCAGAAAAACATAAGCGACGAATGTCGTTGTGCAGGAGAGGTTATGGTTGCGGTCAGAAGTGCGCATTTAAATACTGAGGGGGATTTCGCCCTCGACCAGTGGATCGCCAGTCTCGGCATTGCCAACCCGCAATCCTGTCAACGCGTTGCAGAGACCTGGCGCTACTGCGAAGCGCAGACGCAGGGCCATCCCGATCAGTCACTGCTCCTGTGGCGCGGTATCGAGATGGTGGAAATCCTCTCCATGCTCAGCATGGATATTGAAAGCCTTTGTGCGGCGCTGATTTTCCCGCTGGCTAACGATGAAGTGGTGAGTGAAGAGGAGCTGGAAAGCGCCGTTGGCAAAGGCATTGTCTCGCTGGTACACGGCGTGCGCGATATGGATGCCATCCGCCAGCTGAAAGCGATCCATAACGACTCCATGGCCTCTGAACAGGTCGATAACGTCCGCCGCATGCTGCTGGCGATGGTGGAAGATTTCCGCTGCGTGGTGCTCAAGCTGGCCGAACGCATCATGAACCTGCGCGAAATGAAAGATGCGCCGGAAGATGAGCGGGTGCTGGCCGCCAAAGAAAGCACCAACATCTATGCGCCTCTGGCCAACCGTCTGGGTATTGGACAGCTCAAATGGGAACTGGAAGATTACTGCTTCCGCTACCTGCATCCCGACGAATATAAGCGCATTGCTAAATTACTGCATGAGCGTCGCATCGATCGTGAGCAGTACATCGATAATTTCGTCAATAATCTGCGTAAAGAGATGGTTAAAGAGGGCGTGCGCGCCGAAGTCTACGGTCGTCCGAAACACATCTACAGCATCTGGCGCAAGATGCAGAAAAAATCGCTGGCCTTTGATGAGCTGTTTGACGTGCGTGCGGTGCGCATCGTAGCCGATCGCCTGCAGGATTGCTACGGCGCGCTGGGCACGGTGCATACTCTCTATCGCCATCTGCCCAGCGAATTTGATGACTACGTCGCTAACCCCAAACCCAACGGCTATCAGTCGATTCATACGGTGGTGTTAGGGCCGCAGGGCAAAACAGTGGAGATCCAGATCCGTACCCGCCAGATGCATGAAGATGCCGAGCTGGGCGTGGCGGCACACTGGAAATATAAAGAGGGGCCAACCTCCAGCAGCGCGCGCGGCGCCGCGGGTCACGAAGAGCGTATTGCCTGGCTGCGTAAGCTGATTAGCTGGCAGGAAGAGATGGCGGACTCTGGCGAGCTGCTGGAAGAGGTCCGTAGCCAGGTATTCGACGACCGGGTCTACGTCTTTACTCCGAAAGGTGATGTGGTGGATCTGCCGGCCGGATCGACGCCGCTCGACTTTGCCTATCATATTCATAGTGACATCGGTCACCGCTGTATCGGTGCAAAAATCGGTGGCCGCATCGTACCGTTCACCTATCAGCTGCAGATGGGCGATCAGGTTGAAGTGATCACCCAGAAACAGCCGAACCCGAGCCGCGACTGGCTCAACCCGAATCTGGGCTACATCACGACCAGCCGTGGACGCTCGAAGATCCACAACTGGTTCCGCAAGCAGGATCGCGACAAGAACATTGTTGCCGGACGGCAGATTCTGGATAACGAACTGAATCAGCTTGATATCAGCCTGCGCGAAGCAGAGAAACTGCTGCTGCCGCGCTACAACGTGACCTCGCTGGAAGAGCTGCTGGCGGCGATTGGTGGCGGCGATATTCGTCTTAACCAGATGGTTAACTTCCTTCAGGCGAAGCTGAACAAGCCGAGCGCTGAAGAGGAAGATCGCGAAGCGCTGCGGCAGCTGACCCAGAAATCGTACTCACAGCCCGCACGCAAAGAGAGTGGGCGCGTGGTCGTTGAGGGCGTGGGCAATCTGATGCACCACATTGCCCGCTGCTGTCAGCCAATTCCGGGCGATGATATTGTCGGCTTCATCACCCAGGGGCGCGGCATCTCAATTCATCGCGCCGACTGCGACCAGCTCTCTGAACTGATTTCACATGCGCCGGAACGTATCGTCGATGCCGTATGGGGCGAAAGCTACTCCAGCGGTTACTCGCTGGTGGTGCGTGTCACCGCCAACGATCGCAGCGGCTTGCTGCGTGACATCACCACCATTCTCGCCAACGAGAAAGTAAATGTACTGGGCGTCTCAAGCCGCAGCGACACTAAAAAGCAGCTGGCAACCATCGACATGGATATTGAGATCTACAACCATCAGGTACTGGGACGTGTCCTGGCGCGTCTGAACCAGGTCTCTGATATTATTGACGCCCGCCGCCTGCACTGATATTCAGCTGCACGGCGGCAACCGGCAACCGGAGGTTGCGCGGGCGTTTTCTGCGGTACTTAACAGTGCCGGACTCGGTTCACCCCGTCCGGCACTGTTATACGCCTCGCCTCCTTTCTCGCTGCCTGTCACCTGACTACTCAAGGACCCGTCTGAATGAACGCTATTGAGCGCCTGCTTGGCATCATGAAAACCCTGCGCGATCCCCAACACGGCTGCCCGTGGGATCGTGAACAGACCTTCACCTCTATCGCGCCCTATACGCTGGAAGAGACCTATGAAGTGCTGGACGCCATCCAGCGCGAAGATTTTGACGATCTGCGCGGCGAACTGGGCGATCTGCTGTTTCAGGTGGTGTTCTATGCGCAGATGGCCAGCGAACAGGATCGCTTTAATTTTGAGGATATCTGTCACGCCATCAGCTCCAAGCTGGAGCGCCGCCATCCGCACATTTTTGGCGATGCTACGGCAGAAACCAGCAGTGACGTGCTGAAAAACTGGGAAGCGATTAAAACCGCCGAGCGGGCGGATAAAGCGCAGCATTCGGCGCTGGATGACATTCCTAAAGCGCTGCCTGCACTGATGCGTGCCCATAAGATACAGAAGCGTTGTCACAATGTGGGATTCGACTGGACCACGCTGGGGCCGGTAGTGGCGAAAGTGCATGAAGAGATTGATGAAGTGATGCACGAGGCACAGCAGAGCGTGGTGGACGGCGAAAAGCTTGAAGAGGAGATTGGCGACCTGCTGTTTGCCACGGTTAACCTGTCACGTCATCTTGGCAGCAAAGCGGAAACGGCGTTGCAAAAGGCGAATGACAAGTTCGAGCGCCGGTTCCGTGAAGTCGAAGCGATCATCGCAGCACAGGGGTTAAGCATGCCGGGTGCGACGCTGGAGCAGATGGAAGCGGCATGGCAGCAGGTAAAACAAGGCGAGAAGCGCTGATTATTCCATCGCTGTGCATAAAGTAGCCAGATATGCTTACTCGTTTCAGCGCGGCAGCAACTTTGTGACGCACATCAACATTTCATTGGCAGCTATCCGCTATGTTAGGACGCAGCAATGCGTTGGAGGATGGCTGTGATTCATCAATTGTGGCTGATAGCGGTTTCCAGTATACTGTTTTCCCGTCCTGGTTATTCCACCGTCTTTAAACCTAAACTCTCAGGTTCAGCATGACAACGAATTATATTTTTGTGACCGGCGGGGTCGTTTCCTCTCTGGGTAAAGGCATTGCCGCCGCCTCCCTCGCAGCCATTCTTGAAGCTCGTGGTCTGAACGTGACCATCATGAAGCTGGACCCGTATATCAACGTGGATCCAGGCACCATGAGCCCGACCCAGCACGGCGAAGTTTTCGTCACTGATGACGGCGCTGAAACCGATCTCGATCTGGGTCACTACGAGCGCTTCATCCGCACCAAAATGTCGCGTCGTAACAACTTCACAACCGGCCGTATTTACTCAGAAGTCCTGCGCAAAGAGCGCCGTGGCGACTATCTGGGCGCTACCATTCAGGTTATCCCGCACATCACCAACGCCATCAAAGAACGCATTATTGAAGGCGGTGAAGGTCATGATGTAGTGCTGGTTGAAATCGGCGGCACGGTAGGGGATATTGAATCACTGCCGTTCCTGGAAGCGATTCGCCAGATGGCCGTGGATGTGGGTCGCGAACACACCATGTATATGCACCTGACGCTGGTGCCTTACATGGCGGCGGCGGGTGAAGTGAAAACCAAGCCAACTCAGCACTCCGTAAAAGAGCTGCTGTCGATTGGTATCCAGCCAGACGTGCTGATTTGCCGTTCTGATCGTGCCGTTCCGGCCAACGAACGCGCTAAAATCGCGCTGTTCTGTAACGTCCCTGAAAAAGCGGTTATCTCGCTGAAAGACGTCGATTCCATCTACAAGATTCCTGGCATGCTGAAATCGCAGGGCCTGGATGACTATATCTGCAAGCGCTTCAGCCTGAATGCACCGGAAGCCAACCTGGCCGAGTGGGAGCAGGTAATTTACGAAGAAGCCAATCCGGGTGGTGAAGTCACCATCGGTATGGTGGGCAAGTATGTTGAGCTGCCGGATGCCTATAAGTCAGTGATCGAAGCGCTGAAACATGGTGGCCTGAAAAATCGCGTCACCGTGAACATCAAACTGATCGATTCGCAGGATGTTGAATCCCGCGGTGTCGAATTACTGAGAGATCTGGATGCGATTCTGATCCCAGGCGGCTTCGGCTACCGTGGTGTGGAAGGCAAGCTGATGACCGCACAGTACGCACGTGAAAACAACGTGCCGTACCTCGGCATCTGTCTGGGCATGCAGGTCGCGCTGATGGAGTTCGCGCGCAATGTCGCGGGCATGCCGGGCGCCAACTCCACTGAATTTGTGCCAGACTGTAAATACCCGGTGGTGGCATTAATCACCGAATGGCGTGACGAAGAAGGCAACGTCGAAGTCCGCAGCGAGCAGAGCGATCTGGGCGGCACCATGCGTCTGGGCAGCCAGCAGTGTCAGTTAACGCCGGGCAGCCAGGTTCGCCAGCTCTACGGCTCTGACACCATCGTTGAGCGCCATCGCCACCGCTATGAAGTGAACAATATGCTGTTAAAGCAGATTGAAGCAGCCGGTCTGCGCGTAGCAGGTCGCTCTGGTGATGATCAACTGGTTGAGATTATCGAGATCCCGAACCATCCGTGGTTTGTGGCCTGCCAGTTCCACCCTGAGTTTACCTCGACCCCACGCGACGGCCATCCGTTGTTTGCCGGCTTTGTTAAAGCCGCGCATGAGCATCAGAAGCGTTTAGCGAAGTAAGTTTCACAGGCAGCGCGCGAACTTTTCGCGCGTTGTCTGTCTTAGGATTGACTAACTTGTACTGAGGAAAATCGTAATGTCCAAAATCGTAAAAGTCATCGGTCGCGAAATTATCGACTCACGTGGTAACCCGACTGTTGAAGCTGAAGTGCATCTGGAAGGCGGTTTTGTCGGCCTGGCCGCTGCGCCATCAGGTGCCTCTACCGGTTCACGCGAAGCGCTGGAACTGCGTGACGGTGACAAATCACGTTTTCTGGGCAAAGGCGTAACCAAAGCCGTTGCTGCAGTAAACGGTCCGATTGCTGAAGCGGTAAAAGGCAAAGACGCGAAAGATCAGGCGAACATCGATAAGATCATGATCGACCTGGACGGTACTGAGAACAAATCTAACTTCGGTGCTAACGCCATTCTGGCTGTTTCACTGGCAGCGGCTAAAGCAGCTGCAGCTTCTAAAGGTCAGGCGTTGTATGAGCACATTGCGGAGCTGAACGGCACCCCAGGCAAATACTCTATGCCACTGCCTATGATGAACATCATCAACGGCGGCGAACATGCCGACAACAACGTCGACATCCAGGAATTCATGATCCAGCCGGTTGGCGCTTCTAACGTTAAAGAAGCTATCCGTATGGGTTCTGAAGTATTCCACAACCTGGCAAAAGTGCTGAAAAGCAAAGGCATGAGCACGGCAGTGGGTGACGAAGGCGGCTACGCGCCTAACCTGGGTTCCAACGCCGAAGCGCTGGCAGTTATCGCTGAAGCGGTAAAAGCAGCAGGTTACGAGCTGGGCAAAGACATCACCCTGGCGATGGACTGTGCGGCATCTGAGTTCTACAAAGATGGCAAATACGTTCTGGCCGGTGAAGGCGGTAAAGCGTTCACCTCTGAAGAGTTCACCCACTTCCTGGAAGATCTGACTAAACAGTATCCGATCGTCTCCATCGAAGATGGCCTGGACGAATCTGACTGGAACGGCTTCGCTTACCAGACCAAAGTGCTGGGCGACAAAATCCAGCTGGTGGGTGACGATCTGTTCGTAACCAACACCAAAATCCTGAAAGAAGGTATCGATAAAGGTATCGCTAACTCCATTCTGATCAAATTCAACCAGATCGGTTCTCTGACCGAAACCCTGGCTGCGATCAAAATGGCGAAAGACGCGGGCTACACTGCCGTGATCTCTCACCGTTCAGGCGAAACTGAAGATGCAACCATCGCTGACCTGGCGGTAGGTACTGCAGCGGGCCAGATTAAAACCGGTTCAATGAGCCGTTCTGACCGTGTTGCTAAGTACAACCAGCTGATCCGTATCGAAGAAGCGCTGGGTTCTAAAGCGCCATTCAACGGTCTGAAAGAAGTTAAAGGTCAGTAATGACCCTGTGCTGATGGCGCGTTAAGCGGCATCGCATACGCTGAAAGCCCCGCCTTGTGCGGGGCTTTTGCTTTTTCGTGTCGCGCAGCTGTTGTTGTGCGACACACGCTGGCATAATCAGCGCCCCGATTTATCCAGGCGAGTAAAAAATGTTCTACCCGATTAACGAAATGTTCCAGACACTGCAGGGCGAAGGTTATTACACCGGCGTGCCTGCCATTTTCATCCGCCTGCAGGGCTGCCCGGTGGGCTGTAGCTGGTGCGATACCAAACACACCTGGGAAAAGCGGGCAGATCGGGAAACGTCGCTGGGCGATATTTTGATCAAAACGGTGGAGAGCGACGCCTGGGGCGATGCCGATGCCGCCACACTGCTTCTTACCATCGAACAGCAGGGCTGGACGGCGCGTCATGTGGTGATCACCGGTGGCGAACCGGCGATTTACGACCTGCGTCCATTAACCACGATTCTGGAACAGCACGGTTTCCAGTGCCAGATTGAGACCAGCGGCACTCACGCGATCCACTGCTCCGAACAGACCTGGGTCACCGTTTCGCCGAAGGTCAACATGCGCGGCGGCTACGATGTGCTGCCCCAGGCGCTGAGCCGGGCTGATGAAATTAAACATCCGGTGGCGCGTCAGCGTGATGTGGATGCGCTGGATCTGCTGCTGGCGGGGATTGACGACACCAAAGCCCGAATCATCGCTCTGCAGCCTATCAGCCGCAAAGACGATGCTACCCGACTCTGCATTGAGACCTGTATTGCACGCAACTGGCGTCTGTCGATGCAGACCCATAAATATCTCAATATCGCCTGATGAAGGGTGTGCTGAGCGGTTAACCACAGGGAAGGGGCTTGATGCGGGATGGAAACGAAACAGCGTCGGATCGAAAGGCTCGATCCGACAGGCTTAGCCGCGGTAAACGCAGCCTGCGGTGCAGGTTTCTTTGATCATGACCGCGCTTAACAGCGGCAGTTGCGGCTTCATCTGATCCCAGATCCATTTTGCCAGCACTTCGCTGGTGGGATTTTCCAGGCCAGCAATATCATTCAGATAGTAGTGGTCCAGCCGATTGTACAGAGGCTTAAACGCCGCCTTCAGTTCAGCAAAATCCATAACCCAGCCGGTATGCGCATCCACTTCGCCGGTAATCTCCAGACGAACCAGGAACGAATGACCGTGCAGACGGCCACATTTGTGTCCGGCCGGCACATTCGGAAGATGGTGCGCGGCTTCGAACTGGAACTCTTTAAACAAGGTGGTAGACATAGTGGTTCTCAGACATTAAAAAACCGCTGAATTCTACCTGATTACCGCTTTTTTCGCACCCGCGCCGCACTAAGCAATACGTTCACATCCGATTGCCGGATCGTGTCCAGCTAATTAACTGATAAATCACCCGTTTACTTACCAGTTTTAACGATTATCTCTACCAGAAAAACCACTTAGTCATTTTGGTTATTTGATATGTCGAAGGCGTCTTTAATCGTTAATATACAGCCCGGTAACCTACGCACTCTTCCGCCACTTTACGGTCCGGACTTCTGATACTGGAATTTTTAACGCGATGACGACTCAGGCACCTGGTTCACTGCTTCCGCTCTCCCCGGAACAACTTGCCCGCTTACAGGCGGCGACGACAGATTATTCCCCGACTCAACTGGCGTGGCTGTCAGGCTATTTCTGGGGCCGGGTTGAGCAGACGCCGGGTAGCGCCGTCGCCAGTAGCGCACCGTCTGCCCCCGCCGCTGAAACGCCGGTTATTACCCTGCTTTCTGCTTCCCAGACCGGTAACGCCCGTCGCCTGGCAGAGCAGCTGCGTGATGACCTGCTGGCTGCGAAGCTGAACGTAAACCTGGTGAATGCCGGTGATTACAAGTTTAAGCAGATTGGCCAGGAAAAAATGCTGGTGGTCGTCACCTCTACTCAGGGCGAAGGCGAGCCGCCGGAAGAGGCGGTAGCGCTGCATAAATTCCTGATGTCGAAGAAGGCACCGAAAATGGAGGGTGCGGCCTTTGCGGTGTTTGGCCTGGGCGACACCTCTTATGAATTCTTCAGTCAGGCGGGCAAAGATTTTGACAGCCGTCTGGCGGAACTGGGTGGCGAGCGCCTGCTGGATCGCGTCGATGCGGATGTCGAGTATGCGGAACAGGCCACGACCTGGCGCAGTGCGCTGACCGACATTCTCAAACAGCGCGTGCCCACCGAATCCCCGGCGCAGGCTGCGGCGACAGCGGCAGGCAGCGTCAATGAAGTGACCACCAGTCCCTACAGCAAAGAGTCTCCTCTCAGCGCCAGTCTGGCGGTGAATCAGAAAATTACCGGACGTGACTCAGACAAAGATGTGCGCCATATCGAAATCGATCTGGGTGACGCCGGTCTGCGCTATCAGCCTGGCGATGCGCTGGGCGTCTGGTATGAAAATGACGCGGCGCTGGTCAGCGAACTGCTGGAACTGGTCTGGCTGAAAGGCGATGAGCCGGTAGAGATTCAGGGCAAAACCCTGCCGCTGGCGGAGGCGCTGCAAAAGCATTTCGAGCTGACGGTGAACACGGCGCAGATCGTCGCGCAGTACGCCCAGCTGTCACGTAACGCTGAGCTGCTGGCGCTGGTGGATGATAAAGCCCGGTTGCAGCACTATGCGCAGAACTATCCGATTGTGGATATGGTGCGGCTGGCTCCGGCTGAACTCACGGCAGAACAGCTGACCGGGCTGCTGCGACCACTGACGCCGCGACTCTACTCTATCGCCTCTTCGCAGGCCGAAACCGACACCGAAGTGCACATCACTGTGGGTGCGGTGCGCTTCGATATTGAAGGTCGCCAGCGCGGCGGCGGTGCATCGACCTGGCTGGCCGATCGCATTGAAGAAGAGGGAGAAGTCCGCGTCTTCATCGAACACAACGATAATTTCCGCCTGCCGGCTAATCCTGACGCGCCGGTAATCATGATTGGTCCGGGCACCGGCATCGCGCCGTTCCGCGCCTTTATGCAGCAGCGCGACAACGACGGTGCCAGCGGCAAAAACTGGCTATTCTTTGGTAATCCGCACTTCACCGACGATTTCCTCTATCAGGTGGAGTGGCAGAAATATGTGAAGGATGGCCTGCTGACCCATATCGATCTCGCCTGGTCACGCGATCAGGCAGAGAAGATTTACGTACAGGATAAGATCCGCGCGAAAGGGGCCGAAGTCTGGCGCTGGATAGAAGAGGGCGCGCATCTTTATGTCTGTGGCGACGCGAATCGTATGGCAAAAGACGTCGAGCAGGCCCTGCTGGATGTGGTGGTCGAACACGGCGGAATGGATCGTGAAACGGCCGACGAATTTTTAAGTGAGCTGCGCATTGAGCGCCGTTATCAGCGAGACGTTTACTAATGAGCGATAAACACCCTGGACCGCTGGTTGTAGAAGGCAAATTAGCAGACGCTGAGCGTCTGAAGAAGCAGAGCAATTATCTGCGCGGCACCATCAAAGAAGATCTGGAAGAGGGTCTGACCGGCGGCTTTACCGGCGACAACTTCCTGCTAATCCGTTTTCACGGCATGTACCAGCAGGACGATCGCGACATTCGTGCCGAACGTGCGGAACAGAAGCTGGAGCCGCGCCACGCCATGATGCTGCGCTGCCGACTGCCGGGCGGGATCATCACGCCGACGCAGTGGCTGGCCATCGACAAATTTGCCACCGATAAAACCCTTTATGGCAGCATCCGTCTGACCAACCGTCAGACCTTCCAGTTTCACGGTATTCTGAAAAAGAACGTCAAGCCGACGCATCAGATGCTGCATGAAGTGGGGCTGGATTCGCTGGCGACCGCCAACGACGTCAACCGTAACGTGCTCTGTACGTCGAACCCGGTTGAGTCGGAACTGCATCAGGAGGCGTATGAGTGGGCGAAAAAGCTCTCCGAGCATCTGCTGCCGCGTACCCGTGCCTATGCCGAGATCTGGTGGGATAAAGAAAAAGTCGCGACAACAGACGAAGAACCGATTCTCGGTGAAACCTATCTGCCGCGTAAGTTCAAAACGACCGTGGTGATCCCGCCGCATAACGATGTGGATCTGCACGCCAACGATCTGAACTTTGTCGCCGTCGCCCAGAACGGCAAGCTGGTGGGCTTCAACCTGCTGGTGGGGGGCGGCCTGTCGATCGAGCACGGTAATAAAGCGACTTACGCGCGCACCGCCAGCGAATTTGGTTATTTCCCGGTTGAAAAGATCCTCGATGTTGCCGAGGCGGTCGTGACGACGCAGCGTGACTGGGGTAACCGGACTGACCGTAAAAACGCCAAAACCAAGTACACCCTGGAACGTGTTGGCGTCGAGACCTTTAAAGCGGAAGTTGAAAAACGCGCTGGCCTGACGTTTGAGCCGATCCGTCCCTATGAATTCACCACCCGTGGCGATCGCATTGGCTGGATTAAAGGCATCGACAACAAATGGCATCTGACGCTGTTTATCGAAAATGGTCGCCTGCTCGACTATCCGGGCCGACCGCTGAAAAGCGGCATCGCGGAAATTGCGAAAATCCATCAGGGCGACTTCCGCCTGACCGCCAACCAGAACCTGATTGTGGCGGGCGTGCCGGAAAGCGAAAAAGCGCAGATTGAAGCGATCGCCCGCGAACATGGACTGATGGATCATGTGACGCCACAGCGTGAAAACTCCATGGCCTGCGTTGCGTTCCCGACCTGTCCGCTGGCGATGGCAGAAGCTGAACGCTTCCTGCCCGCGTTTGTGACCAAAGTCGAGGGCATCATGCACGCGCATGGCGTCGGCGATGAGCACATAGTGTTACGCGTTACCGGTTGTCCCAACGGTTGTGGCCGTGCCATGCTGGCGGAGCTGGGTCTGGTGGGTAAAGCGCCAGGCCGCTACAACCTGCATCTGGGCGGAAATCGCAGCGGAACGCGTATTCCCCGTATGTATCGTGAAAACATTAACGAAAGCGAAATTCTCGCCACCATTGATGAGCTGGTGGGACGCTGGGCCACCGAACGCCAGGCCGCTGAAGGCTTTGGTGACTTCACCATCCGCGCAGGCATTGTTGCGCCGGTGCTGGACCCGGCACGCGACTTCTGGGAGGAAGCAAAATGAGTCAGCCCGACCTCGCAGCATTGAATGAGATGTCCAAAGTCCAGCGTGCGATGGCGCTGGCCGCGACCAATGCGCAGCTGGAGAAGTCATCAGCGGAAGAGCGGGTCAACTGGGCGCTGGAGAATTTACCGGGCGTCTACGTGCTCTCTTCCAGCTTTGGCATTCAGGCGGCGGTGTCGCTGCATCTGGTGACGCGTCAGCAGCCCGATATTCCGGTGATCCTGACCGACACCGGCTATCTGTTCCCGGAGACCTATCGTTTTATTGATGAGCTGGCGGACCAGCTCAATCTCAACCTCAAAGTGTTCCGCGCCGAAACCTCACCGGCCTGGCAGGAAGCGCGCTATGGCAAACTGTGGGAGCAGGGCGTCGAGGGGATTGAGAAATATAATGAGATCAATAAAGTCGAGCCGATGAACCGGGCTATCGAAACCCTGGGTGCACAGACCTGGTTTGCCGGCCTGCGCCGTGACCAGTCCGGCAGCCGGGCGAATCTGCCGGTGCTGGGCGTGCAGCGTGGCGTCTTTAAGCTGCTGCCGATTATTGACTGGGATAACCGCCAGATTCATCAGTACCTGAAACAGCACAAGCTGAAGTACCATCCGCTGTGGGATGAAGGCTATCTTTCAGTAGGTGATACCCATACCACCCGCAAGTGGGAGCCGGGTATGGCAGAAGAAGAGACGCGCTTTTTCGGTCTCAAGCGCGAGTGTGGTCTGCACGAAGGCTGATGCCGTTCTTCTCTCCCCCGCCAGGGGGAGAGAATGTCTTCACGCAGTCAGTCAGGAAGTTAAACGCCTTTTAATCCGGCAAACGCCTCCGCTTCGCGAGTCACATTCACCTTCGTCACCTCATACTCTGCCACGGCAACAAACGGATCTTCCGCTAATATCGCATCCAGCTTTTCACGTTCTATCTCTCTGACCAGCAACATGCCGCCCGTGCGTGGATCTTTACGTCCCGCGGCAATAAAAAAGCCCGCATCAAAATAGCGATCGAGCCAGTCGATATGCCCAGCCAGCAGCGCTTCAACCTCTTCTGTCGGACGAACATAATTCAGAAAAACCACGTACATGTCAGATCCTCACACTTTGGGATTGGTCAGTTCGCTAATCAGCGGCAGCAGCACGCGGACGCTGTCGCGGGTTCGCAGCGCTATCTGGCCCGGCAGCCAGCGGTCAAGATAGCTCAGATTATCCAGGCCAGTCTGATGACGGGTCACGCCATCCGGAAAGTGGTGGCTGCGATGACGCTGTAATGCGCCATCTTTATTCCCCAGCGTCCAGTTGCTGGCGGTCACATCCAGCAGCGGAAAGCCCGCCCTGTCGAAGGCATTCAGACCGTTGAAATCTTTGCGAGTCAGCTGATGACTGGCAGCGGGAATACCCTGCTGACGGGCCAGTAGCAGCGCGCGATCGCTGGTCTGCTTGCGCACCACCCGGGGCGTATTCATGCCGCTGTTGAAATAGAGATGATCGCCGGTGATCAGGCTATTGAGATCGATGACCAGCAGCGTGTTCTTCTTCTCGCGCGTGCTCATCCGCTCAACGTAATCATCCATGCCGTGCAGGTTGGCTTCTCCGGCGCTGAGCGCCACAAAGCGGATGCCGTAGTGCAGCGGTTTACGACTCAGCTGCTGCGCCAGCTCCAGCATCACGCCAAGACCTGACGCATTATCGTCGACGCCCTGCAGACGTAAGCCGCCCAGATTATGATGGACCTGGCTGCTGTTCTGCGGCGTCCAGGTATCCAGATGCGCCACGATCAGAATCTCCTGCGGCACGCTGCCGGCACGCGCAGCAATCACCGAGGTGGCCGTGAGCTTATGCCAGCGCTGCGTGCCGTCATCTTCCTGCCACTTATAGCCGGTGTTGAACTGGCGGGTATCGGTTTTATACCCCAGCGCGGTAAATTGCTGTTGCAGATAGTCAGCGGCCATCAGCTCAGCCGGACTACCACTCATGCGGCCAGGAAAATAAGTGGCGATGTGCCGGACCTGCTGTTCGGCAAACTGACCCGCTGGCGCGGCCAGGGCCAGCGGGGAAATGAGTGCGCTCAACAAAACTGTCGCGACCCTCAGGCGGAGGGAACAAAACATAGTGCATCCTTTTTTTTTCATTATCCGGGAGCCAACAGGCATGCGGGCCAGGCCTGCTCATGCCGTGCGCATTATACCCCTTTTGTTGTGCGAGCTGGTTAGCGGAATCGGGCGCGGCTGAGAGGGAAAGCACCCACGCACATTTATCGCTGGCACTTATCTGCTTTTACGTTCGCAGGCGCGGACCGGAATGTGTGAGCCTGTTCACGAAAAAGCCATTAAATTTCATCTGCTAAGATCAAATTGTTCTGTGCTTTGCGGTGTCGTTATTCCATTCGGTAACTACTCATTCCAATTCGTAATTTCATCTGGATAAACTCAGCGACGTATAGTCGCGTTAATACAAAGTTAAATCATCAGGGTTAACGTGGACTATTTGCCTCTTTTTGCCGATCTCTCTGGCCGCCCGGTTCTGGTTGTCGGCGGTGGAGATATTGCGGCGCGAAAAATTGAACTGCTGCGTCGCGCGCGCGCGCGCGTTCAGATCGCTTCTCGTGAACTCTGCCCGGAACTGCAGGCACTGCTGGATAAGCAGGAGTTAGAGTGGGTGGCGACCGCGTTTGACCCGGCTCAGCTGGATGGTGTTTTCCTGGTGATTGCCGCCACTGACGACAACCAGCTCAACGCCTGGGTTTTTGAAGCCGCAAACGCGCGGCATAAGCTGGTTAACGTGGTCGATGACCAGCCAAAATGTACCTTTATCTTCCCGTCGATTGTTGACCGCTCACCGCTGGTGGTGGCGATCTCCTCCAGCGGCACTGCACCGGTACTGGCACGCATGCTGCGGGAAAAAATCGAAACGCTGCTCCCTGCCAGTCTTGGTCAGATGGCGAAGGTAGCCGGACTCTGGCGCGATAAGGTCAAACAGCGCTTCAGCCGCATGTCCGATCGTCGTCGTTTCTGGGAGCGGGCCTTCGACGGTCAGTTCGCCAGTCAGATGTCAGCCGGTAACGTTGAAGAGGCGAAGCGCACGCTGGATCGTGAACTGCAGGAAGAGCCAACCCGTCAGGGCGAGATCTTTCTGGTCGGTGCCGGGCCGGGTGACAGCGGCCTGCTGACGCTGCGTGGCCTGCAGGTAATGCAGCTAGCCGATGTGGTGCTCTACGACCATCTGGTCAGCGAAGAAGTGCTGGACCTGGTGCGTCGCGACGCCGACCGCATCTGCGTTGGTAAACGCGCCAGCGCGCATACGTTGCCGCAGGAGGAGATTAATCAGTTGCTGGTTTCACTGGCGTTGAAAGGTAAGCGCGTTGTCCGCCTCAAGGGCGGCGATCCCTTTATCTTTGGCCGCGGCGGCGAAGAGCTGCAGGCGGCAAAGCAGGCGGGCGTGCCGTTCCAGGTGGTGCCGGGCGTCACCGCGGCTGCCGGTGCGACGGCCTATGCCGGGATTCCGCTGACCCATCGCGACTACGCGCAGAGCGTGATGTTTATTACCGGACACTGCCGTCCCGATGGCGATGATATCGACTGGCCATCGCTGGCGCGCGCGCGTCAGACGCTGGCGATCTACATGGGCACGGTTAAAGCGGCTGCTATCAGCGCGGCGCTGATTCAGCACGGTCGTGCACCATCAACGCCAGTGGCGGTGATCAGTCGCGGCACCCGTCAGGATCAACAGGTGCTGACCGGCACCTTAGAACAACTTGAGGCGCTGGCCGCCTCGGCACCTACTCCGGCGCTGCTGGTGATCGGAGAGGTGGTTAATCTGCACGGGCAACTCGCCTGGTTTAAACATTCAGCACAGCAGGGGACTCGTGAGTCCGCCGTTGTCAATCTGGCTTGAGGGAAAATCATGGACCAAAAACGACTCACTCATCTGCGTCAGCTGGAGGCGGAGAGTATCCACATCATTCGCGAAGTGGCGGCGGAGTTCAGCAATCCGGTGATGATGTACTCCATCGGCAAAGACTCCTCGGTGATGCTGCATCTGGCGCGTAAAGCCTTTTATCCGGGCACGCTGCCGTTCCCGCTGCTGCATGTGGATACCGGCTGGAAATTCCGTGAAATGTACGAGTTTCGCGACCGCACCGTGAAAGCGATGGGCGCAGAGTTGCTGGTTCACCGCAACCCGGAAGGCGTGGCGATGGGGATTAACCCCTTTGTCCACGGCAGTGCCAAACACACTGACATCATGAAGACCGAAGGGCTGAAGCAGGCGCTGAACAAATATGGTTTCGATGCGGCGTTTGGCGGCGCACGTCGTGATGAAGAGAAGTCACGCGCCAAAGAGCGTATCTACTCCTTCCGTGACCGCTTCCACCGCTGGGATCCGAAAAACCAGCGTCCTGAGCTGTGGCACAACTACAACGGCCAGATCAACAAGGGCGAAAGCATCCGCGTCTTCCCACTGTCGAACTGGACTGAACTGGATATCTGGCAGTACATCTTCCTGGAAAACATCGAGATCGTGCCGCTCTATCTCGCCGCTCCGCGTCCGGTGCTGGAGCGTGATGGCATGCTGATGATGATCGATGACGATCGCATTAACCTGCAGCCGGGTGAAGAGATCACCCAGCGAATGGTCCGTTTCCGTACGCTCGGCTGCTGGCCGCTGACCGGTGCGGTAGAATCTGAAGCGCAGACGCTGCCGGAGATCATCGAAGAGATGCTGGTCTCCACCACCAGCGAGCGTCAGGGCCGCATGATCGATCGCGATCAGTCCGGTTCGATGGAACTGAAAAAACGCCAGGGTTATTTCTAAGGAGACGCCAGATGAATACCGTAATTGCACAACAGATTGCCGACCAGGGCGGCGTTGAAGCCTGGCTGACCGCTCAACAGCATAAGAGCCTGCTGCGTTTTCTGACCTGCGGCAGCGTTGACGATGGAAAAAGTACCCTGATTGGTCGTCTGCTGCACGACACCCGTCAGATCTATGAAGATCAGCTTTCATCACTGCACAACGACAGCAAACGTCACGGTACCCAGGGCGAGAAACTCGATCTGGCGCTGCTGGTAGATGGCCTGCAGGCAGAGCGTGAGCAGGGCATTACTATTGATGTGGCCTACCGCTACTTCTCGACCGAAAAGCGTAAATTCATTATCGCGGATACGCCGGGACATGAGCAGTACACCCGCAATATGGCGACCGGCGCGTCAACCTGCGATCTGGCGATTCTGCTGATCGATGCGCGTAAGGGCGTACTGGATCAGACCCGCCGCCACAGCTTTATCTCGACGCTGCTGGGCATCAAGCACCTGGTGGTGGCGATCAACAAGATGGACCTGGTGGAGTACGATCAGGCACGCTTCGAGCAGATCAAACAGGATTATCTCGACTTTGCTGCCCAGCTGCCGGAAGACCTTGATATCCGCTTTGTGCCGATGTCAGCGCTGGAAGGGGATAACGTCGCCTCTGCCAGCCAGACTATGCCGTGGTACAGCGGCCCGACCCTGCTGGATGTGCTGGAAACCGTGGAGCTGAAGCGCATTGTCGATCATCAGCCGATGCGTTTCCCGGTGCAGTATGTCAACCGTCCCAACCTGGATTTCCGTGGCTATGCCGGTACGCTGGCGTCGGGCAGCGTGCAGGTCGGTCAGCGCGTCAAAGTGCTGCCGTCTGGCGTGGAGTCGACTATTGCCCGCATTGTCACCTTTGATGGCGATCTGCAGGAAGCGGGTGCAGGTGAAGCGATCACCCTGGTGCTGCAGGATGAGATTGATATCAGCCGTGGCGATCTGCTGGTCGATGCCAGCGAAGCGCTGTCGGCGGTGCAGTCTGCCAGCGTTGATGTGGTCTGGATGGCGGAACAGCCGCTGCAGGCTGGTCAAAGCTATGACCTGAAAATCGCCGGTAAGAAAACGCGTGGTCGCGTTGAGAAGGTGCTGCATCAGGTTGAGATCAACTCGCTGGAAACGCGTCAGGTCGATTCGCTGCCGCTGAACGGTATTGGTTGCATTGAGATCACCTTTGACGAACCGATGGTGCTTGACAGCTATCAGCAGAACCCGGTAACCGGCGGCATGATCTTTATCGATCGCCTGAGCAACGTTACGGTGGGTGCCGGCATGATCCATCAGCCAAACCATGGTGCGCCGGTTAACAGCGGTGAGTTCAGTGCGTTTGAGCTGGAACTGAATGCGCTGGTGCGTCGTCACTTCCCACACTGGAACGCGCGCGATCTGCTGGGCGGTCAATAATGGCGCAGCACGATGATAACGTGGTGTGGCATGACCATCCGGTAACACGCGCGGCCCGTGAGGAGCAGCACGGCCATCAGGGCGTGGTGCTGTGGTTCACCGGGCTTTCGGGCTCGGGGAAATCCACCGTTGCAGGTGCGCTGGAGCAGGCGCTGCACCGCATCGGTGTCAGCACCTATCTGCTGGATGGTGACAATGTGCGTCACGGCCTCTGTCGTGACCTTGGCTTCAGCGATGATGACCGCAAAGAGAACATCCGCCGGGTCGGTGAAGTGGCGAAACTGATGGTGGATGCCGGACTCGTGGTGCTCACCGCCTTTATTTCGCCGCATCGCGCCGAGCGTCAGATGGTGCGCGACCTGCTGGAGCCAGGGCAGTTTTTCGAGGTGTTTGTCGATACGCCGTTAGCGGTGTGTGAAGCGCGCGATCCGAAAGGGTTATATCGCAAAGCGCGCGCCGGTGAGCTGCGTAACTTCACCGGCATCGACAGCGTCTATGAGGCGCCAGACAGCCCGGAAATTCAGCTGGATGGTGAACAATTGGTTACAAAACTGGCCGCCCAATTGTTAGACCTGCTGCGCGACCGCGATATCATCAGATCCTGAAGAGACAGCGGCAGATCGTCTGAGCTGCCGCCCTCGCGCCAACAGGATGCCTATGCAGAACATTACCCCAATGCTCGCCCGTAAAGATGACTCCGCCCCGGATGAGCCACGCTCACTGCTGCCGGGCGGCGTTATCGGTTTTCTTGCTTACGGGTGTGCGCTGGCGATCCCTTTCCTGCTGTTCGGCTCTAACACGCTGTTTTTCTTTCTCTATACCTGGCCATTCTTTCTGGCGCTGTTGCCCGTCGCCGTGGTTACGGGTATTGCACTGAATACGCTGCTGAGCGGACAGTGGCTCTGGGCGGCGCTCGCCACCGT
This sequence comes from Pantoea sp. QMID4, assembly GCF_030270445.1. NCBI lineage: Bacteria > Pseudomonadati > Pseudomonadota > Gammaproteobacteria > Enterobacterales > Erwiniaceae > Pantoea > Pantoea sp. QMID4. Next base: position 82,747 of record NZ_BSXL01000003.1, on the reverse strand, counting down.
GATTATAGTGGTCACACTTTTCTGGTTAATGTTCTCCTTTCTCTCCGGCTGGTAAGCCATCACTGCGCCCGTGCTGATGTGCAAACGCATCGGCAGGTTACAAATCTTTTCCCGCCAGAATCGGTACGCATTCATATTTTGCGTATACGCGCAGCAAAGCATGCCATTTTCGCCGCTGGTGTGGAGTCCTGTGCAAAGTTATGGGATGATTGGGCCGTTTTTAGGGGGCGGGATGGGAAAACTGACGTTACTGTTATTGGTGCTGCTAGGCTGGCTGCAATATTCATTGTGGCTGGGGAAAAATGGCATCCATGACTATACGCGCGTCAATGATGATGTCGCGGTGCAACAGGCAAACAATGCCAAACTGAAATCGCGAAACGATCAACTGTTCGCCGAAATTGACGATCTCAATGGCGGCTCGGAAGCGATCGAGGAACGTGCACGCAATGAACTGGGCATGATTAAGCCCGGTGAGACCTTCTATCGTCTGGTGCCTGACCAGAACAAACGCAACGCGCAACAAGCAGCGCAAAACCAACAACGATAAAACATGAACACTCTGGCCTCCCTTGCGGATGTGATTGCCGTGGTGCCCGCTGCCGGGATCGGCAGCCGCATGCAGGCAACCTGTCCGAAGCAGTATCTGACGATTGGTCAGCACACCCTTCTGGAACACAGCATTGCACGTCTGTTTTCCCATCCCGCCATCAGACAGGTGATTGTTGCCCTCAGCCCCGATGACGAGCACTTTGCTTCCCTGCCACTGGCGCGCGATCCGCGCGTGCTCAGGGTGACAGGCGGAGAAACCCGTGCCGAATCGGTGCTGGCCGGACTCCAGGCCGCACAGGGTTCCGCCTGGGTGCTGGTGCATGACGCTGCGCGTCCCTGTCTGCATCCTGACGATCTCCAGCAACTGCTCAACGTGCGTGAACAGAGCCACGTAGGCGGAATTCTGGCCGCGCCAGTGCGCGACACGATGAAGCGGGGCGAGCCGGGCAAAGCAGCAGTGGCCCATACCGTAGAACGTGACGATCTCTGGCACGCCTTAACGCCGCAATTTTTCCCCCATGCGCTGCTCACCGCCTGCCTGACGCGGGCGCTGGCAGAAGGTGCGACCATCACCGATGAAGCCTCGGCGCTGGAGTATTGCGGCTACCATCCGCTGTTAGTCAGCGGACGCAGTGATAACATTAAAGTCACCCGGCCAGAAGATCTGGCGCTGGCGGCTTTTTATCTGAGTCAGATTCAATTAAAGGAGAGCGCATGATGCGTATCGGTCACGGTTTTGACGTTCACGCCTTTGGCGGAGAAGGTCCGTTAGTGATTGGCGGTGTGCGGATCCCGTTTGAACACGGTTTTATCGCCCATTCCGATGGCGATGTGGCGCTGCATGCGCTGACTGACGCACTGCTGGGCGCAGTAGCGATGGGCGATATCGGCAAGCTGTTTCCCGACACGGATCCGGCCTTCAAAGGAGCGGACAGCCGCGGCCTGCTGCGTGAGGCCTGGCGTCGTATCGAAGCCAAAGGCTATCGTATCGGTAATGTCGACGTCACGATTATTGCTCAGGCACCGAAAATGCTGCCGCACGTGCCACAGATGCGTATCAACATCGCAGAAGACTTAGGCTGCCACATGGATGCGGTCAACGTCAAAGCGACCACCACAGAGAAGCTCGGCTTTACCGGGCGCTGCGAAGGCATCGCCTGTGAAGCGGTCGCGTTAGTCCTGAAAGCTGACAGCCAATGACGCTGAATTACCTGTACGGCACGCCCACAGCCGTCGGCGTGATTAAAGCCAACCCGGAAGATTTCGTGGTGGTGGAAGACCTTGGGTATGGCGCGGATGGGGAAGGTGAGCATCTGCTGGTGCGCATCCGTAAAGTCGGGGCCAATACCCGCTTTGTGGCGGAGGCGCTGGCTAAGTATCTTGGTATTCATCAGCGCGATATGAGCTATGCCGGGATGAAAGACCGCCATGCGGTTACGGAGCAGACCCTCTGTTTTCGTCTGCCAGGCAATGCGATGCCCGATCTGCGAGGTTTTTCGCTTGAGGGCGTCGACATTCTGCAGGTGGTGCGCCACAAGCGTAAGCTGCGCATCGGCGCACTGGCGGGCAATGCGTTCCGGCTGGTTATCCGCCAGATCAGCGACCGCGATGCGGTTGAAACGCGTCTGGTGCAGGTTCGCGATGCGGGCGTGCCCAACTATTTTGGTGAACAGCGTTTTGGTCGCGGCGGCAATAACCTGGTGATGGCGGAGAAGTGGGCGCGCAATGAGATTATTATTCGCGACCGCAACAAACGCAGCCTGATGCTCTCTGCCGCACGCAGTGCGTTGTTTAATCAGGTGACCAGTGTGCGACTGCAACAGCAGGGCAGCCTGACGCAGGTGCTCAACGGTGATGCTTTGCAGCTGACTGGCCGTGGCAGCTGGTTTGTCGCCCAGCCTGATGAACTTGCAGAATTACAGCGTCGGGTTGAACAGCATGAGCTGCGCATTACCGCGCCGCTGCCGGGACGCGGTGAGCCTGGTCCGCAGGCTGACGCACTGGCCTTTGAACGGCAGGCGCTGGCGGATGAGTCGCTGCTGCAGGGATTGATTGAACGTGAGAAGGTCGATGCTGCCCGCCGCGCTATGCTGGTGGTGCCACGCGATATGCAGTGGAGCTGGTGGGATGAGGTCACGCTTGAACTGTCGTTCTGGCTGCCTGCGGGAAGCTTTGCCACCAGCGTTGTCCGGGAGCTGCTGACTCAAACGGATTCGCCCGATCAGCCTGATGAGTAATCTTTGCTGCAACATGACCCGACTTGTGGGTAATGTTGCGGCAAACCCCCACCATCGTGTGATTTACGCCTACCACTTCCTTGCGTGCCTCGCTAGAATGCAAAAATCGCTGTCCATTCATCACCTGTTGCCATGCCGTTCAAACAGGTTCAGTCACGGCGACCAGTCGAATAAAAAAAGGTCAGAACGAAATGCGGATATTGCTCAGCAACGATGACGGCATTCATGCGCCAGGCATTCAGACTCTGGCAAACGCTCTGCGGCAGATTGCTGACGTGCAGGTTGTTGCTCCCGATCGTAACCGAAGCGGTGCCTCTAACTCCTTAACGCTGGAAACACCCCTGCGTACTTTTACCCATGAAAACGGCGATATCGCGGTTCAGATGGGCACCCCGACCGATTGCGTCTATCTGGGGGTGAATGCGCTGATGCAGCCGCGTCCTGACATCGTCGTGTCAGGCATCAATGCCGGCCCCAATCTGGGTGATGATGTCATCTACTCCGGCACGGTGGCGGCGGCGATGGAGGGGCGGCATCTTGGTTTACCGGCGATAGCGGTTTCACTTAACGGTCATCAGCACTACGCTACTGCGGCAGCGGTGACCAGCGCTATCCTCAGGGCGCTGACGCATGAACCGCTGAGCACCGGCCGTATTCTTAACATCAATGTCCCCGATCTGCCGCTAGCCGAACTCAAAGGCATCCGCGTGACGCGCTGTGGCAGCCGCCATCCGGCGGATCAGGTAATTGCGCAGCAGGATCCGCGTGGCAATACCCTCTACTGGATTGGCCCGCCGGGCGAAAAACTGGATGCGGGCCCGGATACGGACTTTGCCGCCGTGGATCAAGGGTATGTTTCTGTAACCGCACTGCATGTCGATTTAACGGCGCACAGCGCGCAGAACGTGCTCAGTGACTGGCTGGCTAAAGCTGAGGTGAGCCTGGCATGGTAAATCGGCGTATTGAGACATTGCTGTCACAACTGCGTCAGCAGGGTATTGATGATGAAAACCTGCTGAAAGCCATCAGCGAGGTGCCGCGCGAACGGTTTATCGACGAGGCGTTCGAGCATAAAGCCTGGGACAATGTGGCCTTGCCTATCGGCTCTGGTCAGACGATCTCACAGCCTTATATGGTCGCGCGAATGACCGCATTGCTCGGGCTGAATCCGCATTCGCGTGTACTGGAGATTGGTACGGGTTCCGGATATCAGACAGCGATTCTTGCCCATCTGGTAGACCATGTTTATTCAGTAGAACGCATCAAAGGGCTGCAATGGCAGGCCAAACGTCGTCTGAAACAGCTGGATCTGCATAATGTCTCAACCCGTCATGGCGATGGCTGGCAGGGCTGGCCTTCTCGCGGTCCGTTCGATGCCATCATTGTTACCGCCGCTCCACCGGAAATTCCGATTGCGCTGATAGCACAACTGGCAGAAGGCGGCATTATGGTGCTGCCGGTTGGCGAAGATCAGCAGGTACTGAAGCGCCTGCGTCGTCAGGGCGAAGAGGTTACGGAAGAGATTATTGAACCGGTGCGTTTTGTTCCGCTGGTACAGGGCGATCTCGCCTGACGCTCTTCGTATTTCTTCACAACTGTTTCATGGCACCACCTGGTTGATATTGTTACTATCCAGTTTATTCAACGAAAACACAGATTTTATCGCGCCACGCAGAGCATTGTGCTGGCCGGTACAGTGAAACAGATAGATCAGCGTTGCCATCACGGGGGATTAATGAGCACGGGAAGCACACTTTTTCAGTTACGCCGTCTGGCGGCACTTTCACTGGTAGGATTCTGGCTGGCAGGCTGCAGCTCTGGCGACAACTCACAGGCACCTATCAGTCGCGTTGGCGATGATGGCGGCATGATGAACAGCCAGGCTGGCGCAGGCCCGGTTTCGGGTGGTGTTCCTGCTGCGCCGTCTCAGGGACAAATGTTAAGCAGAAATTCAGCATCTGTCCCCGGCAATGACGGAATGATTAGTACCAACAGTAATGTTGAGACGCAGAACGGCCGGATAGTGTACAACCGCAGTTACCAGAATATTCCCAAGGGTAGCTACTCCGGTGAAACGTATACCGTTAAGCGCGGAGACACCTTGTTTTACATTGCCTGGATTACCGGCAATGATTTCCGTGATTTAGCCCAGCGCAACAACGTTGCCGCGCCATACAGCCTGAATGTGGGTCAGACTTTACAGATTAGTAACGGGTCGGGTCAGCCGATTACCGGTGGCAATCCCATTACCGTTGCTGATGCAACGCAGGGCGGCGTTCCGGCGGCGCCACAAATTAAATCGCCTGCTGTTGCACAGCAACCTGTTATTACGTATTCTGATGATTCAGGTAATTCGGGCGGCAGCAAATTGTTGCCTTCGAAAGGAGCAAATGTTGCAACGACAACAGCTCCGGCGGTTACCGCACCCCCAACGGTTAGCAGTACTACCAACAGTTCAACGCCGGTCGGAAGCTGGCGCTGGCCGACTGACGGGAAGATTATCGATAACTTCTCTGCCGCCGAAGGTGGCAATAAAGGTATCGATATCGCCGGAACGCGCGGACAGTCTGTGGTTGCCACTGCTTCAGGACGAGTGGTTTACGCAGGTAACGCACTCCGGGGTTACGGTAATTTAATCATCATTAAACACAACGATGATTACCTGAGCGCCTACGCCCACAACGATACCATGCTGGTTCGGGAACAACAGGAAGTTAAGGCGGGGCAAAAGATCGCTACCATGGGTAGCACCGGAACCAGTTCAGTCAGATTACACTTTGAAATTCGTTACAAGGGGAAATCCGTAAACCCGTTGCGTTATTTACCGCAGCGATAATCCGGCAGAACAAACCCTTTTTATGTTCTGCCCTGGAATCACGGGTAGGAGCCGCTTATGAGCCAGAATACGCTGAAAGTAAACGAGTTACATGAGAACGCGGAATTCGATGAGAACGGAGCTGAAATTTTTGACGAGAAGGCCCTTGTTGAAAATGAAGCCAGTGATAGCGACGTAGCGGAAGAAGAGTTGCTATCACAGGGTGCGACGCAGCGTGTGTTAGATGCGACGCAGCTCTATCTTGGGGAGATTGGCTATTCTCCGTTGTTAACGGCAGAGGAAGAAGTTTTCTTCGCTCGCCGTGCATTGCGGGGTGATATCCCTTCCCGTCGTCGCATGATCGAAAGTAACTTACGCCTGGTGGTGAAAATCGCCCGTCGTTACAGCAATCGTGGTTTAGCACTGCTGGACCTGATTGAAGAAGGTAACCTCGGCCTGATTCGCGCCGTAGAGAAATTTGACCCGGAGCGTGGGTTCCGTTTCTCAACGTACGCCACCTGGTGGATTCGTCAGACTATTGAACGGGCGATCATGAATCAAACCCGTACCATTCGTCTGCCGATTCACATTGTAAAAGAACTGAATGTTTATCTGCGTACCGCGCGTGAACTTTCCCACAAGCTCGACCATGAGCCAAGTGCGGAAGAGATCGCCGAGCAGCTTGATAAACCGGTTGATGACGTAAGCCGTATGTTACGTCTCAACGAACGCATTACCTCAGTTGATACGCCATTAGGCGGTGATTCTGAAAAAGCGCTGCTGGATATTCTGGCCGATGAGAAAGATAACGGCCCGGAAGACACCACGCAGGACGATGATATGAAACAAAGCATCGTTAAGTGGCTGTTCGAACTGAACGCCAAGCAGCGCGAAGTGCTGGCTCGTCGTTTCGGCCTGTTGGGCTATGAAGCGGCAACGCTTGAGGATGTGGGTCGTGAAATCGGCTTAACCCGTGAGCGTGTACGTCAGATTCAGGTTGAAGGTTTGCGCCGTCTGCGCGAAATCCTGCAGGCGCAGGGTCTCAACATTGAAGCACTGTTTCGTGAATAATCGTCTGTAAGATGGTCTGAGTTCGAATGCAAAAAGCGGTGGTTAAAACCACCGCTTTTTTTATGCGTGCAGAAAAGTGATTTACAGAGAAATGTCAGCGCCGCACCGTGCGTTCACACGATGCGGCGTGCTATCACACCAGCGATTTAAGCCGATAAATCCAGTCAAGTGCCTGACGCGGTGTCAGCGTATCCGGATCCAGCGCCTCAAGCGCCTCCATTGCTGGCGAGGTATCTTCAACCAGCAGCGGCAGCTGAGAACCATCTATCGTTGATGATGCCGAGTGGTTTGAAACGGTCTCCAGTTCTTTCAGCTTGTTGCGCGCCCGCTTGATCACCTCTTTAGGCACGCCGGCCAGCGCGGCTACGGCAAGACCATAACTCTTGCTGGCTGCACCTTCCTGAACGCTGTGCATAAAGGCAATGGTGTCGCCATGCTCAACCGCATCCAGATGGACGTTGACCACGCCTTCCATTTTTTCCGGCAATGTTGTCAGCTCGAAGTAGTGGGTGGCAAACAGCGTCATCGCCTTGATGCGGTTCGCCAGGTTTTCAGCACAGGCCCAGGCTAGCGATAAACCGTCGTAGGTTGAAGTGCCCCGTCCAATCTCATCCATCAGCACCAGACTGTTTTCAGTGGCGTTGTGCAGGATGTTGGCGGTCTCGGTCATCTCCACCATAAAGGTCGAGCGCCCGGAGGCGAGATCGTCAGCCGCACCGACGCGGGTAAAGATTCGATCCAGCGGGCCAATCAGCGTCTCATCTGCAGGAACAAAACTGCCAATCCATGCCATCAGCGCAATCAGTGCTGCCTGTCGCATATAGGTACTTTTACCGCCCATGTTGGGACCGGTAATGATCAGCATTCTGCGCTGAGGTGCCAGTGACAGCGGATTAGCAATAAACGGCTCTTTCAGAACCTGCTCAACCACCGGATGGCGACCGCCGCTGATTTTAATGCCGGCTTTATCCTGCAGTACCGGACGGCAATAGTTCAGGGTCCAGGCGCGTTCTGCCAGGTTGCTTAACACGTCCAGCTCAGCCAGCGCAGCGGCACTGAGCTGCAGCGCTTCAAGGTGCGGCAGCAGTTGATCGAACAGCGCCTCATACAGGCTCTTCTCCAGCGACAGCGCTTTGCCCTTCGAGGTGAGGACTTTGTCTTCGTACTCTTTCAGTTCCGGAATGATATAGCGTTCAGCATTTTTCAGCGTCTGACGGCGGACATAATGCATCGGCACCTGATGGCTCTGTCCCCGGCTCACCTGAATATAATAGCCATGTACACCGTTAAAGCCGACCTTCAGCGTATCCAGTCCCAGTTTCTCGCGTTCGCGGATCTCCAGCCGGTCAAGGTAGTCGGTTGCGCCATCAGCCAGCGCGCGCCACTCATCCAGCTCCGCATTGTAGCCGGGCGCAATCACGCCGCCGTCGCGAATCAGTACCGGCGGTGACTCAATCACCGCCTGCTCCAGCAGCTCGCGTAGTGCGGTGAACTCGCCCATCTGCTTGCGCAGCTTTTGTAGCTGAGGCGCTTTTACGTCGGCCAGCAGCTGGTTCAGTTCAGGTAGTTGCTGAAACGCATGACGCATGCGGGCCAGATCGCGCGGACGGGCGGTGCGCAGGGCCAGGCGGGCCAGGATACGCTCCAGGTCGCCGACCTGACGCAGCACCGGCTGCAGCACGTCGCTAAGATTTTGCAGCTCAGCAATCGACTCCTGACGCTGGTTAATGATGCACACATCGCGCAACGGCATATGCAACCAGCGCTTTAGCATCCGGCTGCCCATTGGCGTGACGGTTTTATCGAGCACGGCCGCTAAGGTGTTGTCGGTGCCGCCTGCCAGGTTCTGGGTGATCTCCAGATTCCGGCGGGTGGCGGCATCCATGATGATGCTGTCCTGCTGCCGCTCCATACTCAGAGAGCGGATATGGGGCAGCGTGGTGCGCTGGGTATCTTTGACATATTGCAGCAGGCAGCCCGCCGCGCTCAGCCCCAGATTCGCATTCTCCACGCCGAAACCATTGAGGTCGCGGGTGCCAAACTGCAGGTTCAGCTGCTGGCGTGCAGTGTCGATCTCAAACTCCCACAACGGACGACGGCGCAGGCCACGACGCTGATCAATCAGCGACATCGCCTGAAAATCTTCAGGATAGAGCAGCTCGGCGGGATTGGTGCGCTGCAGCTCTGCCGCCATGGTTTCTGCATCAGCCGGTTCGCTTAAGCGAAAACGGCCTGAGCTGATATCCAGCGTGGCGAAGCCAAAACCGCGCGGACTTTGCACAATCGCCGCCAGCAGATTGTCATGCCGCTCCTGCAACAGCGCCTCATCACTGATGGTACCGGGTGTTACGATGCGCACCACTTTGCGCTCGACCGGGCCTTTGCTCAGCGCCGGGTCGCCTATCTGCTCACAGATGGCAACCGATTCGCCCAGCTGCACCAGCTTAGCCAGATAGCCTTCAACCGCATGATAGGGCACACCCGCCATCGGGATCGGTTCGCCCGCGGATGCGCCGCGTTTGGTAAGTGAAATCTCCAGCAGCTGCGAGGCGCGTTTTGCGTCGTCATAAAACAGCTCGTAGAAGTCACCCATCCGGTAAAACAGCAGAATATCAGGATGCTCCGCCTTGAGGCGCAGGTACTGCTGCATCATTGGGGTGTGGGAAGGAAAGTCCTTTTCGGTTGGCTCTTGCATAAGGTTTTAACTCATCTTTAATGCAGCAAATTTCTGGCGGTCAACGCCCATGAAACCGAAAAGGATTCCAGGCGCGCAGGATAACCAGATGATAACGAATAGGGCAGGACATATGCCAGCCTGATAATCGCCCTGATCCTGACCGGGTGTAACCTGACAGGCATCCTGGCAAATGTGGCGACGGCTGGCGACAGAAAAGTGGCGTTTTTCATGACGCTGCCGCGCTGCTGCGAGGCGGCTCGCGATTTCTGCGTCAGTTTACGGTGTGCGGGGCGGCGCCACAGCGTACAGCAGAAGAAAAATACTCAGTGCAGCCCGTTCTGCAGCGCCCAGACGGCGGCTTCAAGGCGGGATTTGAGGTTCATTTTTTTTAGCAGATATTTGACGTGAACCTTGACTGTGCTTTCACTGATAGCCAGTTTGCGGGCAATGGCTTTATTGGTCATTCCATCGCTGATCAGCTGCAGGATGTCGCGTTCACGTCGGGTCAGCTGGCTGATATCGCGCGTCTGAGCAGGCTGCGAATCGCGCAACCGCGCAACCAGAATCGGGGTTAACGCTTCGCTGAGTACGATCTGTCCGGCGGCGGCCTGATGCAGCGCTTTCAGCAGGGCTTCCGGTTCCATATCTTTCAGCAGATAACCATCCGCGCCGCGCTTCAGTGCGCTGACCACATCCTCTTCATTATCGGAAACGCTGAACACCACCACCCGGCCAGAAAGGGCGATTTCGCGCAGCTGGGTCAGGGTATCCAGCCCGTTCAGACCCGGCATATTAAGATCCAGCAGGATCAGGTCGGGATCGTGCTGTTGTGCCAGCGCCAGACCATCAATGCCGTTACCCGCTTCGGCCACCACCTGCAGTCGTTCATCCAGTGCAATCAGCTGCTTCAGACCGTTGCGCAGCATGGGGTGGTCATCAATTAATAAGAGCGTAAATTTCTCTGCCGTCACAATTTGTCCTGTACGCCAGCCCTGTGCGGGCGAAGGTGCCTATCTTACCGGTGAAGTGGGGTCGCTATATACCCCCAAAGGACTACTCCTTTATTTCCATTCAGATGCCCTTTTGCTGAAGGTGTTCACAGCAGTAATTAAACCGCATGATTTATAAGGGTTATCTGCATTCAGTTAACTACTTAACCAGGATGATCAGAGATGGCCATGCCTTTGTAACCTGCATTGCCGTTGATTTGTATCAAGCAAGCCGCCAGGCCGGATGCGCAGGATATGCACAATTATTATTCTGCTGATGAGAGATTTATGACCCAATCTGCCCCATTGCAAACCCCGACGCGCGGCGCGTTAATCCAGGACTGGCAACCGGAAAACGAGGCGTTCTGGCAGGCGCGCGGCAAGCGTATCGCCAGCCGTAATCTGTGGATTTCTGTTTTTTGCCTGCTGCTGGGCTTCTGCGTCTGGATGCTGTTCAGCACCGTCGCGGTTAACCTGAATAAAGTCGGCTTTAACTTCACTACGGAGCAGCTCTTTTTACTAACCGCGCTGCCGTCGGTGTCCGGCGCGCTGCTGCGTGTGCCTTACTCTTTTGTTATTCCCATATTTGGTGGCCGCCGCTGGACCGCCTTCAGCACCGGCATCCTGATCATTCCCTGCCTGTGGCTCGGCTTTGCAGTACAGGACAGCCAGACCTCATTCGCGACATTTATGGTGATCTCTCTGTTGTGCGGATTTGGTGGCGCTAACTTCGCGTCGAGCATGGGCAACATCAGCTTCTTTTTCCCTAAAGCCCATCAGGGCGGCGCGCTGGGTATTAACGGTGGTCTCGGTAATCTTGGCGTCAGCGTGATGCAGTTTGTCGCACCGCTGGCAATCTCCTGTGCCATTTTTGGCTTTGCCGATGTGGGCCATACCACTGTCACCGGCGACAGCCTCTGGCTGGAAAATGCGTCCTGGATCTGGGTGCCTTTCCTGGCGGTCGGCACGCTGGCGGCCTGGTCAGGCATGAACGATCTCGCGGCGGTGAAATCCTCGCTGCGTGAGCAGTTGCCGGTGCTGAAACGTCCACACCTGTGGATCATGGCGCTGCTCTATCTGGCGACTTTCGGTTCCTTTATCGGATTTTCTGCCGGTTTCGCCATGCTGACGAAAACGCAGTTTCCGGATGTGGTGATCATGCATTACGCCTTTTTAGGCCCGCTGATTGGTGCGCTGGCCCGTTCAGCAGGCGGCATCGTTTCTGACCGCCTCGGCGGTACCCGTGTCACGCTGGTCAACTACATCCTGATGGCGCTGTTTGCCGCGCTGCTGTTCCTCACGCTGCCGGGGGACGGACATGATGGCTCGTTCATCGCCTTTTTCGCCGTGTTTATGGGTCTGTTCCTGACCGCCGGTCTGGGCAGTGGTTCCACCTACCAGATGATTGCGGTGATCTTCCGCAAGCTGACGCTGGAACGTATCAAAGCTGAAGGTGGCGACGATGCGCATGCGCAGCGTGAAGCGGCGACAGAAACCTCGGCTGCGCTGGGCTTTATCTCCGCGATTGGCGCACTGGGCGGCTTCTTTATTCCACAGACCTTTGGCCTGTCGCTCGCCATGACCGGTTCACCCGCTGGCGCGATGAAAATCTTCCTGGTCTTTTATCTCTGCTGCATCGCCGTGACCTGGCTGGTTTACGGACGAAAAGCCCGCGCCTGATAACGATAAAGCCGGTGTGGCGCACCGGCACCATTTTACTTTCTGTGTCGCGACAGATGCAGAGTCAGCAATGTCATACCAGGCCTTCAGGAGTATTCCGGATGAGCAAGTTTCTTGATCGATTTCGTTATTTTAAACAGCTGGCTGAGCCTTTTTCCGGCCAGCATGGGCAGACCTTAAACAGTAACCGCGACTGGGAAGATGGCTACCGCAGCCGCTGGCAGCACGATAAAGTCGTGCGCTCCACCCACGGTGTTAACTGTACCGGCTCCTGCAGCTGGAAGATCTACGTCAAAAATGGACTGGTCACCTGGGAAACCCAGCAGACTGACTATCCGCGTACCCGTCCCGATTTGCCTAACCATGAGCCGCGTGGCTGCCCACGCGGAGCAAGCTACTCCTGGTATCTCTACAGCGCTAACCGCCTGAAATATCCGCTGATGCGCAAGAAGCTGATTCAGCTGTGGCGCGACGCGAAAACGCAGCACAGCGATCCGGTAGAAGCCTGGGCATCCATCATCAGCAGTCCAGAGAAAGCGAAAAGCTACAAGCAGGCGCGCGGACGCGGTGGATTTGTGCGTTCCAGCTGGCAGGAAGTGAACGAGATGATCGCTGCTGCGAACATCTGCACCGCGAAGACCTTCGGCCCTGACCGGATTATGGGTTTCTCGCCGATTCCGGCGATGTCGATGGTCTCTTACGCTGCCGGCGCTCGTTATCTGTCACTGATTGGTGGCACCTGCCTGAGCTTTTACGACTGGTATTGCGATCTGCCGCCAGCATCACCGATGACGTGGGGCGAGCAGACCGACGTGCCGGAGTCGGCTGACTGGTACAACTCCGCTTACATCATTGCCTGGGGCTCGAATGTGCCGCAGACCCGTACCCCGGATGCGCACTTCTTCACGGAGGTCCGCTATAAAGGGACAAAAACCGTGGCAATCACCCCGGACTATGCCGAAGTCGCGAAACTGTGCGACCAGTGGCTGAGTCCGAAGCAGGGCACCGATAGCGCGATGGCGCTGGCGATGGGCCACGTGATGCTGAAAGAGTTTCATCTTGATCGCGAAGTCGGCTATTTCCGTGACTACGTGCGCCGCTACACCGATATGCCGATGCTGGTCATGCTTGAGCCACGCGAGGGCGGTTACTACGCGGCAGGCCGCCAGCTGCGCGCCAGCGATCTGGTGAATGGCCTGGGTCAGGAAAATAATCCGGAATGGAAAACCGTGGCCCTGGATCAGACGACCGGTGAACTGATTGCCCCGCAGGGTTCAATCGGCTTCAGGTGGGGCGAAAAAGGCAAATGGAATCTGGAGCAGCGTGACGGCCTGTCGCAAAAAGAAGTGGAGCTGCAACTCAGCCTGCTCGGCAGCCACGATGAGGTGGTTGAGGTCGGTTTCCCTTACTTTGGCGGCATCATCAGCGAGCATTTTAACAGCGTCGCGCTGGATGAGATTCTGCTGCACAAGCTGCCGGTGAAACGCCTGCAACTGGCGGATGGCAGCGAAGCGCTGGTCACCAGCGTCTACGATCTGACGCTGGCGAATTACGGTCTGGATCGCGGTCTGGATGACGCCAACTGTGCGCAAAGCTACGACGAGATCAAAGCCTACAGCCCGGCCTGGGCAGAGCAGATTACCGGCGTCTCCCGGCAGAACATCATCCGCATTGCCCGTGAGTTTGCCGAAAACGCCGGGAAAACCCGTGGCCGTTCAATGATTATCGTCGGTGCCGGTATGAACCACTGGTACCACATGGACATGAACTACCGTGGCCTGATGAACATGCTGATTTTCTGCGGCTGCGTGGGTCAGAGCGGCGGGGGCTGGGCGCACTATGTCGGTCAGGAGAAACTCCGTCCGCAGACCGGCTGGACTCCGCTGGCCTTTGGCCTCGACTGGCAGCGTCCGCCGCGCCAGATGAACAGCACCTCCTTCTTCTACAACCACTCCAGTCAGTGGCGCTATGAAACCCTGGCCACCAGCGAACTGCTATCACCGCTGGCGGATAAACGTCGCTACAGCGGCAGCCTGATCGACCTTAACGTCCGTTCCGAACGCATGGGCTGGCTGCCTTCCGCGCCTCAGCTTAACGTCAACCCGCTGCATATCGCGGCGCAGGCGAAAGCCGCCGGTCAGTTACCGCTGGACTACACCTTGGAGAGCCTGAAGCAGGGCACGATGCGGTTTGCCGCTGAACAGCCGGACGACCCGCAGAACTTCCCGCGTAACCTGTTTGTCTGGCGTTCCAACCTGCTCGGCTCCTCAGGTAAAGGGCATGAGTACATGCTGAAATATCTGCTGGGCACCGAAAACGGCATTCAGGGAAAAGATTTAGGTCAGCAGGGCTGCGTGAAACCCGAAGAGGTGGAGTGGCTGGATCAGGGCGCTGAAGGCAAACTGGATCTGGTGGTCACACTCGACTTCCGTATGTCGAGCACCTGTCTCTACTCTGACGTCGTGCTGCCAACCGCCACCTGGTATGAAAAAGACGATATGAATACGTCGGATATGCATCCGTTTATTCATCCGCTTTCGGCCGCTGTTGATCCGGCCTGGGATTCTAAAAGCGACTGGGAGATCTACAAAGGCATCGCCAAAGCCTTCTCCGATCTCTGCCCTGGTCATTTAGGTGTTGAAACGGATGTGGTGACGCTGCCGATGTTGCATGACTCGCCAGCCGAACTGGCACAGCCGTTTGAAGCAAAAGACTGGAAAAAAGGGGAGTGCGACCTGATTCCGGGCAAAACCGCGCCACACATTATGGTGGTGGAACGCGACTATCCGGCGACCTGGGAACGCTTTACCTCGCTGGGACCGTTGCTGGAGACCCAGGGTAACGGCGGCAAAGGGATCAGCTGGAACACCAGCAAAGAGGTCGATTTCCTCAAACAGCTGAACTATGTCAAAGCGGATGGCCCGGCAGCGGGACGGCCGAATATCGACACGGCGATTGATGCAGCCGAAGTGATCCTGGCGCTGGCACCGGAAACCAATGGTCAGGTGGCGGTCAAAGCCTGGCAGGCGCTGGGCGCGATTACCGGCCGCGATCACACACATCTCGCACTGAACAAAGAAGATGAGAAGATCCGCTTCCGCGATATTCAGGCGCAGCCGCGTAAAATTATCTCCAGTCCGACCTGGTCAGGTCTGGAAGATGAACATGTCTCCTACAACGCCTGCTACACCAACATTCATGAGCTGATCCCGTGGCGAACCCTGAGCGGTCGTCAGCAGCTCTATCAGGATCATGAGTGGATGCGCGCCTTCGGTGAGAGCCTGATGGTCTACCGTCCGCCTATCGATACGCGTGCGGCGAAGCCGTTGCTGAACAGCAAACCCAACGGTAACCCGGAGAAGGCGCTGAACTTCCTGACGCCACATCAGAAGTGGGGCATTCACTCCACCTATAGCGACAACCTGCTGATGCTGACGCTGTCACGCGGCGGCCCGATTGTCTGGATGAGTGAAGATGATGCCTGCGAGCTGGGCATTGTGGATAACGACTGGATCGAGGCGTTCAACGCCAACGGTGCACTGACCGCACGTGCGGTGGTGAGCCAGCGTATCCCGGCCGGTATGACCATGATGTACCACGCTCAGGAACGCATCGTGAATATCCCCGGTTCGGAAATCACCAGCCAGCGCGGCGGCATCCATAACTCCGTGACGCGCACCTGCCCGAAACCGACCCATATGATCGGCGGTTATGCGCAGCTCTCCTGGGGCTTTAACTACTACGGCACCGTCGGCTCTAACCGCGATGAGTTCGTGGTGGTCAGAAAAATGAACAATGTTAACTGGTTAGATGGGGAAGGCAACGATGCCTGCCAGGGCAGCCAGCAGGAGGTAAAACCATGAAAATTCGTTCACAGGTTGGCATGGTGCTGAACCTCGACAAATGTATCGGCTGCCACACCTGCTCGGTAACCTGTAAAAACGTCTGGACCAGTCGCGAGGGCATGGAGTACGCCTGGTTCAACAACGTCGAAAGCAAACCTGGCGTCGGCTATCCGCACGCCTGGGAAGATCAGCAGAAGTGGAAGGGCGGCTGGATCCGTAAAATCAACGGCAAACTGGAGCCGCGTATGGGCAGTCGCGTCGGCCTGCTGTCGAAGATCTTCGCCAACCCGGATGTGCCTGCACTGGATGATTACTACGAGCCGTTCGATTTCGATTATCAGCATCTGCACAACGCGCCTGCCGGTAGACATCAGCCGATTGCGCGTCCGCGCTCGCTGATCACCGGTCAGCGGATGAAAAAGATCGAAAACGGCCCCAACTGGGAAGAGATCCTCGGCGGCGAGTTTGCTAAACGCTCACAGGATAAGAACTTCAATAATATTCAGAAGGAGATTTACGGTCAGTTTGAGCACACCTTCATGATGTATCTGCCGCGCCTGTGTGAGCATTGCCTCAACCCGGCGTGTGTGGCGACCTGTCCGAGCGGCGCGATCTACAAGCGCGGCGAAGATGGCATCGTGCTGATCGACCAGGATAAATGTCGCGGCTGGCGGATGTGCCTCACCGGCTGTCCGTACAAGAAGATCTACTTCAACTGGAAAAGCGGCAAGTCAGAAAAATGCATTTTCTGTTATCCACGTATCGAAGCGGGCCAGCCCACCGTCTGCTCAGAAACCTGTGTCGGCCGTATCCGCTATCTTGGCGTGCTGCTCTATGATGCGGATCGCATTGAACAGGCGGCCGCAGCGGAAAACGAGAAAGATCTTTATCAGCGCCAGCTGGATATCTTCCTTGATCCCCACGATCCAATGGTGATCGCCCAGGCGCTGAAAGATGGCGTCGCACAGAGCGTGATCGACGCGGCCCAGCGTTCACCGGTTTATAAAATGGCGATGGAGTGGAAGCTGGCTCTGCCGCTTCACCCTGAATACCGCACGCTGCCGATGGTCTGGTATGTGCCGCCGTTGTCACCGATTCAGTCGGCGGTGGATGGCGGGGCGCTGGCGCACACTGGCGTGCTGCCGGATGTGGAAAGCCTGCGTATTCCGGTTGAGTATCTGGCTAACCTGCTGACGGCGGGCGACACCGCGCCGGTGCTGCTGGCACTGAAACGCATGCTGGCGATGCGCCATTACAAGCGCGCAGAAAGCGTGGACGGTGAGCATGATATCCGGGCGCTGGAGCAGGTCGGTCTGACCGAAGCGCAGGCGCAGGAGATGTACCGTTATCTGGCGATCGCCAACTATGAAGATCGCTTTGTGGTGCCTTCCAGCCATCGTGAACTGGCACGTGAAGCCTTCCCGGAAAGCAAAGGCTGTGGCTTCAGCTTTGGCGATGGCTGCCACGGCAGCGACAGCAAATTTAACCTGTTCAACAGCCGCCGTATTGATGCCATTGACGTCAGCAGGAAAACCAGCCGTTCGGAGGATGCCTCATGATCACGCTGCGTATTGTGTCGCGCCTGCTGGACTACCCGGACGAGGCGCTGTTTACCCACTATCCCGATCTGATCGCGGCGCTGGAAGAGGCCAGCGAACTCAACCTGCAGCAGAGCGCACGGCTGGTGCGCTTTATTAATCAGCTCTGCGCCCGGCCCTTGCTGGACGTGCAGGCTGACTACTGCGAACTGTTTGATCGCGGCCGCGCTACCTCGCTGCTGCTGTTTGAACATGTGCACGGGGAGTCCCGCGATCGCGGTCAGGCGATGGTTGATCTGCTGGAACAGTACCGGGCCGACGGTCTGGAGCTGGACAGCAAAGAGCTGCCCGATTATCTGCCGCTCTACCTGGAATATCTCGCCTGTAAACGCGATGAAGCGGCGCGTCAGGGGCTGGACGACATCGTGCCGATCCTGGCGTTGCTGGCGGCGCGGCTGGAAGATCGTCAGAGCCCTTACGCCGAGCTCTTCACGGTGTTACTGACGCTGTCCGGTAGCGCGGTTGATCCTGCGGCCCTTAAGCCTCAGGTGGCGCAGGAAGCGCGCGACGATACCCCGGCCGCGCTCGATGCGGTGTGGGAAGAAGAGCAGATTAAATTTCTCAGCGAACAGGGTTGTGCCTCAGCGCAGCAGGCGATGCATCAGCGTCGCTTCGCCGATGCGGTCGCGCCGCAGTATCTGGATATCGCCGCGGCGACGGCGCGCACCACAGGAGAATCAGCATGAATTTTATTAACACTTTCTTCTTCGATATTTACCCTTACCTGGCCGGAACGGTTTTTCTGGTCGGGAGCTGGCTGCGCTATGACTACGGGCAGTACAGCTGGCGGGCCGGTTCCAGTCAGATGCTGGACAAAAAAGGAATGCGGCTTGCCTCTAACCTGTTCCACATCGGCATCATCGGGATTTTCTTCGGTCATATCGTCGGGATGCTCACCCCGCACTGGATCTATGAGTCCTTCCTTCCGATCGACGTGAAGCAGAAGCTGGCGATGATAGCCGGTGGCCTGTTTGGTGCGATGACGCTGGCGGGTGGGGCACTGCTGCTGAAGCGCCGTCTGACCAATCCACGGGTTCGGGCGACCAGCAGCGTCGGCGACATTCTGATCCTCACGCTGCTTGTAGCGCAGGCTACGCTGGGTCTGCTGACCATTCCGTTCTCCGCCCAGCATATGGACGGCAGTGAGATGATGAAGCTGGTGGGCTGGGCGCAGGCGGTGGTGACCTTCCACGGTGGTGCATCGCAGCATCTTGAGGGCGTCGCGTTTATCTATCGCATGCATATGGTACTGGGCATGACGCTGTTCCTGCTGTTCCCGTTCTGCCGTCTGGTGCATATCTGGAGTGCGCCGGTTGAGTATCTGACCCGCCGTTATCAGCTGGTGAGAAACCGCCGCTAACCCCGGAAGTGCTGCGGGGAGATACTGCCCCGCAGCACTTTTTAACCTACGGCTGCATTGACGTTTTTTTAAGATTCCGGACTGTATGTCAATGCGCTGAACGACTACTATTACCGCATCTGAATTTACCCTCGTTTATGGATAACCGATGCGTCTTAAGCTAGCCCTTCTTGCGTTCATCCCGCTTCTGGCCTCCTGCAGCAGCAAACCTGACGTTCCGACCCAGCAGAAGATGCTGGCTGCGCCGCAGGGCGGTTTTTTACTGCAGCCGTCGCACAGCGGACAGGCGATGTTCGGCGACTTTGCCGGTAACCCGGCCGCAGAGCAGTTTATCGATAAGATGGTTGAAAAGCATGACTTCGACCGTGAGCAACTGCACAACATCATTGGTCAGGCTAAGCGACTGGATTATGTGCTGCGGCTGATGGATCGTCAGGCACCGAGCTATACGCCAGCGCCGGGCCCTAACGGGGCCTGGATCCGCTATCGCAACAAGTTCATTACGCCGGATAACGTGCAAAACGGCGTGGCGTTCTGGAACCAGTATCAGGATGCGCTGCAACGCGCGCAGCAGGTCTATGGCGTGCCGCCGGAGATTATTGTCGGCATCATTGGCGTGGAAACCCGCTGGGGCCGCGTGATGGGGAAAACGCGGATCCTGGATGCGCTTGCAACCTTATCGTTTAATTATCCGCGCCGTGCGGCGTACTTCAGCAGCGAGCTGGAAACCTTCCTGTTGATGTCGCGCAAAGAGCAGGATGACCCGCTGGCGCTGAAAGGCTCTTTCGCCGGAGCGATGGGCTATGGTCAGTTTATGCCTTCCTCTTACAATGATTATGCGGTTGATTTCAACGGCGACGGCCATGCAAACCTGTGGGATCCGGTGGATGCGATCGGCAGCGTGGCGCACTACTTCCAGAAGCATGGCTGGCGCAGCAGTGAAAATGTGGCGGTCCCGGCCAGCGGTCAGGCACCGATGCTGGAAGATGGCTTCAAAACCAATTACAGCGTGAGCATGCTGGCGGCGTCAGGCCTGTCACCGCAGGGCTCGCTGGACGGTAACAATCAGGTCAGTCTGCTGCGTCTTGATTCAGGCACCAGCTACCAGTACTGGTACGGTTTACCCAATTTCTATGTGATTACCCGCTACAACCACAGTACTCATTACGCGATGGCGGTATGGCAGCTGGGTGAGGCGGTGAGCAAGGCACGACAGGGCGGCCTGTTATAAAGGCTATCCTTGTTAACTGTAAGGTTATATGATGACGCTCTTTTTCAGGCCATACAGCCACTGATATCTCTGGAGTCGTTATGTCTTTACCTGCCTGCCCAGCCTGTCACGCCGATTACACATGGCAAGATGGCGAAAACCTCAACTGCCCCTCCTGCGGTCATATCTGGACCGAAGGAGAGGTTGACAGCAGCAACGGATCGCTGGAAGTGCGTGATGCCAACGGTAATCTGCTGGCAGATGGCGACAGCGTCACGGTGATCAAAGATCTTAAGGTGAAGGGCAGTTCCTCATCGCTGAAAATCGGCACCAAAGTGAAAAGCATTCGCCTGGTTGAAGGGGACCACAACATCGACTGTAAAATCGATGGTTTTGGACCGATGAAATTAAAATCTGAGTTCGTGAAAAAGAACTGAGATCCGGGGCGCAGGGATGTGCCCGCCTTTCTTTTAGCTGAACAGCCGATCAATTGCGGCGCACTGTTCCGCGTTCAGAGCATCACCGTAATTACGCGAGTTACTGCTCATCGAGTCATAGCGTCATGCCACGGCCGTTTTAATGGTGGTCACAAAATCATCGCCAATATTGTAAATCGCCATCAGCCGGCCGATCTGCCGCTGCAGACGCGTCAGCTCAGGCAGATTGCCCGTTCACCATGCCGCCATCATCTCTGCAAAGTACTCCGGCACAATATTATTCAGGCCTGAAATCATCCCGGCACTTCCTGCGCATTAAACGGGGTGACGGTAGGACACCAGACACCGGCAAAGGCTGATTTTTCGCGCATAATTGACTCCTGCTGCGAATGTTAAAAATGAAACAGTGTTTTAACGTAATGACTCCAGCCAGTCTCTGCCAGCACATGATTCAAAAGTGAGCAACGGGTCGCACTTTTTCGTTTTTCGTTCGTCTCAGTAAGCGGATGCTTCTGACAACTGAGCGAGAGGTGATGATGAAAGAGTGGGATCCCGTGCTGTATCGCAAATTTGAAGCGGAACGAACCCGTCCGACCCGCGAGCTGCTGGCGCGCATCAGCCTGGAACAGGTTGAGCAGGTGACCGATCTGGGCTGCGGACCCGGCAACAGCACCGAGCTGCTCGCCGATGCCTGGCCGCTGGCGCAGATTACCGGACTCGACAGTTCTGCGGCGATGCTAACTCAGGCGGGTGAACGCCTGCCGCACTGCCGCTTTATCAAGGCCGATATCCGCACATGGCAGGCGGATGCGCCGCAGCAGGTGATTTATGCCAACGCGTCTCTGCAATGGCTGGATAATCACGTCACGCTGTTTCCTCATCTGGTCAGTCAGCTGGCACCCGGTGGCGTGCTGGCGATCCAGATGCCTGATAACCTCAATGAGCCGTCGCACCAGCTGATGCGCGAGGTGGCGGCTACCGATCGCTGGTCGTCACGCATTAATGCCAGTGCCGCTGAACGTACACAGCTGCTTTCTACGGGCGAATATTATGATCTGCTGACCCAGGCCGGCTGTGAGGTGGATATCTGGCGAACCACCTATTATCACGTGATGGCCGACGCACAGGCGATTATCAGCTGGCTGCAGGCGACCGGCTTACGGCCTTTCCTGGCGATGCTGAATGAGTCTGAACAGACGGCTTTTCTGTCTGATTATCATCAGCGCTTACTTACCGCTTATCCGGCTCAGGCCGATGGTCAGGTTCTGCTCGCCTTCCCGCGACTTTTTATGGTGGCAGTGAAAAAAAGGTGAGGGCGCTGGAAAGCAGGCCGCAAAATCAGGGCAATAATGATATGAGCCCTTGAAAAAGTGGTTTTTCTGCACCACCTTCAACCCACGACCAAAGGGAGAGTCGAAATGGACGATCAGCAATTGCAGGCGTTAAGCGCGCAGATAGGTGAGAAGCTGAAGCAGCGTAATGCCACCGTAACCTGTGCGGAATCCTGCACTGGCGGCTGGATTGCCAAAGTCTTTACCGATATCAGCGGCAGCTCCGCCTGGTTCGAACGCGGTTTTGTCACCTACAGTAATGAGGCGAAACAGCAGCTGGTGGATGTTAAGGCCGACTCGCTGGCGCAGTATGGCGCGGTGAGTGATGCGGTGGTGCGTGAGATGGCGCTGGGTGCCCGCAAGGCTGCCCATGCTGACTACGCGATCTCCGTCAGCGGCATTGCCGGCCCGGATGGCGGCAGTGAAGAAAAACCGGTCGGCACGGTGTGGTTTGGCTTTGCCGGGCCGCAGGATAACGTATTGACTTTTCAGCAGCATTTTAGCGGCGATCGTGATGCCGTCCGCCGCCAGTCGGTGGCATGGGCTCTGCAGAAACTGTATGGCGAATTTCTGACAAATTAAACTTGATACTGTATGACTATACAGTATAATTGTCGGCAACAGAAAGAGTGCAGGCACCCTAAGTGCGTGTTTACCCGGCTTGATTAGGAGTTGAAATGGCGATTGATGAAAACAAACAGAAGGCTTTAGCTGCCGCGCTGGGCCAGATTGAGAAGCAATTTGGTAAAGGCTCCATCATGCGCTTGGGTGAAGACCGCTCAATGGATGTGGAAACCATCTCTACCGGTTCGCTCTCGCTGGATATCGCATTAGGTGCAGGCGGTCTGCCAATGGGCCGTATCGTTGAGATCTACGGACCCGAGTCTTCCGGTAAAACCACGCTGACCCTGCAGGTTATCGCATCTGCACAGCGTAAAGGCAAAACCTGTGCCTTTATCGATGCTGAGCATGCGCTTGATCCGGTTTACGCCAAGAAGCTGGGCGTAGATATTGAAAACCTGCTCTGTTCTCAGCCCGACACGGGTGAGCAGGCGCTGGAAATCTGTGATGCGCTGGCGCGCTCTGGTGCCGTTGATGTCATCATCGTCGACTCCGTTGCGGCGCTGACGCCGAAAGCGGAAATTGAAGGTGAAATCGGTGACTCACATATGGGCCTCGCGGCACGTATGATGAGCCAGGCGATGCGTAAACTGGCCGGTAACCTGAAGCAGTCCAATACGCTGCTGATCTTCATCAACCAGATCCGTATGAAAATTGGTGTGATGTTTGGTAACCCGGAAACCACTACCGGTGGTAACGCGCTGAAGTTCTATGCGTCTGTCCGTCTTGATATCCGCCGTATCGGTGCCATCAAAGAGGGCGATAACGTGGTGGGCAGTGAGACCCGCGTTAAGGTAGTGAAAAACAAAATCGCTGCGCCATTTAAACAGGCTGAATTCCAGATTATGTACGGCGAAGGTATCAATACCTTTGGTGAGCTGGTCGACCTGGGCGTGAAGCACAAGCTGATTGAAAAAGCGGGTGCATGGTACAGCTACAATGGCGACAAGATTGGTCAGGGTAAATCGAATGCCGGCAACTTCCTGAAAGAGAATGCTGCTGTGGCAAACGAAATTGATCTGAAGTTACGTGAGATGTTGCTCAACGGCGCGGATGAGAAACTCGCAGCAGCCGATAAGTCTGCTGAGAAAGAAGACGCGGCAAGTGAAGCGAACGAAGACTTCTGATTTATGATGCGGGAGGGGCAAAAGCCTCTCCCGCTGTTTTATCCCCCCTGATACCTTTCCTGCCTTCCCTCTGTCCTGTTCTGTCGCCATAATCTCCCTCTGTTTGTAGAAGGTGCGCAGTATGACTGAATCCTCTCAGCCCCAACCCAATGTTGTATCTTATTCTCGTCTGCTTGACCGTGCGATGCGCATTCTGGGTCAGCGCGATCACAGCCGTGCAGAGTTATCCCGTAAGCTGCAACAGTCAGCTCAGCGTGCCGCATGGGCGCAGAAAAAAGAGCCTGAAATTATCACTGAAGCGCTGCTGGAGCAGGTACTGGACTGGTGTCAGGAAAGCGGCTGGTTAAATGACGAGCGTTTCACCGATCGGTTTATTCAGAGCCGAAGCCGTAAAGGTTTTGGGTCGCAGCGCGTACGGCTTGAACTGGCCCAGAAAGGCATTGATCGTGAAGCCATTGATATTGCGATGGAAGAGACGGATGTTGACTGGGCAGCCTGCGCTGCACAGCTGGCTGAACGAAAATTCGGACATCCGCTGCCCACAGAGTGGAAAGAGAAAGCGAAAGTACTACGCTATCTGCAGTCAAAGGGCTTTCAGACCGACGATATCCAGTCTGTTTTCAGAAATTTTGATGACTAAAAGCCGATGTAATTTTACTTCCCACTGAAGAAAATTTATCTTATTCCCACTTTTTGTTCCGCTAATCAGGCACCACGAGAATGTGGCCGCGCCGATCAGAGGGAACGTTCGTTAGCGTGATTCCAGGACATTTATGAGCAAGAGCACTGCTGAGATCCGTCAGGCGTTTCTCGACTTTTTTCATAGCAAGGGACATGAGGTTGTAACCAGCAGCTCCCTCGTACCGAATAACGATCCAACGTTGTTGTTTACCAACGCCGGGATGAACCAGTTTAAAGATGTGTTCCTCGGTCAGGACAAACGTGATTACACACGTGCGACCACGTCACAGCGCTGCGTTCGCGCAGGCGGTAAACACAACGATCTTGAAAACGTCGGCTACACCGCGCGTCACCACACCTTCTTTGAAATGCTGGGTAACTTCAGCTTTGGTGACTACTTCAAGAGAGAGGCGATTGGTTTTGCCTGGGAACTGCTGACGAGCGAGCAGTGGTTCAGCCTGCCGAAAGAGCGTCTGTGGGTGACGGTCTATGAAACCGATGATGAAGCCTACAATATCTGGGCGGATGAAATCGGCGTGCCACGTGAGCGCATCATCCGCATCGGCGACAATAAGGGCAGCGCGTACGCGTCAGATAACTTCTGGCAGATGGGCGATACCGGTCCTTGTGGTCCATGCAGTGAAATTTTCTACGATCATGGCGATCACATCTGGGGTGGCCCGCCAGGCAGCCCGGAAGAAGATGGTGACCGTTATATTGAGATCTGGAACATCGTCTTTATGCAGTTCAACCGTCAGGCTGACGGCACTATGCTGCCGCTGCCAAAACCGTCGGTTGATACCGGTATGGGCCTTGAGCGTATTTCTGCCGTTCTGCAACACGTCAACTCCAACTATGAAATCGACCTGTTCCAGAAACTGATTCAGGCTGTGGCACGGGTTACCGGCGCAACCGATCTGAGTAATAAATCGCTGCGCGTGATTGCCGACCATATCCGCTCCTGTGCTTTCCTGATTGCCGATGGTGTGATTCCATCGAATGAGAACCGTGGCTATGTGCTGCGTCGTATCATTCGTCGTGCCGTACGTCATGGCAACATGCTGGGCGCCAAAGAGGCCTTCTTCTATAAGCTGGTTGCGCCACTGGTTGAAGTCATGGGTGCTGCGGGCGAAGAATTACAGCGCCAGCAGGCTCAGGTTGAGCAGGTGCTGAAAAGCGAAGAGGATCAGTTTGCCAGAACGCTGGAGCGTGGACTGGCGCTGCTGGACGAAGAGCTGGAAAAACTGCAGGGCGACACGCTGGATGGCGAAATCGTCTTCCGTCTTTACGATACCTTTGGCTTCCCGGCTGATTTAACGGCTGACGTCTGCCGCGAACGCAACCTGAAAATCGATGAAGCCGGCTTTGAGCAGGCGATGGAACAGCAGCGTCAGCGCGCACGTGAAGCAAGTGGCTTCGGCGCTGACTACAGCAACGTTATCCGCATTGATGCCGCCTCTTCCTTCAAAGGTTACGACCAGCTTGATTTGGCTGCCACGGTGAAAGCGCTCTACGTTGCGGGCGAGGCAGTTGATGAAGTGACCGCAGGTCAGGATGCCGTAGTCGTGCTGGATGAAACCCCATTCTATGGCGAATCCGGTGGTCAGGTCGGCGATACCGGTCTGCTGAAAGGGAAGAATGCTGAATTTAGCGTCCAGGATACACAAAAATATGGTCAGGCAATCGGTCATGTCGGTAAGCTGACCGCAGGGCAGTTGCGTATCGGCGATCGCCTTGAGGCCCAGGTTGATGCGGCACGTCGTGCGCGCATTCGTCTTAACCATTCTGCGACCCACTTATTGCATGCCGCATTGCGTCAGGTTTTAGGTGAGCATGTGGCGCAGAAAGGCTCGCTGGTTAATGACAAATACCTGCGTTTCGACTTCTCGCATTTCGAAGCGATGAAACCTCAGGAGATTCGTCAGGTCGAAGATATTGTCAATGCGCAGATTCGTCGCAACCTGCCGGTTGAAACTGAAGTGATGGATCTTGAAGCAGCGAAGTCTAAGGGTGCAATGGCACTGTTTGGCGAGAAATATGATCAGCGCGTACGCGTTCTGACCATGGGTGATTTCTCGGTTGAGCTGTGCGGGGGTACGCATGCTGCGCGCACCGGTGATATCGGCTTGTTCCGTATTCAGGCTGAATCAGGAACGGCAGCCGGTATCCGTCGTATCGAAGCGATTACCGGTGAAGGGGCGCTGGCACAGGTCAATGCGCAGAGCAGCCAGCTGCAGGATATTGCGCAGCTGGTAAAAGCAAACAGCAGCAACCTGAACGAGAAGGTGCGAGGTCTGGTCGATCACGTGCGTGCTCTCGAGAAAGAGTTGCAGCAACTGCGCGATCAGCAGGCCGCGCAGGAGAGCGCCTCACTGAGCAGCAATGCCATCGATGTTAAGGGTGTGAAACTGCTGGTCAGTGAACTCAGCAATGTTGAGCCTAAAATGTTGCGTACCATGGTTGATGATCTTAAGAATCAGCTGGGATCGGCGATTATTGTGCTGGCGACAGTTGCTGAAGGTAAGGTGTCGCTGATTGCGGGTGTGACCAAAGATCTGACTGACCGTGTTAAGGCGGGTGAGTTGATTGCCGGTCTGGCACAGCAGGTTGGCGGGAAGGGCGGTGGTCGTCCTGATATGGCACAAGCTGGTGGTACTGATGCTGAGGCGCTGAAAGGCGCTCTGGCAGGGGTCGAGAGCTGGGTTAACAGCCGCCTGTAATGTAAATAGAGCAAGGCATTGTCTGAAGCGTCAGAACCCCGGTTCCGGCGCTTTTTAATACGATGCTAAAGCAACAAATGACAAAGTCAGGTTGATGTAGTGTATTTCGGCTAAACTAACTATCAGCAGAATGTATTGGCGCATCGATGTGCATTGGTGTATTTCTCATAGTCAATGTGCAGCGTTAAATGATGGATAATGCCGGGAGCCTGTACAAGCCCGACTCTTTTAATCTTTCAAGGAGCAAAGAATGCTTATTCTAACTCGTCGAGTTGGTGAAACCCTCATGATTGGTGATGAGGTAACTGTAACGGTGCTGGGTGTTAAGGGTAACCAGGTTCGCATAGGGGTTAACGCGCCGAAAGAAGTGTCTGTGCATCGCGAAGAGATCTATCAACGCATCCAGGCTGAAAAAACGCAACAAACCAGCGTTTAACGGATTCAGCGTCTCGCACCTGTGCGAGGCGCTACCGCTTTCTGAAAAAATCCTGCCTTTTCTTTTCTGCTTTCTCTTCCTTGTTTCGTTAATGACATCATCTTTCATTGTTGATAATTCACTCTTTTTGTCGCCATTTTGTCCCGATTGTGTGTGATTTGCTCAATCAAACAAAGTTTCGGAAAAATTGTTTGACTTAAAAGTCCGGGAAAGTAATATGTGCGCCACGCAGTGCCGATGAGCAGAAACAAGTTCAGACGCACGGTTCGAAAGAAAGCGTAAGGTGAGGTGGCCGAGAGGCTGAAGGCGCTCCCCTGCTAAGGGAGTATACGGTCAAAAGCTGTATCGAGGGTTCGAATCCCTCCCTCACCGCCATTTTCGATGCATCCATAGCTCAGCTGGATAGAGTACTCGGCTACGAACCGAGCGGTCGGAGGTTCGAATCCTCCTGGATGCACCATATTTTCGAATATGGAGAAGTGCCTCGGTGTGACATGACGCATTCGCGTTCAGGCCGCACTAAGGAGGATAACGTTGCATCAGCAACGGCCCGCAGCGCGAAGCGCATGCTGAGTAATCCTCCTGGATGCACCATCGAAAAAACAATGCGAATTAGCAATTCCTTTCATGGTGAGTAGTTAGCACCCTGCGCTGTACAAGAATCAGATTTATGCATCCATAGCTCAGCTGGATAGAGTACTCGGCTACGAACCGAGCGGTCGGAGGTTCGAATCCTCCTGGATGCACCATATTTTCAAATATGGCGAAGTGCCTCGGTGTGACATGACGTGAATAGCGTTCAGTCCGCACTAAGGAGGATAACGTTGCTTTAGCAACGGCCTGCAGGGCGAAGCGAAAGCTGAGTAATCCTCCTGGATGCACCATTCTTTGTAACATCCTCAGGTTGGTTTCTGTAATTCCATTAAAAGTTGCACCTCAAAAGATAGACCCCAATGCATCCATAGCTCAGCTGGATAGAGTACTCGGCTACGAACCGAGCGGTCGGAGGTTCGAATCCTCCTGGATGCACCATCCTTATTATCTCAAAAATCCTCAATGTATCATGGCGTGATCATCGCGAAGACCTCACTAAACACTTTACTGCCGAATCAGTAACCGCCCGTGACCCAACACTAAGCAGGTTTACAGAACTCTCCCCAGCTGTTCCTCTCTGGCTCTACCCGTACTGTTTTCCTGCTTAACCCACCTCACTGATTCATCATTCTGACTTAAGCGAATTACAGCGCCTGTTTCACGCGTCAGCACTCTCTGTTTTGCTGCTCACGCCCGTCCGCCGCCGCCTGTCTGCCAAAATAATGTAAAAAAACGCTGCAAATTCGTACGGTTATCCCTGGCCGCGCACGATCACCTTTATCTGAAAACAAAAATTGTTAATGCTTTCAAAGCATTTGCTGTTCATCCCTCCTGGCGACAACCTGTCCACATTAGGCTAAAGTAATGTCTCATTTGGTGAATGTCCGGAGTGACAATGTACGATCAATATGACGCCCTGATTTTCGATATGGACGGCACGATTCTTGATACTGAGCCGACACATCGAAAAGCGTGGCGTCAGGTACTGGCGCGTTATGGATTAACGCTGGATGAAGCTCGTATTATCGACTTCAATGGCGCTCCCGCGTGGCGTCTGGCGCAGTTCATCATTGAATCCAATCAGTCGTCACTCGACCCTCATCTTCTTGCCGCAGAAAAAACGGCTGCTGTGAGAGCGATGCTACTGGAAAACGTCAGGCCACTGCCATTAATGGAGGTGGTAAAAGCGTATCACGGGCGTCGTCCGATGGCGGTGGGTACCGGAAGCGAACACAGCATGGCAGAGGCGTTACTGACGCAGCTGGGCGTGCGTGAGCTCTTCTCAGCAGTTGTCGGCGCTGACGACGTTCAGCGTCATAAACCTGAGCCTGAAACCTTCTTACGCTGCGCTGAGCTGCTGGGTGTGGCGCCGACACGTTGTGTGGTGTTCGAGGATGCGGACTTTGGAATTCAGGCCGCGAAGGCGGCAGGCATGGACGTGGTGGATGTCCGCTTACTGTGAGTGACGTTCTCGCCTATGCATCAATGTTCGGCAGCAGTTTTCTGAGTGCGACGCTCCTGCCAGGAAGTTCCGAAGCACTGCTGATAGCACTATTGATAGCAAAAAAGACATCGGTTTACGGGTTGCTTTTGGCCGCATCACTGGGAAACACCTTGGGCGGCTTAACCAACATTCTTATTGGTCGCTTGCTGCCGCTAAAACGTCAGGGGCGATGGCATGACACAGCAATGACGTGGTTGCACCGACTGGGACCTGCAGCACTGTTATTCAGCTGGCTGCCGGTGATAGGTGATTTGCTCTGCGTTCTCGCAGGCTGGTTACGTTTCGCCTGGCTACCTGCGATGCTGTTTCTCGCCGTCGGCAAAACACTGCGTTATATCGTTATCGCGACTGCCACATTACAGGGTATGCAATGGTGGCATTGATTCGCACAGATTCGAGGCTACGGTTAACATTATGCTGAACAAAAATAAATTATTAACACAGCGGGGGGGTAATGTGATCCCGGACGTATCTAAAGCGCTCTCCTGGCTGGAAGCGCATCCCAATGCTCTGAAAGGTATTGGCCGTGGCATCGAGCGTGAAACGCTGCGTGTACAGGAAAATGGCGATCTGGCAAAAACCGGCCACCCTGAATCTCTGGGCTCGGCGCTGAAGCATGACTGGATCACCACTGATTTTGCCGAAACGTTGCTGGAATTCATCACGCCAGTGGATCACAGCATCGATCATATGCTGGCTTTCCTGCGCGATATCCATCGTCACGTTGCCCGTGAACTGGGTGATGAACGCATGTGGCCCTTCAGTATGCCGTGCGAGATTGACGACGCGGACAATATTGAGCTGGCGCAATATGGCACCTCCAATATCGGTAAGATGAAGACGCTCTACCGCGAAGGGCTGAAAAACCGCTATGGCGCGTTGATGCAGACCATCTCCGGCATTCACTATAACTTCTCGCTGCCGCTTTCATTCTGGCAGGAGTGGGCTGACGTAAAAGATCAGGAAAGCGGAAAAGAGACCATCTCAGCGGGCTACCTGCGGCTGATCCGCAACTATTATCGCTTCGGCTGGGTAATCCCGTATCTGTTTGGCGCATCGCCGGCTATCAGCTCCAGCTTCCTGCAGGGCCGTGAGAGCGCGCTACCGTTCGAAACCAATGACAAAGATACAATGTGGCTGCCGTACGCCACCTCGTTGCGTCTTAGCGATTTAGGCTACACCAATAAATCGCAGAGCTCACTGGGCATCACGTTTAACTCACTGGAAGGTTATGTCACCGCGCTGAAGAATGCGATCAGGACGCCATCCGAAGAGTATGCGGCGATGGGCACCAAAGATGCCGACGGTAACTGGCTGCAGCTCAACACCAACGTATTGCAGATTGAGAATGAGCTTTATGCGCCCATCCGCCCTAAGCGTGTGACGCGTTCGGGTGAGGCGCCTTCGGATGCGCTGCTACGTGGCGGCATTGAATACATTGAAGTGCGCTCGCTGGATATCAACCCATTCTCTGCCATCGGCGTTGATGAGAATCAGGTGCGCTTCCTCGACCTGTTCCTGATTTGGTGTACCCTGGCGGATGCGCCGGAAATGAGTGCCGATGAGTTGCAGTGCACCCGCAAAAACTGGAACCGGGTGGTGCTGGAAGGGCGTAAACCGGATCAGAAAATTGCTGTGGGCTGTGGAGATGCAGAGCATTCGCTGGTGGAAGTAGGCAAGACTCTGTTTGCCGATCTGCGTCGCGTTGCTGAAGTCTTGGACAGCAATAATCAGGACAGCACGGAATATCAGCAGGTTTGCGATCAACTGGTAGCATCATTCGACGATCCTGAGCTAACCTATTCGGCGCGCATCCTTCAGGCAATGAAGGACAATGGTGTCACCGGGACGGGCGTGGCGCTGGCTGAACAGTACCGCCATCTGCTCTGCGAAGAGCCGCTGGAAGTGCTGACAGAAGACGATTTCACGCGTCAGGCGCAGGAATCTGTTGCTGCACAGCAACAGCTGGAAGCGAATGATAAGCTGGATTTTGAAGCGTATCTGGCAAGCCGGGAAGGGTAGAAAAGAAAAAGGCCACATCAATGTGGCCAAATTAACATCTCTGTTGTCAGGGATGATGATAACAAATGCGCGTCTTTCATATATTCAGACGTTGGGCGAACAGAAAAGTTTCATCGTTTTAAAAAAAATTCTCAGAACAGGAGGTGACGTATGCCACTACTGGACAGTTTTACCGTTGATCACACCATCATGGGCGCACCGGCAGTACGCGTTGCAAAAACCATGAAGACTCCGCATGGCGATACGATTACCGTCTTTGACCTGCGCTTTTGTCGCCCGAACATTGATATCCTCACTGAACGTGGCATTCATACGCTGGAGCATCTCTTTGCCGGATTCATGCGTGACCACCTGAATGGTGACGGTGTGGAAATCGTCGATATCTCGCCGATGGGTTGCCGCACCGGCTTCTACATGAGCCTGATTGGTACGCCAGACGAGCAGCGCGTTGCGAAAGCGTGGAAAGGGGCGATGGAAGATGTTCTGAAAGTGAAAGATCAGAACCAGATCCCTGAGCTGAATGAATACCAGTGTGGCAGCTACAAACTGCACTCACTGGACGAAGCGCAGCAGATTGCCCGCAATGTGCTGGCGCATGAGATCGGCGTTAACCGCAACGACGATCTGAAGCTGCCTGCTGAAAAGCTGAAAGAACTGCACATCTAGTCAGGGCTTCTCTGCTAAAAAAAACGCCGCATCCTGTCGATGGCGGCGTTTTTTTATGGCTTCAGGAACCGACCGATTTTTTCAGGGGCGTCTTTGGCGTGATGCGCACCTGTTTGATCATGTTGTCCTGCACGTCCAGAATATCGACGTTGTAATGGCCGATCTGAACCCGGGTGGCAATGGCGGGGATCTCTTCCAGCGCTTCCAGCAGCATGCCGTTGATGGTGCGGGCTTCCTGCTCTGGCAACTGCCAGTTAAATGCCTTGTTGATTTCACGCACGTTAGCACTGCCTTCAATCAGCACCGATCCATCATTCTGCGGCATTACTTCTTCTGCCAGCGACGGTGACATGGAGGTGGTAAAGTCACCAACAATCTCCTCCAGAATGTCCTCAATCGTCACCAGCCCTTTGATGTCGCCATATTCATCCACCACCACGCCCGCCTTCTCTTTATTGCGCTGAAACTTTACCAGCTGGGTGTTAAGCGGTGTACCTTCCGGGATGTAGTAAATCTCATCGGCGGCGCGCAGCAGCGTCTCTTTGGTGAACTCTTTTTTCTCCGTCATCATGCGCCATGCTTCGCGTACCCGCAGCATACCGACGCAGTCATCCAGCG
This sequence comes from Pantoea sp. QMID4, assembly GCF_030270445.1. NCBI lineage: Bacteria > Pseudomonadati > Pseudomonadota > Gammaproteobacteria > Enterobacterales > Erwiniaceae > Pantoea > Pantoea sp. QMID4. The sequence continues at coordinate 49,956 of NZ_BSXL01000003.1, read as the reverse complement.
AATCCCGGAACAGCACGATGCGGCCGTGAGGCGAGTGACTCAACTGACGTACGACCGACTTCCAGTCATCGTTGATGTTGATGCCGACGATCTCATTACGCGGCACCATGATGTCATCAACGCTGACTTTCTCCAGGTCGAGCACAGAGAGCAGCATGTCCTGGTTCCGGCGTGACATCAGGCTACGCGACTCATAGACGATGGTACGTAACTCCTCTTTGCTCAGTGCAGAGTTAATGGCACCGTCAGCGCGGATACCCGCTATCCTCATCAGCAGTCGGGTAATGGTGTTGAGCAGCCAGACCAGCGGCAGCATGATGTATTGCAGCGGGACCAGTAGCAGGCTGCTGGGAAAGGCGACGCGCTCGGGATAGAGCGCCGCTACGGTTTTTGGCAGCACTTCAGCAAAGACCAGCACCACAAAGGTCAGGATGCCGGTCGCAATTGCGACGCCTTCATCACCGTGAATACGCATGCCCACGATGGTGGCGAGGGCGGAGGCCAGAATATTGACCAGGTTGTTACCGATTAAAACCAGACTGAGCAGCCGGTCAGGACGACGTAGTAGCTTCTCTACACGGCGTGCGGCGCGATTACCGTTTTTTGCCTGATGGCGCAGCTTATAGCGGTTAAGCGTCATCATTCCGGTTTCCGACCCGGCAAACCAGGCGGAAACCAGAACCATGACGCAGAGAATAATAATCAGCGTGGTGGTTGAAACATTCTCCAACGCAGAACTTCCTTTTTAACGAGAGGTGGGGACAAGCAGATGCTGCAGGATGCGACTGCCGAAGTAAGCCATGGTTAACAGCACCGCACCGCTGCAGTTAAACCAGACGACGCGGCGACCACGCCAGCCTTCATGATAGTGCCCCCAGAGCAAAACGATATAAACAAACCACGCAATGATGGAGAGAACGGCTTTATCGACGTTTTCTGCGCTGAAGAGATCCTGCATATAAAACAGACCGGTGCAGAGCACCAGCGTCAGCAGCACGACGCCGACCTGGGTAATGTGAAACATCTTACGTTCGATGGTCAGCAGCGGCGGCATATCCTGGGTAAATGCCAGTCGCTTGTTTTTCAGCTGGTAATCAATCCACGCCAGCTGCAGCGCATAGAGCGCGGCAATAATCAGCGTCGCATAGGCAAAAAGCGACAGACCGATATGGATCATCATGCCTGGCGTGGTTTCCAGATGGGTAATGAACGCATTGGGGACGAAGGTGGCGAAGGCCAGATTAATCAGCGCGAAGCTGTAGACAATCGGCAGCAGCAGCCAGCCACGGTTACGTGACGCCACAATGGTCATGATGGCGCAGATCAACAGGCTCACGAGTGAGCCAATGTTGAGCAGGCTTAAATTCTGTCCGCTATCAACCGCAAATATGCGTTGCTGCAGGGCGACTGCGTGTGTCACCAGCGCCACACAGGCAGAAAACATCGCCATTCGCCGCCAGCCGCCGTTACGTTTCAACAGGCTGGGAATGATAAGGGCAAGACTTAAGGAGTAGGCGAATAGCGCCACTATCGCGAAAACGAACATAGATCCTTTCAGGTCAGTCAGATAAGGAAAAAGGCAGTATAGCGCCAGCCGAAGCAGGCTCCAAACGATCTGAGGGGCAATTGCAGAGATCGCCGAGGCTTCGTGTTATAATCCGCCGCATTCTGCCGATCAGGCACCTCGCGATCTTTTTTTTAGTGAGAGACCATGTTTGATAATTTAACCGATCGTTTGTCGCAAACCCTGCGAAATATCAGCGGCCGCGGAAGGCTGACTGAAGAGAACATCAAAGAGACCCTGCGTGAAGTGCGCATGGCGCTGCTTGAAGCTGACGTTGCACTGCCAGTGGTGCGTGACTTCATCAACCGTGTGAAAGAGAGCGCGGTCGGCCATGATGTGAATAAAAGCCTGACGCCAGGTCAGGAGTTCATCAAAATCGTTCGTAACGAGCTGGTTGCGGCGATGGGTGCAGAGAACAACGCACTCGACCTGGCGGCTCAGCCACCAGCCGTAGTCCTGATGGCGGGCCTGCAGGGTGCCGGTAAAACCACCAGCGTCGCTAAGCTGGGTAAGTTCCTGCGTGAGAAGCACAAAAAGAAAGTTTTAGTGGTTTCTGCCGACGTCTATCGTCCGGCGGCAATCAAACAGCTGGAAACGCTGGCACAGCAGGTTGGCGTGGATTTCTGTCCGTCCGATCTCAGTCAGAAGCCGGTCGACATCGTCAACAATGCGCTGCGTGAAGCCCGCCTTAAGTTCTACGATGTGCTGCTGGTGGATACCGCCGGTCGTCTGCACGTTGACGAAGCGATGATGGACGAAATCAAACAGGTTCATACCGCAATTAAGCCGGTAGAAACGCTGTTTGTGGTCGATGCCATGACCGGTCAGGATGCCGCAAATACGGCGAAGGCCTTTAATGAAGCGCTGCCGCTGACCGGGGTTATCCTGACCAAGGTCGACGGTGATGCCCGCGGTGGTGCAGCGCTGTCAATTCGCCATATCACCGGCAAGCCGATTAAATTCATGGGTGTCGGTGAAAAAACCGAAGCGCTTGAACCATTCTATCCCGACCGTATTGCGTCACGTATCCTTGGCATGGGTGACGTGCTGTCACTGATCGAAGATATCGAAAGCAAGGTTGACCGCGACCAGGCGGAGAAACTGGCTAAGAAGCTGAAAACCGGCGACGGTTTTGATCTCAATGACTTCCTTGAGCAGCTGAAGCAGATGCGCAACATGGGCGGCATGGCCAGCCTGATGGGCAAACTGCCGGGTATGGGACAGTTACCTGACAATGTGAAATCGCAGATGGATGACAAAGTGCTGGTACGTATGGAAGCCATCATCAACTCGATGACACGAAAAGAGCGTGAGAAACCAGAAATTATCAAAGGCTCGCGCAAGCGCCGCATCGCAACCGGCTCCGGAATGCAGGTGCAGGACGTTAACCGCTTATTGAAGCAGTTCGACGACATGCAGCGTATGATGAAGAAAATGAAGAAAGGCGGTATGGCGAAAATGATGCGCGGCATGAAGGGTATGATGCCACCAGGATTCCCCGGCCGCTAAGCGTTCCACAAAAAAGCCCGGAAAGGCACGGTTTAGGTTGCTTTTTTCGCCAAAATGAGTAAAATTTTCGGGCTTTTTATACAGCACCCGGACCCCGTTCCTCGATGGGGGCCGGGTGTTTTATTAACTGAAGAGGATGTTATGGTAACAATTCGTTTGGCACGTCACGGCGCTAAAAAGCGTCCGTTCTATCAGGTCGTCGTTACTGACAGCCGCAATGCACGCAACGGTCGTTTCATCGAGCGCGTTGGTTTCTTCAACCCGATCGCATCTGGTCAGGCTGAAGGTCTGCGTCTGGATCTGGACCGTATCGAGCACTGGGTTGGCCAGGGCGCAACACTCTCTGATCGCGTTAACGCGCTGGTCAAAGAAGCTAAGAAAGCAGCTTAATCTGTCACGGTGGTGAGCATGAGCAGACAACTTGCCGCACAGCCTCCTGTTAACCCGATTGTATTGGGTAAGATGGGAGCCGCCTACGGTATTCGCGGCTGGCTCAAAGTGTTTTCCTCCACTGAAGACGCTGAAAGCATCTTCAACTACCAACCCTGGTTCATCCAGCGCGCCGGTAAATGGCAGCAGGTCGAACTGGAAGGTTGGAAGCACCACAATCAGGACCTGATCATCAAAGTCAAAGGCATTGACGATCGGGATGCGGCGGCTCAGTTAACCAATTGCGAAATTCAGGTTGACTCGACGCAGTTGCCATCGCTGGAAGAGGGCGACTACTACTGGAAAGACCTTATGGGCTGCAAGGTGGTTAACCTCGAAGGTTACGAGATGGGTAAAGTCATCGATATGATGGAAACCGGCTCGAACGACGTACTCGTCGTTAAGGCAAACCTGAAAGATGCATTCGGTGCTCAGGAGCGGTTAATTCCGTTTCTTGATGAACAGGTTATCAGGAAAGTCGATCTCTCTACTGGCGTCATTGAGGTAGATTGGGATCCTGGTTTTTGATCTCCGAATCGAACGGTAACGTAACGGCGAATACAATGTGGATTGGTGTTATCAGCCTGTTTCCAGAAATGTTTCGCGCTATTACCGATTACGGGGTAACTGGCCGGGCTGTAAAAAACGGTCTGCTCAGCATTCAGAGCTGGAGTCCTCGTGACTTCACGCACGACCGGCACCGTACCGTGGATGATCGTCCTTACGGCGGCGGACCGGGAATGCTGATGATGGTACAACCCTTACGGGATGCCATCTCCGCAGCGAAAGCAGCGGCAGGTGATGGCGCCAGAGTGATATATCTTTCACCTCAGGGTCGTAAACTGGACCAACAGGGCGTTTGCGAACTGGCGGCACGGGACAAGTTAATTCTGGTCTGTGGCCGCTATGAAGGAATTGATGAGCGTGTAATTCATTCCGAAATTGATGAAGAATGGTCAATCGGTGATTACGTTCTCAGTGGCGGGGAACTGCCAGCAATGACGATGATTGACGCAGTTGCCCGGTTTATTCCAGGCGTACTCGGCAAGCAGGCGTCAGCCGATGAGGATTCGTTCTCTGACGGTTTGCTGGATTGTCCGCACTATACCCGTCCTGAAGTGTTAGACGGCGTGGAAGTCCCGGCAGTATTACTGTCAGGTAACCATGCTGATATTCGCCGCTGGCGTCTGAAACAGTCGCTAGGCCGTACCTGGCTGAGAAGACCTGAACTTCTGGAAAACCTGGCTCTGACTGAAGAGCAAGCAAGGTTGCTGAATGAGTTCCAGCGGGAATCTCGGCAGCAACAAAACGATGATGTGGAAGAGTGATCTTCCCCGACTATCAGTTTACCCAGGATATGAGATTTAATTATGAGCAACATTATCAAGCAAATTGAACAAGAGCAGATGAAACAGGACGTACCTTCCTTCCGCCCGGGTGATTCTGTGGAAGTGAAAGTATGGGTCGTTGAAGGTTCTAAAAAACGTCTGCAGGCATTCGAGGGCGTGGTTATCGCTATTCGTAACCGCGGTCTGCACTCTGCATTCACTGTTCGCAAAATTTCTAACGGCGAAGGCGTTGAGCGTGTATTCCAGACTCATTCACCTGTCATTGACAGCATCGCTGTTAAACGTCGTGGCGCTGTGCGTAAAGCCAAACTGTACTACCTGCGTGAGCGTACTGGTAAGTCTGCTCGTATTAAAGAGCGTCTTAACTAAGGTATCGCTAACGCGACATCTGAAAGTTAATAGCAAACAAGGGGTTGGCGTGATGCCAGCCCCTTTTTTTATGGCCTTGTCCACGGATTGGCTACGCAGATTTTTTTTGCGGTCAGTTGTGGTCATAATCGTTGTGATTACTGCGACTCAAACGTGAAGGAATACCCAATGAAAAAGTTTTGCATCTGTCTTGCTGGTTTGACTCTTGGGGCTTCAGCTTATGCTGCTAAACCTGACCAGATCCCTGCACCTCTCTTACACAGCCTCAAGCAGCTAAATCTTTCCCGACCACCATCCCTTGTTAATGGCACTTTATACGTCTCGTATAATTTCAAAAAAATAGAGTTACTGCAGGCACGTAGTTTGGTTGACACGGTTTGCTTCGCTTACTACGGAGATAATCCACCTAAACGTTCGTGGAAAGCTGGGGTAATAAAAGATATTACGGTCACCAACGATTCAGTTACGCAGGGCTTTACATATGAGGATGGGGACAAAAGCTGTGAACAGATGGCAAGCATGAATACTGAAGAGGGTGTTGCTTTTATGGATGATCGTCTGGCTGCTGCAACTTTTAAACCCACATTCTAATGACCAAACAAAAAAGGGCACTGAATAATCAGTGCCCTCAATCTGGCGTATTACAAGAATTTTAAAGCCATAAATTGCCCTGTGTTTGAGCAGCTCTTATGCGCGTTGGATGTGGTGGGGCAGGGTTGATTTTTCCAGGGCACATAATTATGTCAGTAACAGTTTCTAAGGATTTGAAGGTACAACCGCAGTTGATGTTCTGGCACTGGTTGTAACGTTCTTTTGTGTTCTCTGAAAGCACAACACTACTGCGCGTGTGGGCTGCATGGGAACACTTTGGACAGTTCATCATTTCAGATACTTCCTCTTGAAATTTTCAGCAAATATTAACGATTTAGCGATCAATTGAATAGCTAAATCTACTATTGCATACTTAATTCATCGATTTTTACTTCCAGTTCTAAGCTTGTAGTAAATCCGCTGTCCGCGCTCAGGCTGTGCGTCAGCGTTGTGATGATCCATTCCCCGGCATCTACCTGCTGTTTGAAGCCGCTGACCTTCACCGGCATTTCCGTGTATAGCTCCGCGCGCCCCTTTGCCAGCTGAATAGAAAACGTTGCAGCACCGCGCTGCAGGCGTTCCCACTGCATTTTGGCAGCACGCTCTGCGTTGCCCCGGTTTGCGTAAGTGCGGCTCAGTACCAGCACGTTTTCATCCGTGCCGATCAGGTAATCACCCTGCTTTGCCTCCGGCTCTTTCTTCTTCGCCGTGGTTTTACGTCGCCTGCGCTTCACCTTCGCTACAGGCTTCTTTGCCGGTTCGCGGGTGTGTAGCCAGCTGGCGATTACGCCGGTGTAAGAGTCGCGGTCTGCCAGGCTGAAGCGGTGGCTGTCGCCGTCCCTGCGCTGAAGGGTGATCACCGGCAGCGCCTTACCGCTTGCCGTCTTCGCTTGTCCCTGGCGGATAAACAGCAGATTGCCGTCCTTGACGCAGGCCACTGCGCCGCACTGTTTAGCCAGGCGCATCAGAAAGCTGGCGTCTGATTCGTTGGTCTGGTCAAGGTGGTCAATTTCTGCGGCCGCCATGTCCTCACCCATCGCCGCCTTCAGTTTGTGCCGCCCGGCCATGTCCCGGACAATTTCGCCTGCGGTAGTTTTGTGCCAGGACTTCTCCCGCTTCGTGTTCAGCGTCTGCCGGAAGTCCGCGCTGCGCGCCCTCAGCGTCAGGCGGTCAGGTGTGCCGCTGTGCTCGATTTCGTCAACCACATAGCTGCCTTTCGGAAAAAGCGCCTCTCCCTGCCAGCCCAGCGACAGCGACAGCACGACGCCACGTCGCGGCAGCTGCAGCTGGCCGTCTGCGTCGTCCAGCTCGATGTCCAGCTGGTCCGCATCAAACCCCCGGTTGTCAGTGAGCGTCAGGCTCAGCAGGCGCTTTTCCAGCTTCTGCGTGATGTCTGCGCCGTCCATTGTCAGCCGAAACGCCGGTGAGTTCTGCTGGCCGTTAATCCACGGGCTGGTCATCATGAAAATAATCCTCCCGCTGCGGCGCTCACCTTACCGGCGGCGGTGGCGGCTGCGCCCTGCATGGCAGACAGCTGATCGCTGAGGCTGCCAAACATCTCGCCCAGCGATTCATCGGTGCGCTTCAGCGTCAGCGTGAATTCAATGCGGCGGCACACACCGCTGCTGAAGAACTCCGCCTTGGTCTGGCTCAGGCTTTCAATCACGAACATGCCGTAAATCGTCCCGCTGCCCTCGATAAGCGGCCACGCGCGGCCCAGCTCCGCAATCTGCTCCAGCGCGAACAGCGACAACCTGCCGCCGGTAATCTCCGGCAGCAGCACGCCGGAAAGCGTCAGCGTGTCGTTGTCCGGGCCTAAGAACTGCAGCGATGGCCTCACGCCCACGCGGCTGTTTGACGGGAAACGCCAGCTGCGCTGATACTGCAGCTCCTGATAGGGCACCGTCCTCAGCATGAAAACAAATAAGCCCAGCGTCATCATCATTCCTCAAATCCTCCCCTGTCCCGGTAACTGCTGCGGGCGCGGGCCTGCGCCTGCCGCTCTTTTGCCTCAAGCCTGCGCATCACCTCATCAACCAGATCCTGCTGGCTCTGCCCCGGCTGCTGCACGATGGTGAAGGAGGCGTGAATCTGCGGCGCAGCTCCCTGTGTAGCGCTGCCGCTCATGCGTGGTGTTTCCTGCCGGTAATCCTGAACCGGCAGGCTGAGCGGGTGCAGCGGCTTCGCCTCCGCCGTCGCTCCGGCACCGCCCAGCGTCAGTGCAGCCAGTGCTGCCAGCCGTGCAGTGCTCCGGCGGCTGGTCACGTTCGCCGGACCGCTGACCAGTTCCGGCCCGTTTTCACCGGCAACACCGAACTGCCCGGACGGAATAAAGCCGCCGCTGTCGTACATGCCCGCAAATCCGGGGAACCCGCCCGGCGGCAGGGATACACCGCCGCCCGTTTTTACTGTCGCCGGTCGCGGCAGCTGCGGCCCGCCGGTCTTATCACCGCCCGGCTTCAGAAAGTCCGGCAGGTAGTCGGTCAGGGACGACAGCTTGTTTTTAATCGCATCCCATTTCTGGCTGATGCCCGCCATCAGGCCGTCAATCATCTGTGAACCTGCTTCCTGAAAACGCGCGGGCAGCGCCTTCGCGTCGGCGACAATCTCCCCCCACTTTGTGCTGATGTAGGTGCGGATCGCGGTCCAGATACTGCTGACCTTTGTGCTGATAGCGTCCCAGATGGCGGCAAGTTTCGGTCCCAGCGTGTCCCAGTTCTGCCAGATAAGCAGCGCCCCGGCGGCAATCAGCCCGATAACGGCCAGAATCGGGTTTGCCATCATCAGCCGTCCCAGCCACAGCACGCCGTTACCCACGAAGCCGATGGCACTTTTAATCAGCCCAAAGGCGCTGAATGCTTTTATCCCCAGCACGTTAAAGCTGAACCTGAGCAAAGCAAGCGGTCCAAAAAAAGCCGCGAGGCTCACCAGAAAAGCCCCGGCACCCAGCACAAGTAATGAGAGAACAGCGGCAGTCTTCACCAGCGTTCCAGCCAGCTCCTTGTTATTTTCCACCCAGCGACGGGTCACGCCGGTGACTTTCTTCACCATGTTCATGATGTCCATCAGAGGCGTGCGCAGCGAATCGCCCAGGCCGCTCATGGTGTTGGAAACGCCGGTTTTGGTCAGCATCCACTGTGCAGAAAGCGAGTCTTTATTGATGTCCGACTCTTTCTGCATGGAGCCTTTCGCCCCGTCGCCCTGCGTCAGCTGCAGCTGACGCCTCAGCTCCGGCATGTTGTTAGCGAGTTTGGCCGCATCCTTGCCGTACTCCTTGCCGAAAACCATCGTCATAGCCGTCAGGCGTTTGTCTTTCGGCAGGTTGTTGACCTTTTCCAGCACGCGCTGGATGGTGCCCATGGCGTCCGTGGTCATCTGCTTTTCAATCTTCGCCGGGTCCAGTTTCAGCAGATCCATGCCGTCCATAAACCGGTCGCTCTGCATGGTGGCTACGGACAGCTCGCGCACCATGGCGTTCGCTGCACTGGCGGCGGTTTCCGACGTCGCCCCCAGGCTGAGGAATGTCGAACCAAGCGCGGCCGCTTTGCGGTAGTCCAGCCTGTCAGCCACGCCGCCCATGCGCTGCAGCACGTCGATGATGTCTGAACCTTTGGACATGGCGTTATCGTCCAGGTAGTTCAGCGCGTCGCCCAGCTGCTCGATGTTGCGCGTAGGGATCTTGTACAGCTGCGCAATCTTGCCCAGCCCTTCGGCCAGCTCACCGGCAGGCAGCTCAAACGCGGTCGACGCCTTCGCCGCCGTGGTGGCAAAGGCCATCAGGTCGCGTTTCTGGTCCTCATAGGAGTCGTTCTGGTTCGTCACGCCCATGCGCGCGCCGCCCTCAACCAGCGCGGCGTAGTCAATCGCGCCGTTTTCCATCGGCAGCTGCTCACTGGCGGCCTTGACGGCGGCCTGCATGTCATAGAACTGTTTTGTGCGGTTTCCTTTGTCGTCGCGCAGCCCGTTAACCTGCTTTGCCACGCCTTTCATGGCGTCTTCCATTGCCGCTGAAGATTTCACGGCGGCCAGTACCGGCGCACCCATTGCCAGCCCGGCGGCAGACGTTGCCGCTCCCGCACCGGCCACGCGATCGCGCACCTCAAGCGATCGGGAATATCGCTCACGTACCGCGCTCAGCTTTGCCTGCCGTTCTCCCAGCTTTTTAAGCGACTGCTGTTGCCGGTCAATGGCGGCGCGCGCCTCGTCAGACTGACTTTTAAGTTCGCGCTGTGCCTGGCTCAGTTTCTTCGTGTCGATACCGGCAGCGCCCAGCGCCTCACGCTGACGCTGCACCGACAGGCGCAGCCCGTTGTAAGTCTGCTGCAGCTGGCTGGCGCGGTTTTTTGCCTGCTCCAGCACGCGGGCCTGTGCAGCTGTGGGCCTGTTTGTTTCCGTAAACTGCACGGCCAGCCGGGCCGCTTCTTCGCGGGCGGCTTTAAGGTTATTCGCGGTGATGGCAAGCTGTGAGCGGGTCTTGCGAAAGCCGTCGATACGCCCGGCCTGTGCGTCCAGCTCTTTAAGGGTGTTGCGGGTGCCTCGCAGCGTGCCAGCCAGCTCCCGTGTGCTGTCGCGGGCGCTGCGGAAGGGGCGCGTCAGCTTATCGACTGCGCCCAGCACGACCTGCAAACGCAGATTTTTATCACTCATCGCTGGCCCTGTGTCGCAGGATTGCTTTGTGCCGCCACTCCAGAACTTCCGTCAGCGTCATGGACTCGGTAACGGAGGGCGGCCAGTGAAAGACGGTAGCGATATCCGCCACCAGATCGTCTACCGTCAGGCCGTCGCTAAATCCGACAGGACCGACTTCTTCAGCAAAAAAGTGACCACCTCTACAGACAGGCTCACCAGATCGGCGGGGTCCATTTCGTTGATTTCCGCCGTGGTCAGGGCCGGGGTGGTGATACGCGGCAGCACGGTGATCAGTGCGTTCACGTCCATGTCCAGCAGCGCCTGCAGGCGGGTGCCGCGCAGCGCACCGGACTGCGGCTTGCGCACGGTGACGGAGGTGATTTCGGTTTTGCCGCGCAGGATCGGGGTATCCAGCTCGACGACTTTTTCATTTGGAGCGGTTTTATCAGTCATGATGCTTTTCCGTTAAAAATAGAGATAAGCGGCAGGCGCGCGGCCTGCCGTTGTGATTACAGGCCCAGCGCGTTGCGGTGCGCTTCCATCAGGTCCTTACCATCCACGATGTGGATCATGTTCACGATGTCGATCTCGTAAACCACTTCGCCGTTAATGGTCAGCTTTGCGTAGCTGTTGGTTGCGGACACTTTGGTGGTGCTGGATTCACCGGTTTTCCATTCGCCGGAGTCCAGCTCCTTATAGCGTCCGCGCGTGACCAGCTCTACCGCCTGCACTTCGCCGGTATCGTCGCGCTGAATGGCGCCGGTAAAGCGCAGCTGGATGCCGTCCACGGTTTCGGTGCCAAGCTGCTTAAACAGCAGCGCTTCAGTGCCGCCTACGGTGAACTCCGTATCCAGCGCACCATCATCCAGGCCCATGTCGATGTCCACCGCACCGGCCATGCCACCGCCGCGATATTTTTCTAACTTACGGGTGACTTTCGGCAGCGTCACGGACTCAACCAGCCCCTGCCAGTTGTTGCCTGCGTTGAACACATTCAGGTGCTTGAGTTTGCGGGGTAATGCCATCTTTCAGTCTCCTTATGCGCTGGCGCAGCAGCAGGTTTTCCAGTGGCGGCACCGGCGTGTAGTCGTAATCGATCAGCAGCTTGCCCGCCTTGAGCGTGTCTTTATCGTTCACGCTCTCGTCCAGCCAGCAGTCCGCGCCAATCAGATAGCCCTGATTCACCAGGCTGCGCAGCTTCGCGCGGATGCTTTCGATGATGTCACGGGCCAGTGACGGGTTCAGCGCGCCGTCAACCGACCACATCTGCGCTTCTGCCATCGTGTCCATGAGCACCTGCGCCGTGCGGGTGTAACACTCAAACTGAAAGAGCGCGTCATCACTAAGGCAGCGGGAACCCCAGAAGCGGAAGCCGTCTTTACGGATCAGCGTGGTCACGTCGTTCTGGTTCAGCAGGCCCGCATCAGTGGCCGGATCCTGCAGGTCCCAGAAGACGTCTTTTGAAATGCCGGTGACGCCGTTTACACCAACGTTTGACAGGGATTTATGCCAGCCGGTCTGCTCGTCGATTTTGGCACGCAGGCCCAGCGCGCGGGCGGTAGCGTAGGCCGTTGCGTCAGCCTTCAGCACGGTGTCAAAACTGATGAAGTCAGGCCAGATCAGCATCCCTTCGCGCTGGCTGAAGTTGCTGCGGTAGGCAATCGCCTCTTCAACGCTTTTGCAGCCATACGCGGACAGGTAGGCAAAGCCGCGCAGACTCTGCGCCACGCCCAGCAGTTCGGTGGCGACGGCTTTGGTGTCGTGGCCCGGCACGCCGAGAATGCGGGGCTTTACGCCGCAAACGGACTGCGCGGCCAGCAGCGCCTTCATGCCGGTGCGCTGGCCGTCGGTCACGCCGCCGATGATGTTAGCTGTGGTTTCCGCTTCAGTTTCGCCCTGCGGCACGCGCACGACGACGGTGACGGGTTTTGACTGATCGGCGATGGCGTCCAGTGAGCGGGCCAGCGTACCTGATTCCCCGGCCTTGCCGCTGGCGGTGAGTACGTCGGTTAACAGCACCGGGCGGTTAAGCGGGAAGGTGGCCGCGTCGGCGTCGTCGCCGGTGCAGACCAGCCCGACAATCGCGGTACTTACTGTGGTGATGGTTCGGGTGCCCTCGTTGATTTCCTCAACGCGCACGCCGTGGTGATAATCCTGTGCCATGTGGCGGTTCTCCTGTGAAGGGGTTCCGCTATGGTGAAAGGTCGCGGGCGCGGGCGCACCCTGATGGCATTGTGTGGAAAATCACACAATGAAAAAAGGCCCGTTGCGGGCCTGATTGTTACTGCGGTTTTGCGGGCCATTCGATATCCGGTGCCTTACTGGTATCGATGCGGCTCAGTTCCACCCGGTAACGCTTCCATTCTGACAGTCGGGTAGTCTCCTCGTCTGTCGCAATGCTGATATCAACTGCATCCTGCAGCGGCGCTATTGTCCGGTTTGCCACATCCATTTCAGCGGCCAGCCTGCTGCTGGCAATCAGCACCGCGTTCTCAGCTTCTGTAGCCGGGGCGCTAAATACACCGTCGCTATAGTTATAATTAACATCAGGCTTTTCGGGCAGCGCGGTGATATCAACCCATACCAGTGACGGATGATAGAGTTTTTCAGGCTTCACATTCAGCGATACGATTTCAGCAACGCACTGATTTTCAATCCGGGCATAAATTTTCATCAGCTGAATTCCTCAATGTAAATAACGCCGTCCGAGCCGTAGTTGCCGATAAAAGGATCGGCACGGGTAGAGCCGCCACCTCCAGCACCAAAAGTTTTTCCTTTACTGGATGTATTACCGTCCCCGCTTCGCTTGCCGCCACCCCAGTAACTTACACCGCCATCACCAGAACCGCCCCGATAAGGGTTTGTGGTCGTCGAGATAATGCCTGGTGCATCGCTGCCGTCACCGCCCTGAATATTCAAATCACCACCGACAGCTGTTCCGCCCACGCCGCCCGCATCACCTGATGAAGTGTTAACGCCGTTGCCCGCCGTCAGCAGGCCGTTGAATGTGCTGCTTGTTGCTGACAGGGTTTCATCGCTGCCGCGGCCTACCACACCGGGGTAAGTTTTGTCGTCGTCCACGTTCAGCCATGCGATGACCGTTCCGCCTGCGCCACCACCTGCACCACGGCTTGTTAAGTTGCTACCCCATGCGAGATAGCCGTAACCTCTGCCGCCGCCGCCGGTCAGGATAATCCTGATGCGTTTCGTTCCTGCCGTGGGTTTATAGTTGATCGCGCCCGGCGTGGTAAAAATCTGGCGGCCAATAATACGCCCGGAAAACTTTTCTGTTAAACCGAGATTTTTAAGAAGGTCAGCAATCAGCCCGGCGTCTTTGATTTCTGCCAGCGCATTCGCTGTCTGCATGTACTGGTCATGCGGGTTCTTCGCATCGGTATGATTCTTCATTACGTTGTCAGCGTAGGCTTTCACCTCGATCACAGCATCATCAACATATTTACGCGTTGCCAGCACCACGGACGGGTCAATCTTAAGGGTGATGGCGTCGGTGCTGTTAATAATCAGGATCATGCGCACGGTCTGCGTGCGGCCACTGCCTTCCTGCAGTGCAGGTTTGTAGGTTTCCGGCGTGTTACAGACCGCGATCAGCGTGCCGTCGGCATCAAACAACCCCATTTCTCTGATCCAGAATCCGCCCGACGTTTCGGGGATCACCTGTTCGGCAATCATCTGGCTGGCGTTGGCCGGGTCAATGCTCAGCGTATTGATGGCTGCGCGGCGCACCTCGTTAACCAGCTTCGTCTGGCTGGCGTTCGGCGTCGGCAGCGTACCGCCGCCGTCGCCCACGGCCATCTGCGTGATATTCAGTTTTGTACCGAGTGCGGCAGCGTTGGCAATCTTCGCCGCGCCCAGGTTGGTTACGATTGCATAGTATTTTTGTGTCATGGTCCCACTTCCATCAGGTCAATAATGTGAACCGCCGCGCCGCCATAAACTGCACCGCTGACGGAAATAAGTTCCGGGGTATACGGATAAATGGTCAGGTCATCACCGTCGTAACTGGCCGCCGCTATGCGTGTTTCGCCGCTGACCTGCAGATTGATGGACATTCCCAGCAGGTGACGGCTGCAGGGCTTCGCATCGCTGATCAGCCGCTCAAGTTCCTGATAGGTTTCTTCAGTTATGCCCTGGTCCTGCACGCCGATGTCCAGCCGGAACGTGCCCGGCGGCTCGTTAGTTTTCCACCACTCAATAACCCGGATCAGGAAGCCGAACGGCTCAACCACGCGACGGATGGCGCTGATGGTGCCCTTATGCTGATGGATGTAAAACGCATCTCTCACCACCTGCCGCTTGACGCTCTCCGCCCAGCTTTCGTCCCAGCGATCTACCGAAAACGCCCAGGCCAGATAGGGCAGAAAGCCCGCCGGGCAGGTGGCCGGGTTCCATAAATCCCGCAGCGGCACGCTCAGCCCGGAAATGCCGCTGCAGGCTTCTGCCAGGCGGCGCTCCAGCGCAGACGAGCCGGGCGGCAACAGGCTGCTGTTGCTCATGTCACCCCCTGATCGCCCGCCACGGAAATGTCCGTGCCAGTGCAGTAGCCCGCCTGCGTGCGGTCCATGATAATGTCCTGCGCCGGTTCGGTGATTTCCACCCAGTCCACACCGGCCACGCGCATCACCGCCCCGTAGGACTCACGCCGCACGCTGCGGCCCAGCTTTTTCTGCTCGGTCAGGTAATCGGCCAGCTTCGCGTTCGCCGCCTCAAGGCAGGGACCGGCGGCCACGCCGTCGAACAGGTGCAGTCTGGCCTTCACGCTGTAGCTGCGGATGGTCGCCCCCTGAACCGTCACGCGGTCGGCCACCGGGCGCACGCTGTCTGCGTTCAGCGCGGTGTCCACTGTAGTCAGCAAATCCGCTGCCGCCGTTCCGTCGCCCTCACGGCTCAGGACGGTGATCAGCACCGTCGCCGGTGAAGGACTGATGGCGGACACGTCCTGCACCCGGCCATCGGCGCTTTTAGCGTGAAACTCATACGCGCCCGTCGGTCCGGCCACGCTCAGCCCCTCAAACGCCTCCGGCACGCGCACGCGCAGATCATCGTCCGCTTCCATTACTGCATCCACCGGCGGCACCGCGTCGGGGTTTGCAGGGGTAACGGTCAGGCGCTGCACATTATTGCGGGCGGCCATCTGGTCCAGATCGCTGCCGATTGCGTAAGCCACCATCACCGCCTGGGCCGCCTCATTAATGCGCTGGCGCAGCAGAATTTCCCGGTAGACGTTCTCCTGCAGGCTTTTAACAATCGGGTCAGATTCCAGCGCCAGCACGCGGCGCATGGCGGCCTGTTCATCCGCCGGATAAAGCGCAATCAGCGCCTCTTTACGCTCTGCCAGCAGCGATTCAAAGTCCGGCACCTCAATAATCTGCGGTGCGGGCAGCTGGGAAAGATCAATTACCGCCACTGTTCACCCCCGTTGAAACCGTCAGAGAAAGCGGTGAGCCGTCGGCGCGCTGGCCGCTCAGATCAACCTGCATAGAGCCGTCCGCATTGCGTGTGATGTTTACCGAGGCCAGCCGGATGCGTGGCTCCCAGCGGCTCAGTGCGGTATAGGTGGCGGCCATTACCTGCAGTTCGGTGGCTTCGTTCTGCGGCCAGTCAATCATCGCGGACAACATCGAACCGTAACCACGCCGGGCAATGCGGCTGCCTTCCGGTGTGATCAGAATGTCGCGCACGCTCTGGCGGATGTGTTCGATGTCAGTAATGGCTTCGCCGGTGTCGCGGTTCATGCCGAGGTACATCATTGCGGGCCTCCTGACGTATCGGTGCCTTTCTTCACCCCGTCATGTAAGTGCTTATCAGCAATTACGCCGTTTGAACTCATTGAACCGCCGCCGTGGGTCACATCACCGTTCATCGTGGTGTCACCGTTAATACGTGTCTGGCTGGCCTCTATTCCCAGCGCATCGGTGATCAGCTGAATGCCGTCTGCCGCTTCAATGCGCACGCTTCTGATGTTCTTTATCAGCAACTGGCCGGTTTCCGGCTCGTACTGAAACCAGCCGCCGTCCTTAAACACGGTAGTGGTGCCGTTTTCCGAGTAGTCAGGCGGCGGGAAGGCTTCGGAATAGATGGCAGGTAGCGCAAAGGCAGTTTCGAGGTTGCCGCCCAGGCTCAGCAGCACGACCTGCTCCCCCACGGTTGGCTTCCACCATGTGCGTGTATTACCGGCACGCAGTGTGAGCCAGTTAATCCAGTTAGTTTCGAGATCGCCCGTTTTCACCCGGCACAGCCAGTTCACCGGGTCCACTTCGGACACGGTGCCGGTGCGGATCAGGTTGGTGATAAGACGCATGATTTCGGTAAGATTTATGTTCATGCTAATAGATTTGCATGATTATATTTTTCATACACGCTGTGTACTGTGTAAGATGTATGGCACAAATCAAAATGCCTCAGGTTTTTTTATGAAAAGTTACGTATACCAAACTCAGAACGGCCAGGTAGGGTACGCGCAGATCCGAGACGGTAAAATATATTACTACCCTTATGAGCCTAAATCGAATGAGCATGTTGGCGTTCAGGATTGGGAACAATATTTTGCTTTTGAAAGAATTAATTCTGCAAACAATACAATTCCATATCATTACACAGAGCAAGAGTTACATGATGCCTTGGGTGTTTTTTTAAGCAGCAATAGCTTTGGTGGGCCAGTAAAAATAATAAAAACTATAACAGTAAGTGACGCAGGAAGTTACTATGCAAGAATGAATTTCGGCGAGCCTTTGCTGAGTGACACACAGATAGCTACTACTGAAAGGGCGGACGAAACGCTCGCATACGATAACATTATCCAGGAGTTAACTGAGATTTTCAGAACGGTAGAGCCGGAGCAAGGAAATTTCAGTGCTTATGGAAATAGAATTAGAGAGCTTTTAATAATAGCTTGCACTGAGGTTGAGTATCTTTGGAAAGCTTTACTAAAAGCTAATGGCGTTGCAGCTCAAAATAGACATTACACTACTACAGATTATATATGGTGTTTGCCATTACTTAAGCTAAATGATTACGAAGTTTCTTTGCCTTTTTATCCGGGTCTTGGAAATTTCCAGCCATTTTCAAACTGGAATAATAGCAACCCAACCCAGTCTTTAAGTTGGTATCATGCTTATAACAGTGTCAAACATGACAGAGGTAGTACAAAAAACTTAGCAACTCTTGAAGAGTTAATTAATTCAATCGCCGCCATTCACATTCTTCTTGAAAGTCAGTATGGAAAAGAACTGTTCGATTTTCGTATGCAACATACTTTCAGAACGTTATTTTATACTGAAAAAAGGCCGGTCTGGGGAGATAGTGAAATATGCTCGCCAAAACTTACGCGAGAAGGGTTGGAATGGAATAGCGTTAAAATACATCCGTAAGCAAAACAGTAGCGCTTATGCAACAAGCCATTGAAGCAAGTTTTCTCTTATCATGTTTTTTGTATCATTATTCAGGCCTAGCAACGGACGTTCAGCATATTTAACAACCGGGCCGCGACGGCTTACCCGGTCCCGCAGGCCGTAGTGATGGACGCGGGCCAGCTTCTGCACCCCCGGAACAAAGGCAACCTCAGCAGCGTCTGCATTCGCCTGCGCCTTCAGATACTTTGCCGTTTTCAGCTTCGCGAACATGCCGCGACGTATGCGGCCCTTTTTGCTGCGGGCACTGACGCGGCGCGGCTCCCATGCGGTGCCGTCCGGGGAACGCTGCGCGGTGATGTTTGCCTGCTGAATGCGGCGCACATCGCGCGCCACTTCCCGCATCATCTTTTTCCGGGCCGCCGGTTCCAGTTGGGAAAGCAGCGCCGCCAGCCAGGCATCCACTTCATGCAGTTCAGGCACGTTTCACCGCCCAGAATTCCTCCGGCGCGTCCGGCTCCGGCACCGCCTCAATGTGTGCCTTCCCGTCCTCAACCGTCGCTATCACGCGCTCGGTCAGCTTCAGGTCCATGCTGATGTCACAGCGGTCATTCGACAGAATATCCACCTCAAACGAAAACAGCCTTTCGCGCGCCCCGCTGTTCTGCAGCGCGTCGGGCTGGTTTTCCTGCAGCCATAAAAGCACCGGGGCCATCAGCAGGTTCTGATCGCCAGTGAAGTCTGTTATCACCACGTTCAGCGTATAGCGATACTCCCACGACAGGGACGCGGCGGACGTGGCGACCAGCTGGCCGCTGTCCACGAACAGGTGCAGGCGGTCCGGGTTATCGGCCACATACTGGACAGACTTATTCAGGGCGCTGCGTAAGGACTGCGGCTTGTTCATCGTCTTTTTCCTGACATCTGATGATGGTATCTACCTTACCGGCACATGCCGCCCAGGCGGCCTCCGTTTCGTCCAGCAGGGCCAGAAGGTCGCCGTTAGTGCGCGGCGCTGCCGGGTCCAGCTGGCAGCGGGTGATTTTCGGACAGCCACTCACGGTAAGATTCACCTCCTGCGAGGGCCGGTCGCTGCCGCAGCCGGACAACAGGATCAGGCAAAGCGGTATCGCTCCAGCGGCGAAGGTTTTCATTTTCACGTTTCAACTCCTCAATCTTTCGCTGCCGCTCGCGCAGCAGCTGGCCGTTGCGTTCGGCGGCAGCGTAAAGCTGCGCCTGCGCCTGGCTTCTGGTCTGCGTCAGGATGTTCAGGGCGATCAGCTGGCTGTTTTTCTGGCTCAGCTTTTTGCCCTGGCCCGCAATAGTGGTCTGCTGTGTATCAATCCTGCTGTGGGCGCTGCTCAGCCGGTAAGACTGCACCCCGGCAACAAGTAGCAGGATCAGCACGATGGCGGCCAGTGCGCGCGTCATGCTGCGGCCTGCTTAAGCTCAGGCCTGATCATCCAGCGATAAAACAATGCGTTCAGGCTCATGAGCACCGTCAGCTTCCAGCCCGCTGTCCACATCACCACGGCGATAACTAGGCGGTGATACCACCTCAGCGGCACGCGGTCAGCCAGCTGCGCAAACCGCCGCAGCCAGGCAAACGTCCGCTTGCGTTCCCTGCCGGTTAGGGTTGCTGCGCAGAACAGCCCGGAAAAACCGATGAAAGCCCATGCGATGAATTCCGCCCACAACATCGCCGCCAGCGGATAGCCCGCAAAGCTGCCGTGACTGATACTGACCAGCGTCAGCAGGACGGTGAGTAATGCCGTAAACCACCATGTTTTAATCATCTGCATTTCAGACTCCTTTAAGGCACCAGGCCAGCTCACGCCCGCGCCGGTTATCCAGCCCCTGATTGAATACGCCTTTCACGTACACCCAGCGCGGCAGCTGATAACACGCCTCGCGCCACTGGCCCTTTTTTAGCAACGCCACCATCGTGGAGCCGCACACGTTGCCGGTGCCAACGTTGAACGCCAGCGACACCAGCGCGTCATAAACCTGCTGCGGCATAGAGACCGCCACGCAGCGCGCCAGTGCCGCCTCAGTGCGTAACACGTTGGTGATGAAATTCCCCGCCGCCTGCCGTTCCGTGATGGATTTACCCGGCACAACGCCGGACGTGTTGCCGATCCCGTCGGTCCACTTTCCCGCGCTGCACTGGTACGGCTGCAGGCGGCAGCCCTCATAGTCGGCAATCAGCCGCAGCCCTTCCACGGAGGTATGCAGCAGCTGAAAACCGGGCATCGTGGCGGCTAGCGCCAGCACCACGCCAACGGCGCAGCGTTTAACGGTTTGCAGATTCATATTCACTCCGCGTAATGCGCCCGCTTGCCAGAAGCTGATAGGTTTTGTGTTTGTAGTACCAGCTGATAAGCGCCATCAGCAGGCCGATAAGTACACCGGCCACGGTGGACATGTCTTTCAGGTCCATGCCGCCCAGCCACGCCATTACCACCGCAATGCACCAGGTTAAAAAGGTGCTGATTTTTTCCCACATGATTCAGTCCCAAAGCTGGACGGCCTGCACGGTGGCCGTCGCTGTCACGTCCGGCAACTCCACCTCCAGCCCGTGCGGTAAGAGGGGGCCGTGCTCCGCCAGCCCCGGATTTGCCTGCAGCACCTGTTCCGTCATGCCCTGCGTGCGCCCGTAGTGACGCCAGCAGAGTGCGTCCACCGTGTCATACTGCTGCGCACGCACTTTCATCAGATAAGCTCCACGGTGCAGTGCGGCATGTCCTGCACGCGGCTGACAGCCCAGCGCGCATCGCGCCAGAGATCGCCGCTGGCATCACTCAGTTCTTCGCCGCGCTTAACCGCTGTCGCGGTGGCGTCAAAATCCTGATAACGCTCGTTCAGCACCGCGCGGGTCCAGCACCACACCGCGTTCATGTAGTGATGCAGGCGCACGCTCTCACCGGCCAGTTTCTCAGCCGGAACGTCAGCCAGGCCGTTATGACCTGCCAGCTCCTGCCGCTCACGCCACGGGTAAAGCTCCGCGTTAACCTCCGCCATCGCGGTCAGCACCACCTGACGCAGACGCTCCGGCGTCACGGTGCCGTCAACGCGCATGACGCTGCGGAACTTCGCCAGATCAACGTCCGGCCAGAATGAGTTATTGGGGATGATGTCCGGGGTTCCCGTCGCCTTCTGTGGCGCGATAAATTCCATTGCTCTGTTACTCCTGAATAGGTGGGCGGTGGACGGGGTTTTGATGCGGCGCTGCCTGTCGCCACCCCGTGCCGCCCCGCGCGTGGGCACGTCCGGTTATCAGCTGGCGTTACGGATTTTCCGCTCCAGCTGCTCAATGTCTTTTTTAACGCCGCATTTTTCGTCAAGCTGCAGGGCGCGCTTCAGATGGTTCAGCGCGGATGCCGGGCTGCTTTCCGTCAGCACCCAGCCGATGGACTTGTGCAGGCGGGCACGTGACTGATCGGGCATGTCGTGCGCGTCCACAACTTCCAGCGCCTCCAGCAGCAGGGCCGGATCAAAAGGCGTCTTTGCCAGAATGGCGGCCTTTGCCGCGTCGGCAATTTCTTCAGTCAGCACTGTCGCCGTGGTGCGTTGTCCCAGCGGCATCGCCCAGCCGTGCTTCAGTGCGTGGCGGCCAATCGCCAGCGCACCGGCATAATCACCGGCATCAACGCGCCACAGCATCACGTACATGAGCACGTCGTCCTGTTGTGCGCCGTCAGCACTCAGTACGCCCTCAGCCCACGCGGCGTACTTTGGCAGCACCTCCACCTTGATTTCGGCCTTACGGACGTTGGACTGAATGCCCTTGAGGCGGCGGCGGTCTTCGTTCAGTTGCAACAGCATCAGGTCATAGCCCTTTGTGCTGCGGCCACTGCCGCCCGACCGGGCGGCCTCCTGTGCCTGAATAAAGCGCGTATGCGCGCGGAAAGGGTTGGTCACGGGTTACGCTCCGCCTTTGCTGCCATCACCGGCATCACCGGTCTGCGTGGTGTCCGCGCTGGCGGCTGAACTGTCCGCGCCGCTCATGGACTTGACCACGCTGGCCGCCACGGCGGCGATGCGTGCAATTTCCGTTTCGCTCATTTCGCCCGGTTCTTTTTCCGGCTCCTGCTCCAGTAGCTCGATGTTTTCCACCAGGCAGGTGCAGTCGTAGTCCTCGACCACGTAAGCCTCGTTGACCGACTCAAGGTTTTCGATGCGGTCACGTTTCGGGTTGTCGATGATGGAGCGGCGGCGCGTCTCTTCCTGCCAGTAGATGGACAGGTTATCCAGGCGGGTGATCAGCAGCGCATTCGCCGGGAAGTACGGCGCGCGCACGGCCTGCAGGCCGCCGATGCGCTTCTGGCTGATGATCAGATCAGCGGCCAGCGCTTCGGTGTTGGGCTGGCTCTGATTGACCAGCGGGAAATACTTGTCAGCCAGCAGCTGGCGTCCGCAGATCACTACCAGTTCGGTGTCGTCCTGATACTGCACGCCGATTTTTTCCGATACCGCACCCATCACCACAGCGTCCAGGTTACGGAACAGGCCGTTTTTACCCACGGTGATTTTGTCCGACACCACCTTGCCGTCGTCACCGATATGCTGACCGAGCACCTGCGCCGGTTTTTCCTGGCGGATTTTTTCCAGCCAGCCGATGTTCACATCCTGCAGCAGCGGGTTCTGCACGCGGTTGGAGGTTTTTTCACGCTTCAGGCCGTTGAAGCCGATCATGATGCGGTCCAGCGCCTGACGCTTCACGATGGCGTCACGGATGCGCACCTGGAAATCGCTGAACTTCGCCCACATGTCCAGCTTTGAATAAGGCAGCGCCGTGTCAAAGTTGGTCTGGGTGCATTTGTAGCCGTCGCCGTCGATGTAGGTCGGATCGGTCGGCTCGCGCTCTTTCTGGGTGGTGTCGGTTGTGCCTGCAATGGTGGTACCGATCCCCAGCCCCAGCCGGTCGCCGCTCTGCTCACTGACCGGCATGATGTTGATGGCCTGCAGGAACGCGGACGACTCCTGAATTTTGCTTTCCAGCGTCTGCGACACGGACGGCTCAATGGTGAATTTGCTGTTCAGCGCGGACAGGTCAATCTTGTTGATTTCTGCCAGCACCGACATGTAAGCATTCAGCTTAAAACGGGTAGTATTTTTCATCGCTTTGCTTTCTCTGTTCGTTAAAAAGGTTTGCCGCCGCTGTATCAGCAGTCGGTGCGCACTTCGCCGCCGCTGCCGTTACCCTGCGTGCGCGGGCGGACCTGCTGGCGGCCATCTTCCCGGCTCAGCTGCTGCTGCAGTTCGGTGAAGTCCGCCTGCAGCTGTTCGCGCTTCAGCACTTCCTCACCCAGCGCACTGCTGAAATGTGATTTCAGGCTGTCGGCCTGTTCGCTCAGCGCCGTTTCAATGCGCGCGCTCAGGTCCTGCTGCTCCGTGGCAATCAGCTCAACGGCCTGATGCACGTCGCTGAAGCGGGCCGCGTCGGTCTGCTGGTGCTTGCTGAACATCGCCTTGATGCGGGTAAACAGCGCGGGCTTTACGTCGGCCACGTCCTCAAACTCGATCAGGGTTTCTTCAGCGGCAGAGAAAACGTTGTCAGGATGCTGCTTGCGGTTTGCCAGCGGGTTCGCTCCGGCGCTGGCGCTGAACTGCAGCATTTCCGTGCCGAGGCTGGCCGGATCGTCGGTCACGGCCAGGCCAATCAGATAGGCCGCGCCGGTGTCCGCGAACTCCGGGCGGATTTCCATAGAGGTAAAGATTTTCTGCATGGTGCCGGTCAGCGTGACCAGCTCATCCGTCGGGTTAATCACGGCATATAGCCCCAGCTTGCCTTTCAGCGGGCCGTCACTGATTTCTTCGGCGTCCAGCGATTCCACTACGCCAAAGCGGCGAAACGGGCTGTCAGGCGTATAGCCCTTGATGTGCTCCATGTTGATCACGGCGGTGTACAGCTCAGGGCTGTAATTTGCCGCCATCTGTTCAAGCCAGCTGCGCTCGATGGTGCGCCCGTCCGTGGTGGCACCTTCCACCCCGATACGAAAACGCTTTGCTTTCTTTGCCATTGTCCAGGCTCCGGTCAGTAAAACTCTGTGAGGCCCTATGGTTGCGGCGGCAGGGGTATCGAAACAACGCGCGGACGTTGTGCGGGAAACCACACAATGCGGGATGGCGGAAAAGGCGGCGGCGGGGCCGTATTTTGGCTGCATGAACATGACACCCGCCCCCGACGACCTCGATCCCCGAAGGCAGGCTTTACTGCTGTACTTTCAGGGATACCGCATCGCCCGCATTGCTGAAATGCTGGGAGAGAAACCCGCAACCGTTCACAGCTGGAAAAAACGCGATAAGTGGGGCGACTATGGCCCGCTGGATCAGATGCAGCTGACCACCGCCGCACGCTACTGCCAGCTCATCATGAAGGAGCAGAAGGAAGGGAAGGACTTTAAGGAAATCGACCTGCTGGCGCGCCAGTCAGAGCGTCACGCCCGGATCGGTAAATTCAGCAACGGTGGCAATGAAGCGGACCTCAATCCGAACGTGGAGAACCGGAACAAAGGCCCGCGTAAGCCACCTGAAAAGAATCTGTTCAGCGACGAGCAGATTGAGAAGCTGCAGGAGGTTTTCCACGGCTCGATGTTCGGCTATCAGCGCCAGTGGTGGGAAGCCGGAAATAAATATTCGGTCCGGAACCTGCTGAAGTCGCGCCAGATTGGTGCGACCTTCTTTTTTGCCCGCGAGGCGCTGATCGATGCGCTGACCACCGGCCGCAATCAGATTTTCCTGTCAGCCAGTAAGGCGCAGGCGCACGTCTTCAAGCAGTACATTATTGAGTTTGCCCGCGAGGTGGACGTAGACCTGAAGGGCGATCCGATGACGCTCAGCAACGGCGCGTGTCTGTACTTCTTAGGCACCAACGCCCGCACCGCGCAGAGCTATCACGGCAATCTGTACCTGGATGAATATTTCTGGATCCCGAAGTTTCAGGAACTGCAGAAAGTGGCGTCCGGCATGGCGCTGCACAAGAAGTGGCGCGAAACCTACTTTTCCACCCCGTCCAGCCTCACGCACAGCGCCTATCCGTTCTGGTCCGGTTCGCAGTTCAACAAGGGCCGGACCAAAGCGGAAAAAGTTGATATCGACCTCAGCCATCAGTCACTGGCCGCCGGTCGCCTCTGCGAAGACGGCCAGTTTCGCCAGATTGTCACGGTTGAAGATGCGGTGCGCGGCGGCTGTGACCTGTTTGACCTGGAGCAGCTGCGCACGCGCTACAGCCCGGAGGATTACCAGAACCTGCTGATGTGCGTCTTTATGGACGATCTGGCGTCGGTGTTCCAGCTGGCCATGCTGCAGAAGTGCATGGTGGACAGCTGGGAAGTCTGGACCGACTTTGAGGCGCTGGCGCTACGGCCGTTCGGCTGGAAAGAGGTATGGATCGGCTATGACCCGGCGAAGGGAACGCAGAACGGCGACAGCGCCGGGTGTGTGGTCATGGCACCACCCGCCGTGCCGGGCGGTAAGTTCCGCATCCTTGAGTGCCACCAGTGGCGCGGGATGGACTTCCGGGCGCAGGCTGACGCCATCAGGACGCTGACGCAGCAGTATAACGTCACCTATATCGGCATCGACTCCACCGGTGTCGGGCTGGGTGTGTATGAGAACGTCAAAGCATTTTTCCCGCAGGTGAAGGAGTTTGTCTATAACCCGAACGTGAAGAACGCCCTGGTGCTGAAGGCTTACGACACCATCGCCAGCGGGCGGCTGGAGTTTGACGCCAGCCACCTCGACATCGCGCAGTCGTTTATGTCTATCCGCAAGGCCACCACGGCCAGCGGCAACCGTCCGACCTATGAAACCAGCCGCAGCGAAGAAGTCAGCCACGGCGATTTAGCCTGGGCGACCATGCACGCGCTGGCAAACGAGCCGCTGCAGGGACAGGCGGCACACACGCAGAACATTGTGGAGATTTATTAATGAGCAAACGCAGGAACCGCACCCGCACGCAGCCCGTGCCGCAGCCGGAAAACATGACCAGCGGGGCAGCGTCGGAGGCGTTTACCTTTGGCGACCCGATCCCGGTGCTGGACCGCCGCGAACTGCTGGACTACGTGGAGTGCGTAATCAATGATCGCTGGTATGAACCGCCGGTAAGCGTAGACGGGCTGGCGCGCACGTTCCGCGCCGCCGTGCATCACAGCTCACCCATCAGCGTAAAGTGTAATATTCTGGCGAGTACCTTTATCCCGCACCGGCTGCTGAGCCAGCAGGCGTTCAGCCGCTTTGCGCTTGATTACCTGATTTTCGGCAATGCCTACCTGGAGAAGCGGACCAGCCGCCTCGGTAACGCGCTGAAGCTGGAGCCATCGCTGGCGAAGTTCACCCGTCGCGGTCTGGACCTGGACACCTACTGGTATGCGCACTACGGCATTAACACGGAGCCGTATGAGTTTGCGAAGGACAGCGTGTTTCACCTGATGGAGCCGGACATCAATCAGGAGATTTACGGCCTGCCGGGCTACCTGTCGGCTATCCCGTCGGCGCTGCTGAACGAGTCCGCCACCCTGTTCCGTCGTAAGTATTACCTTAACGGCAGTCATGCCGGTTTCATCATGTACATGACCGACCCGGCGCAGAGTCAGCAGGACGTGGACAATATCCGCGGTGCCATGAAAAGCGCAAAGGGCCCTGGCAACTTCCGCAACCTGTTTATGTACAGCCCGAACGGGAAAAAGGATGGCATCCAGATTATCCCGCTGTCAGAGGTGGCGGCGAAGGATGAGTTTCTGAACATCAAGAACGTGAGCCGCGACGACATGCTGGCCGTGCATCGCGTACCGCCGCAGCTGATGGGGATTATCCCCAGCAACACGGGCGGGTTTGGAGACGTTGAAAAGGCCAGCAAAGTGTTTGTGCGTAATGAACTTATGCCATTGCAGAGACGCTTTGAGGAATTGAATGAGTGGGTGGGCGAGAGGATTATAAGGTTTGAAACGTACACCCTTTAATAGATAAATGGGTGCGTTAAGCACCCTTTTTAATATTGTAACACCTTGGGTTGGACACCTGCTCCACATTGTTTATAACCTCAACAAACTTACTGTCTTTTATCTCCTTTAAGTAGAAAATGCCCTTACCATCTTTACACTCCTTCAAAATAAACAACCCACTAAATTCCCCTACGACTAATTTTTTATCTTCTGTTTCCCATAAACTTGAAGCAAACTGGTTATGATAGTTGACCCCAGCTAAAAAACTTGATATCGCCATCACAATAGCTGTTCCAGTCAAAGCCCAAAAGTTTACTTCAAGAGCACCTTCTTTTTTAGTTAGCATGCCTGAAGAAATATATACTGTGAACCAAGATGCAATCCCAAAAACGCCCCCATTAAGATAGATTACCGGATCTGTTTTTCCACTTCTTATATTGTATATATATGAGAGCACAGTAAATGCGATGATTACCCAAAGTAAATATTTAATGTTTTCGGCCTTGAGTTTCCCATCATTACCAAAAAAGTGTACTACGCTACCGATTATAGTGAAAAAGTAAATTAATAGCTTTAAAGAAATATTTATTACACTAGTGAGGTCAAGGTTTATATAGTATGTGGGGTAGCCGAAATAGATGGCTTCGCCGACTTTAAAACAATATGCATTTATAAATAGCACAGCAGTCAAAAGAGTAATGATTGGGAAGTCTAGCTTAGAGTTTATGCTTATCATATGAGATTAAATAAATTCGTTTATTAATTTAAGCACCTGAGAAACAGGTGCTTTCCCCTATTCTTTAATAAGACTACCCCAGTCGAGGTCAGACTCTTCAACTACAATATTAATAATGCAATGCACGTGATCATCGTTCATCCTAACGTAATTGAAAAGCTTTGTTTTGACAACTCCAGAGAAAGAAGAGCGGGAATCATCGTTAGAGATATTTACGTAATCACCTACGTTAGGGAGAATAAGCAACGCGTTCTCTTCTGATGAGCAGCTTACTATATCTCCATCATCAATAGGCCTTGAATTCCCTTTAGGCAGATATTGATAATCGTAACCATATGTAGTTTTCATTTTTAGAACCCTCACGATTTAAGATAAATCTTAATATCACGTTGATGTCTAATAAAGTCAACAATAGTTTGTCAGAGAGTGGGTGCTTCTGCGCGCGCTCGTAGCCCCGCCACGCCTGCCCGCTTTATGCAGTGGTTTTCATGCACCTGCATGACATAAACAAAAGCCCGCCATTACTGGCGGGCCTAAGGGTAAAAGATCCTTCAGGGATCATGCGGATTCATGCGCTCAATGCACTTGCTGAGCCGGGTCAGTAGGCTTTACATCATCAGCACTTTTCAATGCTTCCGGGCCGATCAACGCTCGGATTCTCTTATCATCGGGAGAGCGCTCAACGAGATGGTCTAAAAACTCTTGCCACTGACGTTTTGCTTCAGAAAGCAAATCACCCCAAGTAAGAGTTTCAAGGCCATCTTCTTTAAGTTTTTTTACCTTTTTTAAAAATGCTGGGTTCTTTTTGGCTATCTTATCTGCAACTAAATAACCTGTGGCAGTATTGAACCTAGAACCTGTTGAGCTTTCCAAATGACCTCTAAAAGTATCAACATAAGTCTCAAATCTTACAAGATGGTCTAGGTCTATGGTTAAACCTGGACGCATAAACTCCAAAATCAATAGATGTTCGCCACTTGCAAGAACTAAATCTACCCGACCATTAAAGTCTTCGTCTTTATCTAATCCTGAATCTCTGGCAGCCTCAAGCGCTAAATCAGAAACATTTCTTTCTTTTGCGAATGTTTCCCATTTTGGCGAAATCAGCCACGGATTGTTAGCAATATAATCTCGAACAGCATTTTCTAATTCACGATTTCGGATTCGTGAATCTAAACCAGTTATTGTATCTAGTTTTGCTTTTACTGATTCAGCCGTATGAAGTGCCTGAATTGTATTGGCTTCTATAAGCATAGAAAGAAGTTTTTCGCTATCCATCTCAGGAACTTCAGCAACTTGTCTAATTAACTCTTTGAGACGACCACCTTCCCAAGCTGTAAGTATTGAATTGCCTAAATCTTTAAACTGCTCTGCATTAATTTGATTGATGCTTGCTAGTTTTTTCAATGCAGTCATAATGATTTTTTTCTCGCTAGGTGCGAGCTTTTCAATTCTTGAGCTGAAGTCAGATACTTTGTCTTCGATTAATTTCGTTTTTTCCTCCGCTCTGCGGTCCTTCCATATTCTTAACAAATTTCGGATACGCGATTTACCCCACTCCTCCAGTGTCGCTAAGTGATGATGGCCCCAATTTAATCTTTGGCGCTCTGTTGAAATGACATCTACTTCAAACTCGTCGAGATAGTCCGCTATGACTGCTCCAGTCATATATTCCGGGCCATTCTGGCTTGGTAATCCGCCCGTTAGGTTAAACATGAAAGGCCTTTGAGAAAGCTTTCCATGGGAGAATATAGAAATCCCCTGTAGTTCTTCTTCTTTGATAGTTTCGTTTAAGAAGAAAACCCTCCATTTTATTTTATGTTCACCTATCATTTCAGTACCCCAGCCATCCTGGTCTATCTCTGTAAGACCTTCAGGTTTTTCATTTGGCCGGTAATCTTTAGGGAAAGACATTTCAGATTTTATTAGGAAGTTTTCAGTTGGAATAATATTTCCATCTACACTCACAAAGAAATTTGCAGCAGCAGCATTAACTGAAAAACGCCGTGCCATTGATGTTGCAAAAAAATCAGCAGAAATCAAGCGCTGGATTTTTAGCCCCGTCAATTTTATTATTGTTCCGTGATTAGCTTTTAGCTCATCATTAGGTTCAACTCTATCTATAAGATCTATGGTAAGCTTCGAAGTACTAATATAATCGTCATTAGATGAATCACGTATTTTATCAATATCGAGTACGAATGAAGTCTTTTCACCAGTATCTTTACTGATCGTTGTAACAGTTATAACGGACGCAATACCAAATCCAGCAAATTTACCAATACCTTTCCTGCCCATCAATGGACGTTTAAGATCTCTCGAAAGAATTTTAGCATTATGTTTTCGTTTGTCATATCCAACAGTAAGAAATTTATTCTGGCATTCATCCTGAGTCATACCAATACCATTATCTTTTATTGTAATGGAAAAATCTTCATGTGTTGGCAAGGTAATATTGACTTCAGTAGCATCAGCATCCCATGAATTAGAAACCATCTCCGCAATAGCTGCTGTTGGGCTTTGATACATTTGAATGCCCAAGTGGTCAATTATACGTCCGTGAAAGCTTAGAAATAGAGAGTTATCCATATTTTATTGTCCTAATTCAAAGAGATGTTTTTTTATTACTTCAGCATGTCGTTTTATAAATTCGGGTGGTAAAGCATTACCAATCATGAGGGCTGCTTTATCTTTTCCATGAATAATTGGAAAGTAATAGTCTGATGGAAACGTCTGTAGTAAAGCAGCTTCTCTTAATGTGATTGCTCTATCCTGTGTAGGATGAAGAAATCTACCTTTAGATGGATTCGTACATCCACTTGTTATAGTGGGTGATACAGCATTCCATTTCATACGACCATAGACGTCTCTAAATCCGTCAGGATATTTCTTATGGCAAGGAAGCCAATATTCATACGGCAAATCGGCTCTGCTTCCTCCATCCTTTGGAATTAAGCTTATGATTTTTTTTACTTTTTCTGTTCTATTTTCTTTAATGTTATGTAATACATCGTCGCTTAATTCCGGCAATGGAAGGCTTCCGATAGCATCTTTAACTGTAACTTTATCACCATTTTTTTCTGCTCGTGGCAAGTTGCCTAATCTTGAGGCTAACATAACCATACGTCTTCTTCTTTGGGGGACTCCAAAGAAAGAAGCGTCTTCTATAGCAACGGAATTTGAGTCGATGAAATAGCCGAGTGCTTTCAATTCATCTCCAAAAACCTTTATACGATAATCTTTGGCTAATGCCGGGACATTTTCTAACATCACTACTTTCGGTAAAAAGCATTTAACAAAATCCAAAAACGAAAAAATTAAATCATTCCTTTCATCGTTAACAGAAGGGTTTTTATTTCTTGTTCTTAGACTTGAAAAACCTTGACACGGGGGACATCCTGCAAGCAAATCTAACTGTCCAGGCTGCAAATCCAGACCTTGCATGATTTCAAGAGGATCTAGTTCCCTTATATCACCAGTTAGTAGCGAAACATCAGGATGATTCATTAGGTAAGTTTCAGAAACAATAGGCTCCTTTTCAACAGCCGAAACTACATCAAAGCCAGCCATTTTGAGACCAACGGTTAAGCCGCCTGCGCCACAGAAGAGATCTATCGCTTTCATAAAATCCTTATAAATCAACTTACTAAATTTGATTCAGAATAACATCTGATGATTATAAATGAGACATGATTTTGCGGCAAAGCTAACTTGAAGGCATTTGTAGTTAAGAAATAATACAGCATAGAAATGCACTCAAGCGCAAAGAGTCAGAACAGGGATAGATTGTTATCTAGTGACGTATATTCCCTGTCCACTTGGAGAGGATTGTTCATCGCCTGCAGGTAAAGCAGACCCTGCGAAAGAGAGACAGGGGCTGAGATCTCAAACCAGAAAACCCTATCATACGTCCGGCCAAGCCAGAAACCGCCGCCGTTCTCTTTAGGCCGCTGAAAGAAAACCAATCCGCCAAGCGCATAATCAGTCAGGTTTTCGCCCCTGTAAACTACCTGAAAATTTGAATCGCTTCCGGCCATCGCCTAACGCCTCGCGGTACTCGTTGTTCAACCTTGCCAGCGCCAAAAAAAATTTTGCCGCCAGCAACGTTATCAATATGCCTGGCTGTGGACTCAGGCTATTCCGCAGCGTAAAAAATCTCATCGTCGGGGACTTTTTCACAGCTCGAATGCGCTAACTCAGCGATGATACTCATCGCCAGTTTCATATCAGATTGCTTGCAATTCGCTATAAGCGACACCTCAGCAATGAACTGAACGCAAGCCATCTTACGGTTTATCGGTGCCAAATCTTGAGTGTCCATTTATCCCTCCCTTTACTCTAAAGACTGTATAACCATACAGTAGTAGATGCGTTACGAAATGTGAAATGTTTTTTCCTTCAATCGGTCCTAATCTGAAAATGAAAACTACGATTTCCAGCGATTCCAAGCTGTTATTTTGATTGGATAAAGCGTTTATTACCTGCCGTTAGCGGCTTCGCTTATGCCAGCTTTATTAGTTCAGATCCATTGACGCCACTTATCGTCTTCCTGCAGCCGCCCGTTCCGGTAAAAAATTCTCATCCCCGCGCCAGAACTGATACTGCCACTGGCCAGAAGCAGATTTATTTCCATTTCCTTACCTGTAAATCCTCTTACCTGTAACTCCGCTACCAAAAGCGCCCGCTGATCGTCGTCAATTTCCTGCTTATAACTTTTTTTCTGGCGCGGCTTCACCACCCGGAGACGCGCCAGCAGTTCCCGGCGCTGCTTTCTGGTCATATTGTAGAAATCTGCCGGACCATACAGAGGCGTTTCAACTGGCTCTATAGGTTCAACAGATACCGGATTGCCCCCTGAAATGTTCAGTTTTTCATCAGGGGGACAGTTATTGCCACGAGTCCAAGGGGCGCAAGCGCCCTGGTCGGCTGTCGCCTCCTGAACGTCAACGGCCTTACGAACCATTTTCCACTTCGTTGCGTGCGTGCAGATGCGGCCAGCCACTAACGGGGACCAGATGCCATAAATGCGGGTGCCGTGATCGCCGTAAGGGGTTGGCTCGTCGTTAAGCTCGTAAGCGGTTCTGACGATGTGATGTTTACGTGGAACCAGTACGCCGCCCTGTTTCATGATGTAGGTGGCAAAGCAGCCCACATCTGCTGCGGCCAGCACGGCGTCGAGCTGCGCGTTTTCAAGCACCGGCGCACCTGCTTTTTTATCGCTCTGATTTCTCAGCGCCTGACTGGCAAGCAGGCGCAGTTCCCGGTAAGCCTGACGGCCCGGAATGCCAAAGAAGCGGAACTGCTGAACGCGATGAAGTGACGCCCACGCCCCGACGTTCTCTGCGCTGTCACGCAGTGATTTACCTGTTTCTGCACTGATTTCATCAGCCAAGCCACGGCCATCAATATTTTTACTGACGTATTTAGCGATATAACTGGTCGGTGAACCTTTGCGCGGGTTGATGAGTTCAGCTTTAAAGCGTGGCCCGGTATTGTTGCCAAGCTCTTCGCGATTTTCGCGAATGGCAAATTTCCGCAGCAGTGCGGTGACTGAACGGCGCTCCTTTTTACGCATGAAGCACAGCAGGTGCCAGTGTACGGTGCCATCATGATGCGGCTCAGCAACCCGCACGCCATACCAGCGCATTCCGGCTTTATGCATGGCCTTGCGGAAGGCGGCAAACATATCGACCAGATAATCACTGCTCTGGCGAACGGTGGCCGTGGTCCACTTTGGATTCGGCCTGCCGTTGTTAAGCGTTGCGTGGAAACGTGACGGGCAGGTGATGGTGTAAAACACGGCGCAGTCGCCGCGCATTTCCGCGATAAGCTCCAGCCCCTTAACGCAGGCCATCATTTCATTACGGCGGTGTGCCGGGTTACTGCTACTGGCATTCACCACATCTTCCATATCCAGCGTATCGCCTTCATTGCTGACCAGCTCATGTGAGCGGAAGAACTCCAGAGACTTCCTGCGCTGCTCACGCTTATGGATCAACGCTTCAAAGCTGACGTAGGGGGATGCTTTTTTATTGACCAGGCAGACAGCGCGCAGCTGCTCTTCACGCCATTCACAACGCAGCTGCCATAACTTGCGATACCACCAGTCCGCGCAGAGCATACGTGCCAGCGAGGGCGGGATCAGATCATAAGGCACAGGTTTGCGTCGGCGCTTTTTGCGACGCAGGTGCTCAAAGGCCGGGGGGATTACGTCCAGACGCATCGCTTCAGCCGCAACCAGTTCCCATGCCTGGCGGACCTGCTCCGGCGTCACGTCGTCACTGACGAACAGATGGTCGCTGGCCTTATCCAGACACATGCTCATGTGCGCAGCGACCAGCGTTGATAAACGCTTGACCTGATTCTGGTTCATTTCAGGCAACGCCAGCAGGCCGTCCAGCCCGTCATGACCGGCCATAAACCGGAAGGAGGCTGAACTCTGGCTTTCGCGCACGCGGGCCAGCCTTTCAAGGCAGGGGCGGATGGTTTCGCGCAGATAACGGGAATAAGCCTGCGGCCTGCCGAGATTATGGAAAAACTTAACGCGCTCCATAAGTGGCTTGCTGATGTGCGAAGGCTGGGCGCTGACATCGGCCACGATAACCAAATCGGGATTGTGTTGCTGCTGTTCGCGGGCCATCTTTGCCCGACTGACAATTCTGTCCTGCACAATTTCGCGCTGGACAGGATCGCGGGACTCGTTGAAAAAGTAGCGGTCCCAAACCTCATCACTCATTGCCTCACGGCGCAGCTGCTCCTGCTCGTTATCTGCAGCATAAAGACTGATCAGGTTTGAAAGCGCGGACACCGGCGCAACTTCCGCCGGGTCCAGCTGTGGATTTATTGCCTTTTTAGGGGCGTTCCAGGGGTATGCGAAAGCCTGAGTCATTACACCGCCAGACTCATGTGACGCACTGCGATGATTTCGGACGCGCGCTTGCCTTCACCGGCGGCCACGCCAATAGAGCGGGCGGCAGTGACTTTTGTCAGGTCAAATTCACGGAAGATACTGCGTGTAAACAGGGTGTCGCTATTTGAAACGATCACCGGGTTGCGCTCAGAGATACCCAGCAGGATGCAGGCCAGTGAATGCTGATCATCGTCGCTGAATCCATCGGTGTGATAAGCGGTGAACGTGCCGTGATACGGCGGATCGCAGTACACGACATCACCGGCACGGACCATTCCCAATGTTTCGCTGTAACCCTGGCACTCAAACGTTGCGCGCTGTGCCTTCAGGGCAAAAGCCTCGATTTCGGCCAGCGGGAAATATGGCTGTTTGTAATAGCCGTAAGGATTATTGAATTCGCCGCGCTTGTTATAGCGGCAAAGGCCACGGTGGCCGTGGCGGTTCAGGTATAGGAATTGCGCAGCACGTTCCAGCAGTGGCAGTGCCGCGTTGAAGTTAAAGTCTTCGCGGACCTGATAATAATTCTCTTCCGTTTTGTTCTGATTAAAGAGCGATAACGCCACGACAATAAACGGGCGGGTATGCTCTTTAACCTGACGATAAAGGTTAATCAGATCAGGATTAACATCCGCCACCAGATAGGCAGGGTAATCCGTGTTCATCATAACGGCACAGGAACCGGCAAACGGCTCAACCAGACGATCACCTGCAGGCAGGTGCTTAATCAGCTCAGGCATCAGGCCGGACTTGCTGCCGGCCCATTTCAGGATGGTTTTCATAATGCCGCCCCTTTGTAATGCACGCTTTTCAGCTCACTGATTTCTTTGCAGGTCACGCAGAGGGAAACGCCCGGCAGTGCGCGGCGGCGCTTATCCGGTATTTCTTCGCCGCACGACATGCAGAAAAACTCACTCGCCCCTGTCGGGCGGTGAGTAGCGTTAGCCAGATTGCGCGCCAGCTCTTCCTGTACGCGCTGCTGTACCATGTCCATTGAATCAGCCATCAGTGCAGCTCCTTCGCCTGGTTCTCAAAGCGTTCTGCTTCTTTGTCCAGAAGCTCGATGATTTCCGCCGCTGACATTTCCTGTTTGCGGGCATGAATTGCCAGCGCGGCCAGGCGGATAGAAACGGACAGCGCATCATCAGAACGCTGCTCAGTTTTGGCCTTGCTCAGCAAGGCATTAAGCGCGTCTTCGTCTGCTTTAAAATTACGGGTCTGGATATTTCGCATTTCTCTTTCTCCTGAATTCGGGCAAAAAAATGCCCGGCGGGTT
The DNA here is from genome assembly GCF_030270445.1 of Pantoea sp. QMID4. Lineage (NCBI taxonomy): Bacteria > Pseudomonadati > Pseudomonadota > Gammaproteobacteria > Enterobacterales > Erwiniaceae > Pantoea > Pantoea sp. QMID4. Next base: position 14,285 of record NZ_BSXL01000003.1, on the reverse strand, counting down.
TACGCCATTTAATTTCGTTGGGTTAATTAATTAGGTAACGTCAGATTCTTTGGAAATAAACTCACGACTGCCTTTAAGTGATTCATCGCGCTAATCAGCGCCGTTAATTCGTCACTCGTCAGTTCACTGAAATCAACGCTGTGACGTTCTTTGCTGATATTTGCCAGGAAGAATAGTGCGCTTAGTGCGCGGCCATTTTGTTCAGCCTGGTGATCGCGCTTATTACGCATATCTGCGATAAAGCGTTTGAGTTCGTGGCTGCAATCGCCGTACATCATGGTACGAAGCGCAGAGATATGATTAAGCGCACTTGCACGCTGCCCCGCGTTCATCTGAACAGTGATACTCTCAGCTTTGTAACCCATGATTCTTTCCTCTTACCCGTTAAACCTGCCAGCAGTTCGGCCTGTGAAATTGCCGGGTGCCAGCGTCTGCCCTTATCTGCCGCAATCCAGCCGTGGCCGTATGCGTGGGACGGGCTTTGCCGCTTCAGAAGCGGAGCCACTGAAAACGCCATATCTCAGACCATACCGATTGATGCACCGATACCGCTTAACACGTCAGCAGTACCTGACAGCGCAGGGTTAGAGTGAACGCGACTCTGAACAGCGAGAGCCGCCAGCATCATGCAGCGAATGCCGGTATTAGCAGCTTCAACAATTCCGCGACGGCATGAGGTGGTAATGCTGGCGTGATTAGCAGCACTGGCAGCAAGGGTTCCGACCTGAGCAGAAGCATTGAGCACATAAGCAGAAAACTTTTCAGCGGCGTGCTCATTTACTGGCACGCATGGCAGGCAGTGAAGTTGCGCCAGCATCCCATCCATCAGCGTTGCGTCTTCTGTCAAATCGGTCAGTAGCAGCACTTCAGGAACGGTTAGCTGATGGACTTGTTCTGGGTTCAGCTTGTTGCGAAGGGTCTGCACCTTCATCCCTGCGCGCTGAGCCAGCTCAGTCATATTATGAGTAAGCGCAAACTTGCGGCACGCTTCGTCAAAGTCATTATGGGTGGAAGTCTTGAAATCAAACATGGTCATTCCTTTGCTCAACTTAAATAATTAAGTTGTTACGCAGCGACGTAACGGCAATTGACACCTTGAGCGAGCAAACGCGCGCGGAAGGCAACCATGTTGATGCGTGCAGCACCACCAATTTTTTTACGTGGCATAACAAGCAGATCACCGTCTTCAACCATCTGTTTCACGGTACGAAGGCTGTAGCCATAAGCTTGTGCGAACTGCTCATATGTCATCAGATCGGGACCGCTCGGTATTGTAATTTGAGGACTCATACGTGATTATCTCCTGTTAGTAGTGTGTCTGGTGCATTGGCGTGCATTTGTTAACTTGGTAGGGATAATACTGGTCAATTGATCTGTTGTAAACGATCCAATTGGCTTTTTAAGGGGGTTTATGAGCGGCGTGTTTGAAAATGTACGTGAGATTCTCACAAGAATGCTTATTTCTTATGGGGTTAGAACGCAGCAGGCTTATGCCGAACTTAAAAAAATACCTGTGGGAACAGTTCATAACTGGATTAAACGCGGCAAGCTGCCCGGCGATTACATAGTGATGTGCGCCCTTGATACAGGTGCAGATGTAAGATGGCTCGTAAATGGTGATGATGCAAAAGTAGAACGGAAGGCAAGCGCCAGCCATTCAATCACTGGCGAACGTTTACTTGAAGCTATGCAGTCATCAGGTGGAAAGGTCGTACTTAAAAGGCTGATGGATGCATATGGTTTTACTATGCAGAAGCAGCTGGGTGAGCATTTAGGTATCCCCTCTGGCACGATGAGTGCCTGGCTGAGAAGAGAACACTTTCCCGGCGAAGTAGTAATCGCATGTGCACTTGATACAGGCGTATCACTATATTGGCTCGCTACTGGTTACGGCTCAATGTATCCAGAGGATTTTTCACAAGCGAGGGATGATGACGAAACACTTAAAGTTCACAAGTATTACTTAACAAATGGTCAGTTAGTTGAAACTGGTTATTGGTTAGGCGACGCATCGTTATTTTTGGGAAATATTAATGATCAAATCGCAGTAGATAAAAGCGGTGACATATTTTGCTTAGATACTTCTTCTCAAACTATAAGTAATGGGATGTGGCTTATTAGTATTGATGGAGTTTTAGATATTTATGATGTCATCCGACTTCCGGGGAATAAATTAAAGCTTTCAAGTGAGTCCGCATCCTTTGAATGCTCAGTATCAGATGTGATACCGAAAGGTAACGTAAACTTTATAATCAAAAAAATTAGATAGGTGAATAATATTCATTGATGGTTTCGTTATAGATTCAATATAAATCTTTGGGTTGGTTAAATGGCAATCAAAAAAATACCCTCTGGTGAATGGTTAGCTGACTTTTATTTAGATGGCCGTGGCAGTCGCCGTGTCCGCAAATCCTTTGCAACGAAAGGTGAAGCGGTAGCTTTTGAAGATTACACCCGTGCGGAGGCCGAAAACAGACCGTGGATAAAAGAGAAGGAGGATCGCCGCAAGCTCAGCGAATTAATCACACTTTGGGACTCTTTGCACGGGCAGTCACTTAAGGCCGTCAAATCGCGGAAGGCAAAATTAGATATTGTGTGTGCCGGATTAGGAGACCCAATAGCTTCTCAACTGACTGCCAAAGATTGGGCGCATTATCGTGATCGTCGCCTTAAAGGCGAGATTTCTAACGGCTATCACGATGACCAATCAAAGTGGAAAGTAAAGCCTATAACGGTTAATAGAGAACAAAACTATCTTGCCGCTGTTTTCAATGAGCTAAAGCGTTTAGGGGAATGGTCTTTACCTAACCCACTGGAAGGAGTCAGGACGTTTCGGGAAGATGAAAAGGAAATGTCCTGGCTTACCTTAAAGCAGATCACTGAACTTCTGAATGGCTGCGAGCTTTACGGAAAGCCAGACCTAAAAATGATATGTAAAGTTTGCCTGGCTACTGGGGCGCGCTGGACTGAAGCGGAATCCCTGACCCGTTCACAGCTATCACCCAATAAACTTTCATTCTTTAAAACCAAAGGCGGCAAGAACAGAACGGTCCCTATCCAGCAATGGCTTTATGACGAGTTGAAGGAACGACAGGGCAGGATGTTTAAGCCATGCTATCAGGACTTCAAAAAGATGCTGGCTACTACAACTATCCAGCTTATAGAAGGCCAAAAAACTCATGTGCTCCGGCACACTTTTGCCAGCCATTTTATGATGAACGGTGGCAATATTTTGGTGCTGCAAAGAATACTGGGTCACGCTAACATCCGCGAAACCATGAAGTATGCTCACTTCGCTCCTGACCATTTAGAAGAAGCAGCAGCGCTTAACCCCCTAACAAGTTTGATGTCCACAAATTGACTACTCAGCATGTACGTGTCAGCATTTGGTTGCACCAGAGATAGGAATAACTAACTGTTTTATATATAAAAACCTTTTGTATCAATGGTGTCTTGAAAAAGCGTCTTAACTAAGGTATCGCTAACGCGACATCTGAAAGTTAATAGCAAACAAGGGGTTGGCATCTGCCAGCCCCTTTTTTTTCTGATGGAAGCCAGATGGCAGCAGTTAACCGGCATCCGGCCGCTGAAAATGATAAATCGCGGTATTCACCGGCCCCGCCTTTAATACGATCAGGCCATAGCGGCAGCCAATAAACTGGCCACCGCACTTCTGCGCTACGCCCCGACTAGCCAGGTTATCCTCAGCGGCCAGAATTTCAATCACCCGTGTCTCCGGGTGTGAAAATCCGAGCGGCAGCAGCTTTGCTACCGCGCGGCTCGCGATCCCCTGACGCTGTGCGTCACTGCGAACCCAGTAGCCAATTGCGCTGGTGTCACCCGGATGACGGGCAAAGCGTATGCCTGCGCCTCCCAGCAGCCGGTCATGCTGATCGACAATCGCAAACTCTTCTGCTTCCTCCTTCATCCGCTGCCAGTGAGTAAAGCGGATCCAGCTTTCTGCTTCGTGAGGCTGATAATCGTGATGCGCCCAGACCATCCAGGGGATCAGGCTGTCCAGAGAGGCATTAACCGCAGCAGTAAATGTCGCTATGTCACTGAGCTCAAACGGTCGCAGATAAATTTTCTGTAGCGATGGGCACATAACTCTCTCAGTTTTAACAGAATAATTCTTTCATTCTGCCTGTGGGGAGCAGAAACGCAACACACGCATGTGTAAACATATAATTACACAACGATGACTCGCCGTTTTGTGTGTTTTTTAATTATAGTCATGAATTATAAGATTATTTTATTAGTAAGCTTCGCAGTGTTTGATCTGTGGTAATAAATGTGTACATATAATATTGCGCTGTGTATTGCCTGTGATACAGTATTTGCATTCCTCAATGAGGAGCCACAATCAGCTAATACGAGCTAAAGGATCGCCATCATGCAAAAAGACGCGCTGAACAATGTGCATATCGCCGGTGAACAGGTACTCATTACACCTGAAGAGCTGAAAGCGAAGTTTCCACTGACTACTGAACAGCAGGATCAGGTCGCGGCGTCCCGCCAGACTATCTCTGACATTATTGCCGGCCGCGATCCGCGTCTGCTGGTGGTGTGCGGACCCTGCTCGATTCACGATACCGAAGTGGCGCTTGAATATGCTCGTCGTCTGCAAACTCTTTCTGAAGAGCTGAAAGATCAGCTTTATATCGTGATGCGCGTCTATTTTGAAAAGCCTCGTACGACTGTCGGCTGGAAAGGGCTGATTAATGATCCTTACATGGATAACTCGTTTGATATGGAAGCGGGTCTGCACATAGCGCGTCAGCTGCTGGTGAACCTGGTTGAAATGGGCCTGCCGCTAGCGACTGAAGCACTGGATCCGAATAGCCCGCAATACCTGGGCGACCTGTTCAGCTGGTCTGCCATTGGCGCACGGACGACAGAATCTCAGACGCACCGAGAAATGGCCTCGGGCCTGTCGATGCCGGTCGGCTTTAAAAACGGCACCGATGGCAGTCTGGGAACGGCAATCAACGCCATGCGTGCTGCTGCAATGCCGCACCGTTTTGTCGGGATCAATCAGGCTGGTCAGGTCTGCCTGCTGCAGACGCAGGGCAATCCGGACGGTCACGTGATTCTGCGTGGTGGCAAAGCGCCGAACTACGGTCCTGAAGATGTCGCGCAGTGTGAAAAAGAGATGCTCAAAGCGGGACTGCGTCCAGCCTTAATGATAGATTGCAGCCATGGCAATTCGAACAAAGACTACAGCCGTCAGCCTGGCGTAGCGGAATCCGCTATTGCGCAGATCAAAGACGGTAACCGTTCAATCATTGGTCTGATGCTGGAAAGCCATATCAATGAGGGTAACCAGTCTTCTGAACAGCCACGCAGCGAAATGAAGTATGGCGTTTCCGTAACTGATGCCTGCATCAACTGGGAAGTGACCGAAACGTTGCTGCGTGAGATGCATCAGGATCTGCAGGGAGTGCTGTCGGCGCGTCTGTCACAAGAGGTGTAAGAGCAATGATGGCTGAACTGACCGCATTACGCGATCAAATTGACAGTGTTGATAAAGCGCTACTGGATCTGCTGGCTAAACGGCTGGAACTGGTAGCGGAAGTAGGGGAGGTCAAGAGCCGTTACGGTCTGCCTATCTATGTCCCTGAACGGGAAGCGTCTATGCTGGCTTCTCGTCGCAAAGAAGCTGAAGCCCTGGGTGTGCCGCCGGATCTGATTGAAGATGTGCTGCGTCGTGTGATGCGCGAATCCTATACCAGCGAAAATGACAAAGGCTTTAAAACCCTCTGTCCTGAACTGCGCCCGGTGGTAATCGTCGGTGGAAAAGGCCAGATGGGCCGACTGTTTGAAAAAATGCTGGGGCTGTCAGGCTATACGGTCAAAACGCTGGATAAAGAGGACTGGCCACAGGCTGAGTCACTGCTTGGTGATGCCGGCATGGTGATCATCAGTGTGCCGATTCATCTGACCGAGCAGGTCATTGCTCAGCTGCCGCCACTGCCTGAAGATTGTATCCTGGTGGATCTGGCGTCAGTGAAAAACCGGCCTCTGCAGGCGATGCTGGCCGCTCATAACGGTCCTGTGCTGGGGCTGCATCCGATGTTTGGCCCGGACAGCGGCAGCCTGGCAAAACAGGTAGTGGTCTGGTGTGATGGAAGAGAGCCGGAAGCGTATCAATGGTTCCTGGAGCAGATTCAGGTCTGGGGTGCGCGTCTGCACCGTATCAGCGCGGTTGAGCATGACCAGAACATGGCTTTTATACAGGCGCTGCGCCACTTTGCCACCTTTGCCTATGGGCTGCATTTAGCTGAAGAGAACGTCAATCTCGATCAGCTATTGGCGCTCTCGTCGCCGATTTACCGGCTGGAACTGGCGATGGTGGGACGGCTGTTCGCGCAGGACCCGCAGCTTTATGCGGATATCATCATGTCATCTGAGAGCAATCTGGCGCTGATCAAACGCTATTACCAGCGGTTTGGTGAAGCGATTGCACTGCTGGAGCAGGGTGACAAGCAGGCGTTTATTGCCAGCTTTAACCGGGTAGAGCAGTGGTTTGGCGATCACGCGAAACGCTTCCTGGTGGAAAGTCGCAGCCTGCTGCGTTCGGCCAATGACAGCCGTCCATAGATGAAGAAGGCATCCAACCGGATGCCTTTTTTCTTTTCTTATTATTCGCCAGGGTCAACTGGCACCACATTCTCGCTGGGATAGCAGCCCAGAACTTTCAGAGAACGGGTCATTGTTTGCAATTCCTGAAGTGCCTGCTGCATCCGCTCTGATTGCAGATTGCCCTGCACATCAATGTAAAACATCTCTTCCCACGGATTGCCATTAATCGGGCGGGACTCCAGCTTGCTCATAATCAGATTGTGCTGACGCAGAACCAGCAGCGCATCGACCAGCGCACCCGCCTGCTGGCCGGTTGCCATGATCAGCGTGGTTTTCGCCGGGACCTGATCCGATACCTCAATGGGTTTACGGGCCAGCACGATAAAGCGGGTATGGTTATGCTGCTGATTGGCCAGATTACGTTCCAGCACCTGCAACTGATAGAGCTCACCACCGGCTTCACTACCCAGCGCTGCCACCTTAGGTGAGTTGATCGCTGCCACTTTCTCCATCGCTGCCGCGGTACTCTCGGTATATTCGATTTTCCAGTGCGGGAAGCGGTTAATGAACTGGCTGCACTGCTGGAAGGGTTGAGGATGGCTGTACACCGTCTCAATCTGCTGCAGAGCGGTAGGGCCATTCACCAGCACGCAGTGGTCGATAGGTAATGTCAGCTCGCCCACGATAGAGAGGCTGGTCTGTTGCAGCAGATCGTAGACGTCGTTAATAGAGCCCGAACTGGTATTCTCAATCGGCATCACCGCGTAATCGGCCACGCCATTTTCCACTTGCTTGATGATGTCGTGAAACTTCAGGCAGCCACACTCCACCATGCTGTCGAAATGACGTGACGCGTAGTTGCGTGCGGCAAGGTGTGAGTAAGAGCCTTTCGGACCAAGGAAAGCGATGCGGGCGGCATGCGCATGGGGATGGTTGAGGTTTTTCTGCAGCAGTGCCTGCTGAGTCAGCACGGAATCTTCGATGACCAGCTGGAACAGGCGGGTGATGTAGTGCGCATCCAGTTTATGCGCTTTACCCAGCACAATCAGATTCTCCAGTAGCGCACGTTCGCGCTCCACATCGCGAATCGGGCGATGCGTTGCCAGTTTCGCTTGCGCGACTTCCACTGCCAGCAGACGACGCTCGGCCAGCAGCGTCAGAAGTTTTTTATCCACTGCGCTGATCTTATCGCGTAGCGCCAGCAATGGATTGTCGGGATTCATAGGGCTCACCTGTATGCTATCCAATAAAAAAGCCTCCCGGTTGGGAGGCTTCGTTGTTCGTCTTCGCTTTCATTTTCACACGACGAATGGCCTCCCGTTCAGGGGAAGGTAAAAAAGAAAGCGAAGAAAAACAGATCAAGTTTCATGGGAATGTCCGAAAAGAGAGTGACCTGAGAGTAACCGTACTGCTTAAAAGCTGTCAATAAAAAACGCGCCCGAAGGCGCGTTAACAAACTCAGGACTCTTCGTCGGCGGGGATAATATCTTTTACGCTGGCACTGGCGCGGCGTGCTTCAGACTTATGCTGAACTTTATTCAGCTGACGTTCGAGCTTCGCAATCAAATCGTTGATCGCGGTGTACATATCATCATGCTTGGCGCTGGCCACCAGAGTCCCGTTAGGTGTGTTAATGGTGGCGTCAGCCACGAATTCTTTGGGCTCTTTGGACAGGACAATATGCGGGTTAATCAGGTCAGTTTGCCATTTTTCGAGCTTGGCGAGACGGTCTTCAACATGGCTTCGGATTGCCGGAGTGATCTCCATTTGTTTACTGGTAATGTTCAGAATCATCGTTCTTACCTCTCTGTCATTTCCGTCTTGGTCTTTTCAGCATAGCGCGAAAAAGCGTTGAATGTGCGATTTCGGTCACGAAAAAATGTCACTTTTTGTCAGTCACGACATTCTGTGAGAAAGGCTGAGAAACTGGCTGAAATGGCTTGAAGCGAAACGATTAACACGGCATGCTTGATGAGATAGCTCGCTGGCATCAGATCCACTTCTGACTGTTCTTTGAGCAAAAAAAAGCAGCCATCGCAGGCTGCTTTTTTTATGGCTGAAAAACTATCGGGCTATCAGCCTTTGTTCGCTGCAATGATTTTGGCCACTTTGTCTGCTTCAGCGTTCAGCTGCAGATTGCGGTAAGCATTTTCCATCAGCGGCAGCGCATCGTGTGTTGCCTGAGTATCCGGATAATCGCGCATCATACCTTCTACCCGGTTAACAACCGCGACATACGCCTCACGCTTAGTATAGAATTGCGCCACTGACAGCTCATATTTCGCCAGGCGGTCTTTCAGATAAACCAGACGTTTCTGAGCGTCGGCTGCATACTGACTGTTCGGGTAACTGCGCAGCAGCTGGGAGAAGTCGCGGAAGGCATCATGAGCGTGCGTCGGATCGCGGTCAGAACGATCGATACCAAAGAAGCCCTGCAGTGCTGAGTCATCCAGCGCCATGTCCGTCAGACCTTTCATATAGATGACGTAGTCAATGTTCGGATGTGTAGGATTAAGACGCATAAAGCGGGCAATGGCAGCCTGTGCCAGGGGCAGATCGGCATTTTTATAGTACGCGTAGATTAAATCCAGCTGCACCTGCTGCGAATAAGGACCGAACGGATAACGATTATCCAGCGCTTCCAGTTGCTTAATCGCGGCTTTAAAGTTACCGTCCTGCAGCTTTTGCTGCGCTGTAGCATAGATTTCAGAAGGCGGGCTGTCCGGTACCGCGTCATTTGAGCCGGAACAACCAACAAGTGCCAGGCTCAGTGTGGCAGCAGCCACCAGATGTTTCATACGCGTCATGACGAAGTGATTATCCTCAAATGTTATGGCGGAAGCTGTCCGTATAGCTCCCGGTAATGACCAGGTACGATAGCACATTATATTAAACGGCATCGCCGTGAAAACCCAACGTTAACGAAGAAGCTGTATATGGCACAACAAGTTCAACTCACCGCAACGGTATCCGAATCACAACTCGGACAACGCTTAGATCAGACTTTGGCGGAATTGTTCCCTGATTATTCACGTTCCCGCATAAAAGAGTGGATCCTCGACCGTCGCGTAACAGTAAACGGCGTCATAGTCGACACACCTAAAGAAAAAGTGCTGGGCGGCGAGCTGGTCGCGATTGACGCTGAGATCGAAGAGGCACAGCGCTGGGAACCGCAAAATCTGCCACTCGACATTGTTTATGAAGATGAAGACATTATTGTCATCAACAAACCACGCGACTTTGTGGTTCATCCTGGCGCCGGTAATCCGGATGGCACGGTACTCAACGCCTTACTTCATCACTATCCGGCGATTATGGATGTGCCACGCGCGGGCATCGTACACCGCCTGGATAAAGATACCACCGGTTTAATGGTGGTGGCGAAAACTGTACCGGCTCAGACGCATCTGGTGGACTCGCTGCAACGTCGCGAAATCACTCGTGAATATGAAGCGGTCGCGATTGGTAATATGACGGCGGGCGGCACGGTTGAACAGCCTATCAGTCGTCACTCAACCAAACGCACCCACATGGCGGTTCACCCGATGGGTAAGCCAGCGGTGACACATTACCGCATTATGGAGCACTTCCGCGCGCATACCCGTCTGCGTCTGCGGCTGGAAACGGGTCGTACTCACCAGATCCGTGTGCATATGTCTCACATCAGCCATCCGCTGGTGGGCGATCCGCTTTATGGTGGCCGTCCGCGTCCGCCAAAAGGCGCATCAGAGGCATTTATCACTACGCTGCGCGGTTTCGATCGTCAGGCTCTGCACGCCACCATGCTGCGTCTTTATCACCCTATCAGCGGGATTGAAATGGAATTCCATGCGGCGCTTCCGCAGGATATGGTTGATCTGATCGCGGCGTTAAAAGCAGACACCGAAGAATTTAAAGACCAGATGAACTGGTGATGAATCTGATTACGCCTCAATGGCCCGCTCCGTCACGCGTTCGGGCCTGCTCGACGCAGCGACAGGGCGGCATCAGCACATCGCCCTGGGATGCACTGAATCTCGGCGGTCACGTGGGGGATGATCCGGATACGGTAACGCGTAACCGACAGTTACTGATGGAAGAGGCGGGCTTGCCTGCGATGCCGCAGTGGCTGGATCAGATTCATGGCACTGATGTTGTGCGTCTGGCCACAGGAGGAGGTACGCCACTACGTGCCGATGCCTGTATCACCGATCAGCCCGGCGTCGTCTGCGCCATCATGACCGCTGACTGCCTGCCGGTTCTGTTCTGTTCGCAGGATGGGACGGAAGTGGCGGCGGCACATGCTGGCTGGCGCGGACTGTGTGCGGGTGTACTGGAAAATACCCTGGCGCAGTTTCGTTCCCCGCCGGACCAGATCCATACCTGGCTGGGTCCGGCAATCGGGTCGGATGCATTTGAGGTCGGTGCAGAAGTACGTGAGGCCTTTATGGCTCAGGATCCTCGCGTCGTGCAGGCTTTCCGCCCTTCAGGCGACAAATTTTACGCGGATATCGGGCTGCTGGCGCGTATGCGACTGCAGGCAGCAGGCGTGAAATCAATCAGTGCCGACAGCCGTTGTACCTTTACGCAGCGCGACGATTTCTTCTCCTTCCGCCGCGATGGGATCACCGGGCGTATGGCAACTTTGATCTGGCTGTTATAACCTTACGCCATAAGACGGTCCAGTTAGCGTATTTTTTACTCAAATCTCAGGTCATTAACCTTGAAATTTTGAGGGATGACCTCATCTAATCTCCAGTAGCATTTTGACCTGTAATGGGAGGAATTATGCGTCTGGATCGTCTTACTAATAAATTTCAGCTGGCTCTCGCCGACGCGCAGTCCCTGGCTCTGGGACACGACAACCAATTCATTGAACCTCTGCACCTGATGAGCGCATTGCTCAAACAGGAAGGCGGATCGGTTTCACCTTTACTGACTTCTGCGGGTGTCAACGTTACCCCCTTACGCGCTCAGGTTGAGCAGGCCATCGATCGCCTGCCACAAGTTGAAGGCAGCGAAGGGGATGTACAACCCTCATCTGACCTCGTGCGGGTATTAAACCTGTGCGACAAGCTGGCGCAGAAGCGCAACGATAACTTCATTTCATCTGAATTATTTGTTCTGGCCGCCCTTGAATCACGTGGTTCACTGGCCGATCTGCTTAAAGCAGCGGGTGCAACGCGCGAAAAAATCAGCAGTGCGATTGAACAGATGCGGGGAGGAGACAACGTGAACGATCAGGGGGCTGAAGATCAGCGCCAGGCATTAAAAAAATACACCATTGACCTGACGGAGCGTGCCGAGAAGGGCAAACTCGATCCGGTGATTGGTCGTGATGAAGAGATTCGTCGCACGATCCAGGTTCTGCAGCGCCGTACCAAAAATAACCCGGTGCTGATTGGTGAGCCTGGTGTGGGTAAAACCGCGATAGTCGAAGGGCTGGCGCAACGCATCATTAACGGTGAAGTCCCTGAAGGATTGAAAGGCCGCCGGGTACTGGCGCTGGATATGGGTGCGCTGGTGGCCGGGGCGAAATATCGCGGTGAGTTCGAAGAGCGTCTGAAAGGCGTGCTGAGTGATCTGTCGAAGCAGGAAGGCAACGTCATTCTGTTTATTGACGAATTGCACACCATGGTAGGTGCCGGTAAAGCGGACGGTGCAATGGACGCGGGTAATATGCTTAAGCCTGCGCTGGCGCGTGGTGAACTGCACTGCGTGGGCGCCACCACACTTGATGAGTACCGTCAGTACATTGAAAAAGATGCTGCGCTGGAGCGTCGTTTCCAGAAAGTCTTTGTGGCTGAGCCGAGTGTTGAAGACACCATCGCTATTCTGCGTGGCCTGAAAGAGCGTTACGAACTGCATCACCATGTGCAGATTACTGACCCGGCGATTGTCGCAGCGGCGACTCTGTCTCATCGTTACATTGCTGACCGCCAGTTGCCGGACAAAGCGATTGACCTGATTGATGAGGCGGCATCCAGCATTCGTATGCAGATGGACTCGAAGCCGGAGTCACTGGATCGCCTTGAGCGCCGCATCATCCAGCTGAAGCTGGAGCAGCAGGCGCTTAAGAAAGAGTCGGATGATGCCAGTATCAAACGTCTGGAGATGCTGGAAACTGAGCTGAACCAGAAAGAGCGCGAATATGCCGAGCTGGAAGATGAGTGGAAGACCGAGAAAGCCTCGCTGTCCGGCACGCAGAATATTAAAGCTGAACTTGAGCAGGCGCGTCTGAACTTAGAGCAGGCTCGTCGTCAGGGCGATCTCGCTCAGATGTCAGAACTGCAGTACGGTAAAATTCCGGAGCTGGAAAAACAGCTAGCCGCAGCGACTCAGGCGGAAGGCAAAACCATGAAGTTACTGCGCAACCGCGTAACGGATGTGGAGATTGCCGATGTGCTGGCGCGCTGGACCGGTATCCCGGTAGCACGAATGATGGAAGGTGAGCGCGATAAGTTGCTGCGCATGGAACAGGATCTGCATGGCCGGGTCATCGGACAGGATGAAGCGGTTGAAGCAGTATCCAATGCCATCCGCCGTAGTCGCGCAGGTCTCTCTGATCCTAACCGGCCTATTGGTTCTTTCCTGTTCCTGGGACCTACCGGGGTAGGTAAGACCGAACTGTGTAAATCGCTGGCTAACTTCCTGTTCGACAGTGACGATGCGATGGTGCGTATCGACATGTCCGAATTTATGGAAAAACATTCGGTGTCGCGGCTGGTGGGCGCACCTCCGGGCTATGTCGGCTATGAAGAGGGCGGTTATCTGACCGAAGCGGTACGGCGTCGTCCTTATTCGGTCATTCTGCTGGATGAAGTCGAGAAGGCGCATCCTGATGTCTTCAACATTCTGCTGCAGGTGCTGGATGATGGGCGTCTGACGGATGGGCAGGGTCGTACGGTCGACTTCCGTAACAGTGTGGTGATCATGACCTCTAACCTGGGATCAGATTTAATCCAGGAACGGTTCGGCAATCTCAGCTACCCGGAAATGAAAGATATTGTGATGGGTGTGGTCGGACAGCATTTCCGTCCGGAATTCGTCAACCGTATTGATGAGGTGGTGGTGTTCCATCCGCTGGCTGAAAAACACATCGCGTCGATTGCGCAGATTCAGCTGCAGCGGCTGTATAAACGTCTGGATGAACGCGGCTATCAGCTGCACATCTCCGATGATGCAATTAAACTGCTGGCCGAGAACGGATACGATCCGGTCTATGGTGCACGACCTCTCAAACGTGCGATACAGCAGCAGATTGAGAACCCGCTGGCTCAGCAGATCCTTGCCGGTTCGCTGGTGCCAGGCAAAACCATCGAAATGGATGTGGAAAACGACGTCATTACTGCACATCAGTAATGACGTGAGTCGAAAAACGGGCCTCTGGCCCGTTTTTTTTGCCCTTTTGCGGGGTTTTTGCTTATTTAGCATACCTTTTGAGTGCAAATTGAACGGTCAGTAAAAAAGTTATCATTTGCACTTGCGCTATCTGAGCCGTTCCCTATAATGCGCCTCCATCGACACGGCACACCGGCAACGGGAAACGGGTTGAAAGGCACAGGAGACTGCGCCGCCGGAGAAAAACTTCTGAAATAGAGGTTGACTCTGCAGGAGGAAAGCGTAATATACGCCACCTCGCGACAGGACGCTAACGCACTGTTCGCACTGCTCTTTAACAATTTATCAGACAATCTGTGTGGGCACTCGCAGGATTGATATCA